>CAXSHW010000001.1:0-599 GCA_964237245.1 uncultured Pyrinomonadaceae bacterium
TCCGGACGGGCTGGCGCTCTTCGTCTCGCAGTCCGGCGAGACGGCCGACACTCTGGCGTCGCTGCGTTACTGCAAGGCTGCGGGCCAGAAGATCGGCGCGATCGTCAACGTCCCGACTTCCACGATTGCGCGCGAGGCCGACTACGTCATGCCGACCCTCGCGGGACCGGAGATCGGCGTTGCCTCGACAAAAGCGTTCACCTGCCAGCTTACCGTCCTGTTCGCACTTGCCGTACAGGCGGCGCGCCAGCGTGGAACCATCACGGCGGCTGAAGAGAACCGGCTTGTTTCGGCAGCCAGCGAAGTGCCGCGGCGGGCGACTCAGGCGCTCAGGCTGGAAGGCGAGATCGAGGCGCTCGCCAAGGAGCTCGCCCGTGTCCGGGACGTGCTCTATCTCGGCCGCGGCACCAGCTTTCCCCTCGCCATGGAAGGCGCGCTGAAGCTCAAGGAGATCTCCTACATCCATGCCGAAGGCTACGCGGCCGGCGAGTTGAAGCATGGCCCTATCGCGCTGATCGACGAGAATACGCCGGTCATCGTCATTGCTCCGCACGACCATGTCTTCGACAAAACGGTTTCGAACATGCAGGAAGTCGCGG
>CAXSHW010000001.1:609-2111 GCA_964237245.1 uncultured Pyrinomonadaceae bacterium
CCAGAGTGAAACGATGGCGACGTTGGTCCTGCCGGATATGGCTCCGGAAATCGCGCCGCTCGTCTATGCGATTCCCGTGCAGTTGCTCGCCTATCATACCGCCGTCACGCGCGGGACCGATGTCGACCAGCCGCGGAATTTAGCGAAATCCGTCACCGTGGAGTAGGACGCCACAACTCCCTCTTGCTGCCGCCCTAGTTCGATCCAACATTAGGCCTGCTTAGCCGTTGCGGGCCGGCCGCCGCGGCGCCGGGAGTCCCGCCGATGGATCTCGACGAATTCGTCAAGGTCGCCCCGCCATCGAAGCGGCGCTCCAGAAAATCATCGCAAACGAAAAGCCTTTGCGCGTGCCGAATCTATCCATCAAACCGCCGACGACGAGCAAACCAATCGCGTAAGCCGCTTGGAACGCTGTATTTACGAAACCGTATTCGGCTTCATTCCAGCCGATTTGCGCCTTAAAAGCATTGTCGGTCGCCAAAATGCCCAAAACCTGCCGGTCAATATAGTTGATTGTTGTGGCAAAAAACAAAAGAGCGCAGATTACCCAGCGATAATGCCCGATATTAGCGGCAATCGAATTGCCCATTGTTGCCGAAACCGCTGATTCAAAGGCGCTTGTGCCTGTTCCAATCGGCGCGGCGATTGTTTCGGTTTGCGGAGCGGTAATTTCTTCAAACGTTCTTTTCGTTTCGTTCATTTAAGACCTCGCTTTTCGGTTTTCAACTTTTAATTTTGCAGACAAATTTACTTAGTTTTTGATAATTAAAATTAAACTTCCGGCAGTTAAATTTTATGACTTTTTACAAACTCAAGATGTCGGGCGAAAGATATTCGCGTCCGTCAATTTCCACCGCGATTTGCGGGAAATTCGGCGTTGTAGTGATAATTTCAACTTCGTTTTCGCCCAAAAAGACGGTTTCTTCGGTTTTCGTTCCGGTTATCGAAGGATTCCACGCGAAAGCCTGATTCGATTGAACCGTTTCCGCAGATTTCGGATGCGCGACCCAATCGCGCGTTTTGTAACCAGCCGCGCCGCCTTGATGATGCAGTTTTTCTTCGCCCGCGAAATTTTCTGCGGCGTAAGCGTCAACCGCGACCTGAAATAAATTCGCGCCCGTCGCGCCTTGTTTAGTCGCCGCTAAAATTCGAGCGTTGACGCGTGCGCAGGCGTCGGTTCGCATTCTCAAATCGTTCGGAATTTCGCCGTCGCAAACAATCCGCGAAAGCGAAGCAATTAAACCGTTGCGTTTGGCGCAGACGACAATCATCAAAACTTTTTTCCAAGTTTTTTCGGTCGGAACGGGATGCCGAAATTTTTGTAATCTTTCATCCGCCGCAACCAGATTGACAACCGCGCGAATGTTTTTCGCAGCCAGTTGGTTTGCCGTATTTCGCGCGACTTCCTTTTCGGTTTCGCCGCCGCGCAGAGATTTAATCACGTCGCCGAGCGTTTCTCCGGCATCTCGTCCGAGACTGCGAAAGCGTTCGATTTCCGCGCC
>CAXSHW010000001.1:2126-30539 GCA_964237245.1 uncultured Pyrinomonadaceae bacterium
AAAACGACATCGCGCGATGTCGGCTTCAACAATCGGCGTTTGCGGGTTGAAAAACAAATCCGCGCCGATTGTTCCACTGTTATCGAGCAAAGATAAAGCCTTTTTTATCAAAAAATCAGAAGAAGCCTTTTCCTTTTCCCAGCCGAATTCAACCGGCTCAAAATCTTTGGCGGAAATTTCATCTTCCAAAATTCGAGGCATTTCGATATTGCTTGCCAGCACGAATTTTTTACTGTCGCGTCTTATCAAAAGGGAAACCGCGCCGTTTTCTCGACTCAAATCAATTCCGTTGTTCGCGCCGCCGGTTGCCCAGGCGAAATTATGCTGCGAGTTTATTAAAACGCCGCCGAGATTTTTTTCGGCGAGCATTTTTACGAGTCTTTCGGTTTTTTCCGCGATTTCAGAATTCACAAAGTTGGTTTGCCCACGAAATACACGAAATATACTAAAAATAAATAAAACCTTCTGTATTTTTTCGTTTCTTTCGTGTATTTCGTGGGCAAAAATCTTACTGATTAACGCCGCTTGCCAAAAACCCGCCGTCCACGACCAGCACTTCGCCGCTGACAAAACTTGCCGCGTCAGACGCTAAAAAGACCGCCGCGCCCGCAAGTTCTTCGACTTTACCAAAACGCTTCATCGGCGTTCTCAATTGAAATTCTCGCCCGCGCTCGGTTTCGTCCAAAAGTTTTTCGTTGAGCGCAGTGCGAAAAACGCCCGGCGCGATTGCGTTGACGTTAACGCCTTTTGAAGACCATTCGACCGCCAGAGATTTGGTTAAAGACGCGACCGCCGCTTTTGAAGCCGAATAAGCGGCGACTTCAAAAAGCGATACGAAAGTCGAAAGCGACGCGATATTGATAATTCGTCCGTAACCTTTTTCCAACATATGAGCGCCGAAAACCTGACACGCACGCAGAGTTCCGGTCAGATTCGTCTCCAAAATATCGTTCCAATCCTCCTCATCGAAATCGAGCGTCGGAGCGCGTTTCGTGCGTCCGGCGGAATTGACCAAAATATCAACTTTGCCGAATGCCGCGATTGCTTCGTTCAAAACATTTTCGAGCGATTCGCGGTCTGAAACGTCGGAGGCGACGCGCAACGAACGACGATTAAAAGATTCGATTTCCTTTGCCGCCGCTTCGACCTGTTCGATTCGGCGCGAAGTCGGGACGACATCCGCGCCCGCTTCCGCTAAACCGTGAGCAATAGCGCGTCCGATGCCGCTCGTTCCGCCGATGACAACCGCCGATTTTCCGTCTAAATCTAATGTTTTTAAGCTCATTTGTGCAGTTTGTTACAGAAATATGTGTCGTATATTATGTAAATTTCAGGACACACTTGCTACGCGCGCGTTTCTGTAATCTGATTTTAATTATCGGCGCGATTAATAAATCCACCAAGTCGGAAACTAAATAATTAACAGTAAAATTATATTATTTTAGGTAAAGGTATTACCAATCGAGCAAATGATATTATATTGTGTAACATCATAGAAAGGTCATTGTCAAACATTTTGCCGGATAAATTTGCCTAAAAATCATTATTAATTTAAGATAGACGTTCTTGAATAATTTCGTCCGCTGTGATAAAAGTTTCATTGTAAAGTTAAATTGGTTAGACCAACTTTCATCATCCCGAATTTTATTTGACCAACCGAAATTTTCCGACTAAACGAATGGACGTTTCAAAATCGAGACAAATCGAGCAACGCAAAGTCGGCGGCAATATTTGGCTGACCGGCGATTATCCGCAGGCGCAGGCGAATTTCGCGCGAACTCCGCCTGCGGCTTTTGATTACGAAGTTTTAGATTCGGAAGAATCCGTCGGTCAAGCGATGCTCGAAGAACTAAGGAAATCCGTTCTGGCTAAAAACGGCGGCGATTTGGTGTTGCTTTTGCTTGGCGGACGCGGAGCGCAGACGCTGCACAGAATTTTGGGCGCGAAAGCCGAGAGCGGTGAAATTGACGATTTGCTCCGGCATCTTCACGTTTTTACGCAAGACGCGCTCGCGCCGATGCGAATGAATAACGGTTTGAGTTTTGTGCGCGATTTTGAAAGACTTTTAGGCGTTGATTTTTTCAAAAAGGTCAAAAGTTTTACGCCGATGCAAACCGACGCTGACGATTTGGAAGCCGATTTGATAAAATACCTTGAGAAACTGGAAAGTTTGGGCGGCATTGATTTGTTTTTTTTAGGTTTCGGTCCAGAAGCGGAAGCGGCTTCGCATTTGGCTTACATCAAGCCGAATTCGGGCGCGACCTTTTCCGACGCGGCGGGAATTATTCCGATTTCATCGAGCATTTTGGAGCATCACATCAGTAAATTTAAAGCGGGCGGAAGCGAGATTTCCGAACAGGACGAGGCGGAATGTCGTCACGCGACACATATTTTAACGCTCGGTCCGGCGGCGATTTTGAGCGCGAAAAAAGTTGTCCAATCAATCGTTGACGCCGACACCGCGCCCGCCAAACGCGCGAGTTTTCGCCGCTTTCTGGACGCGGGAATTTCCGACGATCTTGACGAACGGGCAAAACAGACGGACGAAAATCCGGGTCTTTTGCTGCGCCTGCATCCAAACGTCAGAACTCTGGTTTTGCCGAATCTTTTAGAAACGTAAAATTTTCAATTATTATGATCAGCACTATTACGGAAACTATCTTGCCGATTAGCGATTACGCGATAATTGTTGATTCGCGCGATAATGTTGCGGTCGTCAAAAAAGAAACTTTTTCAGGTTTGCCGGTTGTTTTGTCGAACGGAAAAACCGTTGAAATAAAAAATGCCGTTCCGCCCGGACATCGTTTTGCGACGCGGGAAATTCCGGCGGGCGATTTCGTTTTTCAATACGGTCAGCCAATCGGGACAAGTCTCGGAATCGAAACCGGCGAATGGATTACGCACGAAAATATGTCGAACGATGTGCCGGTCGTGCGCGATTTGCCCGAAGATTTACATACGCCCGCGCCGGATTATTTCCCGGTTGAAGAACGCGGAACGTTTATGGGATTTCGCCGCGCCGACGGCAGAGTCGGAACAAGAAATTTCGTTTTAATCGTGCCGACTTCGATGTGCGCGAGCCACGAAGCCGCGCAAATTTCGATGATGGCGGAATTTTTGTATTACAAACGCGAAAAATTCCCGAACGTTGACGGCGTTGTCGCCATTCCGCATAACAAAGGCTGCGGCTGTCAGGACGGCTCAAATCTCGATATTATGCTGCGCGTGCTGGCAAATTACGCTGACCATCCCAACGTCGGCGGCGTGATTTTAATTGATTTAGGCTGTGAAAAAACCAATCTCTCCAAGGTCGAAAAATATCTTTTGAAACGCGAATTGTCTTTTAATAAGCCCGTCGCAAAAATCGGCATTCAGGAAATCGGCGGGACGCAGGCGGCAATCGAGCGCGGTTTGAAAGAAGTTGAAGCAATGCTTCCTATTATCAACCAAAACGAACGCGAAGAAGTTTCGGTAAGCGAGCTGATTTTGGGCGTAAAATGCGGCTCAAGCGATGGTTTTTCGGGTCTTTCGGCAAATCCAGCACTCGGACGCGCCGCCGATTTATTAGTCAAAAGCGAGGGAACGGTTTTAATAACTGAAGTGCCGGAGTTTTGCGGCGCGGAACACATTCTGGCAAATCGCGCGAAAGACGCCGAAACCGGACGCCAAATTTATCAAATGATTGATTGGTTTAAAGAATATGCCTCAAAATTCGGCGGCGTTTTGAATAACAATCCGTCGCCGGGCAACATCGCCGGCGGACTTTTGAATATCACGATTAAAAGTTTGGGCGCGCTGGCAAAATCAGGCACGACGCGCGTCGAAGGCGTTACCGAATACGCTCAAGCGCCGACGAATCGCGGGCTTAATTTAATGCAAGGTCCAGGCTATGACCAGGAATCAACGCCGGCGCTCGTCGCCGCCGGCGCGACGGTTATAGTATTTACGACCGGAAACGGAACGACAATCGGCAACGCGATTGCGCCAGTTATCAAACTCGCGTCGAATAACCGCGTTTTCGAACGAATGAACCGCGATATAGACGTCTCGGCTGGCAACATTATTGAAGCCACGGAGACGATTGATGAAGTCGGCGAAAGATTATTCGAGCATATTCAAAAAGTTGCGAGCGGCGAGATTTTAGCCAAAGCCGAAGAATTAAAACACCGCGAGTTTCAATTTTGGGCTGAACAGACTGTTTCTTTATAAAGTTCACAAAATCTTTCGGAAATTTTTTTTGAAACCGTCAAAACCTCGAAGCAACACGGGAAAACAAGTTAAATCAGCGTGGAAAGAACTAAAGACTTAGATTTAGAAAATTATAACTTCATATTTTATAATTCTCTTTAAACAAAATGATTCTTGATAAATTTAAACTCAATGGTCAAGTTGCGCTCGTTACGGGTGCAGCGGTCGGACTCGGCGCGGCGATGGCAATCGGTTTAGCCGAAGCGGGCGCGGATGTTGTCGTTCATTGCCATTTTGACGGCGATGCCGACGGAACTTGCGCGGCAATTGAGAAAATCGGACGCAAAACGATTGCCGTCGCGGGCGATATGTCGAACAAAGAAGTGCCGAAAATGCTCGTCGAAAAAGTCATCGAAGAATTCGGCAAAATTGACATTTTAATCAACAACGCCGGAATGATACGCCGCGCACCCGCCGTTGATTTTTCCGAAGAAGATTGGGCGACCGTTTTGGATGTTAATTTGTCGAGCGTTTTTCGCCTATCTCAAGCAGCCGGCAGAAAAATGGTTGAACGGAAATCCGGTAAAATTATCAATATCGCTTCGCTGTTGTCGTTTCAAGGCGGCATCACCGTTCCGGCTTATACGGCTTCAAAATCGGGCGTTGCCGGACTAACTAAAGCATGCGCAAACGAATGGGCAAAAGATAATATCAACGTCAACGCCATCGCGCCCGGATATATAGCGACAAATAACACGACGGCATTACGAGCCGACGAGACGCGCAATCGACAAATTCTTGAACGCATTCCGGCTGGACGCTGGGGCGAACCGGATGATTTAACCGGCGCGGCGATATTTCTGGCATCGGCGGCGAGCGATTATCTCAACGGTCATATTTTGGTAGTTGACGGCGGCTGGATGGCGCGCTGATTTTTAGATTTTTAATCCCGGATTTGCTATCTTGCATTCGTGCTGAAAATAAAAGACGAAAAAATTTGTCGCTGGGACTTGGTTTCTCTGGGCGAAGTTCTGCTGCGTTTCGACTCCGGCGACGAGCGGATTCACACGACGCAGAATTTTCGCGTTTTCGACGGCGGCGGCGAATACAATGTGGCGCGTAATTTATCCAGGACTTTCCGCAAAAGAACGGCAATTTTAACGGCTCTGGCTGACAACGCGCTCGGACGACTCGCGGAAAATCTTATCCGGCAAGGCGGTGTTGATGCTTCGGAGATTTTGTGGCGCGAACAGACAAACAGCCGAAACGGTCTCTATTTTATCGAGCGCGGTTTTGGTCTGCGTCCTCCGGCTTCGTGCTTTGATCGCGCAAACACAGCGATTTCGCAACTAAAAGCGGGCGATTTTGATTGGCGCGAAATTTTAGCCGAATCCGGCGCCCGCTGGCTGCACACGGGCGGAATTTTCGTCGGACTTTCGGAAACGACGCCAGAAGTCGCAATCGAAGCAATGCGAAATGCCCAAGAAAAAGACACAATCGTTTCCTACGATTTAAATTACCGCGATTCTTTATGGAAAAACAGAGGCGGACGCAAATCGGCAAACGAATTAAACAGAGAACTTTTGCCTTTCGCAGACATCGCGTTCGGCGCGTTTGAATTCGACTCGAAATTATCGAATTTTAACGAAGACGCTTTTCGCCGTGCCGCAGAAAAAATGCTCGACGATTTCCCGAATCTCAAAGTTGTCGTTTCCACTCTACGCGAAGTTCATTCGGCAAGCCGTCACGATTTGAGCGCCGTTTGCTACGCGGACAATCAAATTTTCAAGGCGCGTCAATATCGAAACATCGAAGTTTTCGACCGTGTGGGAAGCGGCGACGCTTTCGCGGCAGGCTTCATCTATGGACTTCTGGAAGGCAGAGACACGCATTTTGCGATTGAATGCGGCACAGCGCACGGCATTTTGGCAATGACTACTCCGGGCGATAACTCAATGTCAACGCTTGAAGAGGTAAACCGCTTAATAAACGGCGGCGATGCCCAAGTTTTAAGATAAATCTCTTAGAAATAACCATTTTCAAGATATTAACGCGAACTTTTCCAAAATGGATTTTCCGTCGGTCGCACTCTGCGTTCACTTACTCTAAAAGCAACCGGAAAAAACCGTTTCCAAACTGCCAGACGGAGTTTAGATTTCGCTTAAAAATATGTCTCGCACGAGAGAATTAATCAGGAATTAATTCTCTCGCAAAAAGTTTTCCACAGGCTTTCTCCGAATTTCACAAAAATCACAAAAACCTTAGTTCTGACTCCTACCAATACTTAGTTCTGACTCCTACCAATACTTAGTTCTGACTCCCTGTGGAAAACTTTCGGGCTTTTTTTGGAGTTTTCCACAGGCTTTTGCAAAAATGATACTTAGTTCTGACTCCTACTATACTTAGTTCTGACTCCTATTAGCCAAAAAATTACTTAGTTCTGACTCCTACCATACTTAGTTCTGACTCCTACCAAGCAAATTTGAGCTTTTTTTTATGAAAATTTTGCGAAAATTTAAGGTTTTTTTAGCAAAAAAGCGCCCGAAACTTTAGTTCTGACTCCTACCAAGCTCAGATTAAACCATTGAAAATAAACCACTTAAGTCGTGTTTTTTTCGGGTTAACCTTCTTAACCCTTTTTAAATCTATTCTTAACCCTTTTTAAATCCCGAAAAACCAGCGAGCAAAGATTCAAATTTGAGGTTTATCAGAGAAAGATTCTTTTTTTTTGAAAAAAAATTATTCTTGGTAGGAGTCAAAACTAGATAAGTAGTTACCAAACAGCAAGTTACAGTTTTATTGTAGATCACTTTCAGCACCAGATATTGCGTCTTCAGGAGAGTTATGCAACAACTTGATGTAGTTTGCCTTCTTTACATCACTGATAAATTCGGGATGAGCTTGAATTACAAGACGGTAATCAATAACTTTAACGCGCGGACTGCTCTGTTTGATTTCTTCTTTGTAAAAACTCAAAATCGTGTTTGAATCCTTCAACTCTTCGACAGCTTTTTCAAAATCACGAAGGTTTTTGCTCATTTGCTGATATTTAGTCAAACCGAAATCACGAATCAGAGTCGAAAGAAGCGGACTAAACTTTTCGGTCAAACTCGCTTGAACAAAAAAATGCGAAAGACGTTTATGCAGTTTTCTGGCAATCGCGCTGCGATAGCCCATTACTTTCTTATAATTTATAAGACGAAACTTTTTCTCTTTTATCGAATTGGTCACAAGCGGCGAAAGCCTGACAAAAGTTTGAGTTTCGCCTCCTTCGCCGCGAATTCCGAGAGTTTCAATCGGGCTGAAAATCAGACGCATATTATCAACTTCCGAACTAAGCTCGATGTTGGTTTTCGTCAGAATTTCCAGCGATTCTCTAATTTGCGGATAAGAGTAAGTATGTCCGTTATCGCTCAATTCCTTTTGAAGCTGATACAAAGTAAAACGGACGCTCGCCTGCTCGTCGAGAAACACGCCGCTTCCTTCGACCATCAGCTTTCGCAGACAATCTTCAACAACCTCTTCGCGCTGTGAAGGATAATACTCGCGCACAACGCCGTCTTTGTCTTCGATTCTCGCCGGATCGAGTTTCATCTGATACTTAACGCCGTGGCATTCAAACTCGCGTTCGAGACGCGGCAGATAGGCGTCGGCAACCCGCGTCGCTTTGCCCAGATATTCCTTCGGCAAAAAATCGTAAATCTCGACCGTGTTGGAATATCGCTTACTTTCCGGCTCTAAAAGCTCGAAAAAGGTCAATTGAACGGGATGATTCTTTTCGTAGCGCTCAAAAGACTTGGGTTTTTCGCGCCGTCTGGCGAGCCGAGCGTCTATATTGGTTTTAGCCGAGTTTTTGTTGTTTGAAGATTGATTTTTAGCCATTTGGAATTTATTGCGTTTCACTCAAAAAAATAATCCGTAATCAGAAGGCTTATTTTAGCAGCGCGTTTCCTGATAGAAGGCATTGTAACTACTTTTTCAATCATTAAGCAAAGCTAATTCCGATTCGGCGCCGGCGATGAACTTATACGTCGGAATCTTAACAAATATCGCCTAACCTAAATTTCAGCAAGATAAACTTTTCATAACTTAACGCTGGAATCAAAAGCACAAATTCCCTAAAATGTTCTCTCCTTTTTACACCGATTTGAAAAATCCGGATGTGGCGAAAAAGCCGGACAGAGACTTTTTTGCCACATTTAGTAAGCTCGGAAAAAGAAAAGGGAAAGAAAAAGCCGATAAAACAAAATAGTTTTAAAGGCACGAAAGTTGTAGTATAGGAGAAATTTTATGATTGAAATACTTATTAAACCACTAATACTGTTGTTCATCTTCAGCAGCCCGCAGGAGTGGATTTTGGTCGTCGCCGCTCTTTTTCTGTTGTTCGGAGCAAATCGCCTGCCGGAATTGGCAAAATCTTTGGGTCAGACGCGCAATGCTTTCAAAGAGGGAATGCGCGATGCCGAAGAGGAAGAACAGACGGAACAAAAAGAAAAGACTCTGAATTCAACAATTGCGAAACCGCCGATTAGCAAAATTGACGACGAGGCGCTTTTAGAGGAAATTCGCCGCCGCAAGGAAAACGTCAAACAACTAGAGACAAGCTGAATTCGGTCGCCAGAAAACCGCCAGCAATCAAATCCAAAACCAAGCAAAACTTCGCAAGTTTATCAAATTCCCGAAATTGCAAAATGCTTTTTTGGCATCTAAACGTTTGGGAAATTCGTTTCAATAAATATGTCCGAAAATTCTTCGAGCCAGTCCATATTTTACAGCGAGAGCGGGAAACGCTGGCGAAAATTCCGCAGCCTGTGGATTTCACTCGCCGTCTTAGCGACGCTTTTCGCAGCCGTTTTCGTCGTCAGTGTGCTGGTCAATCCGTTTCTGCCGCAAGTTCGTCTGAAACCGAACGCCGCTCTGCCGCAGGCGAAAGATATTGTTCCGACGACGCCGGAAAAACCGATTACCGAACACGAAGCGGCAATTAAAAACATCGGCAAAGAAGCAATCGCGGAAAAAAGGAAACGCGAAAAGTTGAGCAGTGAAAGGGAAAATCGCGCGTCATTGTCAAAAATCGTGCCGATTGAGCAGTTACAGAACAAAGGCAGACCGCTCTCGATTGGTTTTTATGTCAATTGGGACGATTCGAGTTATGCGTCGTTCAAGCAAAACATCAGCGAACTCGATTGGATTGTGCCGGAATGGATCCGGCTATCGGGCGACGAAAACAATCCTCTGATTCTCGATTTGGACGAAAACGCTCAGAAAACAATCAAACTCGTGCGAGAAAATAAGCCTGAGATGCCGATTGTGCCGCTGCTCCAGAATTACAAAAACGAACAGTGGAATTCGGACATTTTGGTGAAGGCGACGGCAACCGCGGAAGCAAGGCAAAAATTGATAAATTCTTTGCTCGAAACCGTCGCGCAAAACAAATTCGGCGGTTTGACCATTGACCTTGAAGAGATTCCGGCGAGTTCGCAGGCAAATCTTTTCAAGTTTATCGAATCCCTGCACGGCGAATTTCAAAAACGCGGTTTGATTCTCGCGCAAGCCGTTCCGTTCGACAATCCTGATTGGAATTATAAGGCTTACGCGAACGTCACCGATTATTTGATGTTGATGGCGTATGACCAGCATTGGGCGACGGGCGAGCCGGGAGCAATCGCGGGACAAGACTGGTTTGACTCGATTCTGAAAAAACGAATGGCGGAACTTTCGCCCGCGAAAACCATCGTTTGTTTCGGAAATTACGCATACAATTGGACAAGCGGAAAAAAGGAAGCCGAAGATATTACTTTTCAGCAAGCAGTTTTGACGGCGAAAGAATCGCTCGATTCGCCGACGCAAATAAAATTTGACCAGACATCAAAAAATCCGCATTTCGATTATGACGAAGATGACGGCTCGCACCACACAATCTGGTTTCTCGACGCGACGACTGCTTATGACGAACTGCAATCTTCAAAATCTTACGGCGTAGCGGGTTTCGCGCTGTGGCGAATGGGCAGCGAAGACCCGAGCATCTGGAACATTTTCGGCGCGAGTAAAACAAATAATTCGGTTTCGCCTGACGTTCTCGAAACTATCAAATACGGATATGACGTTGATTTTGAAGGCACGGGCGAGATTTTGCAGGTCATTGCCGAACCGCAGGACGGCGTGCGCGATTTGAAGATTAACGGCGAACAAATCAACGACGAAGTTTATCAAACCATTCCTTCTTCTTACGTGATGCAGCGCGCGGGCGACCGTCCGGGAATGATCGCGCTGACCTTTGATGACGGACCCGATCCGGTTTGGACGCCGAAAATTCTCGACATTTTGAAACGGGAAAACGTTACCGGCACATTCTTTATCGTCGGCGAAAACGGTCAGGCAAATCCCGACTTAATCAAACGAATCGTCGCTGAAGGAAATGAAATCGGCAATCACACATTCACTCATCCGAATCTCGGCGAAGTTCCGCATCGCGTAACGGATCTGGAAATCAACACGACCGAGCGATTGATTGAATCTTTGACCGGACATTCAACACGACTGTTTCGCGCGCCGTATTTCGGCGACGCCGAACCGCGCACGCCCGATGAAGTCGAGCCGGTCGTGCAGGCGCAAAATCTCGGTTACATCAGCGTCGGACTTCACCTCGACCCGGACGACTGGAAACTCAAAAACGATGACGGAAGCCCGCGCACAGCCGATGATTTAGTTAAAGACACTCTGGACGCGGCGGCAATTACGACGCCAGAAGAACGCGGAAACATCGTTCTGCTGCACGACGGCGGCGGCGACCGTTCGGCAACCGTCGAAGCTCTGCCGAGAATTATTCACGAACTCAGAAATCGCGGTTTTCAATTTACGACAATCGCAAAACTGGCGAATCTTTCGCCGGAAGAAGCGATGCCGCTTGTTCCTTCGGACACAAGTTTTCTTACGCGCTTCGATGCGGTTACTTTTTACGCCGTGTCAATCGGCGGCTGGCTGATGGGTTGGATTTTCCTAATCGGCATCGTTTTGGGATTGTGCCGCGCGGTTTTTATCGGCGCGTTGGCTTTCGCTCAATGGCTTCGTTCACGAAACCGCGATTTCACACACGCGGGCGAAGATTACAAGCCGTTCGTATCAATCGTCGTTCCGGCTTACAACGAAGAAAAAGTCATCTGTCGAACGATTGACAGTCTGCTCGCTTCGGATTACGCGAATCTAGAAATTATTGTCGTGGACGACGGCTCAACCGACAAAACACTGGAATTTTTGCGCGAAAATTTTAACGGCGATTCAAAAATTTCAATCCTCACAAAAGAAAACGGCGGAAAAGCCGAAGCCTTAAATTTCGGCTGGCGACACGCGGAAGGCGAAATTATCATCGCGCTCGACGCCGACACGGTTTTTACCAAACAAACCGTCGGCGCGCTTGTCAGGCGCTTCGCGGACGAGCAGATCGGCGCGGTTGCCGGAAACGCCAAAGTCGGCAACCGAATCAACATCGTCACAAAATGGCAGGCGCTCGAATACGTTACGTCACAAAATCTCGACCGGCGCGCGTTTGCAAGTTTGAATTGTATTACGGTTGTTCCCGGCTCGGTCGGCGCTTGGCGGCGCGACGTTTTGGAGAAAATCGGCGGTTTTTCCGTAGATACTCTAGCCGAAGATCAGGATTCGACGATTCAGGTTCGCAAACTCGGTTACAAAATCGGCTACGAAGAACACGCGATTGCCTGGACGGAAGCGCCGGACACGCTTCGCGGGTTGGCGAAACAACGTTTTCGCTGGTCTTACGGAACTTTGCAGTGTATGTGGAAACACAAACGCGCGCTGCTCAATCCGCGTTACGGAACGCTCGGATTTATAGCGATGCCGAACGTCTGGATTTTCCAGGTTTTGTTTCCGCTTGTTTCGCCGCTGATGGATTTGATGTTCGTCTGGACGCTCGTTTTCGCTTTCATCGGTTATCTGGAACATCAACAGGAATACGCGCACACGCCGACGAATCTCGGAACGGTGATGTTTTATTACGCTCTGTTTCTGGCAGTTGATTGGTTAGGAGCGTTCGCCGCGTTTTTGATGGAAAAAGGCGAGCAGAAGAAACTTCTTGGCTGGCTTTTGATTCAGCGTTTCGGTTATCGCCAGGTAATGTATCAAGTGATGTGCAAATCGGTTTTAAGAGCGATTCGAGGCACGATTGTAGATTGGAACAAGGTCGAGCGCAAAGCGACGGTTGAAGCGCAGCATACGGCTTAATAATGCCTGTTCGCGCGGTTTGGACGGATGACAAAAAGCGGCAAATGATTTCAGACAAAATCATTTGCCGCTTTTTAGAGTCTGGCGAAATCTCCAGTGTCTCCAGCGCCAGTGAATATCGAGCGGATTCAGCGTTCGACGAATGCCGACAGCGACGCTGAATCTAAGTTTGATATAGTAAAAAGCAAATAAAATCATCGTCATAATGTCTGATAAAACAAACTGAACAGGACGTTCCGAAAATAGTCGCGGAATTTTGACTGTCTCAACTCGTCTTTTTTCACGTTTATTAAAACGCAACAGGCGTGCCGAAACGACATTTGCATTGAAAGCGGCGGCGCGGCGTATTCATCGCAAATTCGTTTGTATCGCCGCACGCTGAAATATGTGGCGATTTTGTTTTCCCCGCTACTCTGCCACAAAAAAATCAATACATCGTCGCTTGTTTTCAAGCAAATCCGACTAAAAATTTCCCCCGTCGAAATTTATTGAAATTCTTCGGCTGATGTTTTTGCAATTCGGCTGTTTTATACTAAAGTATCAACATTCGTTAGATTACTTTCCGATTCTCCGCAAAAATTGTATGAAAAGAGTTTTCGCCGCATTGTTGATTGCCGTCGCCGTCGCTTTTTCCGTTTCGGCGCAGGATAAAAAAGCCGATTCGCCGCGCTCCAAAACCATCGCCGGCGTGGTTGAAAAACTGCGAAAGATTGACGGTTTCGTGCCGCTTTACTGGAACAATGACGACGGCAAAATGTATCTGGAAATCTCACGCTTCGACACCGAATTTCTGTATCAAGTCTCGCTGCCGACCGGCGTCGGCTCGAATCCGATAGGACTCGACCGGGGTCAGTTGGGCGACACGAAAGTCGTCCGTTTTGAACGCGCCGGAAACAAAATTCTGCTCGTTCAACCGAATTACGATTTTCGCGCTTTGAGCAATGACGCAGCAGAACGTCGCTCGGTCGAAGAATCGTTCGCGCAATCGGTAATTTGGGGTTTTAAAATCGAAGCGACCGAAGGCGACCGCGTGCTGATTGACGCGACGAATTTTTTCATCCGCGACGCGCACGGCGTTGCCGAACGTCTCGGTCAAGCCGAGCAGGGAAGTTACAATCTGGACGAAAGCCGCAGCGCTTTTTATCTGCCGCAAACCAAAGGCTTTCCGAAAAATACCGAAGTCGAAACGATTTTGACTTTGACGGCGAACGGAAAAACCGGAAAGTTAATCGGCGAAACAGCGCCGACCGCGCGAGCCGTTACCGTGCGCGAGCGGCATTCGTTTATCGAGTTGCCTGATAACAATTATCATCCGCGAGAGTTTGACCCGCGCGCCGGATTTTTCTTTCTGGGATTTTACGATTACGCGACGCCAATCGGCGAAGAACTCGAAAAACGCTGGATAACCCGGCATCGCCTTGAGAAAAAAGACCCGAACGCCGCAATTAGCGAACCTGTCAAACCGATTGTTTATTATGTTGACAACGGCGCGCCGCCCGCGATTCGTGACGCTCTGATCGAGGGCGCGTCCTGGTGGAATCAAGCGTTTGAAGCCGCCGGTTTTCGCAACGCTTTTCAAGTCAAAGTTTTGCCGCCGGACGCCGACCCGTCGGACATTCGCTACAATATGATTAACTGGGTGCATCGCTCGACGCGCGGCTGGTCATACGGCGCGAGCGTCGTTGACCCGCGCACCGGAGAAATAATCAAAGGCAGCGTAACATTGGATTCGCAGCGAGCGCGTCAGGATTTTCTTATCGGGACGGGACTCGTTCCGCAATACGCCGGAATGTCCGGCGACATTTTCGCGGGCGCGGCGTGTGATTTCGGATTGCTGCCGGATGTTGACTATTTAACGAGCGCGAATGCGGCAACCGATGTCAATCAGATGACGCTCGCCCGCATTCGCCAGCTTTCGGCGCACGAAGTCGGACACACGCTCGGACTCGCGCACAATTTCGCCGCCAGCACTTACGGACGCGCTTCGGTGATGGATTACCCAGCGCCGATGATTGAAATTAAAAACGGCAAACTTGATTTCTCCGACGCTTACGCTCGCGGAATCGGCGTTTTTGACAAATTCTCAATCAGCTACGGCTACTCGCAATTTCCGTCCGGCACAGACGAGCGGGCGGAACTCGAAAAAATTGTTGAAAAAGGCGTGGCGAACGGAATGTTGTTTATCACGGACGGCGACACGCGCCCGGCTTCAGCCGCTAATCCGTTGTCGAATCTCTGGGACAACGGCGACGATCCCGTAAAAATGCTGCGTCACGAATTGGAAGTGCGGCGCATCGGGCTGGAACAATTCGGCGTGAACAACATCGCGGACAAAATGCCGCTTTCGACGCTCGAAGCCAAGTTTCTGCCGCTTTATCTGCATCATCGCTATCAACTGCAAGCCGCCGTCAAAACGCTCGGCGGAGTTTATTTCAGCTACGCCGTGAAAACCGACGCGGGCGCGAATCCGGCGAGATTTAACGAAATCGTGCCGGCGGAAAAACAGCGCGAAGCTCTGAGCGTCATTTTGGAAACAATTAATCCTGCGGAACTCGCCATTCCCGAACGGATTTTAAAAATCATTCCGCCGACCGCTTACGGCTTCGATTACGGACGCGCCGAGCTTTTCACAAAACGCACAGACCCGACTTTCGATCCGATTGGCGCGGCGACCATCTCTGCCGATTTGACGATTTCGTCGCTGCTCGAACCGAATCGCGCCGCGCGTCTGATTGAATTTAACGCCCGAAATAAAGCCAACCCGAATTTTCAGGAAGTCGTTGACGCGCTGATGAACGCGACCTGGAAAACTCCGGTTTCGCAAGACGCTTATCGAGCCGCGATCAGCCGCGCCGTTCAGAGTTTGACCGTTACGCGCCTGATGGATTTGGCGGCGAATCCGAACGCCGCGGCGCAGGTCCGAGCCGTCGCCGCCGAAAGTCTGCGACGGTTAAACGCGACGCTCAAGAAAACGATTTCAGTCGGAGACGCGGCAGCGCACAATCACGCCGTTTCGGACGACATCGAACGGTTTCTGACCAGACCGGACGCGCCGCGAAAACAAACAACGCCGCTGCCGAATGTGCCGGGCGACCCAATCGGCGCAAATGATTAATTTAGATTTTCCGTTAAGAAATTATGAAATTTTCAAAACTCATTTTTGCATTTATATTTATTGTTTTTTCAGCGTTCAGCAATCTTTTGCCTGCTAACGCGCAGCAGTTAAATCCGAATTTTGGTCAGGATATGAAATGGCGAATGATCGGACCG
Source organism: uncultured Pyrinomonadaceae bacterium (assembly GCA_964237245.1). Classification (GTDB taxonomy): domain Bacteria; phylum Acidobacteriota; class Blastocatellia; order Pyrinomonadales; family Pyrinomonadaceae. The sequence goes on from CAXSHW010000001.1 coordinate 17,826, forward strand.
TTTCGCGGCGGGCGCGTCAACGGCGTTTCGGGCGTTCCGGGCGAGCCGAACACTTTTTATTTCGGCTCGGTCGGCGGCGGTTTGTGGAAATCGAATAATTCGGGCAGAACCTGGACGCCTGTTTTTGATTCGCAATCAATCGCTTCAATCGGCGCGGTCGCGGTCGCGCCGTCTGCGCCGAACACGGTTTACGTCGGCACGGGCGAAGCCGATATGCGTTCGCAGATTTCCTACGGCGACGGAATGTATAAATCAACCGACGCCGGAAAAACCTGGAAACACATCGGCTTGGAAGCGACGAGACAAATCGGACGCATTGCGGTTGACCCGAAAAATCCGAACGTTGTTTTTGTCGCTGCGCTCGGTCACGTTTACGGCGTGAACGCTGAACGCGGCGTTTTTCGCTCGAAAGACGGCGGCGCGACGTGGCAGAAAGTTTTATTCAAAAACGAAAACGTCGGCGCGATTGACGTAACGCTCGATCCGCAAAATTCCCAGATAGTTTACGCGACTTTGTGGAATACGCGCCGACCGCCGTGGAGCATTTATCCGCCGGCTTACGGCGCGGGCGGCGGAATTTTCAAATCAATTGACGGCGGAAATACTTGGAACGAATTGACGAACGGCGTTCCCGTCGAAGGTCAGGGAAGAATCGGACTTGCCGTCGCGCGAACGAATCCGAATCGGATTTACGCAATCATTGACGCCAAAACCGGCGGACTTTATCGTTCGGACGACGCCGGGAAATCGTGGAGTCTGATTTCCGCCGACAAACGAATCTGGGGACGCGGCTGGTATTTCTGCAAAGTCGTCGCCGACCCGAAAAATCCCGACATCGTTTATGTTTCAAACACTTCGGTTTATAAATCAACTGACGCCGGAAAAACCTGGACGGCGATAAAAGGCGCGCCGGGCGGCGATGATTATCATCAACTTTGGATTTATCCCGATGACCCAAACCGTATGATTTTGGCGAGCGACCAGGGCGCTGTTGTCTCGGAAGACGGCGCGCAAACCTGGAGTTCTTGGTATAACCAGCCGATTGCCGAGCTTTATCACGTCGCCGCCGACAACCGTTTTCCGTATTGGGTAACGGGCGCACAGCAGGACAGCGGCGCGGTCGGAACGCCAGTCGCAACTAATCACGCCGAACTTTCAAACCGCGATTGGTCGCCGGTCTGCGCGGGCGGCGAATCCGGTTACACCGCGCCCGACCCTTTGCATCCTGAGATTTTATTTGGCGACAGAGTTGAGCGATGCAACGTTATTACAGGCGAAACAAAGGACGTTTCGCCTGAAAAAATGATGACCGTTCCGGCGCGTCATACGTGGACTTTGCCGCTTGTATTTTCGCAAGCCGACCCGCACGCGCTTTATTACAGCAATCAATTTCTTTTTAAGACAACAAACGGCGGCGAAAGCTGGACGCAAATTAGTCAGGATTTAACGAGAGAAAATCCGGGCGTTCCGCCGAATCTGGACGAAGCAACGGCAACTGATGCGCCGAAGGATGCGCGTCGCGGCGTGATTTACACGATTGCGCCGTCGCCTTTGAGAGCGCAAACCGTTTGGGTTGGAACTGACGACGGTTTGATTCAAATGACAAACGACGACGGCAAAACGTGGACGAATGTAACGCCGCCTGAAATTTTCGCGTGGAGCAAAATCGTGATGATGGACGCTTCACACTTTGACGTGAACGAAGTGTTCGCGGCGGTTGACCGTCATCGCCTAGACGATAACGAGCCGTATATTTATCGCACGAGAGACGCGGGAAAAACGTGGCAGAAAATTACAGACGGTTTGCCGAAAGGCGTCTACCTTCAAACCGTCAAAGAAGATACGACACGCAAAGGTTTGCTTTTCGCCGGAACTGAACTCGGTGTTTTCGTTTCGTTCGACGACGGCGATCATTGGCAATCGCTTCAAATGAATTTGCCGCCGACTTCGATGCGTGATTTGGCGATTCACGGCGATGATTTGATTGTCGCCACGCACGGACGCGGTTTCTGGGTTTTGGACGACATCACGCCGCTGCGTCAGATCAACGATGAAATCCTTAAATCCAGAGCGTTTCTGTTTCGTCCGAGCGATGCTTTCGTCATTCCGCAGCCGTCTGAAAACGGCACGCCGCAGCCGCGCGACGAACCGCTGGCGGAAAATCAGCCTTACGGCGCGATCATTGACTATTATTTAGACAAAAACGAATCGGGCGCGGTAACGCTCGAAATTTTGAATCCGGCGGGCGAGACGATTCGCCGTTATTCGAGCGAAGATAAAATTACTCCAATTAACCCGGACACGCTCGATATTCCGGCTTTCTGGGTAAAAACTCCGCCGACGCTTTCCAATCAAGCGGGAGCGCATCGCTGGGTTTGGGATTTACGCCCGCCGCCTCCAGCGCCCGCAAACGGCGGAACAGGCGGCGGATTCAGGCGCGGCGCGAGCGTGGTTTTGCCCGCGACTTATACGGTTAAACTGACAGTCGGCGGCAAAATTTATACGCAACTGCTAACGGTAAAGGCAGACCCGCGCATAAAATAATCGCTTTGAATTTTTTGTCCGACGATTTTATGCGTCGTTTATTAACTCTTTCGCGCCGTCAGCCGCGCCGGAAATATATACGGTCGCTTCGATGTCTGTTTGATGTTTGTAGCGGCTCGAAATTCTTTCGGTAAATTCGGACAAATTCCGGCGCGGAACAAGATTGACGGTTGAGCCGCCGAAACCGCCGCCGGTCATTCGCGCGCCCAAGACAAAACGACATTCTTTGGCGATTTCGACGAGCAAATCGAGTTCTTTGCAGCTTACCTCGAAATCGTCGCGCAGACTCGCGTGCGATTGCCACATAAGGCGTCCGAATTCTGCGAAATTATCGTTCCTTAAGGCTGCGGCGGCTCGTAAAGTTCGCGCGTTTTCGGTAATGATGTGGCGACAGCGTTTTCTGATAATTTCCGGCAGATGCGTCGCATATTTTTCAAAATCTTCGATGCTGACATCGCGCAGTTGCGAAATTCCGGGCAAAAATTCGCGCAGGATTTCGACGCCTTGTTCGCATTCGCGGCGGCGCTGGTTGTATTCGGATGCGGCAAGTTCGTGCTTGACGTTTGAATTGCAAATTACAATCGTCAAAACTTCTAAATTGAGCGGAACTTGTTCGGCTTCCAAACTGCGGCAATCAATCAGCAGCGCGTGTCCTTTTTCGCCGAGCGCCGATATATACTGATCCATAATGCCGACATTCGCGCCGACAAATTCGTGTTCGGCAGCTTGTCCGATCAACGCAAGCTGAACTTTATCAATCGGCGAAGCGCTGATTTCGGTGAGCGCCAGCCCGACGGAAATTTCCAGCGCGGCTGATGAAGAAAGTCCCGCGCCGCTCGGCACGTCGGAAGAAATCAGTAAATCCGCGCCGCGCAAATTTACGCCGCGCCGTTCCAGAATTCGCGCCACGCCTTCGACGAAATCAAGCCACGAACCGCGCAATTTTTCCTCCGGCGCGTCCAAATCTATTTCGTGTTCTTCGTTCAAACTCAAAGAATAAACTCGAATTTTGCGGTCTGCGCGAATGGCGGCGGCAATTGTCGTTTGAAACTCAATCGCCATCGGCAAAACGAATCCGCCGTTGTAATCGGTGTGTTCGCCGATAAGATTAACTCTGCCCGGCGCGCTGAAAAGTCGCGCCTCGCGCCCGAAGCGTCTGAAAAATTCAGCCTGTGAAATTTTCGCATTTATCATTTATCAATTACCAATTACCAAATTTCCTTTTTACATTCGCCGGCAAAAACAGATTTAAATATTAAATGATAAATGTTGAATGTGTTCGCGCAGTTCGGCGACTTTTTCTTCGGGCATAGTGTCGTTGATAAACATTCCCGCGCCGGCTTCGCTGCCTGCAAGAAATTTCAGCTTTGTCGCCGTTCTCATCGGCGGATAAAATTCGATGTGAAAATCGAAAAAATCGTAATTTTCGCCGTCCGAAGGACGATTAAACATCGCCATAATATACGGAAAACTCACGTCGAAAAGTCGGTCGAAAGCCGATAAAACCTGTTTGAAAATGATTGCCAGATCACGCAGTTCATTCATAGAAAAATCGGTTAAAGCCGCGGCGTGTCGTTTCGGATAAATATGCAGCTCAAACGGATAACGCGCGAAAAAGGGAATAAATGCCGCGAAAGATTCGTTTTCGGCGACGATCCTGCGCCCGTCTTTTTTTTCTTCTTCCAGAATGCTCGCAATCAAATTTACGCCGGTCTTTTTCTTGTGTTCGCGGCATTGTTTGATTTTTTGCAAAAGGCGCGGCGGAATAAAAGGATAAGCGTAAATTTGCCCGTGCGGATGAGGCAGAGTTACGCCGACGGCTTCGCCTTTGTTCTCGAAAATAAAAACGTATCGGACGAAATCGAGATTGCCTAAGTCTCTAAATCGGTCTTGCCAGACTTGCATCAATTTATAAATCTGCGTGGTCGGCTGCCGCGCTAAACTCGAATTGTGTTCGGGCGTATAGACGACGACTTCGCACACGCCTCGCGCCGGACGCACCGGATAAAGCTCGCTTCCGGCAATTGCCGGTTCGGGCGGTTCGGGCTGAAGACTCGGAAATTTATTCTGGAAAACCACGATGTCGTAATCTTCTGCCGGAATTTCGGTCGGAAATCCACCTTTTTTCGTCGGGCAGAGCGGGCAATAACCGGGCGGCGGAAAAAAAGTGCGGTCTTGCCGCTGCGTCGCCGTCGCCGTCCATTCACCGTAGAGCGGATTCCAGCGGAGTTCAGACATTTTCTTCCACCTCGATTTTCGATTCTTTTTCGTCGCCGAATGTGTAAAAAATAATATAACGTTTGCCGTCCGGCATCGTCTCGCGTCGCTTGCGCATCTCGCCGATTGCATTTTCCGCTCTGTCTTCTTCGTTATCCATAAATTTTCGAGTTGCTCGTCCGCATTAAAATCTGTTCGTCTAAGGATAAATTTTCTTTTGCTTTTCCGCAAAATCAATACGCAAAAGACCGACGATGTTTATTTGAGAAAACTTTAGATGAAAATCTAAACCGGCGGCACAGATTTTTATAACTGCAAGACGATATAAAAAACCAAAATAATTTGACACAAATTATTGCCGAACTTTCAACTTTAAATCCGATGTTTTGACAAAGTAATTCGTTAATTATAAGTTTTCTAATGTAGGATTTTTTAGTTTTTCGCACTGCGCGATGAGCGGCAATTTTAGGATGTTTATGAAAATTTTTTCTAAAGCGATTATTATAACTTTATTTCTGACAGTCGGTTGTTGGGCTTTGACGCTTAAAAATACGGGCATTCGAGAAGCGACAAATTTTGATAAAGACAGTCAGAAAAAGACGGCGCGGGATTTATATCTGCGAAATTGCGCCAGATGTCACGGCGCGGACGGAAAAAGCGAAAATGAACTCGGCAAAAAGTTGGACGCGACGGATTTAACCGGCGCTTCTGTTCAGAAAATGAGCGAGAACAAAATATCAAACGTAATTATTTACGGCGAAGACGAAATGCCTGCCTTTGGCAAGAAACTTTCAAAGACTGAAATAAAATCTTTAGTCAGATATGTTCGGGCTTTTTAGAGAAAAAACTATTTCGTCTCTCACGCGCGATTTGCGAAATTTACAAATTTTAACTTTTTCACAAAATTGAATTTTGCGGCTTTTATTTTTGGATTTCAATAATTCAGAGTCTGTTTTGTCCGCAACATCTTAAAATTTAATTCATCTTGCCTTTACACGATAAAAACTTCGACAGCAATAGATAAAAAATAGCTTATGATAATAGTTCTTAGCAAAAGCTATTTTTTATGAAAATAAAAGGCGAAACTTTATTTCTTCAAAGTGAACAAACATTCAAAAATTTAAACGTCTGATTTTGGTGTTATTGATAAAAACGAATCGAATGAAAGTATTTCGGTTTATTTTTAACCGGTTTTTGTCAGGTATAGAGCGGCTTTTTGCAAAGCCTTTTCGACTTGCTCCGGCGCTGTTCCGCCGACTGCGTTTTTAGTGTTCAAGGTTTGCTGTAAAGATAAAGCGTCGTAAACGTCAGCCTCTATTTTCGCGGAAAATCTCTGCATCTCGCTTAAATCCAACTCGTTTAATTCGACCTTCGCTTCGATTGCAAATAGAACGATTCGTCCGGCAATTTCGTGAGCGCTGCGAAAAGGAACGTCTTTTTTTGATAGATAATCGGCGAGTTCGGTAGCATTTAAGTATCCTTTGGCTACCGCATTTCGCGCCGTTTCTTCACGCATATGCAAATTTCTCAAAACCGTCGCGGTTATCTGTAAACAATCGCGCGTCGTATCGAAAGCGTCGAAAATCGCTTCCTTGTCTTCCTGCATATCTTTGTTATAAGCGAGAGGTAAACCTTTGAGCATCGTCAGCAAACCCATCAAATCGCCGAAAACTCTGCCCGATTTTCCGCGCACGAGTTCCATCGAATCGGGATTTTTCTTTTGCGGCATCAAACTCGAACCTGTCGAAATCGCATCGCTCAATTCAAAAAAACCGAATTCTGCCGTGGCGTAAAGAATAACGTCTTCGGCGAGCCGCGAAAGATGCGTCATAATGAGCGCGGCGGCGGACGCGAATTCGGCGGCGAAATCGCGGTCGCTCACTGCGTCGAGACTATTTTCGGAAATCGCTTCAAATTCCAAATCAAGCGCCACAAGTTCGCGGTCAATCGGATACGAAGTTCCGGCAAGCGCCGCAGAACCGAGCGGTAAAATGTTTGTGCGTTTTCTGACTTCGCTCAATCGTTCGGCGTCGCGTTTCAGCATCTCGAAATACGCCAGACACCAATGCGCGAGCAGAATCGGTTGCGCTCTTTGCAAATGTGTGTAGCCGGGCAAAACCGCAGTTTTGTGATTTTCCGCGAAATCAACCAGAGATTTTTGCAGATTTAGCACATCAATCTTTATTTCATCAATCTTTTCACGCAGCCAAATCCGCAGAGCCGTCGCAACCTGGTCGTTGCGACTTCTGCCCGTGTGCAGTTTCCGCCCGACATCGCCGACGATTTTTATCAAATTGGATTCGATGAAAGAATGCACGTCTTCAGCGGTCGAGTCGGCAAAAAAATCTGTGTCGCCAAAGGAATTTTCGAGCAATTTGTTCAAACCGTTCTGAATTTGTTCGGCTTCCATTTCCGTCAAAACTCCGGCTCGCCGCAAACTTTCGCAATGCGCCCGGCAACCGCGAACGTCAGCAGTAAAAAGGCGGAAATCGAAATTGAACGAACGATTAAATTCAACAAACTTCTCGTCCGCTTCGCCCGTAAATCTTCCGCCCCACAAATTTTGTTCGTTTTTCATTTGACAATTGACAACCTAAATTCTAATTTTATTCATCTATGCAACATATATGCAAACTTCTTGCATAAAAGTTAATACAAAACCACGCTGCAAAGCAAATATGTTAAAGGAAAAAAGACAACAGACAATTTTAGATTTGATTCGAGCGCGAAATATCGAAACGCAGGACGCGCTTCTCGAAAATCTTTCAAAAACCGGATTTTCAGCGACACAATCGAGCGTTTCACGCGATTTGGACGAACTCGGAATCATTAAAATCAACGGTTTTTATTCGCTTCCGCAAGCGCAGACGAAACAAAATTTCGGCTTGTTCGGGTTGGAATCCGCCGGAGAAAATATGGTTGTCGCAAAGTGTGGAAGCGGTCTGGCTTCGGCAGTCTGCGTGCGAATTGACCGCGCGAAAATTGCCGGAATCATCGGCACAATCGCGGGCGACGACACGATTTTTATGGCGGTAAAAGACAGAAAAGCGCAGAAAACAGCGATGAAAACGATTTGGGAAATTTTTGAAAACTAATGGAAAAGAAAATCAACAAAGTAATTCTGGCATATTCCGGCGGACTCGATACGTCGGCGATGCTGTTGTGGATAAAGGAAAGATATGGTGCGGAAGTCGTCTGCTTCTGCGCCGATGTCGGGCAGGGCGAAGAGCTTTCGGGCTTGGAGGAAAAAGCCTTGAAAACGGGCGCGTCGAAACTTTATGTCGAAGATTTGCGCGAGGAATTTGTGCGCGATTATGTTTGGACTGCCGTAAAAGCAAACGCGCTTTATGAAGGCGTTTATCTTCTCGGCACGAGTTTGGCGCGCCCCGTTATTGCGAAAAAGCAGATTGAAATTGCCATCAAAGAAGGCGCGGACGCGGTGGCGCACGGGGCGACGGGCAAAGGCAACGATCAGGTGCGTTTTGAATTGACTTATTACGCGCTGAAACCTGATGTAAAAGTAATTGCGCCGTGGCGCGAATGGGAATTTACGGGACGCGCCGATTTGATTGCGTATTGCGCGAAACACAATATCAACGTCACGGCGACTGCCGCAAAACCGTATTCGACGGACAGAAATTTGATGCACATTTCCTACGAAGGCGGAATTTTGGAAGACCCGTGGGCTGCGCCGCCGGAAGATATTTTTCTGCTGACAAAATCGCCGGAAAACGCGAAAGACAAAGCCGAAGAAATTACGCTGACGTTTGAAAAAGGCGAGCCTGTCGCCATCAACGGCGAAACTTACGGCGCGATTGATTTGCTTTCGACTTTGAATTTCTTAGGCGGCAAACACGGCATCGGGCGCGTTGATTTGGTGGAAAATCGATTTGTCGGGATGAAATCGCGCGGAGTTTATGAAACACCCGGCGTGACGATTTTGCAGGCGGCGCACCGCGCGCTCGAATCAATCACGCTCGACCGCGAAGTCGGACGGCTGCGCGATTCTCTAAGCGTCAAATTTGCCGAATCAATTTATTACGGCTTCTGGTTCGCGCCGGAATTTGAAATTCTGCGCTCGATGATTGACCGGACGCAGACGAATGTTTCGGGCGACGTGCGCCTTAAATTGTATAAAGGCAACGTTACGATAACGGGCAGACGCTCGGTCAATTCGCTTTACAAAGAGCGCGTCGTAACCTTTGAAGACGACGCGGGCGCATACGACCAGCACGATGCGGAAGGATTTATTAAGTTGCAGGCGTTACGTTTGCGATTGAGACAAATGGATTAGTATTTCACCACAGAGACACAGAGAACACAGAGATTTTATGAGCGAAAAATTTGTCGAATGTTATACACACGGAAAATCAAAGCCAGCCTTTCTTTGTCAGCACCTTTTGACAGGAGAAAATGTAGGTTGGAATGAGCCTGATGAATATACAACAGATGAAAGCAGTGATTTTTATGGATGTATAAATGCTTGGTGCGATAAATGCGAAAAATTTGCTATTGAAACAGGTGATTGGACAGATGAATCAGAAGCGTTTGCAAACATTCAATTAGTTTGTGAAAACTGTGCATTGAAATTTAAGGAAGCGAATTTGAAATAACTCTGTGTTCTCTGTGTCTCTGTGTCTCTGTGGTGAATTTTCTCTGAGGTAAAAGATGCAAGTTTTAGAAGCAGACAAAATCGGTTCGGCGACTTCGCCGCTCGAATTGACGAAAACGGTTTCGGTGATTTCGGAAAACAACTCTCCGAAAGTCGGTGATGTCGTCGTCGTCCGCGCGCTCGGCGAAAGCGTTACTTACGGCAATCTCGAATTGCCGTCAGGACGACTTGCCAAGATAAATGCGGGCGACGTTCTGCTCGGCGTTCTTGGCAAACGGCGCGCGCTCAAAGGTTTTGTCGGCGACGTTCCCGACGCGATAAAGGCTGGCGACAAACTTCATCTTTTGAATATGGGCGGCGTGATTGGTATTTGCAAAGGTCATCATTCTTCGCTGTCGGACGCGATTGAAGTCGAAGTTTTGGGCATCGCCTGCGATGAAAACTCTAAAGTTTTGAACATCGCCGACAACGCTTTGAAGCCGACCGATTTTCTCGAAAAAAGCGCGCCGGTCGTCGTCGTTGCCGGAACTTGTATGAACAGCGGCAAAACCGTCGCCGTTACCGAGATTATTAAACAGGCGCATCACGCCGGATTAAAGGTTGCGGGCGGGAAACTTTCGGGCGTTGCCGCTCTGCGCGACACGCTGAATATGCAGGACAGCGGCGCACAGGCGACGGCGAGTTTTCTCGATTGCGGATTGCCTTCGACGGTTGATGTCGAAGATTTGGCTCCTGTGGCGAAAGCGATTTTGAATCACCTCAATTCTTTCACGCCCGATTTAATCGTCGTCGAACTCGGCGACGGAATCGTCGGCGGCTATTCGGTTGACTCGGTTTTGAAAGACGCGGAAATAAAAGCGGCGGTTTCCTGTTTCGTCTTTTGCGCGTCGGATTACGTCGGCGTAATCGGCGGCGTTCAGGTTTTGAAAAATCTCGGCATTGAAATTGACGTTATCGCCGGTTCGGTGACGGATTCGCAAATGGGCGAAGATTTTGTGCAGAAAGAATACGGAATAAACGCCGGAAATGCGCGGCGCGACGGTTTGCGGCTGTTTGAGTTGATAAATTTTGCGAAGCGGAAAGAATTGGCGTTCGCGTGAAAGACTATGAAACAAAGCATCGCTCATATTGCGCTGGTCGTTGACGATTACGACGAAGCCATCAAATTTTACACGGAGAAATTAGATTTCACGCTGCTCGAAGACACGCCGCAGTCTGAAAAGAAACGCTGGGTTTTAGTCGCGCCGAAAAATTCCGACGGCTGTCAATTATTGCTGGCGAAGGCGGTTGGCGACGAACAAAAAAGCCGCATCGGAAATCAAACCGGCGGGCGAGTTTTTCTGTTTTTGAAAACCGACGACTTTTGGCGCGATTACGAAAACATCAGGGCGAAAGGCGTAACTTTTGTCAGAGAACCGAAAACGGAAGATTACGGAACAGTCGCCGTTTTTGAAGATTTATACGGCAATCTTTGGGATTTGGTCAAGTTCAAAGATAAATAAAGTAATTTTTTTGAAAATGTTTAATCTAAAATTTATTTCCACTAAAAATTTTTCACCTGAACGAAAAGAAGAAGTTGCTATAGGAGAAATTAGATTGGGAAATTTTACAGAGAATTTCGAGTCTTCACTTTCGTTTTGGAGAATTGAAGATTATGAAAAGCAATGGATTGAAGCCGCGAAAAGAATTTTTGAATTTGACCGAACTACTTTTATAACAGATTTGGACAATCCGAAAACTTCAAATTTTATTACTTGGTGGAAAGCGTGGAAGATTGAAGAAGAGATTTGTGTGCAAAATCAACTTTTATTATTGAATCAACTTTCAGATTCTTTCGACATAAAAAATCCGTATAAATTTATCGGAAATAGAACAACCAGAACGGAAGACGGCGACCAAATTTCCGAATGGAAAATTTCGTTAGAAGATATTGAAATTTTTCTAAAAGCTAATGAATAACAAAATAAAAATTGCCATCTTCGGCGGTTCAGGTTACGGCGGGAGCGAGCTTTTGCGGATTCTGCTGTTTCACCCGGAAGCGGAAATCGTGCTGGTGACGGCGAACGAACACGCCGGAAAATCGGTTGGCGAAGTTCATAAAAACTTGTTCGGCTTGACCGATTTGAGATTCGAGAAATCGCCCGAAGATTTGTCCGCGCTCGAAAATATTGATGTCGCGTTTTTCGCTTTGCCGCACGGTCAGGCGTTGAATCTGATTCCACAGTTGCCGAAAAATGTAAAAGTCATTGATTTGTCGGGCGATTTTCGCATCAACGACGCGGATGTTTTTAAGCAGTTTTATAAACTCGAACACACCGCGACAGATTTGCAGAAACAATTCGTTTACGGTTTGACTGAAACGAATCGTGAGCAAATCAAATCAGCGCAATACGTCGCTAATCCCGGCTGTTTTGCAACGGCGACTTTGCTCGCACTTGCGCCGATGGTAAAAAGCGGATTGCTGACAGGGAAAATTATCGTTGATGCGAAAACGGGTTCAAGTGGTTCGGGCGCAAAAGCGGCGGCGAATACGCATCACCCGCAGCGAATGAATTCGTTTTATGCGTATAAGCCTTTCGAGCATCAGCACGTTCCAGAAATCGAACAACATTTGCGCGAAGTCGGCGAATTTACAAATGATTTTGTTTTTATGACGCATTCGCTTCCCGTTTCGCGCGGCATTTTCGCCTCTGCTTATCTGGAAACGACGAATCTTTTGACTAACGAAGACTTAAAAAATCTTTACGAACTATTTTACAAAGACTCGTTTTTCGTCCGCATCGTTGAAAATTCGCCCGACATAAATTGGGTGAAAACGACCAATTTCTGCGACATCGCCGCGCATTCAAACGGCAAACAAATCGCGGTTTTTTCGGCAATTGACAATCTCGTCAAAGGCGCGGCGGGTCAAGCCGTGCAGAATATGAATTTGATGTTCGGACTGGACGAGAAAACGGGTTTGGTTTTCGCGGGAAGCAATCCATAAATTAGCCACGAACAAACACGAAAACACACGAAATAAGAAAAAGGAAAAATGAAACCACAGATTTACACGGATGAACACGGATTTTTAAATGCGGATTTTTTAACAAGAAAATTAAGTTTATCTTGCTTTTATCAGTGTTTGTCTGTGTAAACGCGAAGCGGGATGGGTAGTTTTTCTCAATTTTCGTGTCCTTTCGTGTTTGTTCGCGGCAAAAAACTTTTATGAATTTTACAGAAATAGAAAATTTAGAAGAACAATTTCAGCTCGCCACTTACGCGAAAATGAAAATCGCGGTCGAGCGTGGCGCGGGCGCGTGGATTTGGACGAGCGACGGCGAAAAATATCTCGATTTATA
>CAXSHW010000001.1:30549-38487 GCA_964237245.1 uncultured Pyrinomonadaceae bacterium
TACGGCGGACACGCGGTTTGCGCGACGGGTCATTCGCATCCGCACGTTGTCGCGGCGTTGAAAGCGCAAGCCGAAAAAGTTTTGTTTTATTCAAATCTGGTTTATTCGGAAATCAGAGCGCGCGCCGCCGAAAAATTAGTTTCAATTGCGCCCGCGTCAATCACGAAAGCGTTTTTCTGCAATTCGGGAACGGAGGCGAACGAAAACGCGATGCGAATGGCGCGGTTTGCGACGAAGCGCGAAAAAATTATTACGTTTTCCGGCGGTTTTCACGGCAGAACGGCGGACGCGATTTCGGCGACGTTTTTGGGAAAATATCGTGAACTCGGACGACCGAACGTGCCGCATCATGTCTGCGCGGAATTCGGAAACATCGAAAGCGTCAGAGAATTAGCCGACGGGGAAACGGCGGCGATTATGTTAGAGCCGATTCAATCAATGGCTGGCGTCTTGGAAGCCGCGCCGGAATTTTTTCGAGGCTTGCGCGAAATCTGCGACGAACGCGGAATCGTTTTGATTTTCGACGAAGTGCAGACCGGAATCGGCAGAACGGGAAACTGGTTTTTCAGCGGCAGCGAGTTGGCTGGCGGCGCGGAAGCCGACGTTATCACGCTGGCGAAAAGTTTGGGCAGCGGCGTTCCGACGGGAGCGTGTCTGGTTAATGAAAAAATCTCGCAGGCAATCAAAACAAACGATTTAGGCACGACGTTCGGCGGCGGAATGCTGGCGATGGCGGCGGTTCTGGCAACGCTCGAAGCGATTGAAACGGACGAAATGCGCGAAAACATTTCCGAAATCGAAACATATCTGCGCGAAAGATTGCGGGAAATCGAACAGGTGAAAAATTTGCGCGGCAAAGGCGGACTTCTCGGAATCGAATTTGCCGAAAACTGCAAAACGATTCACTCTAAATTATTGGAACACAAAATAATTACGGGAACTTCGAGCAATCCGAATGTTTTACGCTTGCTTCCGCCTTTGTGCGTTACGAAAGAGGAAATTGATTTTTTTGTAAAAGTTCTGGAAGCAAAATCTTATGAATAAAGTGGTTTTCCTTTTTGACGTTGACAACACTCTGCTCGACAACGACCGCGTGGCGCAGAATCTGCGCGATTTTTTGAGAAAAGAAGTCGGCACGAAACGCGGTAATCGTTACTGGGAAATTTTTGAAGATTTGCGAAGCGAACTCGGTTATGCCGATTATCTCGGCGCGCTGCAAAATTACCGCGTCGAAAATCCATACGATTCGCACGTTCTCGCCGTCTCGACTTTTCTGATAAATTATCCGTTTGCGAATCGTCTTTTTCCGAATTCGCTCGATGTTTTGGAACACTGCAAAAAATTCGGCAAAGTTGTAATTTTGTCTGACGGCGATGTCGTCTTTCAGCCGCGCAAAATCGAGCGTTCCGGCTTGCTCGAAGCGGTCGAAAAAAACATTCTGATTTACATCCATAAAGAGCAGGAACTAGGCGATGTGGAAAGCCGCTATCCCGCCGAACAATATGTGATGGTTGACGACAAACTCCGCCTTTTGACGGCGATCAAAAAAATCTGGGGCGCGCGAGTAACGACGATTTTCCCGCGTCAGGGACATTACGCTTTTGACGAAAAAGAAATCGCCAAATATCCGGCGGCAGACGTAACGATTGAGCGAATCGGCGATTTGCTGGATTTTGATGAGAAGCAACTGATTAACACGAATTCAAAATAACTTTATGGAAGAACCAATAAAATTATTATTGACCAAAGACGAATCAATCGTGCTTTTTGAAATTCTTTCTCGTTTTGGTGAGAACGACACGCTTACAATTGAAGACCAATCGGAAAGCAAAGTTTTATGGAATATACATTGCAATTTAGAAAAGATTTTAGTTGAGCCGTTTCAAGAAAATTACGTTGAAAAACTTATAGAAGCTCGAAGTAATGTGCGAGACAAGGAATGAAGAATTTTCTTAAAACATCCGATTTTTCACGTGCCGAACTCGAAGCGATTATCGAATCGGCTTTGGAATTCAAAAGCGGCGCGAACGCGGAAAAATCTTTGAGCGGAAAATCCGCGGCGCTCGTGTTTTTCAATCCGAGTTTGAGAACCCGCGCTTCGATGCAAATCGGCATTTACGAACTCGGCGGAAACGCGGTGATTTTAGAGCCGGGAAATTCGAGTTGGACGCTCGAACATCGGGAAAACGTCGTGATGGACGCTGACAAAACCGAGCATTTGAAAGAATTTGTGCGCGTTTTGGAAAGATACGTCTCGCTAATCGGCGTGCGAACTTTCGCGCGGCTGGAAAATTGGGAAGCGGAAAGATTAGACCCGATTTTGTCGGCGTTTGAAAAATATTCGACAAAGCCGGTTATCAATCTCGAATCGGCGATGCACCATCCGTGTCAGGCGCTTGCCGATATGCTGACGATTCGGGAAAAATTCGGCAAAAAGAAGAAAAAAGTCTTGCTCACGTGGGCTTGGCATCCGAAACCTCTGCCGATGGCTGTGCCGAATTCGTTTGCTCTCGCGGCGGCGCAGTTCGGACACGATTTGATTATTTCTCATCCGCAAGGTTACGAGCTTGATGAGAAATTGATTGAAAAAGTTAAAAATCAAGCCGCAGAAAACGGCGGCAGCGTCGAGATTTCAAACAACGTTGACGAGGCTTTTGAAAATGTCGAAGTCGTCTATGCGAAAAGCTGGGGAAGCAAAAATTTTTACGGCGCGGCGGAAAAAGAATTAAAATATCGCGCCGATTTGAGACAAAGTTGGATTGTTGACGAGGCAAAAATGCAAAAGACGAACGACGCGATTTTTATGCACTGTTTGCCCGTGCGCCGCAATGTGATTGTAACCGACGCGGTGATTGATTCGGCGAATTCCGTAGTTATTGACGAAGCCGAAAATCGCCTGCACGTTCAAAAGGCAATTATGGCGAAAATAATCAAATGAATGACGAAAAATTAAATTTACTGCGCGAAGCTCTGCCTTATATTCAAAAATTCAAAGGCAAAACTTTCGTCGTTAAATTTTCCGGCAAAGTTACCGAAAATAAAGAAAATCTCCTTTCGCTGGCGGAAGAATTGGCATTGCTTCATCAAGTCGGCATCAGATTGTGCGTGGTTCACGGCGGCGGAAAACAGTTGAACGAACTCGCCGAAAAAATGGGCGTCGCGCAGACAATCATCAACGGTCGGCGCGTGACGAACGACGAAACGCTGGAACTTGCCAAGATGATTTTCGCCGGAAAAATCAACACGGAGATTTTAGCCGCGCTGAGAAATCACGGCATTGAAGCCGTCGGACTTTCCGGCGTTGACGGCAATATCGTCCACGCCCAAAAACGTCCGCCGAAAGAGGTTTTAAACCGCGCGACCGGCGAGCGCAAAGAAGTTGATTTCGGTCACGTCGGCGACGTTTTGCAAATCAACGACAGGCTTTTACAGGTTTTGCTCGAACAAAATTATCTGCCCGTGATTTCCTCGCTCGGCGCGGATGACGACGGGCAAATTTACAACATCAACGCCGATACCGTCGCCGCCGAAATCGCCGTCTGTCTCGAAGCCGAAAAACTCGTGCTGTTGTCGGATGTCGGCGGAATTTATCTCGATGCGGACAAACCGGAAACAAAAATCTCAAGGCTTTCGATTGCTCAGGCTGAAGAACTCGTGGCAAGCGGCGCGGCTTCCGGCGGAATGATTCCGAAGCTGCAAAACATCGCGGAATTGCTGAAGCGCGGCGTAAAATCGGCGCACGTCATCAGCGGCACGACGCGCAACGCGGTGCTTTCCGAAGTTTTCACAGATTCGGGAACGGGAACGATGATTGTTCGTTAAAAATCGCGTTTTATTGATTAACGCCGTCCGAATTTAGAAAATGTTTGAAAAACTGTTATTTTTATAGACGATATGAAAGAACAAAAAGCGAAGAAAATAAAACCGGATATTCGAGCCATTACGCGCCTCGTGCCGCCGAGCGGAAATCTCGTGCAAGGTCAGTCGGAACTGCCGATTGACGAACGGCTTGCGCGCGAAGCGGCGGAAATTATCGCTGCCAGCCGCAATCATTACGGCGGTTCGGAAGGCGATCAAAATTTGCGAAAAGCCGTTGCCGAAAAGGTTCAACGGTATAACGGTATAACGTTAAACGTTGAGGCAAAACCGTTTGAAGTGATGATAACGACGGGCGGAACGGGCGCTCTAATCGGCATCGCGCAAAGTTATCTGCGGGGAAAATCCGCGCTCGTTTTTGAGCCGTATTATCCGTATCATCGAAGAATTTTGGAAGAATTCGGCGCGCAAACCGAGACGTTTGAGCTGGACGAAAAGCTGACGTTTGAAAAAGACGCGCTGCTCGAAAAATGCAGACAGTTAAAAGAGCGCGGCGAATTTCCCCTGAAAGCGATTATCGTCTGCACGCCCGCAAATCCGTCGGGGAAAGTAATGACGCAGATTGAACTCGAAGCGATTGCCGAAGTCGCGCGGGAACTCGATTTGCTTGTCATTTCCGACGAAGTTTACGAGCATTATGTAACGGGCGAAAATCCGCATATTCCAATTGCGAGATTGCCAGGAATGTGGGAACGCACGATTACAGTTAATTCGTTTTCAAAATCGTGGAACATTTCCGGCTGGCGGCTCGGCTACGCTTACGGCAAGGGCGAACTCATTCAGCCGATTAACAACGCGGCGAATGTTATTTACGTTTGTCCGGTAACGCCTCTGCAAGCGGCGCTGTCAAAAGTTTTGATGGCGGACGAAAATTACTATGACAAATTGCGCGACAAATTCGATGCGAAACGTCGTTTTGTTTCCGAAGCGTTGACCGATTTGGGTTTTCAAATCTACAATTCCGGCTCGGCGTTTTATCTCTGGACGCGCATTCCCGAAGAATTTTCCGACGCGCTGACGTTTAACGAAATGCTGATGGAACGCGCCGGAGTCGCCGGAACGCCCGGCAGCGCTTTTGCCGATTCTGACGATTGGGATTCGTATATGCGAATCTGCATCGCGCGGGAAGATGCGGTTTTGCAGGGCGCAATCGAGAAAATGCAACAGGCTTTAAGATAGAAAAATTACCGGGCAAATTTATTCCGAATGAAGGAAAAAATAAACAATCCGCGAGCCGAGATTGATGCGATTGACGACGAATTGCTTCGTCTGTTGAATAAACGAATCGAAATCGCGCTCAGAGTCGGCGAAGTGAAACGCCGCGAAGACGTTTCTTTGTGCGACCACAACCGCGAACGCGAAGTTTTGAGCAGACTGAATCGTCAAAATTCCGGTCCGCTGAACGAACAAAACGTAAACGGCATTTTTCAGCGCATAATTGACGAAAGTCTGCACGCGCAGCAAAGCGCGTTTCCGGCGGCGACGGCAAATACAGAGGCGGAAAATGATTTTGATTTTGAGAAAGACGGACGAGCGGCGTTTCTCGGCGAGCGCGGAACTTTCAGCGAAGAAGCCGCCCGAAGACTTTTGGGTGAAAATGCTTCTTTGATTCCGCGTCCGACGTTTGAAAATCTTTTCGCGGCGATTGACGAAAGCGAAGCGGATTATATTCTCGCGCCGCTCGAAAACAGTCTCGCGGGTTCTGTCCATCGCTGTTACGACCTTCTTCTGGAAAGTTCGCTGGCGATTGTCGCGGAGATAATTTTACCGATTTCGCACTTTTTAATCGGCTGCGAAACAGCGTCGATCGATTCGGTTGAAATTGTCGAATCGCATCCGGTTGCGCTGGCGCAATGCAGTCGTTTTTTTGCTGCGCATCCGAACATCAAGCGCGTGGCGACGGACGACACGGCGAGCAGCGTTCGGCGCGTGGTCGAAAGCAAAGACGCGACGAGAGCGGCGATTGCGGGAAAACGCGCCGCCGAGATTTACGGCGGTTCGATATTGCGGGAACATCTGGAAGACCACCGCGAAAATTACACACGGTTCGCTCTTCTGGCTCAAAATCCGAACGTTTCGGAGAAAGGCAATAAAATTTCGCTGGTCGTGAAACTCGCGCATCGTCCCGGCGCTCTGCACGACGCGCTGCGTCCGTTTGTCAGGCGCGGCATTGATTTGCTGAAAATAGAAAGTCGCCCGATAAAGGAACAGCCCAGGCAGTTTAATTTTTATCTCGACATTCAAGCTCCGGCGAGCGAAAGCGAACTGCGCGGAGCGCTCGACGAAATACGACAGCAAGCCGAAGCCGTTCGTTATCTCGGACGCTATTCGACGTTGGAAATTCCGAACGACAAATAATTAAGTTAAAAAGAAATATGATTCTGATTCTCAAACCGCATATTAATTCTAAAAGCCGTGAATTCGAGCAACTGGAAGGTCATCTCGCGCGGCTCGAAAACATCGAACGGCGCATTCATCAAGTTCAAGGCGTCGAACAAACTTTGACCGAAATTTATCTGATCGGAAACACCGCCGCGCTTTCGATTGAAGATATGCGAAGTTTGCCGGGCGTTGACCACGTTGTTCGCGTGTCGGAAGAATATCGCATTCTCGGACGCCACAAAGATGACAATCGCGCCGCTTTTTTCGATTATCGAGGCGTGCGATTCAGTCAAGATAATTTGAATGTTTTCGCCGGATTGTGCGCGGTTGATTCGCCCGAAAGCGTTGAAGGAATGATGAAGGCTTTGCGCGACAACAAACAGGTTTGCACGAGAATGGGCGCGTATAAACCGCGCACGAGTCCGTATTCTTTTCAAGGTCACGGGAAAAATTGTCTGCCTTATGTTTTCGAGCTTGCCGGAAAATACGGCATAAAAGTTATCGCAATGGAAATTACGCACGAATCTCATTTGGAGGAAATTCGTGAATCGTTGGAAAAAACCGGCAATCCGACCGGTGTGATGCTGCAAATCGGCACGCGCAACACACAGAATTTTGAATTATTAAAAAGCGTCGGCAGACAGCAGGAATTCCCCGTTCTCTTGAAACGCGGTTTCGGGATCACGCTCGACGAATCATTAAACGCGGCTGAATATCTTGCCAGCGAAGGCAATCAGAAAGTTGTTTTCGGTCTTCGCGGAATGAAAACCAACATCGGCGATCCGCATCGAAATATGGTAGATTTCGCGCACGTTTCGGTCGTCAAGCGCCTTACCCGAATGCCCGTCTGCATTGATCCTTCGCATTCGGTCGGCTCGCGCAGTCGCGGTCCCGAAGGCATTTTGGACATTATGCACACGACGGCGCAGGGCGTAATCGCCGGAGCAAATATGATTCTGGTAGATTTTCATCCCGAACCGACTAAAGCGCTCGTTGACGGACCGCAGGCTTTGTTGCTCAATGAACTTCCCTTATTTTTGGAAGACGTGCGAATCGCGCGTGACGCTTATGAACGGCGACTCGCGCGGTTTCAGGTTTTCTCGGAAAAAATCCATTGAACGCTTTATGGTTGAAATTAAATTTCTATGAAATCGTATTCAAGCGGCGCTTTAGATCAGTTTCAAAACTATGTCGCCGTTCCGTTCCAGCTTTACAACAGTCTTTTCACTTCCCTGCCGTTTAATCGCATTGAAAAAACGGGAATTTTGCTTTCGCTTTTTCTCAGCAACTGCGAAGAAGGTTATGACGCGCGGCAAAGTCCGACCGAAATCGTCGAAGATTTTTTCAGTAATCACGCGCCGGTTAAAACCGAAGCCGAAAAAATGGATTTGCTGTTTCGCTTTGTGCAGTATGCCGAGCGGCAAGTCGTTTTATTTGATGCGCTCGAAGACGCGGCTTTTGAAATTGTCAACGACACGCAAGGCGCGGGAACGCTCAAACATCTGGAGTCAACCGCCGCTCAAAACGATAAAAAAACCGAGTTGAGCGAAAAACTTCGAGATTTTTCCGTCAGACTCGTTTTAACGGCGCATCCGACGCAATTTTATCCCGGCGCGGTTTTGGGAATTATCAACGATTTGGTCGAAGCGATTACCGAAAATAATGTTTCCGACATCAATA
>CAXSHW010000001.1:38497-68535 GCA_964237245.1 uncultured Pyrinomonadaceae bacterium
TTGCAGCAGCTCGGACGAACGCCTTTTATTAAAAAGCAGAAACCGACGCCGTTTGACGAAGCCGTCAGCCTTATTTGGTATCTCGAAAATATTTTTTACGATGCGGTCGGCAGCGTCGTTTCGGAATTAAATAATTTTTGCGATGGAAATTTCACGCCGATAAAAATGGGCTTTTGGTCGGGCGGCGACCGCGACGGCAATCCGTTTGTAACCGTAGAAACGACCTTAAAAGTCGCCGCCGCTCTGCGCGACGCGATTCGCCGCTGTTATTACCTGGATATTCGCCAACTGAAAAGACGTTTGACATTTTCGGGCGTCGAAACGGTTTTAGCCGAACTAGAACGAAAACTCCGGGACAATTCTACTGATCCCGAACCCGGCACGAATCTGACAAAAGAAGAATTTTTAGAAACTTTGCGCGAAATTCGCCAAACATTGCTCGAACGTCATAACGGTTTATTTGAAAATTTAGTTGACGATTTGATTTACAAAGTCGAATCGTTCGGCTGGTTTTTCGCCGCGCTCGACATCAGGCAGGAAAGCTCGGCGCACGGTCAAATAATCAAACAAATCGCCGCGCAGAGCGACGCGCTGCCCGACAATTATTCGCAACTGAAAAACGAAGAAAAAATTGCCGCGCTTTTGAACGTCGGGCAAAGCGTGAATCCAGAAAGTTTTACGGATGAATTAACGAAAGATACGCTCAAAACCGTCGCGGCGATAAAAACTATTCAGCGGGAAAACGGCGTCGAAGGTTGTCATAGCTACATTATCAGCCAATGCCAAAGCGCTCTCAACGCTATGGAAGTCTATGGTTTATTTTTGCTTTCCGGCTGGCGAGCCGAAGATTTGACAGTTGATATTGTTCCGCTTTTTGAAACGGTAAAGGATTTGGAAAACGCGGCGGCTGTGATGAAGCAGCTTTACGAAAACCAAACTTACCGCAGACATCTCGGAAGACGGGAAAACGTCCAATCAATTATGCTCGGCTTCAGCGACGGCACGAAAGACGGCGGTTATTTGACGGCGAATTGGAGTATTTACAAAGCGAAAAAGGAGTTGACCGAAATTTCCCGCGAGTTCGGCGTTGACGTTATTTTCTTTGACGGGCGCGGCGGACCGCCGGCTCGCGGCGGCGGCAAAACGCACAAATTTTATTCTTCGATGGGCGCGGAAATTTCCGACAAAGCCATCGAATTAACCGTTCAAGGTCAAACCGTCAGTTCAAACTTCGGAACGGTCGCGTCGGCGCGATACAATGTCGAACAGCTTCTTCACGCCGGTTTATACAAAGAATTATTTAAGGAAAGAACTGAAACTTTCAGCGCCGACGAAGAAGAATTGTTGCAAAAAATGGCGAACGAAAGTTTTCGAGCGTATGAAGAATTAAAAAATCATCCGCTGTTTTTGGATTATTTATCGCACGCCAGTCCTCTAAGATTTTTCGCGGAAACCAATATCGGCAGCCGACCCGCAAAACGCGGCGCGTCGAGCAAATTGGAACTCAAAGATTTGCGCGCGATTCCGTTCGTCGGCGCGTGGAGTCAGCTAAAACAAAACGTTCCGGGATATTACGGCGTCGGCGCGGCTTTTCAAAAAATAGACGAAGACGGAAATCTTGAGGACGTAAAGCAGCTTTTTCAAAACAACGCTTTTTTCAAAACATTGATTGATAATTGCGAGATGGCGATGAAAAAATGCTTTTTTCCACTGACCCGATTTTTGGCTGAAGACGAAATTTACGGCGAGTTGTGGAGAAAAATTTACGAAGAATACAAACTCACTAAACGATATTTGCTGCTTGTTTCCGGTAAAAACAATTTGATGGAAGATTATCCGGTCGAACGGCAATCAATCGAAATGCGCGAAAGAATTATGCTGCCGCTCGTGACAATTCAACAATACGCTTTGACGCGATTGCGCGAATCCGGCGAATTGCCTTCCGATACAAAAAATTCCTACGAAAAACTCGTTATTCGCTGTTCATTCGGAATTATCAACGCCGGCAGAAATTCGGCTTAAATTTGCGGCAAAAATTTTATTCGCTCAAAATTCGTGGTTATTTTTCCGTAGTTTTCGGCGCGATGAAATCAAACTTCATAGCTGATTTCATTTATCGCGTTGTCTTCAAGGTTTTCTCTGTCCAAATCGTAAAGTCTCAAGGTGTTCAAATCCTGATGCCCGCTCATCCGTTGGATATTTCTGATCGGAACTTTTTGTTTAAAGGCTTGCGTGATTGCCGTCCGTCTCAAATCGTGCGGCGAAACGTCGCCGATGCCGACCGATGTGGAATGTTTTTTGACTAAATGCCAGACGTGCCGGGTTGAAAGCGGTTTGTTTTCGCCGAACCAGCGTTTGTTCGGGTCGGCTTGAAACAGATACGCATCCGCGCCGTTTGTTTTCATAACCTGCCGGTTGTCTCGGTCTAAAGCTAAATAATCGTCAATCGCCTTTTTTACATCTTTCGGAAGCGGTTTAAGCTCCTCGCGTCCGCCCTTTAATTTAACGACAAGCGTCCATCTGCCGCTCGTCCATTTGATTGATGAAACTTTCAGACCGCAAACCTCCGAAACTCGCAGACTGAGGCGCAGCATAATCAAAACCAACGCATAATCTCTCGCGCCGAGCAAAGTTTCCGGCTTGAACCACAAAAGCAAAGACATAACTTCTTTCGGCGTCAAAGCGCGTCCAGGACTGTGTTTCGGCTTCTTCGGCGGCGGAACGAGCTTTGCCGAAGCCGGGTTTCGCTCAAACACGCCTAAAGCCCTGCCGTATTCAAAAAGCGAACGAATGATGGCGAGTTTTGTAGAAATCGTATGCGGGCGTTTCCCTTCAACGATAAGATAATCGCGCCATATCCGCACGTCTTCAAAAGTTACCTTTGAAAATATCATAGTTTGATTTTTGCGTTTCTCATAAAAACGACCAAACTCAATTAATGTATTTCGATAAGTGCGCCGGGTTTCTACGGAAGAAGATTTTAGAACGAAAGAGCGAATCAGGTCAGTATCGGTTGCGGGAATACCTTCGAGATTTGAGAGTTGATTTAACTGGAGTTTATTTTCCATAATCTGCGTCCGACTTAAACAAAATTTACTGATTTGAATTAATAATTAGCAAATTTCATCTAAATTATCTTGAATTGAAAATAAAGTATATCAGAAAAACTAGCTTATCTGATATAACATCCCGAAAGAAAACAAATTCGTGCCGCACTCGATAAACAGCCGGTGAAATGGCTTTTTTAATTTGCAGTTCTGCGAGATTTAGTTGGTTGTTAAGGTTTTATGACAAAGATAAAATTACTGTATTTCACCGGGAAAATTTTAAATTTCAGATTCCGTTTTCGGCTCGACCAAATATAAATCGCGTCCGGCGCGTTCGACAATCAGCGTGTCGGCGTCGTTTTCGTAATCTTCGCGCCGAAATTCTCGGTAATCCAAAAAACCTAAATTAACTTGATGGCAGGTTTTCGCATCAATTTGCGAAGCCAAAGTAATACGGTAACGCGGCACGATTTTTCCGTTTTTATCCGTCATTCCGGCAAAAGCCACTTGCGTCAAATGCGCGGCAACACAGAGATTTTGCTGAAGCTCGCCGGATTGGGCGACAAGTTCGCGCACAATTTCGAGCGGCGCGTAACCGTAGCGCTCAATCATTTCGCCGTGAGTTTCGGAAATGCAACGCAGATGCGGCGCGTAGATTATCAACTCACCGCCATTTTTGACAATTGCGCCGAGACGATAGCTCGCTTTTCCGCCGAGCCATAATTCTTCGTAATGTTCGTCGAGCAGAGCCACGACACGCTGGTATTTTCGCCCGGTATATTTGATATGAACATGACGGCTGACGGCGGCGGCGCATCTGAGCGCGAGTCGAAAATCTCCTGTAAAAAGCGCGTGCGTTTGCAGACGATTTTCGCAATTGCGCGAAACGACGCCAGTAAAAGAAATGATTTCGGCGGGAATAAAATCGGCGGCGGCTTCGATAAGATGTCTGGTCGGCGTCTCGATTCGTCCGATGACGTTTTCGACTGTCGCCAGCGCGCCGAGCCAGTGTGTGGCGTGCGTGAGTTCCGCGCCGGCGACTCCCGGAAAAAAGTATTTCGCGCCGCCCGCGAAACCTGCGACTTCGTGCGGCATAGTCGCGCCGAACTGCAAAATGACATCGTAATTGCCTCGCGCGAGCAATTTGTTGACGGTTAGCGGAACGGATTTTTCAATCAAACCGCCGGTTAATCGGCTGACTTTTTCCGCGCTCAGTTCGCCGATTGTGACAAGCTCTTGCGGGCAATCCCATCTGTGGTCGAAAATTTTTCCGAATCCGGGAATTGTTTCGCCGTTGCCGACACCGATTTTAGCGTGTTTTTCCGCTGCATTCATCGGCGAATGTGTGCCTTGAGCAACAAGCGCGTCCAATTTTTTTAAACCTTTCGCGGCTAAAATTTCAATTGCCAACGGAAACAAAACGTCGGTATTATCGTCGCGGGTTTTGTCTGGAATTATCGCCAAAATTTTTGAATCGGCGGAAATTTTTCCAAGAGCATTCTCGACGATTGAACGAAGCTCGGAATTGTTTAAATCAGACTCCGGCGAGCCGTAACCGCTTAATGCAAAATCGTTTGTCATTGTTTTTAATTTTATCTTTAACAGCGATTCAAAACAATAGAGAACGTGTAAAAATCAAGACAAATTCATTGACTCGCAATTGTTTTCGACTATAAAATCAAATCAATCGTAATTTGAAAAATCGGCAATGCGAGAATTGGGTGTTTTTTTGATGAAACTTTTCCGTGACTCTTTTTTTCCTTTAGTTATTTTCGCCGTTTTGGTGACGTTTTCAACAAACCTGAGCGCGCGACAATCGCCTTTGGGTATAAATCCGAGATTATTTTTCGCCGCCAACGACGGCGAGAGAAATTTCCTTGTATTTCCCGCTTCAACTCTCGTTAATTACAATTCGGCATTTAATGAAGATATTGATTCTATAATTGTCAAAACCCCGACTGACGGCGGAATCAAAGAAGATATTCCGGCTAAATATCAAGAAAAATATCAAAATTGGAAAGATGAATTTCTTTCTACGGAATTTGGGCGCGGACAGTGGGAAAATTATTCGCTCAATAAAAATTTTATTTTAACGATCACCGTCGGCGGCGAAGAAGGACAAGGCGCGGGAACGGGAAAATACGAATGGAACGACGCGGGCGAACTCGTCGGCGCGACGATAACTCTGGGAAATAAACTAAATAGAGGCTTGCCGAATGCCGTTTATTTTCCCGTGATGAACTCGCTTTCATCTGAAGAGCCGAAATATAAAATCAGCGGAAATCTTCTCGCCTCCGCCAAGTTCGCTCACGAATTCGGTCACGTCAATCAAACCGCGAAAATGAAAGGCGAGCTTTTTCAGCTTCAGAATAAGTTGATGCCCGTTTACAACGAAATTCTTTTGAAAAACGGTTATAACGTTCACGATAAAAATTTAATCGAACTGACGAAACAAATGGGCGGAACCCCGGTCGAAATTTGGGAAAACCGCGAGTATTGGGGCGAAACCAACGCTCTGCTTTATCTGGTTGACAGAATTAACCGGGAAAGTTTTTACTGCTCGGTTCTTAATAAAATCAAACGTAACATAATGCTCTACGCCAAAGATTATGAGGAACGCTTTGACCGGATCGAAGAAGCAAATAACTTTGAATCTGTTTGTCGCTGATAAAATTTTTCGATTAATTCGTTATTTCAGGCGCTGCTTTTTAAAATTTATCGTTTGCCGCTCGTCGGGTCAGTCCAATCGTCGGTGCGAAACGGCGCGGCTGGCAAACCCGAATCGTTTGTCAAATTCGCGTGTCTCGGATTGTTGTTGAAAGCATAACGCGCGGCTTTCGGATTCGGAATATTCGGAGATGAAACTTCCACTTTATTTTTCCCGGCGATTTTCGCGTCAGCCCAAACAAACTTCTGGTCTTCGCCCGCAATCGCAAATTCGTCCAGCTTATCGCCGTCACGAATTTTCAGACCTGTTCCAACGTCGTCAAATGTTAAAATTATTTTTGAACCTTTGACTTCCCATTTTTTCAGCACCGGAGAATTTGACAGTTTTCGCCCGTAAACGTCTTTCAAAGCCCAAAGCGCCATTCTTTTTCCGACATCGAGTTTATTTTTCGGATGAATGTCGTTTGCCTCGCCGATGTCAATCGTTACGATTAAACCTGTGTCCGGCGTTTTCAGAGCGGTTCGACGCTGCGCTTCGCGGACGAAACTCCAAGCCTCGTCAACCGGCTCATTTCGGATTTTGCGATAATTCGGAAGCTGTATAATGCCGAACGGAAAATTTCCTTCGCCCCAGCGCTCGCGCCAGGCGCGAATCATTGTCGGCAAAAGAATGTTGTATTGCTCGGCTCTGTCCTCGTTCGATTCGCCCTGATACCAAACCGCGCCGCGAATCGCAAACGGCATCAGCGGCTCAATCATTCCGTCATATATAGAAGAAGCGACGCGGTAATCGCGCAGAGCGTCCGGCACACCCGGCGAAGGCGATGGACGCGCGCCCGCCGACTTTGCTTTATCCGAATCTTCGCGCCATTTTTTTATCGCTTCGGCATATTCAATTTTTACTCGCGGGCGTTCTTCGTCCCAAATTTTCGTGCGTTCGACAGTCGCTTTTAAATCTGGATTGGCGTTTAAGTATTCAACCGGCGTCCACGCTTCTGCTTGCGAGCCGCCGTAACTCGAATTTATCAAGCCAATCGGAACTTTTAATTCGTTTTCGAGTTCGACGCCGAAATAATAACCGGCGGCGGAAAATTCCTTGATTGATTCGGGCGTGCAGGCGAGCCATTCGCCCAATTTTCCCTGTCTCTTTTTGAATGCCACTTCGCGGCTCGCGTTAAAAAGTCGAATGTTCGGATGATTTGCGGCGGCTTGGGCTTCTTCGCCGTTCGCCGTTTCGCGCAGAAGTCGCTGCATATTCGATTGACCGGCGACGAGCCAGACTTCGCCGACTAAAATATCTTTTAATTCAATCGTGTTTTTGCCCGCAATCGTCAAAGTCTGCGGCGTAAAACTCGCTTCGAGATTTTTCAAATCAATCCGCCATTTCCCGTTAGCGTCGGCAATAATCGTTCTTTTTTGCTTGCCGAACGTAACGGTTACAGCTTCGCCCGCGTCGGCTGTTCCCCAAATCGGAACAATTTGTTTCTGCTGCAAAACCATCGAATCGCCGATTACATCCGGTAATTTTACTTCAGCCCGCGCGGTCGTTGAAAACACGATTGCGGCGAGTAAAATAAATAAAATTTTCAACTTGTTTTTCATATTTTCCCTTTGATATAACGTCGGAAAATCAATCTCATAAAATTCAATTTCCGGCAGTAATCGCAACCGTGTTGCTTTTCAAATTTCCTGATTGCGCCGACACGGTAATTTTGCCGGAATTTTTATTCGCTTTGATGTATGCGAAACATTTTCCCTGAAACGCCTTGCGTTTCGTGTCTTGAAACGAATTTGTATCGGTATTGTCCGCGCTGTCAACGGCGGCGATAAAACCGCTGCCTTCGATGTTGAATTGAATCGAATCGTTAGCGTTCGGCACAATTATTCCGTTTTCGTCCGTTACAATCGCGGTTACGAAAACGACATCGTTCCAATCATCGGAAATTTTATTTTTATCAATCGAAAGTTCGATTTTCGCAGGCTTTCCGGCGGTTTTCAATTCGTATTCGGCGACGGCTTTTCCGCCGTTTCTGCCGACGGCTTTTATCGTTCCGGTTTCAAAATTCACCGTCCAATTTCGCGGGCTGTCGTCGGCTGGTTTCGCCTTCGCGCCCAAACTTTTTCCGTTTAGAAATAATTCCACTTCATCGCAATTGCTGTAAATCTCGACGTTTTCTTCGTGATTGTTCAAGTTTTTCGGCGTCCAATCGGAAAATAAAACCTGTGTGCGGCGCTGTTCGGCGATTTCGTAGCCCGGATCGGTCGCGGATTTCTCCGAAGGCGCGGCGCGGCGCGTGATATAAACCATCGGCACGTTGCTCCACCAGCTTTGCCTCTGAAAAGCCACGGGACGCGGCGTTGCCGTGCGGTCGAGCAAACCTTTGCCGAAAGCGTAATTCGGAAATTTCTGCGTTTCGCCCAAATAATCAACGCCGACCCAGATAAATTGACCGGAATATTCCGGGTTGTCGCGCAGTGCGAGCCATTGTGCTAAATCATTCGTATTTTCCGTTCCCAAAATTTTGCGCGAAGGCTTTTGCTTGTGCGCCGCTAAGATTTCTTTTTCGCGGTAATTTTGCCCGACGACATCGAGAATATCCGCCAGACCGTTGTCGTAATCGTGACTTACATTCGGGCGGAAAAGCGCCTGCGTAACCGGACGAGTCGAATCGTTCGCGTGAAATTCGTCAACGAGTCCGCGCAAAATTCTTTTTGCGAGTTCGGCTTGCGGCGTGTCGTGAATCTCGTTTCCGGCGCTGTAAATAATTATTGAAGGATGATTTCGGTCGCGCTTGACCGTATCGCGCAAATCGGTTTTCGACCATTCGTTGAAATACAAATGGTAATCGTAAGGATTTTTCGCCACCGTCCACTGGTCGAACATTTCGTCCATCACGAGAAAACCCATTTTATCCATCAAATCAAGAAATTCCGGCGCGGGCGGATTGTGCGCGGTGCGAATCGCGTTGACGCCCAATTTTCTCAATTCGTTCAAGCGATGTTCCCAAACCGCAAGCGGAACTGCCGACCCGAACGCGCTGCCGTCCGTGTGCAGACAGACGCCTTTTAATTTGAAATTTCTGCCGTTGAGCCAAAATCCCGAGTCCGCGTCAAAATGAAATTCGCGGATTCCGAACGGCACGACGTTATCGTCAATCGTCTTATTTCCGTTTCGGCGAACTCTGACAATCGCTTGATACAAAACAGGATTTTTAATGTCCCAACGCTGCGGATTTTTGAGCGCGATTTGCTTTTCAAAATTGAAACTTTGTCCGGCTTCGACAATTTGCGCGGCAGTTTCAGCGCTTCCGATTGTTTTTCCGTTCGGCGCAAGCAGAATTATTTGCAGCGAAACATTTTGCGCGGCGTTCGATTGATTGACGACGCTGCTTTGAATTTTTACGGTCGCTTGATTTGCATCAGCCTGCGGCGTCGAAACGAATGTTCCCCAATTTTCGATGTGAACCGCGTCGGTGGAAATAAGACGAACGTGACGATAAATTCCCGCGCCCGAATACCAGCGAGACGCCGGTTGCGCGGAATTATCGGCGCGGACTGCAATGACGTTTTCTTTGCCGCCGAAATTCAAATGTCCCGTCAATTCGTATTCAAAACTAACATAGCCGTAAGGACGTTTTCCGAGATGAAAACCATTTATCCAAACATCCGAATTCGCCATTACGCCGTCAAATTCGATGAACACGCGGCGATTTTGATAATCGTCCGAAAGCGAAAAATGTTTGCGATACCAACCCGTTCCGGCAGGTAGAAAAGCGCCCGCGCCGCCCGTCGGGTTATTGGCGTCAAACGGTCCTTCGATGCTCCAATCGTGCGGCACATCCAGTTTTCGCCAACTCGAATCGTCAAAATTTTCATTCTCCGCGTTCGAGGCGTCGCTTTTGAGAAAACGCCAATCAGCATCAAAAGATTGAATTTTTCGAGTCTGCGGCGAAACATCAGACGCCCGCGCATTGACAAAAAATAAAAGAAAACTCGCTGCCGCGAAAATAAAAAAAACAACGAAATGTTTGAAAAAACGAATTTTCATAAACCGTAATAATCGGCTGATTAATTTGGTAAAGCGGTTAACTTGAATTAGAATGACAGATTACTACTTTGAATAAAAAATCAAAAGTCAAAATATGAAGAAACTCTGCCGTTCAGTAATTATTTTAACAGTGTTCGCCGCTTTCAGCGCAGTTTCAGCGCAAACGAAAAACGCTTCGACTGACATCGGAAGGTTGCCCGATTGGGTGAGCAAGGTCGGCGCGAGAAGCGAGCCGAAAAACAAAAAAATCTTTTGGGCAAATGATTTCGGCGCCAACGGCGACGGCAAAACGATTTCGACCGAAGCGATAAATAAAGCAATCGGCGCTTGTGCCGAATCGGGCGGCGGAACAGTCGCTTTTAAGGCGGGAAATTATTTGACGGGCGCGATTTTCTTGAAAAGCAACGTAAATTTTCGCGTTGACGACGGCGTTACGCTTTCGGGAAGTCAGGACGAAAAAGATTATCCCGAAATCCCGACGCGCGTCGCGGGAATCGAGATGAAATGGCTCGCCGCTTTAATCAATATCAACGAGGCGCGAAACGTCAAAATTTCCGGCGGCGGCACGATTGACGGACAAGGCAAAAAATGGTGGGACAAGTATTGGACTCTGCGCAAGGAATACGAACCGAAAGGTTTGCGCTGGGCTTCGGATTACGATGCCGAGCGCGTTCGCCTGCTTGTTGTGTGGAAATCTGCCGACGTGACGATTGAAAATCTGAGCTTGCGGCGTTCGGGTTTTTGGACGGTGCAAGTCGCGTATTCTGACCATGTAACTGTTGATAAAATTAAAATCAGCGACAACGAAGGACCAAGCACAGACGGCGTTGATATTGATTCATCCGCGTATGTTTTGGTGGAAAATTGTGACATTGACAATAATGACGACGATATTTGCTTGAAATCCGGGCGTGACGCCGACGGTTTGCGCGTCAATCGTCCGACCGAATACGTCGTCGTGCGCGACAATTTAATCCGGCGCGGCGGCGGCGTTTTGGCGTTCGGCTCGGAGACTTCCGGCGGTATTCGTCACGTCGTCGCTTTGAATAATCGCGGCGTCGGGACAAAAGAAGGAGTGCGTTTCAAGTCCGCGAAAACGCGCGGCGGGTATGTCGAAGACGTTTTAGTTCGCGGATTGAAAATGGAAAACGTGCCTTTGCCGTTCACTTTTACTCTGAATTGGAATCCGAGTTACAGTTACGCTACGATTCCGAAAGATATGAAAAATATCCCGGCGCATTGGGTTGTAATGAACACGCCCGTTACGCCGGTAGAGCGCGGATATTGCGATTTTCGCAACATCACGATTGAAAACGTCGAAATCACGGGCGCTAAACAAATTTTCACGGCGAGCGGTTTGCCGCAAAAACCGATTCAAAACGTGAAATTTATAAATGTCACGGCGCAGGGAAACGAAGCGGGTTCGGTCGGATACGCGAAAGATTGGACGATGCGAAACGTCAAGCTGCAAACCTCGAACGACGAAAACGTAAAAATCTCAAACAGCGAAAACGTCGAAATTCCGCAAATTATAAAGTAAAAACTGCGGATCGCTATTTTTCGTCGAGTTCAAGCCGCAAATAATCATATAAAATTCCGCTTAAAACGCCGGCTTGCGGCACGGTTAATTTCAGAGTGTTCGCGCCCGGTTTCATCAAAGAAGCATCAAACGAAACGTCGCGTTCAAACCAAAATCCGCGAATTCCGTCGCGCCGCAAAACCGCCGTGTCGGGCATTTGTCCGGTTTCGCCCGCCGATTTATCGTTGACTGAAACCTGCACGTTTCGAGCGCTGTTTCCGGCAATCGCAAGCCGCAAAATCACTTTTCCTTTCGGCTGGTTCGGTAAATCAAAATGAATTGTCCAGGTCGTCGCCGTCGTCGCGCCGCCGCCTTTGCCGTTGTCTTCGACAAGTCGCGGCATTTCGGCGTAATTCCAATCTTTGTGAAAATCGCTTTTGCCGATTGTAAAATCCACGTCCTTCGGGAATTCCTTCGGGTAAAGCGTGTATAAACCCCAGTGCCAATAATCGTCGCCGTGCCGGAATTCCGCCGCCGTGCGATTCGGCGTGCCGATTTCCCAGAGCTGTCGCCCGAAGCGTTCGGGTTTCCATTCGAGCTTTCCCAAATCAACGGTTTTTCCCGCTTCAATTACAATTTCCGCTTTCGCGTATTCGCCTAAAACGCCGTCAGCAATCGCGTGCAGAGTGTATTTTCCGGGACGCGCTTTCGCAATCGCAAAACGTCCGTTCGCATCGCCGCGCGTCCAGAATTCGTAGTTTTTCGCGTCGTTTTGCCATCCGACTTTTTCCGTTCCGCCTCGAAAACCCTGCGTTTCATAATCGGGCGCGGATAAACCGACGAGCAAGTTCGACATTTTGGCTTTCGGATTTCCCGCATCGTTCAAGACGATTTGACCGGAAATCGCGCCGCGCTCTTTGTTTTTCGGGTAATCCGCGCCCGAAACCCAATCGTAAGCCCATTTTTTCGATTCCCTTGCGGCTTGTGCGAGCGCATCCGTCCACATCGCCTGCGGATTGTCGGCGGAATTGCAGTAAATCAAAAAAGGTCCGACGGTTTTAGTCCAGCTTTCACCGGCTTTTAAAACCAGAGAGCTTCCGCCGTAATGACTGCCGCGCCAGTAATTCAGCAGCGTCGGCGCGGCGCCTTCGTTATTGTCCAAGTGACCTGTAAGTTCGACTTTTGTCGCGCCGCCGCTCAAATATTCAATTGTCGGATTGACGAACCACAAACCGACCTTTTTCGTCGTGCTTGACCATCCGAATGCCGGAATGTCGAATTGAACGGCTGAATAATCGTATTTGTGTGAAACCTGACCTTTATCAATTCCGGTGTTCAAAAGTCTGGCTTCCTTAAAATTCATCTGCGTTCCTTTATCCCAATCTTCGGATTTCGGCATCATTTTGTTGCGTCTGGCGTCAATCGTCATCCAATCGAAAACGTCTGGATTTAATTTCGCGCCGAAACGCGCTTCGCCGATTTGTGTTGCCGGATAATCGGGTTTATGCGTCAAAATCGAATAAGTGTAGATGCCGGAATCGTCTTTCCCAAGCGCGTAGCGAATTTCGATGTCGCAAGCCGTCGAGCCGCCCGGACCTTCGCCGAGATTCACACCTTGATAAAAACCTTTGACGGAAACTTCGGCGCGTTCGCCCGCGTTTTTCGTCGGGTCAATGGTCACGGAATTAATGATTTTCGCGCCTTTTGCCGGAGCGTGCGACCAGTAAGCGAAAGGATGTCCCGAACCGCCTTCGAGCAGCTCCACATTTTTATATTTAAGCGAAATCAAATCGCCGGAATTTTTGCTTATTCGCGCTTTTACGACCGTGTTGGCGAGCGTAAAACTCGTTTCGTCTTCGGTCAAAGTAACAGCCGATTTTGTTTCTCCGTTTTTAACCTGCGCCGCGACTGACGAAGACAAATTCAACGAATTTGCCAAAACAACAATAATTGCGAATATAAAAAATAAACTTTTTCGGGAACACATTTTTTTATAAAGTTTTGGAATAAAAATTTGCCGCTAAAATTCTCTGGTTTCAACTTTTTCCAATTTCGTATCGGAAACGTTTCTGCTTTGTTCGACGATAAAATTTGAAACGTTTTTCAATAAAAACGTTTTCGCGCCGTTTAATAATTGCGCGTTTGTGCGAAAAAATTCGACGCCTTTCACGTCGTTTAAAACAAACGCCGGACGCGCTTCGTCTTTGGCAAATGAAACTTCGACGTTATCGAACGAAATTCCCCGCGCGTGGCGCACGAAAAAACCGTAAGCCGGAAGCGTGCCGAACATACTCGGTTCAGGATAGTTTTTTTCGTTTTCGGGAACTTCGCGCTTCGCGTCTTCCGAAGTTCCGCCGCCTTTGAAATAAATGCGAATGTTACTTAATTTTACGTCTTCGATGTCGTGTCCGTTTAAGCCCGCGATAATCGAGGCGTAACGAGAATCAGCATCGGAGACTACGAAATTGGAAATATTCACGCGCCGAATCGCGCCGATTGGCGTGTTCGCAGGAGCGCGTTGGCGAGCGCCGAGACGTATGAAAATCGGCGCGGTCGTTACGTCGCGCATAGTGATATTGGAAATCGTTACGTCTTCGATGTTTCCGCCGTCAACCGTTTCGAGCGCCAATCCGCGCGAATGAACAAAAACACAGTTTGAAATCGTAATATTTTTGAAACCGCCGTTGGACTCCGTGCCGAATTTTATCCTGCCGGTCGCGCGATCTTTGTCGGGCGCGAATTCCTGTGTTGTTTTGAAAGTGCCGTCAAGAAAAGTCCCTAAATCGAAACCGGAAACCTGCGAATTGGTGATCGTGACATTTTCCGTCGCGCGGTTGAAACCGAGCGCGTAACTGCTTTTCAAAACAATCGCGTCATCGTTCGGCGAATTGACCGACGAATTTGAGATGCGGACGTTGCGGCACGAATCAACGTCAAAACCGTCGCGGTTCGTATCAACTTTCAGATTATCAATAGTCAAATTATCAACGCCCGTCGCCAAAAGCGCGAAATGTCCGCCCTCGAAAATCGTAATATCTTTCAGCGTTACATTCCGAGCGTTTTTCAGCGAAATCGCTTTGTTGCCCAAGCCGTTCATTTCCGCAACAGGCGAAGTTTCGCCGAGCGGCGAGACGTTTCCTTTCAAACTTGTCGGCGTTTCGCCCGCCGTGCGCGGCTTATTCGGTCCCGGACTACGGCGCGTCAAGCCTTTGCCGTCAATTTTTCCCTGTCCGAGAATGGCGACGTTTTCCACGCCGATTCCCCAAATCAGCGAATTTTTCCAGTGCGAATGTCCGAAATCCTGATACATATCGAACTCGTTCGGTTCGGGCAAATCATAACTTCCCTTGTTGTTTTGCGGATCGGCGGCGAGCAAAGTTGCGCCGTTGTCCAGAAAAATCGTGATGTTGCTTTTCAGCCGAATCGAAAAAGATAAATAAATCCCCGCCGGAAAATAAATCGTCCCGCCGCCGTTCGCCGAAGCAGCGTCAATCGCTTTGTTAATGGCAGGAGAATCTATTGTTTTCCCGTCGCCTTTCGCGCCGAAATCTTTGACATTGTAACTTCCGATTGCAGGTTGCGAATACGAGAAACCGCGCAAAGTCTGCGCCCACGTTGGCGAGAAATTCAGCGTGAAGAAAGTAAACAGTAAAATCAGCAGTAAAATTTGTTTCATAGTAAATTCGTAATCTCTATAAAAATTGCGTCAATCTCAGCGCGTCGAAAATTTATAAACGGTTTCGGACGTGAATTTATCTCCTTTTTTCAAAACCGTCGAAGAAAACGTCGGCTGATTCGGTGAATCGGGAAAATGCTGCGTTTCCAGACAAAAACCATCGCGTTTGTTGTAAATTTCCCCGTTTTTCCCGTGAACGTCATCCAAAAAATTTCCCGAATAAAACTGAATTCCCGGCTCGGTCGTCAAAACTTCCAAAACGCGCCCGCTCGTCGGTTCGTAAACCGTCGCCGCCAATTTCAGAGAATTGGTTTTCCCGTTCAAAATCCAATTGTGGTCGTATCCGCCGCCAAATTTTAACTGCTCGTTTTCCGCGTTAATTCGCGCGCCAATTTGTGTCGGAGTTCTAAAATCAAAAGGCGTATTTTCCACGCTTCGTAATTCACCGGTGGGAATCGCGCCGCTGTCTCTGACGGGCGTAAATTTGTCGGCGTTGATTTGCAAAACGTGATTCAAAATTGTTCCAGAACCTGCGCTCGCAAGGTTAAAATACGAATGATTCGTCAAATTAATAATCGTATCCTGATCGCTGGTTGCCGAATAATCAATTCTCAATTCGTTGTCGTCGGTCAGTGTATAAACGACTTTGACCGACAAATTTCCCGGATAATTTTCTTCGCCGTCTTTGCTCAAACGAGTCAATTCAAGATGCGCGCCTGTTTTATCGGCGAACGATTTTGCGTTCCAGACTGAAACGTCGAAACGCTTGATGCCGCCGTGCAGATGATTTTCGCCGTTGTTTTTCGCCAGCGTGTATTCTTTGCCGTCGAGCGTAAATTTGCCTTTGGCGATTCGATTGGCGTAGCGACCGATGATGCCGCCGAAAAAGAACGCATCGTTTTCGTAGTCCGAAATCGAATCGTAACCCAAAACGATGTCCGCGAAATTCCCTTTTCGGTCGGGCATTTTGAGCGAAACTATTTTTCCGCCGAAGTTTGTAATTCGCGCTTCCGCGCCTTTGGAATTTGTCAGCGTGTAAATGTCAACCGCAGTTCCGTCGCTTGTTTTTCCGAAAAATTCTTTTTTAATGTGTGGTTTAGCTTCAATTTTTACGACGACGCCAAACAATAAAATTGCTGCAAGACTTAGACACGAGGCAAAATTTATCATTGGGAATTTCTCCAATCTCCTCAAATTTCCCTGGAATTCCAAGGAAATTTTGATAATCTGAATTTGTTCCGAACAATTCGACTCTAATTTCAAGAATCAATTCGTCAGTAAATACTTTGATTGCTGTCTTACAATTTGATAAGTTTTCGACTATGACTTATCTTTTCATAAAACACTTTGGTTAAGCGGTTAAATACAAACTTTTTGATACATTAACATATAATTCAAAAAGATTAAAAGAAAAATTGAAACAGCGAAATAATTTCGTCTAAACAAAAATTTTATGGTTTGGGAAGAGCGTTGGCATCCGCTTCGTGAGGAATGGGTAATCGTTGCGGCGCATCGTCAGAATCGCCCCTGGAGCGGCGAGACGCTGGAAAAAGAGGCGAAAAATTTACCCGAATATGTTTCGGATTGCTATCTGTGTCCGGGCAATCCGCGCGTCGGCGGCGCGGTTAATCCGAAATACGAACAAACTTTTGTTTTCGACAATGATCATCCGAGCGTCTCTTTGGACGCGCCGGAAAATCAATCGCCGACAACCGAAATTTACAAATCGCGTCCGGCACGCGGAATCGCCCGCGTCGTCTGTTACAGCCCGAAACACAATTTAACTTTGAGCGAATTAGAAACTTCGGAAATCGAAATTTTATTAAAAGTCTGGCAGGAACAATTTCTAGATTTGGGAAAACGACCGGACATCAAGCACGTTTTGATTTTTGAAAACAAAGGCGAAGCTGTCGGCGTTTCAAATCCGCATCCGCATTGCCAGATTTACGCGACAAATTTTGTTTTCAAAACAATCGAAATCGAAGCTCAAATTTCGCAAAAACATTTCGCTGAAACGGGAAAAGTTTTGTTCCGCGAAATCGTCGAAGCCGAGCAAAATGACGGACGACGTATAATTGCTGAAAATGATTCGGCAATCGCATTTTTGCCGTATTTCGCGCGTTACGCTTACGAAGTTTTCGTCGCGCCGAAACGGACGCATCAGAACATCGCCGAACTTTCAGAAATTGAAACAAAAGATTTTGCAAAAGTTCTCAAAAAAGTTCTGGTCAAATTCGATAATTTGTGGCGAATGCCGTTTCCGTATGTGATGGTTTTGCATCAATCGCCGACCGACGCTGGCAATTATCAAGCGTTTCATTTTCACATCGAATTTCATCCGCCGCTTCGCAAACCGAATCTTTTGAAATACTTAGCCGGACCGGAAATCGGCGGCGGAAATTTTTTGTCGGATACTTCGCCGGAAGAAAAAGCTGCCGAACTGAAAGCGCAATCCGACGTTCATTATAAACAGGAGACGCGAAATTGAACGATATAAATTATCTGTTTGAGCCAATCAAAAGACTTCACGAAACGATTCGTCAGAAGATTGTCGAAACTTGTGAAAACAGTTCTTTGAATCAGCTTTCGGCGATTGTCGCGGACGACGAAGGCGACACGATTTTCGCCGTTGACCGCGTGAGCGAAGAAATTTTAATCGAGTTTTTCGAGCGCGAAATCGCTTCAAAAGTTCCGATAGTTCTGATTGCGGAAGGTTTGGAAACAGGAAATGTTATTTTGCCGCGCGGAACTGATGAATCAAAGGCAGTTTGGCGAATTATCGTTGACCCGATTGACGGCACGCGCGGGCTGATGTATCAAAAACGAAGCGCGTGGATTTTAACCGGAATCGCGCCGAATTTGGGCGAACAAACAAATCTGCAAGACATCGAGTTTGCCATTCAGACGGAAATTCCGCTTGTCAAACAGCACCTTTCGGATACGATATGGGCTTTTCGCGGAAAAGGCGCGAACGCAATGCGATTTAACCGTCTGACGGGCGAAATTTCCACTTTGAAATTACAGCCTTCAAAAACGCCGACAATTTTGCAGGGTTACGCAACGATTTCCAGATTTTTTCCCGGCGCGCGCGATGTTTTGGCGGAGATTGACGAAGAAATAGTTCGTGCCGCTCTCGGCGTTCCGACTCTCGGTAAAGCGCAATGTTTTGAAGACCAATATATTTCGACCGGCGGACAGCTTTATGAATTGATGTCAGGACACGACCGTTTTATCGCCGATTTGCGTCCGCTGATGCAGCCGGTTTTGAGCAAACGCGGATTTGATTTAAGCATTTGCTGTCATCCTTATGATTTATGCACCGAACTCGTCGCGCGTGAACTCGGTGTTATCATTACTGACGCGAGCGGAAATTTACCGGATTATCCGCTTGATTTAGAAACAGACGTTGCGTGGATTGGCTACGCAAATTCAAAAATTCGCGCCCAAATCGAACCTTTACTGCAAAACGCTTTGAAAAAACGCGGATTATTAAACTGAAAAATCTTAAAAACGATGTATCAAATCGTTCACGGAAAAACGCAAAATTTGCCGGATGTCGCGGATTTTATCGAATTATTAAATGATTTGAAACAAAATTCTTCGTCCGAATTGCGCGAATTTTTCGATTCGGAAAAAGAAATTTTCGTTTCGCGCGCGCCCGGAAGACTCGACGTGATGGGCGGAATCGCCGATTATTCCGGTTCTATGGTTTTGGAAATGCCGATTCGTGAAGCAACGATTGTCGCCGCGCAAAAAGACTCGAATCGAATTTTGAAAATCGTCAGTTTGTCCGAAAACTCAAATGAAAATTTGATTTTTGAAATGCCGCTTGCCGATTTTGAAAACGACGACGCGCCGATTGAATACGAAAACGCTCGCCTTTATTTTCAGTCAAACGCCGCAAATCATTGGGCTTCATACGTCGCGGGAATTTTTTCGGTTTTGATGCGCGAACGCCGAATTGGATTTGAAAACGGCGCGAGAATTTTGATTTCTTCGCAGATTCCTCTGGGAAAAGGCGTAAGTTCGTCGGCGGCTTTGGAAGCGGCTGTGATGCAAGCCGTTTGCGCGGCATTTAACTTGTCGCTTGAGCCGCGTGAAATGGCTTTGCTGTGTCAAAAGACGGAAAATTTAATAGTCGGCGCGCCGTGCGGCGTGATGGATCAGATGACTGTCGTTTGCGGGGTTGAAAATGAATTGCTTTCTCTGCTTTGCCAGCCTGCCGAGTTGCGGGAAACGATTGAAATTCCAAATGAAATCGCATTTTGGGGAATTGATTCGGGCGTGCGTCATTCGATCAGCGGCGCTGATTATTCATCAGTTCGCGTCGGCGCGTTTATGGGTTATCGGATTATTGCCGATTTAGCCAGATTTAATGCGCGAGAAACGGCAATTGAAAATCTTGTTGAAATTAAAGATTCGCGCTGGAACGGTTATTTATCAAACGTCGCGCCTTCAGAATTTGAACTAGAATTTGCGGCAAAAATCCCGGAAAAAATTATCGGCGCGGAGTTTTTAGCTCGTTTTCGAGGAACAACCGATAAAGTCACACGAATCAATCCTGAAAAGATTTACGCTGTCCGCATTCCAACTGCTCACGCTGTCTATGAAAATCATCGCGTGCGACTTTTTGCCGAATTGCTGAAATCAACTTTA
Source organism: uncultured Pyrinomonadaceae bacterium (assembly GCA_964237245.1). Classification (GTDB taxonomy): domain Bacteria; phylum Acidobacteriota; class Blastocatellia; order Pyrinomonadales; family Pyrinomonadaceae. Next base: position 58,111 of record CAXSHW010000001.1, read on the forward strand.
AATGAAGAAAAGTTGAAATTGCTTGCCGAATTGATGTTTCAATCGCACGCGAGCTACGCGGCTTGCGGCTTGTGCGAATCAGGCACAAATTTATTAGTCGAAATCGTCCGCGAACTCGGAACATTAAAAGGTCTTTACGGCGCGAAAATTACCGGCGGCGGAAGCGGCGGAACGGTTGCCGTTCTCGGTCGGCGCGACCGAGCGGTGGAAATTTTGAAAGTCGCTGATAAATACGCCAAAAAAACCGGAAAGTCGCCGTATATTTTTTCCGGTTCTTCGCCCGGCAGCGCGGCTTTCGGAAACTTAAAGTTACAGATGTTTTGACGCTAATCGCTGTATTTTCTTGTAAATGCAAATTTATACTTGCCGATGCCTGAATTAACGGCTATATTTCTTATCTATAATTTCTTTCAAATCGGCAAGCGAAATTTAACGGACACTTTTATTTTAAGAACCGGCGATTTTAGCTATGTGTTCGCAGTCTGAGATTGATTTTGCTCCAAAAGAAAATCGCTTAACCAGCTTTTTTGTTGTATCAGGCAATTAAATTTAAGAAATCATTTATCCAAAGTCTAAAAAAACCGGAGAATAATAATGAAAATTGTTCGTTTCGCGCTTTTTAATTTGTGCTTAATCGTTGGGCTTTTTGCTTTCGGCTGCACTCCAAACCCAAATAATACGGGAAATACCGGAAACGCCGCAGGTTCATCAAAAAAATTTAAACTGGCTTTTGTGACCAATAATGCTTCGGATTATTGGACGATTGCCAGAAAAGGCGTGGAAAAAGCCAATGCCGAGCTTACGAATGTTGATGTCGAATTCGAACTTCCGGCGGATGGAACGGCGGCGGAACAAAGGCGAATCGTTGACGATTTGCTTTCAAAAGGCGTTGACGGAATCGCCATCAGTCCGGTTGACCCGGACAATCAAACTCAATTTATCAACGACACCGCGAAAAAAGCTCTTGTCATAACGCAGGACAGCGACGCGCCGACGAGCGACCGCGCTTTATATATCGGAACAGATAACGTGGCTGCCGGAAAGCAGGTCGGCAATTTAATCAAAGAGGCGCTGCCGAACGGCGGAAAAATTATGCTCTTTGTTGGCAAAAGTGACGCGCGAAACGCCGCCGAACGCGCTCAGGGAATTAAAGAATCGCTGCAAGGTTCAAACATCGAAATTATTGACACGCGCACAGACGACACCGACCGCGCGCGCGCGAAAACAAACGCCGCCGACACGCTCGTCAAATACCCGGACATCGCCGCGCTCGTCGGTTTGTGGAGCTACAACGGTCCGGCGATTTTGAACGCCGTCAAAGACGCGAACAAAGTCGGACAGGTCAAAATCGTGTGTTTTGACGAAGAAGATGAAACGCTCGCCGGTGTTAAAGACGGCGCGATTTACGCGACTGTCGTCCAGCAGCCGTTTGAATTCGGTTATCAATCGGTAAAACTGATGACGCAAATTTTGGGCGGCGACCGCTCGGTAATTCCGGCAAACAAACAAATTAACGTGCCGACTCTAATCCTTAAAAAAGATAACGTCGAAGATTTCCAAAAGAAAATTAACGGTTTGCGAGGAAGAAGCTAAAACAATTACGAATTTCAAATGACGAATTACGAATCACCGATTCGTTCCTTTGATTCGTCATTTGAAATTCGTAATTCGTAATTGATTATGACTTCGATTCTCAAAATGGAAAAAATCAGCAAGCGTTTTCCGGGCGTGATCGCGCTCGACGCTGTTGATTTTTCGATTGGCGCGGGCGAAGTCGTCGCGCTTGCCGGAGAAAACGGCGCGGGAAAATCAACTTTGATGAAGGTTTTGGGCGGCGTTTATCAGCCTGACGGCGGACGAATTTTCATCGGCGAACAAGAAACAGCAATAAAATCCGTTTCCGACGCGGCAGCAAGCGGCATTGGTTTCGTCCATCAGGAATTGAATGTTTTAGACAATTTAACGGTCGGCGAAAATGTTTTTCTCGGACGCGAGCCGCGCCAATTCAGGTTTCTGATAAATCGTCCGAAATTAAATTCCGACACGGAAATTTATCTGAAAAGATTAGGTTTGAACATTTCGGCTAAAACTCCTCTGCGAGAGCTTTCCATCGCGCAGCAGCAAATGGTTGAAATCGCCAAAGCTCTTTCGCTGAACGCCGGAATTTTGATAATGGACGAGCCGACTTCGAGTTTGACTTTGACGGAAACCGAGAGGCTTTTGGAAGTTATCAAAGATTTGCGTTTCCAAGGCATCAGCATAATTTACATTTCGCATCGGCTTGGCGAAATCAAGGAAATCGCCGACCGCGTGGTCATTTTGCGCGACGGAAAAAACGCCGGTGTTTTAGAACGGACGGAAATCAGCCACGACGCGATTGTTAAACTGATGGTCGGGCGCGACATCAATCGTTTTTACGTCGCGCCGAAAACGTTTGATAAAAAGAATTTTGCAGAAATCAAAGACTTGAAAACCAGCCGTTATCCGAAAAAATCCATTTCTTTCAACGTTCGCAAAAACGAAATTCTGGGTTTTGCGGGACTTGTCGGCGCGGGACGTTCGGAAATGGCGCAGGCGGTTTTCGGGGTTGACGCGCCGCTCGACGGAACGATTTCTTTGGACGGAAAAACCCTCAAAGTTTCATCGCCGCGCGACGCGATTGCCAACGGAATTTATTTGATTCCCGAAGACAGACGCAATTCCGGTTTGATTTTGGAAATGCCGATTTGTGAAAACGTTTCGCTGCCCGCGCTTTCGCGTTACGCTTCCGCCGGTTTGGTGAACAAAGAAGCCGAACGAAAAACCGCGACGGAAATGTGCGAAAAATTAAACGTTAAAGCTCCGTCAATCGAAGCGAAAGCACTAAATTTGAGCGGCGGAAATCAGCAAAAAGTCGTGCTGGCAAAATGGCTTTCGCTCAATCCGAAACTGCTGATTTTCGACGAACCGACGCGCGGCATTGATGTCGGCGCGAAAGCCGAAATTTACGGCTTAATGCGCTCTCTGGCGGAAAACGGTGTCGCAATCGTGATGATTTCCAGCGATATGGAAGAAATTTTGGGCGAAAGCGACCGCGTTGCCGTGATGCACGAAGGCTCGATCACCGGAATTTTAGAGCGCGACGAGTGCAGCGAAGAAGCGATTATGCAGTTGGCTGTCGGCAATCAAAAAACAGCAGAAGCCCGCGCGTAAGCAAGGGCGGATTCATCAAGTTTAATAATTTCGCCCTTGCTTACGCGCGGGCTTCTGCATTAAAAAAATGAGAAAAGAACTTGGAACATTTATTTTGCTCGTCCTTTTGTGCGTCGTTTTGGCGATTCTCAATCCGAGTTTTTTGTCTGCGGAAAATTTGCAAAATCTCGCCCGTTTAATCGGAATCTACGGCATTTTCAGCATCGGTCTCGGACTCGTAATCATCACCGGCGGCATTGATTTGTCGGTCGGTTCGGTGTTCGCTTTGCTCGGAGTTTTGCTTTCGATTTTTCTCGTCGAATGGCATTTGCCGTCGGCGGTCGCGGTGATTGCCGTCGTTGCGATAACTACTTTTTTTGGCGTAATAAGCGGCTTTTTAATTACGAAAGTAAAAATCCAGCCGTTCATCGTAACGCTTTGCGGTCTGCTTTTTTATCGCGGATTAGCCAGATTTATCGCTAATGACGAGACAAAGGGTTTCGGCGCGGCGGAAGGTTTTAAAACTCTGCAAAGCGTGGCGACGGGCAGCGTTTTCGGCGTTCCGACACCGTTTATAATTCTGATTTTAATTAGCGTAATCGCGTGGATTGTGCTGCATCGTTCGATTTACGGGCGATACCTTTTCGCCGTCGGACGCAACGAAACGGCGGCGCGTTATTCGGGCATCAATTCAGACTTAATCATTGCCAGCGCATACGTTATTTCGGGTTTTCTCGCCGGAATCGCGGGCGTTTTGCTGGCATTTTACACAAATTCGATTTCGCCTTCGTCGCACGGAAATTTTTATGAGCTTTACGGAATCGCGGCGGCGGTTTTGGGCGGATGTAGTTTGCGCGGCGGCGAAGGTTCGATAATCGGGATTTTAATCGGCACGGCTCTGCTGCAAGTTTTACAAAATCTCGTTAATCTGCTGGGAATTCCGAGTTCGCTCAATTTCGCCGTTATGGGCGCGGTAATTTTAATCGGCGTAATTGCCGACCAGCTTTTGCGCCAGCGACAAGCCGCGAAAGTCGTCAAATAAGTTTATGAAACGTTTATTACTTCTATTTTTTCTGATGATTTCCGCTTTTGTAAAATTCAGCGAAGCGCAAACAAATCCGATACCGCTGTGGGAAAACGGCGCGCCGAACGCGGTCGGGAAAGAACCGGAAGACATTCCGACGATTACGCCGTATCTCGCCCCGAAAGAAACGGCGACCGGCGCGGCAATCGTCGTTTGTCCGGGCGGCGGATATGCGCATTTATCGGAAATCAAAGAAGGAAGCGATGTCGCCAAATGGCTGAATTCATTAGGAATTTCGGCGTTTGTTTTAAAGTATCGTCTTGGAATGCGTTATCATCAGCCGAATCAACTGCTCGACGCGGCGCGGGCTTTGCGAACGGTTCGCGCTCGCGCCAAAGAATGGAATTTGGACGCGAATCGCATCGGCATTTTGGGATTTTCCGCAGGCGGACATCTCGCATCAACGCTCGGAACGCATTTCGACGCGGGCAAGCCTGACGCGACAGACCAAATCGAGCGCGTCAGTTCCCGACCGGATTTGATGGTTCTGGTTTATCCGGTGATTACGATGGGAGATTTGACGCACGCCGGTTCAAAGAAAAATCTTCTGGGCGATAATCCAACGCCGGAATTGGTCAAATTTTATTCAAACGAATTGCAGGTAACGAAAGACACGCCGCCCGCGTTTCTCGTCCACGCCGTAACCGACCCGGCAGTTCCGGTCGAAAACAGTCTGATGTTCGCTTCGGCTTTAAAAAAAGCTGGCGTTTTATTTGAGATACATCTTTACGAACAAGGTCCGCACGGTTTCGGACTCGCGCCGACCAATCCGATTTTGGCGACGTGGAAAGACCGCTGCGCCGATTGGTTAAGAATTCATAATTTCGCCGCCAGCCAAAAATCACTTTCAGACAGCATTAAATAGAGCAAATCTTGATTTAATGCGATGCAGAAAAAATTAACAGGATGAACAGGATATTCAGGATAAAAACAAATGATTTGAAAATCCTGTCTTATCCTGTCTATCTTGTTAATTTTTCCTTAAATCTCATAAACTTGAGAAATGCAGTAGATTTTTTAACGCCGGATAAATTCTTTGGTAAATTTTATATTGTCTGTTCATCAATTCGACCGTTTGCGGATTCGGTTCTATTCGGTTTGCGATGCGCACGATTTTTTGACAGGCTTCGTCAATCGTCTTCCACGCGCCAGCGCCGACTCCGGCGAGCAGCGCCGCGCCGAACGCCGCGCCTTCTTCGGCTTTGACAATTTCCACCGTTTGCCCGTAAACGTCGGCTTGAATTTGCCGCCACAGCGCGGAACGCGCGCCGCCGCCGCCAAGTCTGATTGATTCAACCGGAACGTCTAGTCCTTTAAAAATCTCCAACGAATCGCGCAAACTGAAAACGACGCCTTCGAGAATCGCCCGGACGACGTGCGCTTTTGTGTGGCTTGCGGTCAAACCGACGAGCGCGGCGCGAGCGTGCGGGTCGAGATGCGGCGTTCGCTCGCCCATCAAATATGGAGTCCAAAACAAATTGTCCGCTCCCGCCGAAACATTCGCCGCTTTTTCAGTTAATTCCTCGTATGAAAAATTTTCGGCAAAATTTTCCCGAAACCAGCGAAACGAAAGTCCGGCAGATTGCGTTACGCCCGTAACGTGCCAGCGATTCGGAATCGCGTGGCAAAACGTATGAATTCGACCTTTTACATCAATCGAAGGTTTGTCCGTTACGGCAAACATAACGCCGGACGTGCCGATTGTCGCGCTGACCGCGCCGACCTTGACGATTCCCATACCAATCGCGCCCGCCGCGTTATCGCCCGCGCCTGCAACAACGGGCGTTCCTTTTAATAATCCGGTTTCTGACGCGCCCGCTTCTGAAATCGTTCCGGTAATTTCATTTGATTCATAAACTTTTGACATTAGATCGCTTTCAATTTGAAACGCTTCGAGCATCTCCGTTGACCAGCGTCTTTTAGCAACGTCAAAAAGCAAAGTGCCTGAAGAATCCGAAACATCCGAAGCCTTATCGCCGGTTAAGCGAAAACGCACGTAATCTTTCGGCAACAGAACGGCTTTGACTCGCCGCCAGATTTCCGGTTCGTTATCGCGCACCCAGAGCATTTTCGGCAAAGTCAAATTTGTCAGCGCGGGATTTGAAACGAGTTCAATCAAACGCGCCGCGCCGATTTTTTCCGTTATAAATTCGCATTGCCTTTCTGTTCGCTGGTCGCACCAGATAATTGACGGACGCAAAACTTTATCCGTTTCGTCGAGCAAAACCGCGCCGTGCATTTGTCCCGAAAAACCGACGGCTTCAATCTCTTCGGCTCGCACTTTTCCTTCCGCCAAAATCGCGCGAACGGCTGATGCGGACGCTCGCCACCAATCTTCCGCCGCTTGTTCAGCCCAGCCGATTTCGGGCGACGCGAACGCGATATGTTCGACGGTTGCGGAAGCGACGATTTCGCCGTTTCGGTTAACAACTACGGCTCTCGAACCGCCTGTTCCGACATCTATTCCGAGAAAATACATACGATTTTAACTGTTGAATAATTGGATTTTATGCGATTAACTCTTGCATTGACTTTATGTTATGCTAAGAAATCAAAAATTCAAATTTACCAATGGACTCGCTGAATATAGCAAGTTTTCAAGGAGAATCGAGAAATGTCAAACGATAAATACGAGCCGCGATTGGAAGACAAATTCAGTTTCGGATTATGGACGGTTGGAAATCGCGGCGCAGACCCGTTCGGAGCGCAGGTCAGAGAAAAACTTTCGCCCGTCGAAATCGTCAAAATGCTCGCCGAAGTCGGCGCATACGGCGTGAATTTTCACGATAACGACCTTGTGCCGATTGACGCGACCGACGGCGAACGCGACAAAATCGTTTCCGATTTTAAAAAGGCTTGCGAAGCGAACAATATCAAAGTTCCGATGGCAACCGTCAATCTTTTTTACGAACCCGTTTTCCGCGACGGCGCGTTTACGGCAAACGACGCGCAGGTTCGAGCTTACGCGGTTCAGAAAACAATGCGGGCGATGGATTTGGGAGCGGAATTCGGCGCGGAAACTTTCGTGCTTTGGGGCGGACGCGAAGGAACGGAAACCGACGGCTGCCGCCGACCCGACGAAGCGATAAAACGCCTGCGCGAAGCGTTAAATTATCTGGTCGAGTATTCGATTTCGCAAAATTACGGCTACAAATTCGCGCTCGAAGCCAAACCGAACGAGCCGCGAGCGGATATTTATTTCTCGACCACCGGCTCTTATCTGGCTTTTATCGAAACTCTGGACAAACCTGAAATGGTCGGAGTCAACCCGGAAGTCGCGCACGAACAAATGTCCGGTTTAAATTTCACGCACGCCGTCGCGCAGGCTTGGGAAGCCGGAAAACTTTTTCACATTGATTTGAACGACCAGATTCCCGGACGCTACGATCAGGATTTGCGTTTCGGTTCGGGAAATCCGAAATGGGCGTTTTGGCTCGTAAAATTTCTCGAAGATGTCGGCTACGACAAACCCAAACATTTCGACGCGCACGCTTATCGCACCGAAGATTACGCGGGCGTAAAAGATTTCGCTCGCGGCTGTATGCGAACTTATTTGATTTTAAAAGATAAAGCGAAACGCTGGAATGAAAACGCGGAAATAAAAGCGATTTTAGATGAAATTGCGGCAACCAATCGAGAAAATCTTGTCGGAAAATTCAGCAAAGATGCCGCAAACTCTTTGCTTTCACAAAATTTCGACCGCGTTTCGCTCGCCGCAAAAGGCTTGCAATACGAAAACTCGACCAACTGACGATGGATATTTTGTTCGGTGTCGAATAAATTTTACTTTTTGGCATTAACAACGAATATCGGTGTCGGCGCAATTTCTTTTCCTTTTTCCGAAAAGAATTTTTTCAAATTCGGATTTTTCAAAGCGCGAAGTCCGGCGACGACCGTTTCGGCGTTAAATTCCGCGCCTTTCTGAGTCGAATGAGTTCGCGCGTCGCCGAAGAAAGTTTCGACTTTTTCCTGTCCTAGTTTTTCAAATTGCTGCGCTATTGATTCGTTTAAGTTGATAAAAGCGGCGTGCGTGGCTTGAGCGGCATTTTCAGTCCATTTCACAAAAGTTTCGCTTTCTTTGCGGACGATTTTGCCGTCTTTCCAATCTTTGTGCGGCACCATCGAGCAAAAAATTATGGTCGCGCCTTTCGCCCGCGCGTCGTTGCCGTATTTCCGCATATACCAGCCGAATGTGTGAACAGTTTCTTTTACGCCGTTGGCTTTTGTAACTTCTGCGGTTTCCTCGCCTTCGCCGTGCAGCGACGGACGATCTTTTGCCGCCGGATCGTCGTATTTCCCAACGTCGTTATGACCGAATTGAATAATTACGAAATCGCCTTTTTTCATTTCCGCCAAAACTTTGTCCCAGCGACCTTCGTTTTGAAAAGTGCGCGAACTGCGTCCGCCGATGGCGCGATTGACGACGTTGATTTTGTTTGCATCGAAAAACTGCGCGAGTTCCTGTCCCCAGCCGCGCAGAGGCGCGTTCGATTTCAAAGTCGAATCGCCGACAATAAAAAGCGTCGGCAGTTTCGCGTTCAAAACTTTTTCCGGCGTGTCTTTGGAATCGTCAACAATCGGACGCGCGTCGTCTTTCGTTTGCGCGTTAACCGCTATAATTAAACAAAATAAAAGGAAAATTAATTGAAAAAATCTAACGATTCGGTAATTCATAATAAAAGGAAAAGCGCGTGAAATAAAATCACGCGCTTTTTGAGTTATTTGGATTTTTTGACTTCGACAGCGTAAATCTGCGTCGGTCCATACATATTTGAACGAAAAACAATCCATTTGCCGTCGGGCGTGAATGTTCCGTTCGGTTCGAGCGAATAATCGTGTTTTGCTAAATTGACCAATTTTTCCGATTTTAATTTGCCGTTTTCCGGCGTGAAAAGATACATCCATTGCCCGTTGTCGCCTTTCGCCACGCTGTTCGGTCCGCCGCCGTCGCCCGAAAAAACTTTGCCGTCGGGCGAGACGTTGTAATGCACAGACCATTCGTGTTTGGTCAAAGAAAATTTATCGGTTTTGCCGGTTTTGATGTCGTAGCGGGCGAGCCAGAAAACTTCGCTTTTCGGCGTTTGCAGATCGTAATAAATATATTTTCCCTGTTTGCCGAAAAATTCGTGTCCGGCGATTTCCATCGGCATCGAGCGCTTATGAATCTGTTTCAAATTCGTGCCGTCGGTGCGAATCGTCCAGATACGGTCAACTTTGTGCCACGGTCCTTCGTGCGAAAACATCATTAAACTCGAATCAGTCGGCGAAAATTGAACGTGATTGAGCCAGTCGGTCGAATTATTAAAAGTTTTGACTTCGCCGGTTTTGATGTTGACTGTGTAAAGCGCCATCGGAATTTTCGCCGCCAGACGGCGTTCCATCATATCGCCTTTGCCCGGATAATTGTCGTGTCCCGGTTCGGCTGCGCCGGAATTTTCCTGCGGCGGCGCAGCTTGCGGCTGCGCGGCGCGCGGACGAAATTCTTCGGGCGTTTCACCCGTTACCATACTGCCGCCGAGCAAAGTTTCGTCAGCGTTTATTGCAAAACCCGCGCCGGTTCTGAGCCGCGCGTCTTTGACGATTTCGCGCGTTTTTTTCGTGTCAACGTCGGTTTCATAAACCGTGCCGCCTTTCATATAGTAAACTTTGCGCGAATTTTTGCCGACAATCACATCGCCGGCGCGACCTTCGACTATCGGCTCGATTTTTTTGGTTTTGAAATCGTAAGTCGAAAGACCTTCGCGCGTCGAAAAAATCAATTTGTCGCCGTTTGCCGTGTAAGCGTTTTGGTGAAAATAAAACGTCGAACTTCCCGGCTCGTCCGAAAGACGGATAATGCGATGTCCCGTGTCGGGATCAATCCATTCGCGCGGCGGCTCTTGCCCGGTTTGCGCCGGAAGCGCGAGTGTAAAAGCGAAAAACAAAAGCGACAGTAAAATAAAATTGCGTTTCATAAATTTATCTTCTCCATTCGGCTGGCAAATAGTTCGCGCCGGTTAAATTTTCGATTGATTGTCTGGATTTTTCGTAAATTTCTTTCATCAGCGGCACGGGATTTCCGAGCGAAGGTTTGGTTCGCAAATTTCCCAGAGTCGTGTCGTAGCCGTTGAATTTTTGATTCGGGTCGTAGCGGAACAAAAGTTTTTGATGTTCTTTGACGGCATCAAAAG
>CAXSHW010000001.1:68545-117024 GCA_964237245.1 uncultured Pyrinomonadaceae bacterium
CGTCGCCAGATATTTTAACTGCTCCGGGTCGGTTGTTTGTTTTTCTTCCAAAGTGCGTAAATACCGGTAACGCCAGAGGCTTTCATCCAAGAATCGAGCGCAAATCGCGTATTCTTTGAGCCAGTCGAATCGCACTTTCAGTTCGTCATACTGCTCTCGTTTCAAAAACGGTTTCGCGCTTTCGAGTTCGACGAACATCTCGTCAATGCGTTTCAAATTCGTCTCTTTTTCGGCAATCACGCGGGCTATATTTTCTTTTGTCGTCTCTAAAAATTTCGCGTATTCGGGCAAAAAATAACGGTTCGTGTAACGCAGCAGAGTTTCGCGGCGTTCGATTGTAGGAGCAAAATCCGAATTCGTGTCCGTTCCCATTCCCAAAGTTGAAAACGTGCGGTTGACGGCTTCTTCGGAAAGTTTCAAGGCTTTGACAATGTGCGGCGCGGCTTTTTCTCCGTAAATCGGCACAGCCCAATCGAGCCAGACTTTGTTCAAATCGGCGTTGACGTTCCAGGAAAGTTCGCGCCAGGCATAAATGTTGATGCTGTTAGCGATGTCGTCGGAAACCGAATAATTTGTTTGCTTTGTTCCGCCGGGAAAAACATTGACGCCAGCGTCACCAAGCTCGAACGCTTTTTTCATTGTCGCGGCGTTATAATCAACGCTCGAAGCGGGAAAATAATATCGTCCGACGGTTTGACCGGCGATTTGATATTCGGCGATTTCCGGGTGCGGTTTCGCTTTGCCGACGAGCGGCGAAAACGGCGCGTCCGGCTGACAATCAGAGTTATAAACTTTTGTTTGAATGACAATTTCTTTCGGCAATTCTTTGAAAACTCGTCCCCAGAGTTCTTCGCCCGAAAGACCGAAATTTCCGTAGCCGGGCGCGTGAACCCAATTGTTTCCGAGCCAGTGCGGAACGCCCGACGACCAGGTTCGGACAACTAATTTTTTATTGAGAGGACGCAAAACGGCGTCGTAATTTTTGACGTTTTCATAAACTTCGTTCGGAAATTTATCGAGTCCGCTTTTTTGGCAGCGTTCGTCCTGACAATAAATTCCGTAATGATCCCAAAACGTCGAATAAATTCCGTCAGCGCCGGTTTGCTCGATAAAATCGGCGACGTAAGCGCGAATGAATTTCCAGGTAAATTCATCCGAAGGACAAACTTCCGCCGTTTCGTGCGAGTTCGGCTGGCTTGTTCCTTTGATGGAAGGAAAGGCTTTCAAAGCGGCTTGATAAAGCGCGGGCGACCAGAAATTTACGTCGTTTCCAAACAGAAAAGCGTAAAAATCAACGTCTGCGTCGTGCGCGGCTTTAACGAGCGCGAGATTCGCTTTCGCGCGATTTTCTTTGGCTTTATCGAGTCGCGCTTTGTCTGTATCGCTTAGTTCGGCATAGACTTCCGGCAAAGTTTCCCTGAGCGTAACAACGGCGTCGTTCGGTTTTCCGATGAGCGCGTTCGCGCCGTATTCGGCGACGAATTCCGCGATTGAACGATTGTCGTCATATTGTGCCGTGCGAATCGCAAAATCGGGTTCGCGGACGAATTCACCGCTTGTTTTGTCTTTCCATAAACGAAAATCGCCCGCCGCGTAGAGCAAAGAGCGCGGACGACCGCCGTAAATAGTCGCGCCGCCGTTTTGGAAGACGATTTTATAACCGTCGTCTTTGATTGAATTCGCTTTTAAATTCGGAGAGCCGAAATCAATCGAATTTTCCGCAACCAAAATAATTTCGCCTTTGTTCGGCAAGCCGGTTTTAGCAGCGGTTTTAATTGCGGTTTCGGGAATTTCTAATTTTTGAGCGAGAATCTCGGCGGCGGAACGAATCGCCGGATGCGATTTTTCTTGAATGACGATTTGCTGAAATGTTTTCGTTTGCCGCGCCGCCGTAAAAACCGCTGACAGTGTCAACAATGCGAAAAAGCAAAAAATTCGTGGGAAAAACATCCTTTTATGTAATCGAAATTTACTGGTTCAAAATCGAAAATAACTTGAAAGTTTAATAAGGGCAGACGGTTTTATTTGCCGTTGCCCTTATCAAATTGCATCAATCTGAATTCCGATTTATTTTGTTTAGAAATAAATTTTCAATCCAAACTGAATATAGCGCGGTTGTCCGAGTTCGCGCAATTGACCGAAACTCGGGCTGTAGGCATTACGCAGACGATACAATTTGTAGCCCTGCAATGTCGTAATGTCAAAAGCGTTCGGGTTGGTCGTCGCAAAACCTGTCGGCACCGGAACAGTGTAAAAGTTCAAGGGCAAAACTCCCGTCGGTCTCAAACTCTGCACCTGTAAAAGTGCAGGATCAGTTGCGCCCGTCGCTAACGGTTTTCCGTTAAATGTCGCCCAGGTGTTGTATTCAGCCAAAGTAATCGCCGTTTCGACCGGCGCTCCGTCGTAATCGGGACCGCCGCCGCTTCCCGGAGACGCGATACGGAAATTCGGATGGTTGAAAGCGTTAATCAAGTCCACTCTCAATTGGAAACGCCGTCTTCCTTCTTTGCTCAAACCAAACGGCATATTGAAGTTTTTCTGGAAAGAAACGTCAAAATATCTCTGCATCGGACCGCGAATATCAAGTGTGCGCGGCGCATTGCCGAGCGAACCTTTCGCGGGACGTTCAAATGCCGCCGGATTGATATACGGTTCGCAAAGCGTGCTGACTTTGCAGCCCGGATCATATTTCGGATTGATTAACGGCACGCCCGGCACGATGTCAGGGCGAATAGAATGCGTTAGAGTTCCAATCGTATTGCCGTCGGCAATTGTCGGCAAGAATGGATAACCGCCTTGCAGACGGAAAACGCCGGACATTGTCCAACCGCCGATGACCGCATCGAGCGGCGCCCAGCCTTTTGTAAAGAACTGGCGACGATGACCGAACGGTAAATCCCAGATGAAAGTTGAACTGAAAGCGTGCTTAACATCGTAGGTTGAAATCGCATAATCAGATGAACGAGGAGCGCCAAACGAAACATTTGACCCTTGAGTATTTCCCGAAGTCAAAATATTTTTGTCAGGACTTGCATCTGAAGCGTCGTCGAGTGATTTGCCGTAGGTATAATTCGCCGTGAAAGCGATTCCGTTGGTGATGCGACGGCGAACGTCAATATAACCGGCGTGACGAATGCTGTTCGCCGATGTGTTGTAAAAGGCGTTGATTGTGTCAAAGCCCAGATATTTGCTGCCGAGACTCGCGTTTGTAACCGATAAATTAGCGCCGATTAAACTTTTTCTGCCTAACGGGTCGGTAACTGTTCCTTCAGTGCTTGTCCCGGCTAAATCGAGTTGCTGAATATAGTTAAAATCTCGCGGATTGATATTAACCAGCGGCAGGAAAAGATGCGTTCCCTTATTTCCGACATACGCAATTTCGACAACCGTATTTTTTGTAACTTCTCTGGAAATAGAAAGATTCCAGTTTTGGATATAAGGGGTTTTCGTTTCTCCCGAAATAGTATATGCGGGAATGGCGAGACTGCCCAGATAAACCAATCCGTTGTCGGGAATTCCTAAAGCCTGCTCGATTTGCGCCGGAGTCGCGTTGAGCAAAGATTGACCGTTGAGCGGTTGATTGTATGACAGGCGAAGCGCGTAAGCAGTGTTAGTCGAGCCGTTTGAACCGGTCGCGCCCGCCGTCGCGGAATTAACGTTAAATGAACCGAGGTCTGGATTCGGTAAGCGATTGTTGCCGGTCAAAGGAGCGTGGGAAAGTCCGTAGCCGCCGCGAATGACCGTTGTGCCTTCTTTACCCCAACCGAAAATTGATTTCGGACTCCAGGCGAAGCCGAATCGCGGCTCATAACCGTTGTAATCAATCGGGAAAATATATTTTGAACGCCCGCCGCGACCGGCAAAAGCGAACGGCGGAACGAGCGCGCTGGTGATGACTCGTCCGGTCGGCAGAGTTATCGGCGTCGTTAAATTATAGCTCTGCGCCAATTCAGGCATATACGTGCCTTGAAGATTGTTCTTTTCGGTTCGCGGTAACTGCAAAGTGTATCTAAAACCGAGATTAAGAGTAAAATTCGGTCTGATTTTCCAGTCGTTTTGGACGAAACCGGCGTAACTTTTCCAATCGTAATTGTATGGAATAAGCAGCGAACGAACGGCGACGGCATTAGCTGTTCCGAGCAGCAAGCTGGCAAACGGGTCGCCGCCGTTGGCGACGTTGACGGTTTGATTGACGCCGGTCTGACCGGTTCTGAAATCATAACGACCGCCCGAAGCAAAAGCGAAAGGAATAACGTTCAATTCCGCGTCGCCCAAATCAACACCGAACTTCCATGATTTATTTCCCTGCGTCCAATAAACGATGTCGGTCAGCGTGTATCGCTTTTCTTTGTTAAAGTTATTGGTCGAACCGGAAGAGCCGATATTGGCGAATGCGTTGTAGCCGTTACCGTCCGTGCTGATTTGAACGAGAGGCAATCCGCCTTCGGTAATGCTCGGCAGCCCTAAATCACTTGACAAATTTTTTCCGCCGATAATCGAGTATTCTTTCGTAAAATCATCGCTGAACGTGCCGGTCGTATAGCCGAGTCTCAATTCGTTAATTACATTCGGCGTGAAAATGTGATTGTCGGAAACAACAATTTGTCTCGAATCACTGTAACTTGCGCCGTTACCGTTGATGTCGCTTCCGAATCCTTTTTCTCCGATTGCCGGAACGAGCGTAAATCGAAAGCTGGCGTGATTATTATTAGTTATATTGTGGTCAAGCCGAGCCGTGTAACGGGTTTCGTTTTGAACGACAAAGCGATTAACCAAAAAATTGCTGACTCCGCCGTTTCCGTTAAGATAATAACCGGTCGGATTTGGCATAAATTGTAAAAGCGCCACTGAAGTCGGGTCAATTAAATTAGTCGGAATGATATTGCGAGAATCAATGGCTGCGACTGAAGCCGAGCAGTAACCGCCGGTAATGGTCGAAGCCTCGCCGAATTGACAGTAACGCGCGCCGGTCGGCGGTTGCGCCAATCTCTGAAACTGATTTCCGACCTGAACGAATTGATTATATATATTGGTAGGTCCGACCGAAGTCAAACCGAATTGCGCCGCGACAGCCGCCGGAAGATAACCGCTGGTAGTTCTGACCAAACCTCTAAAGTCTCCGGAACGTTCGGCGGCAGTCGGCAGCAAAGTGTCCACGACGACAAAATCCTTGCGTGTGCGCGGCTCGACGGCAAAAAAGAAAAACGTGCGGTCGTGTCCGTCGTAAAACTCCGGTCCGCCTTCGCCGAAGTGCGGAAAATAAACCGGACCGCCGACTGTGAACGAAACTTGATTGGTTCGCAGATTGTTCGGCGGACGAACCGCGCCGTTTGCCCATTTTTTCGCGTTCGTCGCAGGATTGCGATGATACCAGAGCGCCGTGCCGGTCAGACGATTTGTTCCTGATTTAGTGGTAGCGTTAATCACGCCGCCGGCTGTTTGCCCGTATTCTGCCGAATATGCTGATGTTTGGACGGTAAATTCCTGAACAGTTTCCGGTGTCAGGCTAACTACCTGTCGGGCGATTCCGACGCCTGTGTTATTCGCTCCGTCGGCGAGAATCGCGGTGCTGCCCGGTCGTCCGCCGTTAATACTTAAATTAAATCCGGGAGCCGGAACGCCCGATGTTACATCCGGGTCTTCGCTTCCGACATCGCCGGAGACATTCGGAATCGTTGTCGCCAAATCCAATACGCTGCGATTGGCGAGCGGAACGTCTTCGAGCTGTCTTTCGGTAATGGTTTTTCCGGTTGTCCCCGTCTCAGTATTAAGAATCGGCGGGTCTGCCGTTATTGTTACCTTTTCTGAAATACTTCCTGCTTCAAGCGAAACATTTACGGTTGCTGTTGACGCAGTATCAACTTTAACTTCCGGCACGACCGATGTTTTAAAGTTGGCTGCTTCCACCGATACGCTGTATGTTACGGGGTCGAGCGAATTAGCCGCGAAAGAGCCGTTGTCCGAAGCGGTCAAAGTTACCGATTGGTTGGTTCCGAGATTGGTAACCGTAACTTTCGCGCCGGGAATCGCAGCACCTGTCGTATCGGTAATTGTCCCGGTAAGACTGCCTCTGTTTGTTTGTCCGAACGCCGCTAAACTAAAAAGCAGCGTAAAAATTATAATCCGAGTTAACCGCATAATTCTCCTCTTAGATTCGATATGATTTTTACGTTTTTCAGAAATAAACCGAGCAACGCTTAATAATTGCAATTAATTATTACAATGGGAGCAGGTAGCTATGTTCTCAGTTCTGGCACTAAAAATTTAATTGCTATTTAAATAGTAAAAGTTTAATTAAAACTCCGAATTTAAACCGGCTCTGACGACGAAAAAAGTATTTAATTTACAGAAGCAAGTGAAATTTAATAAAAACAATAATCTATATAGTTACCCTAACCAACAAAATAATCTTAGAACATTCAGTTAGTTTTATAATTTTTGCTAAAGACAATCGTTTCGCAAAAATATAATCGTTCCTAAAAGCACCGAAAAAAGCCCGGTAAACCGCTTAACTAATTATTCTTTTTAAGGAGAACCAACTTTGATTCTCCCGACAAATAACGACTCACTATTACTGTTTTAGTATCTTTAACGAGATGATAGAACATTAAATTAACAGTTCTGTAATAATTTGTCCAGAAAAAACTAACATCTTTTTAAGTTTTATGATTTTTCATTGATTGAAGATTGAAATTTATAATCAAAAATTTCTTTTTCGCAAAAAAGGATTGGAAAACAGCTTTAGCTGTTTTCCAATCCCGTCAAAGAAACAATGCCCTATTTAGAACAGGAATTTCAGCCCGAATTGAGCGCGCCGAGCGTAGTTGTCTTGATTTGAAGCCGAGATTTGACCGAAGTTTGTCGCTGTCGGATTAACCACAGGCGCCGGAAAATATGGTTCGTTGAAAGCATTGATAAGTTCAAATCTTATCTGGAATTTCATATTTTCCCGAACTCTTATATCTTTCAATAACGAAAAATCAACGTTATTGATGTTGTCGCGGCGAACATCTGTGAATCGAAGCGGTAAAGTCCGAAGATGATTAACCGGCGTTGCCAGCGTTGATGTGCTGTTCAGCACTGTTGTAAATACATCGGTGTTGAACCATTTGGCGGTTGTTCTATTTTTAGAGTCAATTGAAATATCTCCGCCGTTATAGAAAATATCGTTGGTAAAAGAAATCGGAAATCCGATCTGAAATGTATAAACGCCTTGAATCTGCCAACCGTTTACGATGCGATCAACAATTCCGTTCGCGTTTGACAAAAACGGCTGATTTTTACCGAACGGCAGCGCATAAATACCGCTCAACGACAGTCTGTGCGGTGAATCCTGGTCGGAAATCATTTTCGTCGGTTTCGCGTCGCCGGCATTCAGATATTCCGTCGCCTGCAACCATTTTGACCAGGTATAACTTGCCTGCAAAGTATAGCCCCGGGAGAAACGTTTTTGCAGACTGAATTGACCGGAATGATACCAGGATTTGCCGTCGTTGTTTGTCGTATTTATCGCGCCGAATTCGGGAAAAGGAAGCAAAAGCTGCGAACGGGAAATCGTCGAATTTGCAAAAGATGTTCCGGCAAATTGTGACAATCCGGCAAACGGATTCGTTACCGACGCGGTTAAAAGCGTGTTATTGCTGACTTGCGCCGCAGTCCGCGAATTATCCGCATTCAAATATTGAACGGGCAGCGCGTTGATATTCCTTGCAATCTCAATGTCATAACCGTAGTTGCCGACGTATTCGGCTTCAAAAACGAAACCGCCGGGCAGTTCACGCTGAAATCCAAATTGAAAACGCGCTTGTTTTGAAGATTTAGGGTTTTGATTGAAGTAAGAAATCGCAGTTCCGAGTCCGGTCTGTTTGCCCTGCGCGTTGCCGACCGGTTCTAAAATAGTAACGTTCGAGAAATTTGAAATAGAATTCGGAACCGGCGCGCCGCTGGCAAGCGTTGTCGTTCCGAGAGTCGTAGTGCGCGTGTAACCCGGCTGAATTACGTCGCCGCGACGTTCGCCCAAAAACCCGGCAAACAAACCGAAGCCGCCGCGAATAACCGTTTTATCATTTAGTTTATAAGCCGCTCCGAATCTGGGCAGAAAAGTGTTTTTGGGCGTTTTATACAGATCCGAACCTGTATCTAAACCAGCAAATTGCAGACCGCCTTTGACGTTAAAGGTATTCGGGTCAATGGCGGTTCCGGTATATCCGATGATTGGAGTCGCCGTTAATTTTGCTTTAACCGCCGCTTCAAACGGCTGGGAATAATTCAAGTCGAAACCGGAAACGCTCTTGTTTTGCCGCTCGATTAAAGCGGTTTCAACTTCGTAGCGCAATCCCAAGTTAAGAGTTAATTTTGAATTCACTTTCCAATCGTCCTGCACGAAAAATCCGTATGTTTTTGAATATTCGGAATAATCGGCGCGGCGCACGATTTGCTGCGTTGTCGGCAATCCGAGTAGAAATGCCGCGAGACCTTGCAAGCCGTTGACATCCTGACCCGTGCTGCCGTTGCTGGCTTGTCTCGTATAAGTGTTGTCGAAAATAAATTGTCCGGTCTGGTCGTTGCTCGCAAAAGCGTCGTCTTCACGGTAAATTCTCAATTCGCCGCCGAATTTCAACGAATGCGTTTTTATCGTTTTATTCAAAATAGCGGCAAACGAATGTGTGCCAACCGGACGAAATTCGTTTGACATTCCGTTTCCGAGCGGTCCGCCCGTAAAATCAAAACGCGGAAAACGCCTGATTGAATCGGCAATCAAATTATTATAAGCGGCGGAAAAACCGAGTTGGGTTAGATCGAAGCCTTGAGCGTCGGCTTGCTGGTCTTGACCGCGAATAAATCGGTTATAACCGTATCTGACGTTTAGAAATGTCGTCGAATTAAACGTATGAACGTCATCAATCACGCCTTGTCTGGATTTGAACAGAAAATTTACGCCCGCATAAGGACTGTCCGTGTATCGGTTGTAGAGACTGTTGCGGTCATAATAACTTCCGCGCACGAAAAAATGATTTTTGTCGGAGATATTTTGGTCAATGCGAAACGTAAAATTGTTATAAGGCTGAGTTTTTTCCGATAAAGTCGAGTCGAAGATATTTCCGAGCAATCCGGGTTGTTTCGGTTTAGCAAAATACGTCAAAACAGCCTTCGCCACCGGATTAATCCGATTGGCGGGAATCATATTATTTACAAAGGCTTGCGCCGTGTAAACCGGACTCGTCGCCGTTCCCGTATTTACGCGCGTCAGCGGATCGTAAATCGTTACGCCGAGACCGGAAAAATCGCCGTTCGCAATCGCCGCCGTCGGAACATACGAAGAAGCTCCGGCATCAAATCGCGGTCGTGAATCTCGTATGCCTTCAAAACCAAACAGGAAAAAGGTTTTATCTTTTCCGTTGTAAAGCCGCGGAAAACGAACCGGACCGCTGATATAACCGCCGAAACGATTTGATTCGGTCTGCGGTCGGGCTTGTCCTCTGGAATTTCCGAAGAAATCGTTGGCAGCCCAGCTTCCCGGTTCGGCGAAATAATAAGCCGAACCGTGCAGGTTATTCGTGCCTGATTTAATGCTGATGCTCGTTACTCCGCCTTCGGTGTTGCCGAATTGCGAGTCGAACGTCGCCGTCTGCACCTTAAATTCCTGAACAATGTCGCTCGGCGGAACATAGGACGCGATAACTTCATTGCCGTTCGCGGTCGCCGTGCTGGGCGCGCCGTCAATCGTCAAATCGCTGCGATTGCCGCGCGTTCCGTCAATCGCAAATCCGATAATATGTGTCGGTTCAAACGGACGATCAAGCCGCGTGCTGCCGGTGTAAGTTACGCCCGGCGAAAGCCCGATCAATGTGTAAGGGTCGCCGTGAACGAGCGGAAGCTGTTCGATTCGCTGGGCGTCAACTACCTGTCCGAGACTTGCCGATTCGGTATTTAAGCGCGGCACTTCGGCTGTAACAGTAACGGTTTCCTGCGTTCCGCCGACTTCAAGCGGAATATCAACTTGAATCGCCGAACCGATGTCTAAAACAACGTTATCGCGGACAAATTTTTTAAAACCCGTAGTTTCAACTACGACTTGATAAGTTCCCGAAATTAAATAAGTCGCCTGGTAAAAGCCATCGTCATTTGTCGTTAAACTTACGGTTGTGCCTCTGGCAGCGTCTATAATCTTGACAGAGGCGCCGGGTATCGGAGATTTATTGGGGTCGGTAATTAATCCCCTGATTGTGCCTCTCGTTTCTTGTGCCGGAACGGATTGAACAAAAAGCAAAACTAAGATTAAACTCAACGTTATACTCAATGCGCGCATTGCATTTATAATTTTTGACTTCATTTTTTCTCCCATCAAGTAATAAAATTACAGACGCTTTTGGTTAGCAGCCTGAAGTTAGTGTTTGTAATACTTATCGAGTTGATAAAGCCGTATGAATGTTTGTAAAATTTCCCGCTTGAAATCTAAAACTGCTGACAGAAAAGAATCAAAAATATAATTCAGGTTCAGCGTGTAATTTCTAAAAATTTATGTTTCTAAAAGTTATAATTGCCAACCGGAACAAAATACGTCTTTTATTTCCTCTTGAAATTGTGGGTTTTTATTCAAAGTAAACCGATTAACAAATTTATTTTCAAAGTTCAAAAATTTAATAGAATAAAAATGTTCGCTGGTTAATAAAGATACGGATGCTATTTATAATTGGTTTGACCAATATATTAGGAACGAAGATAAAATAACATCTTTATAGACGCTTGTCCAGAGAAAAATCACAATTCAAATATATTTTTCAAAACTTTTTAGATTGATTTTCTAGGCGTGAATTTGGACACAAAATGTTTACAAAGTTGCCTAAACATAGTTTAATTAGCTGTAATCAAATTAGGTAAAATTCTGGGAAACTCGCAATAAAAGCCGATTCTGCCTGGCTTTTGGTATCTGAAAAGCTACAATATCAAAGGAAACTTCAATTAATTATGAGAATCAAGGATGTCGCCCGCGAAGCGGGGGTTTCAACTGCCACTGTTTCGCACGTTATTAACGAAACAAAATACGTAACTGAAGACACTCGCCGAAAAGTTCAAAATGCGATTGCAAAACTTGATTTCTATCCAAACGCTCACGCGCGTTCGCTTGCGTCAGGACGCAGCAACATAATCGGACTGTTGATTTCCGATATTACCAATCCGTTTTTCCCCGAACTCGTCAAAAGCATCGAGGCGGCAGCGTTTGAATACGGCTATAATCTGATGCTCTTTAATACGAATTACGATGCCAAACGCGCGGCTGATTACGTGCGGCGTTTGATCGAACTGAAGGTCGCCGGTGTCGCGCTGATGACCGCCGAACTCGAACCCGCGCTGATTGACGAATTGGTAAAAAAACAGGTTCGCGTCGTGTTTAACGATCTCGGAATCGTTACCGAACATATGAGCAATATCATTCTGGATTATTCAGCCGGAATCGAAGAAGCCGTGCGCCATCTGGTTTCTCTCGGACACGAAAAAATCGTGCATATCGCCGGTTCGAGCCGGATTCGTTCGGGTAATATTCGCAAAAATGCCTTTATAGAGGCGATGAAACACTATCTTCCGCAAACATCTCAAAAGCCCCTGATTTTTGAAGGCGATTTCAGATTCGAGAGCGGCAGAATGGCTGCGACCGAAATACTTTCTTTAAAGAAACTTCCGACTGCTGTGGTCGCTGCCAATGATATGATGGCACTCGGCGCGATGCAGGAATTTAAGGCGAATGGTCTGACCATTCCACACGACATTTCAATTATTGGTTTCGACGATATAGCTTTCGCGTCGCTCTCCGAACCGGCTCTGACAACCGTCTGTTCGCCGCGCGTCGAAATCGGACGACGCGCAGTCGAGGCTTTGATTACGACGATAAAAGCCCCGAATCAACCCGGCGTGGAGATTCGGATTCCAACCTATTTAATCACGAGAAAATCAACCGCCCCGCCGCGAAAGGAAGCGCGGAAATAGTTTTTGATAAAAACTTTCACTTCAAATGCTTTGGCAAACTTGCTAAAGTAAAATAAACTTTTCGTAAATCTAAACATTTAAGCTCAAAACTGAAACCTTTTAAACTTAAAGCGGCTTTTTTATATTTGGTTATACGCTTAACTAAGCTAAAATAAACAATGACTTTCGGAGAAAATTTATGTTTCAAAAAAATAAGTTCATTTTAATGTGTATATTTGTCGCTGTATTTACCTTTACATCTCCTTATCCTGCTCAATCAAAATACTTCGGCAATTGGGACAAAGGCACGTCGCCGCAGGAAATCGGCAAACTTGCGGCGGAAAATTACGCGGCGCGAAAGTTTGAATTTGAAACGAATCCGAAACGAGAATTCGTCATTTACCCGGAAGTTATCGGCTGGTACGGCGCGTTGACGGTGGCGGAAGAATTGAAAGATAAAGATTTGATGACGCGCCTCGACAATCGTTTCGACCGCTTTTTCGGCGCGGATGGCAGCCGCGTCGGACCGAACGCGCATGTTGATTACCGGGTTTTCGGCATCGTCCCGCTCGAAATTTATATGGAGACGGGAAATAAAAAGTATCTCGATTTGGGCAAGAGTTTCGCCGACAAACAGTGGGAGAAAACTACGCCGGACGGCATAACGACGGAAGCGCGTTACTGGGTTGACGATATGTATATGATGACGATGATTCAGGTGCAGACGTATCGGGCAACGAAGGATAAAAAATATCTCGACCGCGCCGCGCTCGCCGCCGCCGCCTATCTCGACAAATTGCAGCAGCCGAACGGACTGTTTTTTCACGCGCCTGATTCGCCCTATTACTGGGGGCGCGGCGACGGCTGGTTTGCGGCGGGAATGGCGGAACTGCTCACCTATTTGCCGAAAAATCATCCGCAGTATACCAGAATTATGAAAGGCTACAAAACGATGATGGCTTCCCTGCTCAAATATCAAACGCCGGACGGTTTGTGGCGGCAGCTTATTGACAAACCCGAAGCGTGGGAAGAAACGAGCGGCACGGGAATGTTCGCTTTTGCGATGGTGACGGGCGTTAAGAAAGGCTGGCTCGACGCGAAAACTTACGGTCCGGCGGCGCGAAAAGCGTGGCTCGGTTTGGTCAAACACATTGACGGCAAAGGCAATTTGTCAGACGTTTGCGTCGGCACAAACAAAGGTTTTTCAGTACAGTATTATCTCGACCGCGACCGCGAAACCGGCAACCTGCACGGACAAGCCCCCGTATTGTGGACGGCGACCGCGCTGATGCGTTAAGTTTCAAATTCAAGATTCAAGGTTTCAAGTTTCAAGTCTCAATTTCTTAAAACTGCCGCCGCCACCGCCGCTGCTGTTAATTTCAAAACTTGAACATTCAAAGTTTCGGCGCGTAGATTTCCGTTTCGACGATGCCGAGCGTGGATTTTCCGCCGCCTTTGCCGGCTGACGACTGCACGTCGGGTGTGCCGGGGATTTCGACGATGTTGCCGAAAGCGTCGCGGTTGTCGGCGTTTCCGGTTAATTCGATTTTGACGCTGCTACCCGAAGTCGGCGGGAAAGTAATCGTTACATAACCCAATGTTCGCGGCGTTTTTCCGGTGTAAACAACTTTGTCGTCAACCGAGATTTTGACCGGATAACTCTGGGTGCGCCAGCCGACGAGTTTCATCACGACTTGGCTGACGTTTGCGGGTTTGGCGAAATCATATTTTATCCACGAATTTTCCAGTTTGCCGTCGCTCGTCCAGTCGGTCGTTTCGTTGTCATCGAAACTATTTTTCGTCTGGTTAATATTTGAACCGGCGGAAACGTCGGCGATTTCGACGTTTTGGCGCGTCATTTTGTATGATGCTCCCGGCGGAGTCGCTCCCCGCTTCAAATTGACGGGCAAATCGTCGTCCGGCATTTTGAGCGACAATCCGTTTGTGTCGGCGAATAATTTTGAATTTAATTCGATTTCCGCTGATTTCAAATTATCCGAATTTGCCTTTAAAGTAATTTTTCCCGCCTTCGTCGTCGAACGAATTAAAACGCGATTGATGCCGTTTTCCACCGGCAAAACTTTTGACAAAACGTAATTATCCGCGCCCTGCGCCAAACCGCCGCGCCATTCGGCTTCACCGGAAAGCGTGAAATTTATTGTATTTAACGCCGTCGGACAGCGGTTTCCGTATTTGTCGGTGACTTCGACATCAACCATCGCAATATCCGCGCCGTCCGCTTTGAAACCTTTCGGCGCAGTATGCGAAGTCAGGCGAATTGCTGCCGGAGTTCCCGCCGTTTTTCTGGAATCTTCGGTAACTTTCGCGCCGCCCGCGTCGTAGCCGACGGCGCGAATTTCGCCGGACTGCCATTCGACGTTTTTGAAAGTGTATAAAAACCTGTTGCTCTGTTCGCCGAAACCGAGCGATTTTCCGTTCAAAAATAATTCCACTTTTTCCGCGCCCGACACGACGTAAACATTTTTCCTGACACCGTTCGCATAATTCCAATGTCCGATGATGTGCGTGTGCGCTTTTTCGACATCAACCCAGCCGTCCCACATCACCTGATCGGCAAAATAACCGTCTTTCGGCAGACGCAGTGCGTCAACTTCCCCGCTGCGGCGATAATTTTCCGCGCCGCGATGATGCGTGTTCGAATCGGAAAAAATAATATTCACGCCGCCCGCGTTGACCCGTCTCCCTGTTCCCGGACGCGCTTCGTAATAATCGAACCACCGCGCCACGTCTTCAATCGCAAACGAATCCTGATTGCGGTTATACGCGCTCGCATTTTCATTTTTATACAGCGGACCGTCGCCGTCTTTGTGAAACGGCGGCGAAAATTCGTCCCAGTATTTCCGCAGACTTTCGTCGCGTGAATATTCCATCTGCCACAGCGGTTTCGTCGCGCTTTTGTTGATGTAAAGCATCTCGCCGCCATATTCGGCAACCTTGGAATTGAGCATTTCGCGCGAACCGGAAGCGCGTCCGCCGTGCGCGTCGTATTTGTCGCGCAAATCTTTCATTTGCTGCTGATGCGCGTCGGACACGCCTTTATTTCCCGATTCGTAAAACACGATTGACGGATTATTGCGGTTGTAAATCATCGCGTCGCGCATCACTTCGAGCCGCTGCTCCCAGCGTCTGCCGCTGACATCGCCCTCGGAATCGCCGGCGGGCATTGACTCCATCAACCCAACGCGGTCAAGCGATTCGACATCCTGTTTCCACGGCGTAACGTGCATCCAGCGCACCAGATTCGCATTGCCGTCAACCATCATTTGATTTGAAAAATCCGACATCCAAGCCGGAACCGCCGAACCGAGCGCAACCCATTCGTTCGTCGTGCGCTGAGCGTAACCTTTCAATTGCAGGGCGCGGTCATTCAATTTGAACATTCCGTCGGCAAACTCGGTTTTGCGAAACCCGGTGCGCGTTTTCACCGTGTCAACCGCTTTGCCGTCAACCTTTAACGTCGTGTAAACATTATACAGATAGCCGTAACCCCAGCTCCAAAAATTGAGATTTGAAACTTTGTCGGACGCGGAAATCGTTTTCGTTTCGTTCGGCACGAGCGTATATTTTCCGCCGTCAATCGTTTTGATAATTTTGCCGCTCAAATCCTCAATTGCAACTTCATAAGCGAAAGTTTTCGGCGCGTTATATTCATTTTTGATTTGAGTTTCGGCAGTAATTTTCGCGGATTTGTTTTTTATATCAATGTTTTCGGCGTAAATGTATGTTCCGCTCGTCCCCAAATTTGAGTAGAGCGGCAGCGTTTGATAAAGTTTGTCGGCGACGTGCAGGTAAACATTTTTGTTGATGCCGCCGTAGTTGGCGTAAAAATTTCGGTCATTCCACTGAAACGCCGAGCCACTCGCTTTTTCCTTGTAATCCCACGCATTGTCAATGCGTGCCGCCAACACATTTTCGCCGGGTTTGACGGAATCCGTCACGTCAAATCCGAACGCCATTACGCCGTTTTCGCTTCTGCCGATAAATTTTCCGTTCAAATAAAATTCGCCCGCCTGCCGGATTCCTTCAAATTCGAGAAAGATTTTTTTATCTTTTGCGTTGTCGGGAAGCGCGAAATGTTTGCGATACCACGCGATGCCGGTTGATAAATCTTTGATGTCTCGGCGAAAAGCATCATCTTCGTTCCAGGCGTGCGGCAGCGTGATATTTTTCCAATCGCCGTCGTTAAAATCAGCATTTTCCGCACCTTTCGCGTCGCCGACCAAAAATTTCCAATCGGAGTTAAAATTATATTTAACCCTTGAACCACTTTGGGGAACGGCGAAATTCCAAACCGACGAGATTAAAATAATCAATAAAATTTTGGCACATTTCATAATTTTAATTCCGAATTCTTTGACTGGAGCGCAATCCGCTCCGCGATTTTAACGAACTGAAATAAGCTGGATTTTACCCGTCAAACCCGACGGCAAAACCTGAATTTTGTCCATATCCTGCGCCTGAAACCGCTCGCCGTAACGCAAATTGAGCAAACGGTAATTCGGCAAACTGTGTCCCGCCATATAATTGAGCGCGGTGTTGCCGACGACGATTTTTATTTTATTTTCGCCCGCTTTTAAAAACGGCGTAACGTCGAGCGAATACGGCGGACACCACACCGAACCGGCGCGTTGGTCGTTGATATAAACGACCGCCGCTTCTTTGACCGGCGCGTCGAGCCACGTCTGCATCCCGTTTTTGCTCGGCTGCACTTCGAGCGGTTTCGCCGCGCCGAAATCGAGTTTTAACGAATTTCCAGCTTGCAAAAGATTCGGCGCGAGATTGACGGTTTTTTCGTAAGCCGCCGTTCCCGAAAAATATTTCGTCGCCTCGTCGTCCGCCCACGAATGCAGCGCGTTCATCGTCACGGGCGCGTTTTGCCCGACGGTTACTTGCCAATCCAAACTCACATCCATCGCCGATAAAAATGTTTCGGCGGCGTAGGTTTGCGCCGGATTATTGCCGCGTTTTGAAAATATGACGACGCGCGATTGATACGGCTCGAAATTGAGCAAGATATTGGTCGCGTCCTTGGTTTGCGATTTGACGTTGGCGGCGGACGATTTGCCGTCGAACGCATTCCAGATTTCGGCTTGCCCGCCTGCGCTTCTGAACGAAATTTCGACGTTTTGCTTGACGTTGGAAGTGTTCGCCACGAAATAAATATCAGCGTCTTCGGTTTGGCGGTGAACGAAACCGAAATCTTTGACCGACGGCGAAAAAGCGATGTCCGGCGGTAAAAGAGTTTTCAAAACACTGCCCAAATCGTCTTCGTTACTGACGAGTTTTGCCGGAGCGTTCGCGCCCTCAAACAGCCGCTTCGTAATCGCCTGCGCTTCTTTTTGCTCGGCATCGGTGGTTTTAAATCCCGGCAGTTTATCCGGCGTTCGTTTCGTCGCAACTAAAATTCCGCCGTTTTTGACGAATTCGTCCAATTTTCGCAGCGATTCGAGCGGTACTCTTTCGATGTTCGGCAGCACGACGACGCGATAATTGCCCGCGCCCAAAGTCAGCGTGTTTTTTTCGACTTTGCCGACGTTTTTCAGCATTTCGTCGTCGAAAAAATCGAGATTATAACCCGCGTCCAAAATCTGCGGCATAATTTTTTCGCCGACCAATTCTTTTTCAGCGTCAATCAGATGAACTTTTCCCGCCGAAAAATTGGCGTAAGCGTCGGCGTTCGGCAAGTAAAGCGCGACATCGTTTTTCTGCTTTCCCTGCCGCATCAAAAAGCTCATTCGCTGCAAATACGCCGCCAAATCAGGCATCACGAGATACCACGGATTTTTGTCCGTGTAAGAACCGGCGGCGTAAAAACGCCCGCCCGGATACTCCATTCCGGTCGGCGTGTAACCCCAGCCGTGTCCGATTAATTGGTTAATGCCCTGCAAAAAATGAATGTCGGCTTCGGCTTTCAAATCGAGCGGCGTAGCGCGAAAAACCGGCGAATGCAGCCACGTCCACGTTTCCGACGACGTGATATTTTTGCCGTAAATGTGGTTCGCCGACGAAGCCCAGCGCGCCGCACGAACGACTTTCCACTGTGCGCCTTCGCCGTCGGAAATGTCTGTAAATGCACTCGAAGAAATCGCGGCGGACGGAATGCCGTAGTTTTGCGAACGAAACAGAGTTCCGTTGCGATGCGCCCAATCGGTCATCGTTTTGGCAAACCGCTCGTTAAAAAGTTCGGTCAGAGTTCTGCCCCAATCGTAGCGAATACCAGCAGTTTTTTCGCCAATATCCATAATTAAGGCGGGCAGATACGGCTTCAAATCGTAACCGCGACGCCGTTGAAATTCCTGCAAAAAATCGTCCGTCCAATCTTCGTTGTAAACTTCCAGACTGTCGGAAAACACCGAATGCGGGCGGTCACTTTTATCAAACGCACTGAAAAGCCGGTCGCCGGTGTATTTCAAATAATTGTCAACCGAAGGTTTGTCGAGATGATTGAGCATAAATCCTTCCGCGCCAACCGCCGGACGTTTGACCATCATTCCCGCTTTTCCCGAAATTATAAACATCACCTCGCTCGTTGTTCCGCCCGCTGATGCAGACGGTTCGGACAGCAAAACCGCGCCGTCGCGGATGTCGTTCAACTGCTTAAAATTATTTTCGGCGGCAACTTTATCGCCCGTTTTAACGAGATAAATTCCGAGCAGTTTTTCGGCGGGAATCATCGAAGGCAGCGCGATTCGTTTGGTGTTCGCGTCAACTTTGACGCGCTCGATGCGAAGCTGTCCGGCGGCTTCGTTGATCGGAGTTTTCGCCCCGCCGAACGACCAGCCGCTGCCTAACGTCAGATCGAAACGCATTCCGAGTTCCTTCGTTTTCTGCGCGGTAAATTTCAGCATATCGAGAAATTCGTCCGACAAAAAGGGAAGATTTTTTATTCCGGCTTGCGTGTCGTCCAATTCGAGCGGGTAAACCGGATTAACCTCCACGCCGCCGATGCCGCCGTCCTTCATAGCACGCAGTTCGCGCTCCAATTCGGGTTTTGTCACGGCGGGACCGAACCACCACCAGCGCATCATAATCCGCGAATCGGCGGGCGGCGTTTGAAAATTTTTCTGTAAATCGTCAATATTTGCGGCAAAGATAAAATTGCTAAAAGTTAAAATTAACAAAAATGCGATGAGTTTATTTGTCATAATTTTGTCAGAACCGCCTGCGTCAGCGGGCGGCTGTGTGTTCGTTCAAAGTTCAAAGTTCAAAGTTCAATGTTCAAAGATTAAATAACTCAGATTCTTCAACTTTGAACCTTGTACCCTTAAAATCTTCATCCGCTGATGCAGACGGCTCTGACTTAATCGAGATGAAAAACTTCCTTCAATTCCGCCGAAACCGGACTGTCATTGTCGTTCGTCGCCATTACGTCTTTCATAAACGCCCACCAGCGCCGGCAAATTTCGGTTTCGGCGATGGAATTCCACTGCGTTTCAGAAGTAATTTCAACGTAGCCGAAAAGCTGATTCGTTTCCTTTTCGAGAAAAATCGAATAATTTGAAACGCCGTGATTCTTCAAAACATATGCCAATTCGCGCCAAATCGGGTTGTGCCGCCGCTCATATTCGTCGTGCGCGTCGGCGTTTATTATCATTGTAAATGCTTTGCGAATCATAAAAAACGGGGCAGAAGCCCGCGCTTGAGCAAGGATGCAGAAGTCGAATATCGTTTGCGCCCTTGCTCACGCGCGGGCTTCTGCCTTAATTTCCCAAAACCTGCACGGAACTATCGTTAATTTCAAATTTCTTATTTTTCAAAAGATTCAAAACTTCCGCGCCCGCGAGCAAAATCGGACCGTAACCGTGCGCGGCGAACGGACTGGTCGGGCGGTAATAATAAAACGCCGGGTCGAAAGCCATTCCCGTTCCGACGCACGTTCCTTCAACTTGTCCTTTGTCGTTGACTTTCGTCGATACCGCGTTCCAAGCGAGCAGAGTCATCGGCGCGTAGGCTTTCGCGTCGAGCCAGCCGCGATTGATCGCTTTGGCAAAAGCGTAGGTGTAAATCGCCGTCGCCGACGTTTCGAGATATGAATCTTCGCGGTCTAATAATTGATGCCAGAAACCCGTTCCCGATTGATACGATGCCAAACCTTTGGCGTGGCGGTTTAATAAATCCAGAATTTGCGGACGCGCTGGATGATTTTCCGGCAATACGTCTAAAAGTTCGACTTCGGTCATCAACGCCCAGCCGTTCGCCCGCGCCCAGTGAAATTCGGGATGTTCTGTCATTGATTCGACCCAGCCGTGCATAAAAATATTCTTTTGTGAATTGAACATTTTTTTGTCGAACGAAATTACCTGCCGCGCCGCTTCATCGTAATATTTTTTGTCGCCGGTCAATTTTCCCATCTGCGCGAGCGCGGGAACGCTCATAAAAAGATCGTCGAGCCACAAAGTGTCCGGCTGCGGGCGATTTCGCGCCAGCGTGCCGTCCGCCAGACGATGCTGTTTGTTCATTATGTGATTGATCGCCGTTTCAATCAGCGGCTGCAAATCGGCGCGGCTGCCGGCGCGTTTCGCTTTAATCATCGCCGCCGACATCGCGCCGACATCATCCAAAGCCTGCGGCGCGACCAGATTTCTGAGCGGCATTTTCGCTTCAAACGCCGAATAATCGCCGCCGGATTTTTTGATCGCCGCCGCCGAATCCGCGATGAAAGTTAAACGCTTTTCCGCGTAATCTCTAAATTTTTTGTCGCCCGTCGCGTCCGCCGCTGCCAGCATTCCGGCGTAAGTTACGCCCCATTCGTAAGAAACGATGCGAAAATCGCCGCGCGCCAAAATCGTATCCGCGTCAATTTTCGACAAATCCGTCAGCGGCAAATTCGTTTTTTCGTTGATAAAACCAATCGGCGTGACGGCATCCAGATAACCGAAAACGCGATTCAGAACGGCGTTCACATCTGCCGTTTTCGGAATGCCGTATGGAACCGGATAATCCGGTTTCAACTGGTGCAGCGGCGCGGTCGCGTCAGTCGGCGTTTGCTGCGTGAAAACGGGCGGTGTGATATTCGACGACACCAATACTATTAAAATTAAAATTTTGATTTTCATAAAACTACGCGCCAATCGGAATTTTCAACTGCACATCATTTTTTCGACTTCATTTTCAACGTCTTTTCAATCGCATTTTCGGCGAGCGGTTTCATCATTTCGTATCCTTTCGCGTTCGGATGCAGACCGTCGCCGGCGATGTCGGCTTTTAGAAAACCTTTATCGTCAACCGTCGCCGAAAAATAATCGAGATAAACGAAACTATTTTGCGCGGCGTAGTTTTTGATCCATTTGTTCAATTCCAAAATCTGCGCCGGCGGACGCTGAATTGTGCGATTAATCACTTCGCCGGCTTTGTTTTTGTTGTAATCCGAAACCGGCGTTAGTGAAGCGAGAATAACTTTGATGCCGTTGGCGCGGGCGAGTTCCGCCATTGACGTGATGTTGCCTTCGATTTGTTCTAAAGTAATCGGTCCGGTGTTGAATGAAATGTCGTTCGTTCCCGCGAAAATGATGACGACTTTCGGCTTCAAATCAATCACGTCGGGACGAAATCGCAAAAGCATCTGCGAAGTCGTCTGTCCGCTGATGCCGCGATTGATATACGGCTGATTCGGAAAAAATTCGTTCAATTTCCAAAAATCCGTGATCGAATCGCCCATAAAAACGACGCGATTTTCGTCTTTCGTCGGCGCGGCGAGTTGCGCGTTCGCGTCTTTATAGCGATTGTAATTGGCGAAATTGTTGTAGCGCGATTCGGCGCGGTCGGCGCGAACTTTTTCCGCCTCGACAGTGCCGGGCGCAGGTGTCGGCGTTTGCGCGAAAACCGAAATGCTTCCGATGATTAATAAAAAAAGTGAAATTATTGGTTTCTTCATAATCGTATTCATCCGTTTTTTTTCTTAAATTAAGCAATCGTTAAAGTTAATCGCGTCACCGAAGCGGGAGCGAAATTGTAAATTAGTCTGCCGTTCGCGCCGACGCTGACGGTTTCGTCGCGCGGCATCAATCCGTTCGGATTTTCAAAACTGTTGTGCGCGTGAATGTCGCTCGACGATAAAACTCGGGCGTTGGCGGCGATGATTTTCGCGCCGAGAATGTTGATTTCCGTTTCGTGCGTGTTTTTGACATCGGGATTAACCGCCGTCAGAGTGACGGTTTTGCCGTTGACCGAAGCCGAACCGTTTAAGCCCCACAAATTGGCTTTCGTTTCCTTTTTCTGGCTGTCGAAACGCGAAAACGAAACCTGCGGCGACGCGAATTCGGCGCGGACGGCGGTGGCTCCGGCGTGCGGCATATACATTTCAAAAACGTGATAATTCGGCGTGACGATAAATTTATCTTCGTAAGCCAAAAACAGCGAATGAATCGTGTTAATTAACTGCGCCGGATTCGCCATCGCCACTTTGTCGGCGTGGCGTTGAAAAGTGTCCAGATTCAACCCGGAAATCAGCGCGTCGCGCAGCGTTCCGGCGTAGGCGTAGAGATATGCGGGCGGCACGTCCGCGTCCTGCGAATGCCACGCGCCCCATTCGTCAACGACCAGTTTAACTTTGTGTTCGCGGTCGGTTTCGCCCATCACCGTCCAGTGATCTTTGATTAAAGATTCCATCCGGTCGGAACGCGCGATCAGGTCATACCACTCGTTTTCGTTGTATTCGAGCGCGTTGCCCCTGCCGGTCGTTCCCGAATAATAATGCAGCGCGAAGCCGTAAAGTTTGTTCAATTGTCCCGTTCCTTTCTCGGTTAATTTCGTGAAAAATCGGCGCGTCCAGCCCAAATCGCCGCCGTTCGGACCCGAGCCGATCAGATTCAGTTTCACGCCGAAAGTCGGCAGCCACGCCGTAAATTTGCGAAATTCTTCGGCGTATTCTTCGGGCAGGAAATCGCCGCCGCAGCCCCATGATTCGTTGCCGACTCCCCAGAACTGCACGTCATACGGGTTGACGCTGCCGTTGGCGGCGCGGGCTTTAGCGAGCGTCGTCAGACCGGCGGGCGCGTTGCAGTAATCGAGCCACTGCATAAAAGCGTTGACATCGAGACTTCGCATATTTGCCGCCAGATACGGCTGCGCGCCGACGAGCTGGCAGAAACGCATAAATTCATCGGTGCCGAACCAATTCGGCTCGTATTTCTGCGGTCCGCCGACCACTTCCTTGTAACCCGGCACGACTTTATAATTCGTATCCGCCCAAAAATTGACGCGCGTCGGGCGTTTGTCGCGCGGTCCCACGCCGTCGCGCCAGTCGTATTGATCGGCGAAACAGCCGCCCGGATAACGAATCACGCCCGGTTTGATTTTCTTCAAATTATCAACCAGAGATTTGCGAATTCCGTTGTAATTCGGCACTTTCGATTTTTCGCCGACCCAAATCCCGTCGTAAACCACGCCGCCGAGATGTTCGACGAAATGACTGTAAAGATTAGGGTTAACCGCGCCAATCGGCTCGTTAATCAAAATCTCAACTTTCGATTCCGCCGTCTGCCCGAAGGCGATTTTCGGCGCGATAACCGCCGCCGCGCCCGCCAACAGAGTAGTTTTCAAAAACTCGCGTCTCTCAATTTTCATAATTTTCGCTCCCAATCCAAAGAGTTTTTAACCGCCGATGAACGCGGATGAACGACGATAAAAAAAGATTTGTTCGAAAACAATTTCGTGTCTTTTCGTGTTTGTTCACGGCTAAAATAAGTTCAAAAATCCGCGTTTATCCGCGTCTGTCGGCGGTTAATTTCTCTAAAAATTAAACTTATCAATATTTTCCTTGTTGAAAACAAACGGTTTACCCAACCGCACTTCGTCGCCGACGACTTCGAGTTTGCCCAAGCGTCCCGCGTCAAACTGCGAATCGCCGACTTTCAGATTTCCGCTGACGAGCGCGTTCGACGCATAAACCGCCAGATAGCCCAAATCAGCCGTGTTCCACAGCACGATGCTCTCGACGATGCCGTCTTTGATGTATTGTTTGTTCATATTCGGCAACGATAAACCCGTTACTTTGACATCGGTTCTGCCCGATTGTTTGACGGCTTCGGCGATGCCGGGAACAGCGGGCGCGGCGATGCCCATCACCAGTTTGACGTTCGGATAAACTTTCAAAATGTTCTGCGTTTCCGAAAAAGCGCGGTCGCGGTCGCCGTCCGACGGCTGAATCGCCACGAGTTTCATATCGGGATATTTTTCCGCCAGACGCTGTTTGATATATTTGATCCATTCGTTCTGATTCGCCGCGCTCAGGCTCGCCGTGACAATCGCAAAATCGCCTTTGTCGCCCATAATTCGCGCCGCTTCGTCGGTCAGTGTTTCACCGATTCCCTGCGGTGTCGCCTGGTTAATAAAGAAATTTCGCGCTTCTTTGTCCGCGTCTGCGTCCCAGGTGACGACCTTGATTCCTTTGTCTTTCGCCTTTCGCAAAACGGTCGAAATCGCCTCTTTGTTTTCGACCGAAACGGCAATCGCGTCCACGCCGCGCGTGATCCACGCTTCGACGACTTCGTTCTGTTTCGCCGGATCGAGATCGGTCGGACCGTCCCACAAAAGCTCCGCGCCGAGTTCTTTCGCCGCTTCTTCCGCGCCGATTTTGCACGAAATAAAATACGGATCGCCCTTCGCTTTCGGCATCATCGCAATCACCGCTTTTTTGCCCGCAGTCGGCGCGTTTGCCGTTTGATTTTGCGCGGTCATCGCCGAATTAATCGCCGGATTATTTTCCCGAATCGAACGCACGAGCATCCAGTTCGTCCCCGCGACGATCAACGCAGCGACCAGAATCACCGCGCTCAAAACTCCAACCTGTGAATTTCTCACTTCTTCTTCTCCTTCAATAAATTCCCGACGCGGTTTCGCCGCCGTCTGTCGCGAAAGCCGGTCGAGCAAAATCGTCGCAATCAGCAAAACGCCCGTCAAAATTCCCGCGAGTTCCGCCGGCTGTCCGCTCAAACGCAGACCGTTCTGCAAAACGACGATGGCGAAAAGTCCCAGCACCGTCCCCAAAACCGTGCCGCGTCCGCCGAAAATTGACGCGCCGCCCAAAACCACGGCGGTAATCGCCATCAATTCGTAACCCGTTCCGGCATCGGATTTCGCCTGTCCGAGATGCGCGACGTAAATAATCGCCGCCAGACTCGACATCAAACCCGACAAAATATAGACGATATTCAAACTGCGCCGCACGCGAATTCCGGCGTGCCGTGCGCCTTCCTGTGAAAACCCGATGGCATACAAACTGCGCCCGAAAGCCGTTCTTTGCAGCATCCAGTAAATGCCGAAAATCGCCGCGATCAAGATAAAAAGCTGCGCCGGAATCACGCCGAAAACGTAGCCTTGACCGAGAAATAAAAAATCAGCCGGAAAGCCCGAATAATTTTCAATGCCGCGTGTTAAACCTTCCGCCATTCCGCGAAACAGCGAAAAAGTTCCCAAAGTGACGATCAGCGGCGGAAACCGTAACTTCGTGATAATCAAAGCGTTAAGCGTCCCGCCAACCGCGCCGACAATTAACGTCAGAACAATCGCCAGCGGCAGCGGCAAATGTGCGTCGCGCCACAACGCGCCCATCACGACCGCCGCCAAACCCATCATCGAACCGACCGACAAATCAATCCCGCCGGTAATAATAATCGGTGTCATCACCAGCGCGAGCAGCCCGATTTCAACCGCCAGACGAGTAATTTCAAACGCGTTTCCCGCGGTCAGAAAATTATTCCCGATCACGCTGAACAGAACGATTTCCACCAACAAAACGACGAGCAAAACCCATTCGTTATTCGGAAAAAACCGCGCCAGCAGCGGCTGTTCGGTGCGTAAATTAGGTTGTCTAATCGCTTCCTGCATTATTTTTTAGCCACGAACAAACACGGAAATCTACGAAAAAGAGAAGAATTTTTAGCCACCGATTTACACAGATGGACACTGATAAATACAAGATAATAAAGCTAAATCAACGATTTTATTATCTTCTTCATCTCTTAAAAATCTGTGCTTATCTGTGTAAATCTGTGGCAAAACTTTCTTCTCCTTCTTCTTCTCTCATTTCGTGAATTTTCGTGTCAGTTCGTGGCTAATCCAATTTTCGTTTTCTCTCAAACCGCACCAAAACTACATCCGAAACGAGAGCCGCAAGAATTATCAAACCCTGAATCGCCTTTTCCCAAAACGGATTTATTCCTAAAAAAGTCAGAGCCGTGCCGATTGTTCCCAACAGCGCGACACCGATCAAAGTGCCTAACAAACTGCCGCGTCCGCCCGTGATTGCCGCGCCGCCGACGACGACCGCCGCGATTGCTTTTAATTCCAGACCGATGCCCGCGTTTGACGGAATCGAATTGAACCGCACGGCATTTAACAACGCCGCGAGTCCGACCAGCGCGCCCATCACGACGAACACGCCGAAGACGACATTGTTCGGTCTGATGCCCGCTAATCGCGCCGCTTCCGCGTCCGAACCGACGGCGTAAATCGCGCGTCCCAAATTCAAATTTCGCAAAATCCACGCGAAAACCGCGAAAATAACGAGCGGAATAACGACTATTAAAAGTTGTCCGAAAGTTTGTCCGAGACCGAACCACTGAAAATTTTCCGGCAGATTCTGCACCCACGCGCCCTCGGTCGTCCACCGTAACCCGTCGCGCCACGCCGCCAGCATCGCCAAAGTCACGATAATCGAAGGCAATTTAAACCAGCCGACCAAAACGCCGTTGACCGCGCCCATCAACCCGCCGATGACGAGCAGCGCGAAAAATAACACGGGCATCGGCATACCGGTTTTCGCCAAATATCCGGCGGCGACGCTCGCCACAGCGAACTGCGAACCGACAGAAATATCAATCTCGCCAATCAAAATCACGAGCGTCATCCCAATCGCCAACAGCAAAATCGGCGCGTTATTGACGACCAAATCGCCCAAATTCCCCGCCTCAAAAAACGCGGGCGCAATAATACCGACCACCAGCAACAAAACCGCGTAAGCGATTGCCGCCGAAATTTCTCTTTTGTAACGATTGAAATTCATTTTATTTTAGCCGCGAACAAACACGAAAGAGAGAAGAATTTTTTAGCCACAGATTTTCACAGATGGACACTGATAAATACAGGAGATAAAATCAAATCAATGATTTTATTATCTTTCTTATCGGCTTTAAAAAATCTGTGTTTATCTGCGTTCATCTGTGGCTAGATATCCTTCCTTTCTTCTCTTATTTCGTGAATTTTCGTGTTTGTTCGTGGCTAATGTTTCCCGTTCCCGTTCGTATGCCCAAGCGCGAGCGCGAGAACTTCCTGCTGCGTCGCCGTGCCGCGCTCAAGAATTTTAACAATCGTGCCGCCGCACATTACGGCGATGCGGTCTGACATTCCCAAAACTTCGGGCAGTTCGGACGAAATCATCAAAATCGCCACGCCCTGTTCGGCGAGTTCGGTCATCAATTGATGAATTTCCGACTTCGCGCCGACATCAATTCCCTGCGTCGGTTCGTCTAAAATTAAAACTTCGGGTTTCGTAATCAGCCAGCGACTGAGCGCGACTTTCTGCTGATTTCCGCCGGAAAGAGTCGCCACCGAATCGTGAATCGAAGGCGTTTTCACACCCAAACGCCGCGTATATTCCGCTGCTAGTTCCCGTTCGCGTTTGAAATCCATTCCGCCGAAACTCGACAGAATTTTCAGCGACGCGAGCGTGATATTTGACGAAATCGGCAAATCCAAAATTACGCCGTGTTTGCGCCGATCTTCCGGCAGATAGGCGATTTTGTGGCGAATCGCGTCACGCGGATGCGCGTTGTGAATCGGTTTTCCGTCGAGCAAAATCTCGCCCGTGTCCGCTTCGTCCAAACCGAAAACCACGCGCGCAAATTCCGTGCGTCCCGCGCCGACGAGTCCGGCGATGCCGACGATTTCGCCCGCTCTGACCGACAAATTAATGTTTTTCACGCCCGACGAACGAAGCCCGAGATTTTTGATTTCCAAAACCGTTTCGCCCAAGCTAATTTCTTTTTTCGGAAACACTTGTGATAATTCGCGCCCGACCATTAATTTGATTAATTCATCCCGATTAACCGTCGCCATTTCACGCGTTTCAATCGTTTCGCCGTCGCGCAAAACCGTTACGCGGTCAGCGATTTGCGGCAGTTCTTCGAGCCGGTGCGAGATGTAAATCATTCCTACGCCGCGATTTTTCAGTTCACGAATGACGCGAAAAAGGTTGTTCGCGTCTTCTTCGGAAAGCGATGCCGTCGGCTCATCTAAAATCAATATTTTCGCGTTCGCGCCCAATGCGCGGGCGATTTCGACCAATTGCTGCTGCGGCATCGAAAGACTTCCGGCTTCCGCGTCCGCGTCAATTTTCGCGCCGACTTCGGCTAATAATTCCTGGGCGCGTTTTTTTCTTGATTTCCAGTCAACGATGCCGAAAATTCCTTTCTTTTCCTGTCCGAGCGCGATATTTTCGGCGACCGAAAGTTCGGGAAACAGCGCGGGCTGCTGGTAAATCGCCGCCACGCCGAGCGATTTCGCAAAGGTCGGCGAATTGTCGGCGACCGCTTTCCCGCCGATCTCCAACACACCCGAATCCGCCGCGACCGCGCCCGTCAAAATCTTGATAAACGTAGATTTTCCCGCGCCGTTTTCGCCGATCAGCGCGTGAACTTCGCCCGCCTGCAATTCAAACGAAGCCGTCCGCAACGCCTTCACCCCGGCGTAAGATTTCGTCACATTTTCGGCTTTCAGGAGAATACTCATTTTGTTTTATTAGCCACGAACAAACACGAAAATTCACGAAAAAGAACGAAATTTTTAGCCACAGATTTACACAGATGGACACTGATAAATCCAAGAGATAAAACCCAAGAAATGATTTTAAAGTCTTTCTTTTTCTGATTTAAAAATCTGTGTTTATCTGTGTCCATCTGTGGTTAAATATTCTTTTCTTTTTCGTGTCCCTTTCGTGTTTGTTCGTGGCTAACCTATTCTTCAATCAAAATCACAAACAATTCGCCCGGACCGTGAACGCCGAGCGCGAGCGTCAATTCGATGTCGGACGTGCGCGATTGTCCGGTGATAAATGTGATTGAACGGCTCAAATTTTTTTCCAATTCGCTCAAAACTTCGCCCAAAGTTTCGCGCATTTTTGAAGTCTCCAAAACGCAGATGTGAACCGGCGGAATCAGCGAAGCCAAACGGTTAAACTCTTTGTCCGATTCAATAACGAGCGTTCCGGTTTCCGCGATTCCGAATTGTGCGCCGGTAATTCCCAAATCGCATTCAAACAAATCCGACGAGTTGGCGTTACGCAAAATTTCAACTTTTGCGTCGAGCGATTCGACAATTTCGCCGATTAAAGACGCGTCTGACGCGGCGATTTTGTTCGCGTTTAATCCTTCAATTATCTTCCGAATTTCCGCGGCGGCTTCGTTTATATCTTTGACGATCAAAACTTTCCCGCCGACCGCCGCGAGATTTTCCCGAAACTTTTCGGTTAAACTTTTGCCGTTTCCTGAAACTTCAACAAGCGGCACGTTTTCGACAAAAGAGTCTTCCGCAATCAAATCAGCAATTTTCTGCTTGTGAACCTGATGCGCTTCGTGAACCCGATCAAACGGCAAACTCACCGCCAAATTTTGACGAATCGCCGCGAAAATTGCTGATTTTGCTTCGTTTGCCATTTTTTTATTAGCCACGAACAAACACGAAAAGGCACGAAATTAAATGTTTTTTAGCCACAGATTGACACAGATGAGAATTGATAAATCTAAAAGATAATTCTATAAAAATAATTTCAAAATTTTTTCCTATCCGCTCTAAAAAATCAGTGTTCATTTGTGTAAATCTGTGGCTAAATATTCTTCTCTTCTCTTATTTAGAGTCCGTTTCGTGTTCTTTCGCAACTAACTCTTCCTTCCAAATTTCCCGAAAAGATCTCGGCGCAATCGTCGGCGCATCGCGGAATTCAGTCCAATTTCCCAAAGGCGGCGCGAGTTTTGACATTAAATCCGAAACTTCGCCGATTTTGCCGTTTTCGGCTAAAAACTTTTGAAAGAATCGCGCTGTTTTCGTGCCTAAATTATACGTTCCGGCGTTTGCCCACGCTTTTGAATAAAGGCTGAAAGCGAATCGTTCGGCGAATTTGCCTTTTGTCGGAATCTCTGTTTTTTTGCCGTTCGCTTCGCCGTCGGTAATTTCGGCGCGCAGATGAAGCAATAATTCGGGAATATCAATTTTCACCGGACAAACTTCGCGGCACGCGCCGCACAAACTCGATGCGTAGGGCAGTTGTTTCGTCGTTTCAATCCCTAAAAGCTGCGGCGTAATCACCGCGCCAATCGGTCCCGGATAAACCGCGCCGTAAGCGTGTCCGCCGACCGCGCCGTAAACCGGGCAGGCGTTCAGACACGCGCCGCAGCGAATACACGCTAAACTCTGTCGTGTCACCGGATGCGCCAACATTTTCGAGCGTCCGTTGTCCATCAAAACGATGTGAACTTCGTCCGGTCCTTCGTCCGCTGCGGCGCGTTTCGTTCCCGTTATCAAAGACTGATAAGTCGTCAAATGCTGTCCCGTTCCCGAACGCGGCAGAAGTTTCAAGAAAACGTCCAGATCGGTAAATTTCGGCAGGATTTTTTCAATTCCCATCAGCGCGATGTGCGTTTTCGG
Source organism: uncultured Pyrinomonadaceae bacterium (assembly GCA_964237245.1). Taxonomy (GTDB): domain Bacteria; phylum Acidobacteriota; class Blastocatellia; order Pyrinomonadales; family Pyrinomonadaceae. The sequence continues at coordinate 99,170 of CAXSHW010000001.1, forward strand.
TAAACTCGTCGTCAGGCGCACGTTGCCTTCGTTTTCGAGAATCAAAATCGTTCCCGTTTCCGCAATGCCGAAATTTACTCCGCTGATGCCGATGTCGGCGGCGGCAAATTTTTCGCGGAGAATTTTTCGCGCCGTTTTCGTCAAAACATCAACATCGTCCGTCGGTTCGATGCCTACTTCTTTGACGAACAGATCGGCAATCTGACCTTTCGTTTTGTGAATCGCCGGAACGACGATATGCGACGGAGTCTCGCCCGCCAGTTGAATAATCCATTCGCCCAAATCCGTCTCAATCGGATTGATTCCGGCATCTTCGAGCGCGTGATTGAGGTGAATTTCCTCCGTCGCCATACTTTTCGATTTGACGACATTTTTCGCGCCGCGCTCATTTATTAAATCCAAAACAATCGCACACGCTTCTTTTCCATCCCGCGCCCAGTGAATTTTCGCGCCCGCGCGTTCGGCATTTTCCGCAAAGTTCTCAAGATGAACGTCCAAATACAAAAGCGTTTCTTCTTTAATCGAACGCGCTTTTTCCCGCAAATCTTCCCAATTCTCAACCGCACCAATCGCCGTTTTCCGCCGCCCGCCAACCGTTGCCGCCAGATTTTTCAGCGCACCGCGCAGCGTCACGTCCTTCAGAGCAACACGCGCATTTTGGTCAAATGTTTTGGAAGTTAATTGCTGCATTCAAGTATATTTTTTAGCCACGAACTAACACGAAAGGACAGGAAAAAGAGAAGAAATTTTTAGCCACAGATTTACACAGATGAACACTGATAAATTCAGGAGATAAAACCGAGGAATTGATTTTAATATCTTCTTTTTCTTGATTCAAAAATCTGTGTGTATCTGTGTAAATCTGTGGTTTCATTTCTTAATTATCTTAATCTTTTTCGTGTTCGTTCGTGGCTAAATTTCCTCATTCCTGCGACGCTAAAATCTCCGCAATATGAAACGGTTTCACTCTCGAATCGTTGCGCGAAAGTCTACCGCCGATTTGCATCAGGCAGCTTGCGTCGCAGGCGACGACGGCATCCGCGCCGCTTGCTTCGATCATTTCGACTTTATTGTCAAGAATCGCCGCCGAAATTTCGGGGAATTTTACCGAAAAAGTTCCGCCGAAACCGCAGCAAACGTCCGCGCCTTCTAATTCGACAAACTCGGCGTTTTCTACATTTTTCAAAAGTCGGCGCGGCTCATCTCGGATATTCAAATCGCGCAAACCGTGACACGCATCGTGCCACGTTAATTTTCCCGAAAACTTCGCGCCCGTCGTTTCGATTTTCAACACATTGACTAAAAACGAACTGAATTCGTAAGTCTTCGCGGCGATTTTTTCACAGCGTTCGCGCCAACTTTTATCATCAGGAAAAAGCTCGTGAAAATGTTTTACCATCGCCGTGCAGGAACCCGACGGCGACACGATAAATTCCGCGTCCGAATCTTCAAAAATCTCGATAAATCTTTCGGCAAACTTTCGCGCTTCCTTGCGATAACCCGTGTTAAAAGCGGGCTGTCCGCAACAGGTCTGGCGTTCGTCAAAAACGACTTCGCAACCCGCGCGGCGCAAAACTTCAACCGTTGCGACACCGACGTTCGGGCAAAGCTGGTCAACCAAACAGGTGATGAAAAGCGAAACTTTCATTAAATAAAATTTAAAATTCAGTTGTTCGCGCCGTCCGCTTTTGCATCGGACATACAATTTTCAAATGCCGTCATTTCAACATCGCCGCCGACAACGAGCGCGGTTCGTTCGTGCAGACCTTTTGGTTTAATATCTAAAATGTTTTGTCTGCCGTTGCTGGCGCGTCCGCCCGCTTGCTCGGCGATGAAAGCAATCGGGTTCGCCTCATACAAAAGCCGCAGTCTGCCTTCGGGATAATGATTGTTTTCGGGATAAACGAAAACGCCACCGCGCAAAAGCGTCCGGTGGAAATCCGACACCAGAGAGCCGACGAAACGCGACGAATAAAATTTATTCAATCTTCCCGTTTTCAACATCTTCAAATAATCTCGATACGGCGCGGCAAATTCTTCGCAATACGCTTCGTTCATCGAATAATAACCGCCCTGTTTCGGTATTTTAATATCGGGATGCGTCAAAATATACGAACCGATTGACGGGTCGAGCGTGAAACCGTGAACGCCGTTGCCGAGACTGTAAACCAGCACCGTCGAAGAACCGTAAATCACATAACCGGCGGCGATTTGTTTTCTTCCCGGCTGCAAAATCCACTCCATCGGATCGTTGCCGTCGGTATTTTCGGGGCGGCGAAAAATCGAAAAAGTAGTCCCGATAGTCACCGCGACATCAATATTCGATGACCCGTCGAGCGGATCGAAAATCACGGCGTATTGCGCGTTCGGCGAAGATTGGTGAACGGCAATCGGCAATTCGTTTTCCTCCGATGCGATAATGCCGATGCTTTCGCGGATTTTCAGACAATTTATTAAAGTTTCGTTGGCGTAAATATCAAGTTTTTGCTGAACTTCGCCCTGCACATTGATTTCGCCTTGCGAACCCAAAATATCAATTAATCCGGCGCGTCGCACCTGCGACTGAATCAACTTTGTCGCCAACACAATTCCCGACAACATCCATTGCAATTCGGGCGAACCGGAAAGATGCGCCTGCTCCTGAACGATATGCTGTTGAAATGTGATGACCATTTATTTTGTCGCTGTTTTGCTCAAAAATCTTGATTCTAACTGCCGGTAATTTTGCTTTGCCAACTCTAAATGCGCTGAATTTCGTGGTGAAAATTCCTTCAATTTAATCTGTTCCGCCACATATTTTCTCGCTTCCGACAAATCGGAAAATCTGCCGTTGGAGATTGCCTGCACCAAAACATTGCCCGTTACCGTCGCTTCGGTCAATCCGGTTTTAACCGTTTTTCCGCAGGCATTTGCCGTCATCTGATTCAGATAAAAATTGCGCCCGCCGCCGCCGACAATCTGCACGCCGCTGATTTTTTCGCCTCTTAAATTCTCAATCGTTTCAAGCACCGAAGCGTAGCGAAAAGCCAGCGAATCGAGAATAATTTTCGTCACCGTCGCCGGATTTTCGTCGAAATTTTGTCCGGCTTCGTTCAGTTGATTTTTAATCGCCGCGAGCATCTTCGGCGGATTTAAAAATCGTTCGTCGTCGGGGTAGATAAATCCGCAAAAACCTTCGATTTCCCCGACTTCGCGCAGCAAATTTTCGTAATTCGTTTCGATTCCGCGCGCTTGCCATTCTTTGCGGCACGATTCAAAAATCCACAAACCCATCACGTTTTTCAAAAACCGAATCGTGCCAAACGCGCTGCCTTCGTTGGTGAAATTAAACCGCGCAACCTGTTTATTTATCAGCGGTTCGCCAATTTCAACGCCAACCAGCGACCAAGTTCCCGACGAAATAAACGCTTGATTTTTTTCTAGCGGCGCGCCAATCACCGCGCTCGCCGTGTCGTGCGTCGCGGGCGCGATGACACGGACATTCGGCAAATTTAATTCGTCAGCGATTTCCGTTTTCAAAAATCCCAAATCGGTTCCGGCTTCGATGATTTCCGGCAAAATATTTGCGCGAAGATTTAACCTTTCAAGAATCTCACAGTCCCAATTTTTTGTTTGCGCGTTCAAAAACTGCGTCGTCGTCGCGTTCGTATATTCGGCAACTGCTTTTCCGGTCAGAAAATAATTGATTAAATCCGGCAAAAGCAACAATTTCTCGGCTTTTTCGAGATTTTCATTTTCGGAAAAAAGCTGATAAAGCGTGTTGAAATTCAAAAATTGAATGCCGGTTTTGTCAAAAATCTCTTCGCGCGGAATTTTTGCGAAAACTTTTTCCATCGCCCCGTCGGTGCGCCCGTCGCGGTAACAAATCGGATCAGCAACTAACTTTCCGTCCTCATCAAGCAATCCGTAATCAACCGCCCAACTGTCCACACCGACGCTGTAAACTTCACATTTCAAAGCGTTTGCACGTTGGTCTGCTTTTTTAAGTCCACTTTTTATGTTGTCAAAAATCAACGGAAAATTCCATCGCAAAAAACCGTTTTTCAAACTCGGTGGATACTCGAAACGATGAATTTCCTCAAGCGTAAATTCATCTTCGCCAAATCCGGCAAGAAAAATGCGCCCGCTGCCCGCGCCCAAATCAACTGCAATATAACCATTTTGGATTTTGGATTTTGGATTTTGGATTTGATTAGTCATTGACCGTTAAATTTTTTGATAAGTTTGCTGGAGATTCCATAATTAAAGCATTCGGAATCTCAAGAATTCGCAATCCAAAATCTAAAATCCAAAATCAAACGATGCCCGCTGAAATTCCCATCTGCGCGGGGCGTTCTTTGTCCTTATAATTTCGATAACCGCTGACGCGATAGACAGATACGGGATTAATCGCGCCGCCATTACGCTCTCTGGCAGTCGCTAAAATCGGCGAAACATCGGTGGTGAATGCTTCCTTTAACGTCGTCAGCGCGGTGATCGCGTCGCTTTTGTGCTGTGCTTCTTCGAGTTTTGCGCGGTCAACGAGATGCGCCTGCACAAACGCCCGCGTCACTTCAATCGCGCTCATCATCAGCGATTCAATCGGGTCGGTGACGTTGTGCGATTGGTCGAGCATATACGCCGGTTGAAAATTCGGCTGATTATTCAACTCCGCATCAATAAGTTCGTTAAAAACCAAAAATAATTGAAATGGTTTGATCGAACCCGCGTCCAGATCGTCGTCGCCATATTTGCTGTCGTTGAAATGAAATCCGCCGAGTTTGCCGAATTGAATCAGGCGCGACACGACCTGTTCGATGTTGACGTTCGGCGCGTGATGCCCCAAATCCACCAGACACATCGCCTTTTCGCCGAGTTCTTTGGCGCAGATATAGCTCGTTCCCCAATCGTTGATAACGGTCGAATAAAACGCCGGTTCGTAAAATTTATGCTCGATAAACATTCGCCAATCGTCAGGAATCGCAGCGTAAATCTCATGTGCCGATTCGAGATAGCATTCGAGCGAACGGCGAAAATTCGCTTGTCCGGCGAAATTGCTGCCGTCGCCGACCCAAACCGATAAAGCCTTTGAACCGAGCTGTTTGCCGATTTCAATACATTCGAGATTATGTTCAATCGCCTGTTTTCTGACCGCGTAATCAGCGTGCGATAAACTGCCGAATTTGTAGGAATGTTTCTGATTAATCTGGTCTTGAAAAGTGTTCGAGTTCATCGCGTCGAACGTCAAACCGCGCTTTTCGCCGTAAGTTTTGAGTTCGCCGACATTTTCGGTTTTATCCCACGGAATGTGCAGCGAAACGGCGGAAGTTGAACGAACTAAATTGTTTATCGTCGCGCAGTCGTCGAGTTTTTCAAACACGCCGCGCGGTTCGCCTCTGCTCGGAAAACGCGCGAAACGAGTGCCGCCCGTGCCGACGCCCCACGACGGCACGGCGACTTGAAAGTTACGCGCTTTTTTGACCAGATTTTCGATGTCAACACTGCGCCGCTGTAATTTTTTCGCTAAATATTCGTAATCTTCCGCCAGGAATTCAGCGGATTTTTTGTTCTGTTCGGTAATGAAATCGTCTTCGATTGTGAAATTTGCTGCCATAAGTTTTCTCCCGATGCAAAGAAAAATTTACCACAGAGTGGGGAAATTGATAATGAATAATTGATAGTGGGTAATTTGGAATTTTTTCCCGACCTTGCAAACCAAATATTATCAATTATCAATTTTCCATTATCAATTATTATTTATCGCATAAATCCGTCCGCCAAACCGCCGTCAACCGGAATGATGTGTCCGGTGGTTTTGCCGAGGCGTTTTGAGACGAGCAAAAATATCGCTTCGGCTTGGTCGGACGGCTCAATCGGCGTTTGCGTTAAGCTGCGTTTGGCGTAGAAATTCGATAATTTTTCCGTCAGCACGTCGGATTCTTCCGATTCATCGAACGGAATATCATATTTCGTCAAACTCGCAATCACGCGGTCGCGCGGGAACATCGTGCTGCCTTTGACGACGGTTGCGGGTGCGACGGCGTTGACGCGGACGAGCGGCGAAAATTCGATGGCGAGTTCGCGCGTCAGATGATTCGCGGCGGCTTTTGAAGTGTCGTAAGCCAAACTTCCTTTCTTCGCCACGACCGCGTTTGCCGAAGTCGTCAAAACAATATTTCCCGTTAAACCTTGCTTTTTGAAGATTTTATACGCTTCGTCGGCGACGATATACGCGCCTTTGACGTTGATGCCGAATGTGAAATCCCATTTGGAATCTTCAACGCGACCTGTTTTGTCCGGCGCGACGAAAACGCCTGCCGTGACGATCACCGCATCAATTCCGCCGTAAGCCAACACGACTTTTTCAAACATTTCGGCGACCGATTCGCGGTTCGTCATATCGCAGCCCAAGCCGATTGCCACGCCGCAATTTGAAATTCCCGTGCCGGAAACGCCGATTCCCGCGCCATATTTGGCAATGATTTCGTCAGCGGTTTCCTGCGCCGCCGCTTCATTCAGGTCAACGCAGACGATGTGCGCGCCTTCTTTTACTAAGCGATGCGCGGTTTCTCTGCCGATGCCCGCGCCCGCGCCGATGATAACGTGGATTTGTCTGTCTAACTCTTTTTCCGGCGGCATTCGCTTGAGTTTCGCTTCTTCCAACAGCCAATATTCGATGTCGAACGCTTCCTGCTGATCCATCGCTTCGTATTCGTCCATCGCTTCCGCGCCGCGCATCACTTCGATGGCGCAGTTGTAAAATTCGCCCGTGACGCGCGATTCCGATTTGTTTTTGCCCCACGCGATCATTCCGAGTCCCGGAATTAAAACGACCGTCGGATTCGGGTCGCGCATCGCCGGTGAATCGTCGTGTTTACAGCGATTATAATACGCTTCGTAATCTTTGCGATACTGCACAAGTCCTTCCGAAATCGCCGTTTTCAACGATTCGATGTCGCCGGTTTCGGGATTCCAATTGACAAAAAGAGGTTTGATTTTCGTGCGTAAAAAATGGTCGGGACACGAAGTTCCGAGTTCGGCGAGACGCGGCGCGTCAACCGAATTGACGAAGCGCAGCATATTGAAATCGTCCTGCACGGTTCCGACAAATCTTTTGTAAATCGAAATTTGTCCGCGAATAAACGGAATGATTTCCGTTTGCATTTTCTGCCGTTTTTCGTCGTCGAGCGCGGCGTATTTCTGTCCGCCGAAAGTGTCTTCGCCCTTGTCTTTCGATTCGATATATTCGGCGGCGCGGTCAATGATTTCAAGTGCGGTTTCATAGCAGGTTTTGTCGTCGTTGTCCCACGAACTCATTCCGTGATGACCGAGCAAAATTCCTTTCGCGTTTGGATTTTCTTTAATCAACTGCTCGATTTTGAGTCCGATATCAAAACCCGGACGCTGCCACGGAATATAAATCAAATCGTCGCCGTAAATCTCTTTCGTCAGCTTTTCCTGATTGACCGACGCGGCAATCGCGATCACCGAATTTGGGTGCAGATGGTCAACGTGTCGGTGCGGCACGAGCGTGTGCAACGGCGTGTCAATCGAACACGCGCGCGGATTCAGATTGAAAACCGCGTGCGAATACATCGGATACATCTGGTCTTCAATCGGCGTTTTCGGTCCGTTTTCTTCGGCGTTTTCGTAAATCGAGCGCATATCGCGCACTTTATCCAAATAGAGCGACGCGAAACCGTCGCGCTTCGCCGTCCGCAAATCGCCGCCCGAACCTTTGAGCCACAAAACTTCGACTTCTTCGCCCGTCAAAGGATCGCTTTCCGGCAGTTTCGACGAAGTATTTCCGCCGCCCGTATTCGTTAAAGTCAAATCATCGCCCAAACGATTTGAACGGTAAACGAGACGATCAACGCCGTCCATTCCTTCGATTTCCTCGTCTTTCCACAGATATTTAACGTGTTTATATTTTGATTTTTGCTGCTGTTGTTCGCTCATAAATTTATGATTTCTAAATATATTTCGAGTTTGATTTATCGCTCAACAAATAATCGGGAGTTTCAACGCCCATTTTGATTGCCGAGCGCAATTTTATGAAATTATTACTTTGTAAATTCGCTCAAATCTGATAAATTGAATTTTCAGTAAACCGCTTAACTAGGCTTGATAAATAGAAGATAGCAGATTATATAATTTTTTGCCAAGTCAAAATTGATGAAATAATTGGACAAACCAATTAAACGGTCGGTTCTGATTCTCTATATTATTTAAGCGCGATTTGCAAACTTTTACGAAGGTTTCGCCGATTTTCCGAAGTCGAAAATGATTTCCCTTAGCGTTCCTTTGCGAAACCTTTGCGTTCTTTGCGGTAAAAAAAGTATGAGTTAACCGCAAAGGACGCAAAGGTTTCTCGCAAAGGGCGCGAAGAGATCAATCGTCAAAATTAAATTTTCAAATGAAAAATAAATCCAAAATCTTCGCTTCGATTACTTTAATTGTTTTGTTCTGCCTGACAACGATTCAGACGTTCGCGGCGGAAACGATGAACTTGGCGGGCGAATGGCGATTCGCGCTTGACGACGCGGACGAAGGCATCGGCGAAAAATGGTTTGAGCGCAGTTTAAAAGATAAAATCGCGCTTCCCGGAATTTTGCAGGCGCAGAATTACGGCAATGATATTTCCAAAGAAACGCCGTGGGTTTTGTCGCTTTACGATAAAAACTGGTTTTTGCGTGAAGATTACAAAAATTACGCCGCCGCCGGAAACGTCAAAGTTCCGTTTTTGTCACAGCCGCCGAAACATTATCTCGGCGCGGCTTGGTATCAAAAGGAAATCGAACTTCCCGCAAATTGGGCAAATAAAAGAGTTGTGTTGTTTCTCGAACGTCCACACTGGAGTTCAACGGTTTGGATTGACGACGTGAAAATCGGCGAAAATTTGAGCCTCGTCGCCGAACACGAATACGATTTGGGAAAACTGAGCGCGGGAAAACACCGAATTTCGGTGCGCGTGGACAACCGAATGCTGATGGATTATCGCCCCGACGCGCATTCGATTTCCGATTCTCTGGGGCAAAGTTGGAACGGAATTATCGGCAAAATCGAACTCCGCGCGACTTCGCCGGTCTGGATTGACGACGCGCAAATCTACACTGATTTGAAAAATAAATCAGCGACGATCAAAGTAAAAATCGGCAACGAAACCAACAAATCCGGCGACGGAAAAATCACGGCGAACGGCAAAGAATTTCCCGTTTCGTGGAATGAAAAAAGCGGCGCGGCGGAAATAAAACTGGACTTTCCGAACGCCAAAGAATGGAACGAATTTCATCCGAACCTGCAAAAAATCAACTTGCAGTTGAAAGGCGAAAACGCCGATGATGCGAAAGAAATTTCGTTCGGTTTCGCGGAAATCTCCGCCGACAAAAACGAATTTAAGTTAAACGGACGCACGATTTATCTGCGCGGAACGCATCACGGCGGCGATTTTCCGCTGACGGGTTATCCGCCGACTGATGTCGCATATTGGCGCAAAATTTTTCAAATCAACAAAGATTGGGGCATCAATCACATTCGTTTTCACTCGTTCTGCCCGCCCGAAGCGGCGTTTCAGGCGGCGGACGAAATCGGAATTTATTTACAGCCCGAACCCGGAATGTGGAACGTCGTTTCGCCAGGAACTCCAATGGAGAAAATGCTTTACGAGGAAACCGACCGGATGATTCGCGCTTACGGAAATCACCCGTCGTTTCTGCTTTTGTCGCCGTCAAACGAGCCGAAAGGTCGTTGGAAAGAAGCGTTTGACCAATGGATCGCGCATTATCGCGCCGTTGATCCGCGCCGGCTTTACGACAACGGAACGGGACATACGGAAAAGGAAGTTCCTGATCTCGACAAAGGCACGGATTTTCTCGTGATGCAGCGAATCGGCGCGAAACCGCTGCGCGGAAATTCGGCGTGGTTCGGCAAAGATTACGGTAACTCGCTGGAAAATATAGACATTCCCGTTCTCGCGCACGAACTCGGACAATGGGACGCGTATCCCGATTATTCCGTGATGAGCAAGTTTACGGGTTATTTGCAGCCCGGAAATTACCGGATTTTCCGCGATTCGCTCGCCGCGCATCATCTTTTGAACAAAAACAAAGATTTCGCATTAGCGTCGGGAAAATATCAGTTGAATTGCTACAAGGAAGAAATCGAAGCGAATCTGCGAACGCCGAAAATGTATGGTTTTCAACTGCTTGATTTGCACGATTATCTCGGTCAGGGAACGGCTTTAGTCGGTTTGCTCGACACGTTTTGGCAGGAAAAAGGTTACGTTAACGCCAAAGAATTTCGCCGTTTCAACAGCGAAACCGTGCCGCTCGCCAGACTTTACAAACGAACTTACACGGCGGACGAAAAATTTGATATTGATGTGGAAATCGCGCATTTCGGAGAAAAACCGATTGAAAACGCCGTTGCATATTGGAAAATTATTGATGCAAACGGCAAAGTTTTGACAAACGGCGAATTTCCCGCGAAAACAATCGAAATCGGCAAAAATATTCCGCTTGGAAAAGTGTCCGCCGATTTGTCGAAATTGCAGAATGCGGAAAACGCGCAGGCTTTAAAACTCGTCGTCGGAATTAAAAATACCACGTTTGAAAACGATTGGAATTTCTGGGTTTATCCGCCGAAAATCGTCGAAACAAGTGCGAAAAATATCACTATCACACACGATTGGAACGAAGCCGAGGCGCAATTGAAAACTGGCGCGAAGGTTTTGTATATGCCGCGCAAGGCTGATTTGGATTGGACTTCGCCGCCGCTCGACACGGTTCCGGTGTTCTGGAATCGGCTGATGAATCCGGCGTGGAGCAGAATGCTCGGACTGTGGATTGACAAAAATTCGCCCGCGCTCGCTGCATTTCCGACCGAAAATTTTAACGATTGGCAATGGACGGAAATCGTCAAAAACGCTCGCGCGATAAATTTGGACAAACTGCCGCAAAATTTACAGCCGATTGTTCAGCCGGTTGATGATTGGAATCGCAATTACAAACTCGGAATGATTTTCGAGGCGAAAGTCGGCACGGGAAGATTGCTGGTTTCGAGCGCGGATTTGGAAAACGATTTGGAGACGCGAATCGTCGCCCGACAATTGCGAAAATCAATCTTGGATTATATGGAAAGCGCGAAATTTGATCCGCAGGTTTCGATTTCGCCCGAAAATTTCCAGGAAATTTTATTTGATACGCGCGTGATGAAAAAACTCGGCGCGAAGGTTTTGAACGAAGCCAAAGACGCGGCGAATGCGGTTGACGGTGACCCGAATACTTTCTGGATCGCCGGAACGCCAAAAGACGAAACCAGAAAAAATCAGGAATTGACAATCGAATTTCCAAACGCGATTTCGTTCGACGGTTTGACGATTATGCCGCGCCAAAATCACCGCGACCACGAAGGCGATGTGCGCGAATATGCGATTCAAACAAGCGACGACGGCGCGAATTGGAAAGATTTAAAACGCGGCGCGCTGGTTTCGACATTCGAGCCGCAGAAAATTAAATTCGGTGAAAATATCTCGGCAAAATTCGTCAAATTCGTTTCTCTCTCCGGTTTCGGCGCGGACAAAACGACTGCGATTGCCGATTTAGCCGTCAATTATACGGGCAAGCAACTGCCGACTGACGCGGAAGATTTGGAATACAAACGCGTCAAATCGGCTTCGACCGACATTGACGAAGTGCCGAACGCGGACGATAAAAAGCCGAAAAAGAAGCCGTAGTGTGAGATAAAAAATCAAATTATTATCGAGAAATCTCAATAGAAGTTGAGAAATTTTCGCGGATTTTGGATGTAATCATTTTGAACACCGACGCTGTAAAACTGAGTTTTTCGCGCTGATTGAACCGACGAAATAATTTAAAATGAGTTTATGAACGAGAATTTTAGCGACGAAGCAAAAACAAACGAGCTGAAAATGCTGCACGAAAATGTTGACGCGGCGATCAATAATGCGCCGATTTTTGATATGCACACGCATCTTTTTCCGGCGCAGTTCGGCGATTTGAATTCATACGGAATTGACGAGTTGTTGAATTATCATTATTTAATCGCCGAGCTTTTTCGTTATGAAGACATCGCGCCCGACGATTTTTACGCGATGGAAAAAGAGGCGCGGTCGGATTTGATTTGGCGAAAACTTTTCGTCGAAAGTTCTCCGATTTCCGAAGCGACGCGCGGCGTGATTTCCGTTTTAGACGCATATAATTTGGACGTTCGCGCCGAAAATTTGAGCGCGGCGCGGGAATTCTTTCGCGCACAAAAACCGGAAGATTTTATCGGCAAAGTTTTAGAAATCGCCAACGTCAGCGATGTCGTGATGACGAATGATCCGCTCGATGAAGCGGAAATAAACGTCTGGAACGGCGATGAAAAAATTGACGCGCGTTTTCACGCGGCTTTGCGTTTAGACCAATTATTAAACGGCTGGACGGAAGCCGCGCCGCTGATGCGGAAACAAAATTACGCCGTCGCGGAAGATGTGAGCGGTGAAACGATTTCCGAAACGCGGCGTTTTTTGGACGATTGGATTGCGAAAATGAAGCCGCTTTATCTCGGCGCGTCATTGCCCGACGATTTCGTTTACCCGGAAAATTCCCTGCGCGGGAAATTGTTCAAAGAAGTGATTTTTCCGACCTGCAAAGCGCACAAAATTTCGCTCGCGCTGATGATCGGCGTGCGGCGGCAGGTCAATCCCGCGCTGAAACTCGCGGGCGACGGCGTTGGTCGCGCCGATGTTTCCGCTGTCGGGAATCTGCGCGGAAAACCCGGACGTGAAAATTCTTTCGACGTTTCTGTCGCGCGAAAATCAGCACGAACTGTGCGTCGTCGCCCGTAAGTTTAACAATCTAATGCCGTTCGGCTGTTGGTGGTTTTTGAATAATCCTTCGATTATCGCAGAAATCACGCGCGAACGATTTGAACTTTTGGGGACGAGTTTTATTCCGCAGCATTCGGACGCGCGGATTTTGGATCAGTTGATTTACAAATGGAAACATTCGCGCAGCGTGATCGGCGACGCGCTTTTTAACGCTTATAAAAACTTGATCGAAGCCGGAAGAAGCGTCGAAGAAAGTGAAATAGAGCGCGATGTCAAAAAACTTTTTTCGGGTAATTTTACTAATTGGGTGAATTATCAAGAGTAGAAATTCAATATTGAAGGACATTTTTGAAGTAAAGAATCTCAAAAATCGAGACTTTTACAGGCTAAAAAATATGCGTATATCCAGACTTTTGATTTTAGTAATAATGGCGATTTTTTCAGCGACGATTTTCGCTCAAAAAACGAATTCCGTCCGCGAAAGAAATTTATTTAACGATGATTGGCGTTTTCAAAAAGACGATCCGGCGGGCGCGGACGGCGTTCTGGCTTACGAAAAAATTAAGGATTGGATTCGCGCGATTGGCAATGAATACGTTTTGACTTCGACCGCCGAAAAATCGGCGCGACCGGCGGGAAATTTGGGCGCAGAAGTCGTTTACACGCAGAAAAATTACAATGATTCGGCTTGGCGCAAGTTGGATTTGCCGCACGATTGGGCGATTGAAGGCGATTTTATCCGCGAACTTCCCGGCGAAACGGGCAAGCGTCAGTTTGCCGGAATCGGTTGGTATCGCAAACATTTCGCGGTTTCGCCGAACGACAAAGGCAAAGAAATTTATCTGGATTTTGACGGCGCGATGGCTTATCCGACGGTTTGGCTCAACGGTAAATTTGTTGGCGGTTGGGCTTACGGTTATTCGTCGTTTAGGCTCGATTTAACGCCTTATTTGAATTTCGGCGGCGAAAATGTTTTGTCCGTGCGGCTCGAAAATCCGCCGGAATCTTCGCGCTGGTATCCGGGCGCGGGAATTTATCGCAACGTCTGGCTCGTGAAAACCGCGAAAATTCACGTCGCGCATTGGGGAACTTATGTCACCACACCGGAAATTTCCGTAGATTCGGCGAGCGTAAATATTGAAGCGAGCGTTCAAAACGATGCTTTGGAAAACGCCAATATCAATATCAAAACTTCCCTCTATGAACTCGGTAAAGACGATCAAAAATCCGGCGGAGCGGTCGCGGTTTCCGAAAAGAAAAATTTGAGTTTGAACGCGAATTCCAATGCGAAGACTTCTGAAAATCTGCGAATAAAAAATCCCAAACTTTGGAATATCAACGCGCCGAATCGTTATGTGGCGATCACGGAAATCGAACAGAACGGAAAAATAATTGATGTTTACGAAACTCCTTTCGGCGTTCGTTCGATAAAATTCGACGCGGACAAAGGTTTTTTGTTAAACGGCGAACACGTTCGCATTCAGGGCGTTTGCGATCATCACGATTTGGGCGCGCTCGGAACGGCGTTAAATTACCGCGCGTTGGAGCGACAAATCGAAATTTTGAAGGAAATGGGTGTCAACGCGATTCGCACTTCGCACAATCCGCCCGCGCCGGAATTGCTCGAACTCGCCGATAAAATGGGCGTTGTCGTAATGGATGAAGCGTTTGACGAATGGGTGGCGGCGAAACGTAAAAACGGTTATCACCTGCTTTTTAAGGATTGGCACGAGAAAGATTGGCGTTCGCAGATACGCCGCGACCGCAATCATCCGTCGGTAATTTTATGGTCAACCGGCAACGAAATTCACGAACAGCGTCCCGAAGGACACCCGATTTCAGCGGAGTTGACGAAAATTGTCCACGAAGAAGACCCGACGCGACCGGCGACGGCGGGCGCAAACGGAACGGATTCGGGCTACAACGGTTTTCAAAAAACGGTTGACGTTTTCGGCTACAATTACAAGCCGTTGGAATACGCGAAATTTCGTCAGGAAAATCCGGCGATTCCGCTTTTTGCCAGCGAAACGGCTTCGACCATCAGTTCGCGCGGCGAATATTTTTTCCCCGTCGTTGAAGACAAAAGCAAAGGTTTACAGGATTTTCAGATGAGTTCGTATGATCTTTACGCGCCGCGCTGGGCGACTACGCCGGACGCGGAATTTGAAGGTCAGGACAAAAATCCGTTTACGGCGGGCGAATTCGTTTGGACGGGTTTCGATTATTTGGGCGAACCGACACCGTATGACGGCAGAACGAAAACGCTGCCGAATGTGACCGATCCGATTTTGAAACAACAATTAGCGGACGAACTGGCGAAAAACGGCGAAATTCAACTGATTTCGCGCAGTTCGTATTTCGGAATCGTTGATTTATGCGGCTTCAAAAAAGACCGTTTTTATATTTATCAGGCGCGCTGGCGACCGGATTTGCCGATGGCGCATATTTTGCCGCATTGGAATTGGGCGGAGCGCGTCGGGCAAATCACGCCCGTTCACGTTTACACTTCGGGCGATGAAGCCGAGCTTTTTTTGAACGGTAAATCGCTGGGAAGAAAGAAGAAAGGCGAGTTTGAATATCGCCTTCGCTGGGATGACGTGAAATATGAACCGGGCGAATTGAAAGTCATCGCGTATAAAAACGGCAAAAAATGGGCTGAAGATTCGGTTAAAACAACGGACGAAGCAATGCAGATTTCGATGCAGGCTGACCGTGCGAACATCAAAGCCGACGGCGCAGATTTGTCTTATATTACTGTTAAAATCGCCGACAAAAATAATTTGATGGTTCCGCGCTCGAAAAATTTGATTCGCTTTGAAATCGCAGGCGCGGGCGAAATCGTCGCCACCGACAACGGCGACGCGACCGATCTTTCATCGTTTCAGTCGAATTCGCGTAAAGCATACAACGGAATGTCTTTAGTCATTGTGCGTTCGATAAAAGGAAAAAGCGGAAAAATCAAAATTAAAGCCGTCTCAGATAATTTGAAAAGTTCAGAAATCACAATTTCGGCAGGCAAATAATTATGTTTTTGGCACGACAAAAAATTTTCAGTTGGATGTTGCTGATAGTGATTTTATCGGCGACACAAACTCCGATTTTCTCGCAAAGCAAAGGAAATTTTCAGCCGAACTGGGAATCAATCAAAGCGAACTATCAAACGCCCGCGTGGTTTAATCAGGCGAAATTCGGGATTTTTATTCATTGGGGTTTGTATGCGGTTCCGGCGTATCACAACGAATGGTATTCGCGCCATATGTATGGGCAGTTTGCCGAATATCACACGGAACATTACGGCGCGCCGGATGTCTTCGGCTACAAAGATTTTATTCCGATGTTCAAAGCGGAAAATTATAATCCCGACGCGTGGGCGCAACTTTTCAAAGATGCGGGCGCGAAATATGTCGTTCCGGTCGCTGAACATCACGACGGATTTGCGATGTATGACAGCGCATTGACGAAATGGGACGCGATGGATATGGGACCGCACCGCGATTTGATCGGCGATTTGGCGAAAGCCGTGCGCCGGCAAAATCTGGTTTTCGGTTTGTCGAGTCACCGGATGGAACATCACACTTTTATGTATCCGACGACGAAAATGGCGACGGATTTATTCGATCCGAAATACGCCGATTTTTACGGTCCGCCGCAGCCGGGCGAGATGAACGACGGCAAAGCGTCGCCCGCTTTTCAAGCCGATTGGCTCGCTCGATGCGAGGAATTAGTTAATAAATACCAGCCGCAGTTGGTTTATTTCGACAACGGCGTGAACGCCCGCGAATACGACGACGTGAAACTGAAATTCGCCGCGTATTATTACAACCGCGTTGCAGATGCGACGATTGCGACGAAAGAAGACGCGTATCTCGCCGGCAGCATCCGCGATTTTGAAAAAGCTGTGCGCGGTCCAAAAGAAATTCGCGCGGGCGCGTGGGAAATTGACGATCAAATTGCCACGAATTCGTGGGGTTACATCAACGACATCAAATATCGTCCGACGGCAAACATTATTTACGAATTGATTGATATTTCGAGCAAAGGCGGCAATCTTTTACTGAATATCTCGCCGAAAGCCGACGGCACGATTCCCGTCGAACAGCAGAAAATTCTGCTCGATGTCGGCAAATGGCTCGCCACAAACGGCGAAGGAATTTACGGCAGTCACGCTTGGACGAAATTCGGCGAAGGCGAAAAAGGCGAACCGCAATTTCGTTTTACGGTCAACAACAACGCGCTTTACGTTTTCGGTTTGAACGCCAAAGACACCGAAGCAACGGTGAAATCGCTGGCGAAATCTGTCGGCAAAATCAAAAAAGTCGAGATGCTCGGTTACAAAGGAAAATTGAAATTTACGCAGGACGAAACGGCGTTAAAAGTCCAACTGCCGAATGATAAAGCGGGTGAATTTCAATATGTGCTGAAAGTTTCGGGATTGAAGTTAAATTGAAAATTGATTGTGGAAGCCCGCACGAAGTAAGGGCGAGATAACGTAATTTACACACTTACTTCGCGCGTGTTTCTGCATTGATTAGGGAACAAAATGAAAATAAAAATTCTAACTTTTGCAATTATTTTATGCGCCGCGATTTCGGCGAGCGCGCAAACTCCTTTAAAATTCGCGTTTGGTTCGGGCAAAGCGGCGAGCGGTTTCAAACAAGTTCAGGCAAGTGATATTTATTCAAAAGAAAAGGGTTACGGTTTTGAGCCGGACGCGGAAGTGACCTGCGCGGCGCAGGGCGGAAAAACATCGGCGGGATTTTGCGAGTCGGAAAAACCGTTTTATTTTTCGGCGGCGGTTCCCGAAGGAAATTACAAAGTTACCGTCACATTCGGCGATAAAAACGATGCGACGGCAACGACGGTCAAAGCCGAACTGCGGCGTTTGATGGTCGAAAAAGTTGAAACGCAGAAAGGCAAATACGCGACGGAAAATTTCATCGTCAACGTCCGCACGCCGCAGATTTCGACGGGCGGCGAAGTCAAATTGAAAGACCGCGAAAAAACGTCGGAAGCGTGGGCTTGGGACGATAAATTGACGCTTGAA
>CAXSHW010000001.1:117034-121142 GCA_964237245.1 uncultured Pyrinomonadaceae bacterium
TTTAGAATTCAACAATTCGCGCCCGACGATTGATTCAATAGTGATTGAAAAAGTTGACGTGCCGACGATTTTTCTGCTCGGCGATTCGACCGTGACCGATCAGCCGGGCGAACCTTACGCGAGTTGGGGACAAATGCTGACGAATTTTTTCAAACCCGAAATCGCCATCGCCAATAACGCCGAATCGGGCGAATCTCTGCGAAGTTCATACGGCGCGAAACGGCTCGATAAAGTGTTGAGCCAGTTGAAGAAAGGCGATTACGTTATGATTCAATACGCGCATAATGACGAAAAGGAAAAAGGTGAAGGCGTTGGCGCGATGACGACTTTCAAAGCGAGTTTGAAGCAGTATGTCAAAGCGATTCGCGCCAAAGGCGGCGTTCCGATTTTGGTCACGCCGATGCACCGCCGGACGTTTGACGGAGGCGGCAAAATCACCAATTCGCACGGCGATTATCTGCAAGCCGTTCAGGAAGCCGCTAAAGAAGAAAACGCGCCGCTGATTGATTTAGCCGCGATGAGCAAACACTTTTACGAAGCATTGGGCAGGGAAAAATCCGGCGTGGCTTTTAAGGAAGGCGACGCGACGCACCACAGCAAATACGGCAGTTACGAACTCGCCAAAATGGTCGTCGAAGGCATCAAAAACAACAACTTGGCAATTGCGAAATACCTGAAAAATACGCCGAAATTCGATCCGTCAAAACCTGATTCGTTTGAGACTTTCGCAATTCCGGCGAGTCCGACCGCGCCGACGGCAAAGCCTTTGGGCAGTTGAAAAGGGATTCAAGCGGAAAAATTTCATTTGTGTCAAAAGCCGTAAAGGTAATTTTGATACAATTTTATTCGCATTATCTTAAAATTAAATCTAATGATAAGCAAAAAATTATCGCGTCGAAAATTCCTCAAAACTGCCGTTGTCACCGGCGGTTTAGCTGTCGGCGCGGGCAATCAAATTTCGGCTAAAAACGCTGCCGAGCCGGTTCAAAAGCTGAAAGAAATTGCCCGGATAAATCGTCTTGCGCTGGTCAAACGTCATAATCCGGCGATGCAGAAGTTTGAGCCTTTGTCACCGCTTTCAATCGGCAACGGCGAATTTGCTTTTACTTGCGACGCGACGGGTTTGCAGAGTTTCCCGGATGAATACAAGAGCGCGATGCCGCTTTGCACGATGTCGCAATGGGGTTGGCATACTTTTCCGCGACCGCAAAATCTGGTTGGAAAAACTCTGCGGCTAACCGAATATGACACATACGGTCGCAGCGTCGGTTACGCGACGAGTTCCGAAGGACAAAAGGAATTGTTCGACTGGCTGCGCGAAAATCCGCATCGTCTTCATCTCGGTCAAATCGGTTTGCGACTTTTGAAAGCCGACAAACGCGAAGCGAAAACTGATGACATTTCCGAAATCGAACAACAACTCGATTTGTGGAACGGAAAAATAACGAGCAATTTTAAATTTGAAGGAAAGGCGGTTTCGGTGAAAACTGCTGTTCATCCGCAGCTCGATTTGCTGGCTGTTTCAATCGAATCCGGTTTGATTGGCGAAGAAAAATTGTCGGTTCGGCTCGCATTTCCATACGGTTCGCCGACGATGCAAGCCGCCGATTGGCAGCAGAATGAAAAGCATCAGTCAAAAATTATTAACCGCACGGACAGACGCGCTGATATTCAGCGATTTCTTGATGACGATAATTATTTTGTCTCGATTGATTGGAATTCCGACGCGAAATTTGAACAGGAAACAGAGCATTACTTTTCGCTGAAACCGTCAAAATACTCGTCTAAACTTGAGTTTGTCGTTACGTTTTTGCCCGACATTTTACGCGAGTTTTTGCCAGGCGCTTCCGCAACTTTTGCCGCGAGCGAGGCGCATTGGAAAGATTTTTGGATGAACGGCGCGGCGATTGAATTAGTTGAAAGCACGGACAAACGCGCTTTTGAACTCGAACGCCGCGTCATTTTGTCGCAATATCTGACGGCGATAAACGGTTCGGGTTCGATGCCGCCGCAGGAGACGGGTTTGACCGTCAACAGTTGGTATGGAAAATTTCACCTGGAAATGCACTGGTGGCACGCCGCCCATTTCGCTTTGTGGAACAGACTTCCCTTGCTCGAAAAAAGTCTCGATTGGTATAACAAAATTTTGCCGAGCGCGAAAGAAAGAGCAAAACAGCAAGGTTTCGCCGGAGCGCGTTGGGCGAAAATGACCGCGCCCGACGGACGCGACAGTCCTTCGCCAATCGGACCGCTTTTGATTTGGCAACAGCCGCATCCGATTTTTTACGCCGAACTTTGTTACCAGACGCATCCGAACCGGACGACGCTTCGGAAATATCAATCAATCGTTTTTGAGACGGCGGAGTTTATGGCTTCGTTTGCTCATTTCGATTGGAAAACAAACCGCTATATTTTGGGTCCGCCCGTAATTCCGGCGCAGGAAAATCATCCGGCGCGCGAAACCTGGAATCCGACTTTTGAGCTTGAATACTGGCATTTCGGTTTGAAAACGGCTCAAGCGTGGCGCGAACGTCTGGGATTGAAGCGCAGTCCGGTTTGGGACGACGTAATCGCTAAACTTTCATCATTGCCCGCAAAAGACGGCGTTTATCCGGCGCACGAAAATTGTCCGCAAACATTTACGGAAAGAAATCACGACCATCCTTCGATGCTTGCCGCGCTCGGTGTTTTGAAAGGCGCAACGGTTGACCGGGAAACTATGCGCCGCACTCTTTATAAAGTTTTGAAAGAATGGAATTGGGCGGAAACCTGGGGTTGGGATTATCCGATGACGGCGATGACCGCGGCACGACTCGGCGAAACAAAACTCGCGGTTGACGCTCTGCTAATGGACACCGAAAAAAATCATTTTCTTCCAAACGGTCATAATTACCAGCGTCCGAATTTGCCTCTCTATTTGCCCGGAAACGGAGGACTTTTATACGCCGTCGCAATGATGGCTGCTGGTTGGGAAAACGCGCCGAAGCCAGACGCGCCGGGCTTTCCAGCCGACGGCTCCTGGGTTGTTCGGCGCGAAGGTTTTAACCCTTCCTTTTTTCAGAAAATTTAGAAGGCGAAGCTTAAACGGTTTTAATCGAGAGCGATTTTCAATTTTAAATTCGCGCAGAAATTCGACTTTTACTTTGCGCGAATTTCCGCGCCGAACAAAAGATTTTATTCACCGGTCTCAAAAGCAAGTTGGGTTGATGTTGCAGATGATTCCGATTCTTCAAAAGCCAAAATCGGCGCATCGAAAACTTCGGAAATTTTATTCGCATAGACGTAAGCCGCTTCGCCGTGCTGCGTCGCATCCAGTCCGGTAATTTCGTGTTCCCGGCTGACACGAAAACCGAAAACCAAATCTACAATTTTCAAAATCAAAAACGAACCGAACGAAGCAAGCGAAATTGTTATCCCGACAGCAACTAATTGATTAACGATTTGCATCGGGTTTCCGTCTATAACTCCGACCGGCAAAGAAATTCCGTCCGCGTCTTTAAAAATCGGGTTGACGGCGCTGGTCGCAAAAACTCCGGTCAAAATCGCGCCCAAAATTCCGGCAATTCCGTGAATTCCGAAAACGTCGAGCGTGTCGTCATAACCGAAGTAGTGTTTCAATTCGCTGACCGCGAAATAACAGACGATTCCGGCAGCGAAACCGATAAATAAAGCCGCCATCGGCGTTACAAAACCTGCCGCCGGTGTTATTCCGACAAGTCCGGCGACCGCGCCGGATATTGCTCCCAAGACACTCGGTTTGCCGCGTTTGAACCACTCAACCACTGTCCAGGACAACATTGCGCTCGCGGCTGCAAAATGCGTCGTAACAAATGCGGAAGTTGCCAAAGAACCTGAAGAAAGCGCGCTTCCGGCGTTAAACCCGAACCAGCCGAACCACAATAGACACGCGCCGATCACGCTTAAAACGATATTGTGCGGCGTATTTTCCGAAGCATTTAGACGCTTGCCGATAAATAAAGCGCAGACTAAAGCCGATACGCCCGATGAAATATGAACCACAGTTCCGCCAGCGAAATCCAGTGCCGGAAAAACTCCGCCCAAAGCGGCATTTAGAAATCCGCCTTTTCCCCAGACCATATGCGCCAGC
>CAXSHW010000001.1:121152-125035 GCA_964237245.1 uncultured Pyrinomonadaceae bacterium
GCGGAAGGTAAATAAAAGTCGTCCAAAGCACCGTGAAAGCCAGCATCGCGCTAAATTTTATTCTTTCGGCAAACGCTCCGGTAATTAAAGCCGGCGTGATTACGGCAAACATCAATTGATAAATCATAAATGTCTGTTGCGGAATCGTCGCGGCGTAATCGGAGTTTGGAGAGCTGCCGACGTTTTGCAAAAACGCGAAATCAAAATTGCCCAGAAACGCCGAGCCTTCGGAAAATGCTAGACTGTATCCGAAAACCGCCCACAAAATAGTTACCACGCCGGCAAGTATCAAACTTTGCAGAATCGTCGAGATTACGTTTTTTTGTCTGACCAAACCACTGTAAAACAAAGCTAATCCGGGAACGGTCATCAACAAAACGAGCGCCGTGCAAATCAACATCCAGGCATTATCTGCATTGGATTGAGCGGCACTTGCCGCGATTTCCAATTTCTTGAGTCGCTCCTCCGTAATTCCGGCATCCTGACCAAGCGCCAAATTTGAAAACGCGAGGATTATTATTACGAGTAAATTAAGTCTGCAATTTAACTTCATCCGATTATTCCCTTTTATAGTTTATTAAAGTGACAAAAAACGTTCGTTTCTTTCCTAACAAAAGTCGTGCCGTTAGACTTAAATCGTTATCAATCAAGCAGTTTGCTTAATTATGAAAAATGATTTATTGTTTTGGCGGTTAATCAAAATTTATTTTTACTACATTTTTGTCGAAAAAAATTAAAGAAACTACAAATTTGTATGACTGGAAAAAATCTCAAAATCTCGAAATTTGCTTCCGATTCATCGGGCGAAAAAAACCAATTAAAAGTTTTATTAAAAATCGGGCAGGTTTTTGATTCTAACAGCGCTTCAAATTCAGCCTTTTCAAAATTACTTGAAATTTGCCAAAAGGAATTTGATTTTTGCCGGAGCTTTATTGTCTTATATGATGCAAACAACGATAAATCACGTCTCCACGTAACTCAGGGATTTAGCGCTTCTGAGTTTCGTCGCTTGGAAAACCGGATAGAGAAAAGTTTCATCTGGCAAGTCTTTCAAAATAATAAGTCTGTGATTTTACCGCAAACAAAATTAGAACCTACATTTTTGTCGGTTTTTGGAGAGAGAAACGACAAAGATGTCGAAACAAGCTGCGTATGCGTGCCTGTTACTCTCGGAAGAAAAGCGCTCGGTGTTTTTGCGGTCGAGTTTATCTATAACAGCAAATTCGATTATGAAAATTTGTCGGATTTTTTGTCGGTTGCGGCGATGATGATTGCTCAAGCCGTTAAAATTGAGCGCGCGATTACAGGTGAAAAAGAAAAACTTCTGGCTGAAAACAGCA
The DNA here is from genome assembly GCA_964237245.1 of uncultured Pyrinomonadaceae bacterium. Classification (GTDB taxonomy): domain Bacteria; phylum Acidobacteriota; class Blastocatellia; order Pyrinomonadales; family Pyrinomonadaceae. The sequence continues at coordinate 122,493 of CAXSHW010000001.1, forward strand.
ATTTACGGCGCGAGTTGCGGGAAAAATACGATTTCAGCCACATTGTCGGAAATTCGAGCGCGATGCGGCGCGTATATGATCAGGTAACGCAGGTCGCGCGTTCAAATGCGACAGTTTTACTGCGCGGCGAATCCGGCACGGGCAAAGAATTGATTGCCAACGCGATTCATTACAATTCGCTGCGGGCGAAAAAGCCTCTGATTAAAATTAACTGCGCCGCTCTGCCCGAAACGCTGATTGAAGCGGAACTTTTCGGTTATGAAAAAGGCGCGTTCACCGGAGCGCAGGCGAGAAAAAAGGGACGTTTTGAACTCGCGGACGGCGGAACGCTTTTTTTAGACGAAGTTGGCGATTTACCCGCGCAAACGCAGATAAAATTATTGCGCGTGCTGCAAGAGCGCGAATTTGAACGGCTCGGCGGAACTGAAACCGTCAAAGTCAATGTCCGCCTGGTTGCGGCGACGAATAAAAATCTGGAAGAATCCATCAGCGACGGAACTTTTCGGGAAGATTTATTTTATCGCCTGAATGTTTTCACGATTTTTCTGCCGCCGCTCAGAGAACGCAAGTCGGATATTTTGCTGCTGGCGGAAAATTTCGTCGAGAAATACGAACGCGAACACGGCAAACACATCAAACGAATTTCAACTCCGGCGATTGATATGCTGACGAGCTATCATTTTCCGGGAAATGTCCGCGAGCTTGAAAATACAATCGAACGCGCCGTCCTTGTTTGCGACGGCAACGTAATTCACGGACATCACCTGCCGCCGACTTTGCAGACCGCAGAAATCACGAACACCGTCAATCGTGTTTCGCTTACGCAGTCAATCGAAGCCTTTGAGCAGGATTTAATAAAAGACGCCTTGAAGACAACGCGCGGCAATTGCTCGAAAGCCGCGAAATTGCTCGATACAACCGAGCGGATTCTTTCTTACAAAATCAAAAGATACAAAATCGAATCCAGACGTTTCAAAAACTGAAACGGCAGAAATTTATAAAAACCCCATTCAAAAATTGGAATTTTTTCGGTTAAATCTTCAGATTTTCGCGGCGCGGATAATATCGGCGAACACTCCTGCCGCCGTAACGTCCGCGCCCGCGCCCGCGCCTTTGACGACCAAAGGCAAATCGGCGTAGCGATTCGTGTAAAACAAAACGGCGTTGTCTTTGCCCGAAAGATTGGCGAAATTGTGTTCTTTTGAAATGTTTTGCAAACCGACCGAAGCCTTTCCGTTGTCAAACGAAGCAATGTATTTAAGTGATAAATTTTGATTTCTCGCGGCTTCATACAGCTTGCGAAAATAGTTTTCGTGCGCTTCCATCTCACTATAAAAATCTTCGACGCTTCCCTTCAGACACGAATCGGGCAGGAAATTTTCGTTTTCAATGTCCGAGATTTCGAGCGGAAAACCTGCTTCACGGGCGAGAATTAAAATTTTTCGCGCCACATCCGTTCCGCTCAAATCGAGTCGCGGGTCGGGTTCGGTGTATCCTTCGTTTTGCGCTTGCCGCACGACCGTCGCAAACGAGCGTGAGCCGTCGTAATTATTAAAGACAAAGTTCAAAGTTCCCGACAAGACCGCTTCGATACGTCTGATTCGGTCGCCGCTGCGCATTAAATCGTTAAGCGTATTAATAATCGGCAAACCCGCGCCGACGTTGGTTTCAAACAAAAACGGCGTTCCGAATTCGCGCGATAAATCTTTTAATTTTCGGTAATTTTCGTATTCTGACGAAGCGGCGATTTTGTTGCAGGCGATTATCGAGACGCTTTTTTGAAGAAGTTTCGGATAAGTTTCGACGACTTCGGCGTTTGCCGTTACGTCAACAAAAACGGAATTTCGCAGATTTTTTTCGAGAATTAAATCAGTGAATTCCGCAATATTCATTTCAAGCGCGTTTTCCAGTAAATTCTCAGTGTTCGATAATTCGACGCCTTCTTCGTCAAAAACTTTATTCCGACTTTTCGCCAATCCGACCACGCGCAAATTTAAGCGTAAATTCCGGCGCAAAAATTCGCTTTGCAGGCGGATTTGCTCGATCAATTTTTTTCCGACCGTGCCGATTCCGACGATGAAAACGTTAATTTGTTTATTTCCGTCTGAGAAAAATTCTTCGTGCAGCGTGTTGACGGCTTTGCGAACGTCTTTTGAATTGATAATCGCCGAGATATTGCGCTCGCTCGAACCTTGCGCGATGGCGTGAATGTTAATTCCCTGCGAGCCGAGAGTGGAAAACATTTTTCCCGAAACGCCGGTGTGCGCTTTCATATTGTCGCCGACGAGCGCGAGAATCGAAAAGCCGTTTTCGACCCGCAGCGGCTCGATTTTCCCGACGTTGATTTCATATTCAAATTCTTTATCAATGACTTCCTTCGCCAATTTCCCGAATTTTTCTTCTATCGCTACGCAGATCGAATGTTCCGAAGAACTCTGCGTAATCAAAATGACGTTAATGTTAGCGCGTGAAATCGCGTCGAAAAGTCTTTTGGAAAATCCCGGAACGCCGACCATTCCGCTGCCTTCGAGACTTAAAACCGA
>CAXSHW010000001.1:125045-142922 GCA_964237245.1 uncultured Pyrinomonadaceae bacterium
CGTGTTTTTCACCCAGACCGGAATACCGCGCGCCATCACCGGCTGGATCGTCGGCGGATAAACGACTTTTGCGCCGAAATGCGAAAGCTCCATTGCTTCACGATATGAAATGCGCGGAATCTCGCGCACATTGCGGACAAAACGCGGATCGGCGGTCATCATTCCGCTCACATCCGTCCATATTTCCAGAACTTCTGCATCCAAAGCCGCAGCCAAAATTGCCGCCGTGTAATCCGAACCGCCGCGTCCGAGAGTCGTCGTCGCGGCTTCAGCGTCCGAAGCGATAAAACCGGGCAAAATATAGAGTTTTGAAGATGAATGTTCAAAAAAATTCTCGATTCGCACGTTTGTTTTTTCAAAATCAACCGTCGCAAAACCGAAATTTGAATCGGTCGCAATCAATTCGCGCGAATCTTTCCAGACGTTTTCGAGTTTGAGCGAATCGAATTTCGCGCAAACGATTTTAGTCGAGAGAATTTCGCCACAAGCGACGATTCTGTCGAGCGTTCGCGGCGAAAGCTCTTGCAGAAGAAAAACGCCTTCGCAAATGTCTTCAAGCTCGCCGATGCGTTTTTCGACAAAATCTAAAATCGAATTTTGAAACGAAGACGGAACGAGTGTTTGAATCGTTTCAAGATGTCTGTCTGCGACTTCCTTGATTTTTTCACGAAAAATTTCGTCGCCGCTTTCGGCAAATTTTCCAATTTCAATCAGAGCGTCGGTTGTTCCGCGCATCGCTGACAAAACGACGACGCACGAATCGTTTCCGATTGCGCGTTTGATTATTTCGACAACTTTTTCGATATTTTCAGCATTGCCGACGGATGAACCGCCGAACTTTAAAATTTTCATAATTTCAATTTTTTCGGAAATTTTACTCAAATCTTTTGTAATAAAATCTCCTTCAAACTGTCGTAATTCACTTCGATTTCGACTCTCTGTTTCGGGCGCGAAAATAAAACTTCGATTGACTGAGGCATCAAGCCGTAAGTTCCGACTATTTTTTCGACCGAATCGAATTTAACCGGATGCGCCGTTTCAAGAAAAATGCCTTTTCGCGCCGGATTTTTTTCGAGGTATTTACGAAGCGCGTAAAATCCGACCGCGCCGTGCGGGTCTAAAACGTAAGCATAATTTTGATAAACTTCGCGCATTGTCTTCGTCGTATTTTCGTCAGATACGCTCACGGCTTCGAGATTTGCCTTTAGATTGATAAAGTTGTTGTCAAAAATTTCCAGAATTCGCGCGAAATTTGACGGATTTCCAACGTCCATCGCGTTTGAAACGGTCGCAATTGAAGATTTGGTTTCCATCTTTCCGCTTTTCAAAAAATTCGGAATCACATCGTTTGCGTTGGTCGCCGCAATGAATTTAGAAACTGGCAAACCCGAAACGCGCGCCAGAATTCCCGCGCAAATGTTTCCGAAATTTCCGCTCGGAACTGAAATAATCGGCGGGTTTTCTTCATCTTCCCATTGCTGAAGCGCGTAGAAATAATAAAACTGCTGCGGCAGCCAGCGCGCTATATTTATCGAATTCGCCGAAGTGAGAAAAACTTTTCGCTTTAAATCTTCGTCCGCCAGAGCGGTTTTCGCCAGAGCCTGACAATCGTCAAAAGTTCCTTTGACTTCGAGCGCCGAAATGTTTTTCCCTAAAGTCGTCAGTTGCAATTCCTGAACGCGGGAGACTTTTCCCTGCGGATATAAAATCACGACTTCGATGCCTTCGGTTTCATAAAACCCGTTTGCGACAGCGCCGCCCGTGTCGCCGGAAGTGGCGACAATGACAATCGTTTTCTCGCTTTTTTCGCCGGAAAAATATCGCAGACAACCGCTCATAAATCTCGCGCCGACATCTTTAAAGGCGAGCGTCGCGCCGTGAAAAAGTTCGAGCGCGTGGATATTTTCGGCGATTTTGACGAGCGGAAAATCAAAACTTACCGTTTCGGCGCAAATTTCAAAAAGAATTTCTTCTGAAATTTCATTACCGACATAAGGTTTAATCACTTCAAACGCGATTTGGGCTTTTGTGCTTTTTCTAAAATTCAACCAAAAATCTGCCGCGAGCGCCGGTATTTTTTCAGGAAAATACAAACCTTTGTCGGGCGCTTGACCGTTTAAGACCGCTTCTCGAAAAGTCGCTTTAGCTGATTGTTTATTGGTGCTGAAAAATTTCATTCAAAAGAAAAATTTGCAGGAAATTATTAAATTTTTGAGTGTTGACCGCAAACCATTTATCATAATACGATTTTACGTTTTTTGTGAAAATCGCAATTTAATTTTATGAATAAAGTCAGTGTGTTGTCACCGGCGACCGTCGCCAACGTCGTCTGCGGATTCGATTGTCTGGGTTTCGCGCTTTCGGATCCCTGCGACCGGATGACGGTGCGAACGATTGAACAGCGGACGGTGCGAATTATCAATCACGACCGATTTAATTTGCCGACCGAACCGGAAAGAAACGTCGCGGGCGCGGCTTTGCTTTCGATGCTGCGGGCGATTGACGGGAATTTCGGTTTTGAAGTTGAAATCACGAAAAAAATCAAACCCGGCAGCGGAATCGGTTCGAGCGCGGCGAGCGCGGCGGGCGCGGTAGTCGCGGCAAACGAATTATTAAACAAGCGATTTTCCAAACTCGAACTCGTAGATTTTGCGATGGACGGCGAACAAGTCGCCAGCGGCGCGCGCCACGCCGATAACGTCGCGCCTTGTATTTTCGGCGGCTTTACGCTGGTTCGCTCGCTGAATCCGCTTGATGTCTTGGCGCTCGATTTTCCCGAAATTTTTGTGACAATCGTTCATCCGCAGATTGAAATTAAAACTTCCGAAGCCAGAAAAATTTTGCCGAAACAAATTTCCCTGCAAGACGCGATTCGACAATGGAGCAACGTCGGCGCGCTTGTTTCCGGTTTGCAAAAAGGCGATTACGCGCTGATTTCACGCTCATTGGAAGATTTTATTGTCGAACCGGTCAGAAAATCTCTGATTCCCAAGTTTGACGAAGTAAAAAGCGATAGTTTAAAAGCAGGCGCTTTCGGCGGCGGAATTTCCGGTTCGGGTCCGAGCATTTTTATGTTCAGCGAAACATTTGAGCTTGCAGAAAAAGTCGAAAAGGAAATGCGAGACATTTACGGTAAAACAACAATTTCTTTTAATACATACATATCCGAAATTAATTCAGAAGGCGTAAAAATCATCTGAGAAAATTTGCATACGAATATACATTATGTGAATCAAGAGCAGAAGGATTTGTTGAAAAACGCGGAAATCTTGACGGACAAACCACGAGGTTATTCACTATTCGCTGTTCGTTATTAACTGATTGACAAGAAATCTTCGGCAAAAACAGCGAATAGCGAACAGTGAACAGCGAATAGTTCGGTTTTCGTTTTCCTACTCTTGATTCACATACCATTAATCTTCTGAAAACATCCGCCTGTTTCAAGTGCAATCCGAATTTCAACACTTAGTTCCGCTCAGACATTAAAAGCGCGAATCGCGGCGGCGAGTTCGATTTCGATTCTTTGATTCTCCGCTTCGAGCGTTTTGCGCTCGGTTTCGATTGCTTCGAGCCTGGTTTCCTGGTCGTTCGCTTTAGTGATATAACGGGCAATCAAAATTTTCGCTTCGGGCGTTTTCGAGAGCGCTTCGATATTTTCGCGCAGGCGTTTTTGGTCGGCGTTAATTTTTTCTTCTTCGTTTTGGAGAGCTTCGAGTTTCTCTTGAATCTCATTTGCCTGCGCCCGCAAATCAATTAACTTTTCCAGCCGCTGTTTGATTTCCGCATTGATATAGCGGCGCGATAAAAACAATTCCAGATCGGCGCGGGACAGATTTGTCAGCGCGTAGCTGTCCATCAACGGCTGCTGTTCGGAAATTGTAATTTCCTTTTTATCAAAAGCCGCGAGTTCGACTTTGTAACGGTAAAAACGCTGTGTCGTGATTTCGGGTTTTGCGGTATCGTCGGTTAATTGCCAGCCTTGCCTGACCGGATATTCGACATAGACTATGCGCGGGCGTTCGGTCTGATTTTGAATCGTGTAAGTTTTTCTTTCCTGGCGGAAATAATGAACCTGAAATGTGCCGTTGACAATTTTAATCAGTTTGGCGGGCATCGAGTCCGAATCCTGCCGAACGGTAACGAGCGTTCCCAAATCGAGCGCGTAGGAAATAAACCGCTGTTCTTTGGGTTTCAAGCGTTCCATCAGAGCCTCGCCCGCGTAGGCGTTTCCGTCGAGAACCGTCAAAGAGCCGCCTTCGAGCGTCAGTGCGGTTGTGTTGACGAGTTTCATTCCGCCCATCGGACGGTCGCGGCGCACGTTTTCGTTATAAATCGAAACGCGCTCGCCGTCCATTTTCGTCTGCACAATCGGAATCAAAGCCGAACGGTCGCGCAGAACCGTAATCGGCTGCGCGATTTTATATTCAAACAAATCGCCGATTTCGTCGCCCGTCGCCGCCGTCTGAACGCCGGAATTTCCGCTGACGAGCGCCTTGCTGACCGACGTATCTTTCTCAGCGCCGGCAACGACCATATTGTTTGAAAGACCGGGCTGAAGCTGCATAAACGATTGAACATTTCTGCCGTTCAACGGCAAACTTTGAACTTGATCGGCAGAGACATCAACAGTTTCGGACACGCCGCCGACAGGCAGTGTCAGCCGGAGATTGTTTGTCTGCCCGCTTCCGACTTGAATGTTTGTAACTCTCAGATTTTGAAATCCGCTTGCAAAAGCCGACACCGTATAATTTCCCGCCTCCAACTGCGCCGTCTGGAAATTCCCTTCGGAATTACTCGCCAACGTTTGTTCAAAACCCGTCGAATTGTTTCTGACTGTAATTCTCGCGTTGGGAATAACCGCGCCTGCTGAATCAGTGACAATTCCCGAAATCGCATTGCTCGAAACATTTGAATTTTCGCCGTCTTCATAAACTTGCGGCGTGAGTTTTAAGTCGTTTGGAATCGGCACAACCGGACGATAGCGGAAAAACGGCTGCTGAATCGGCTGGATGAATGAAACGGGCGTGCCGGAGACGAGCGACAATTGAACGTCGCGCCAATCTTCGTCGCTGACGTTATCAACAATCGCCCAGCCTTGAAAAAACGGTTTGCCCGCGTCGTCCAGCACGACGCGATAAGTTGTTTTCCAAATCGGCGCGGCGATTGTGTAACTGACAATCATTTCGCGCTGTCCGCTGCCGTCGCTCGTTACCGTAATCGTTTTCGCGTCGCGCCGTCTGGCTGAAGCCGTCGCTGTCGCAAATTCGTTGACATCTCTGACTGTTCCGTTTTCCAAAAGTTTTACCGAACGAACTTCTGCTAAATCAAAACTCGAAATCTCGCCGTTTTCACCCGCGATAACGAGAAATCTCGCCGAACGCGCCGGTTTATCCCGTTCGGCTGGAATGTCGCGTTTTTCGACTGTCAAAATCGAACCGACCGAAGCCGCGCCGTTTGTCGAAACCGCGACTTTCGCGCCTTGAAGCTGCGCTAAAACTCCGCTCAAACCGCCGTTCGCGCCGTCTGTAACCGCGTCAATCGAAAAAGGAATTTCAGCCATTTTCGCTGACGGCGGCGCGCTTGAATTGTAGGAAACCGCGCCGATTCTTCCCTGTCCCAGATCATACACGACCATTGATTTCAGCACATCGTCAACCTGCGACTGTTTGAACGAAAGATTTATTTCCGCGTCGCCCGAAATTATTCCGCGCCGTTCGATGTAAGCCACGCCGTTTGAGTAAACAATCACGCGCTTAATCGGGAGAACGTTTGAGGCTGCGTTATTAGAATCCGCCCGCGCGTTTTGCGAAACGGACAAGGAAGTTTTCGGGGCGCGAATTTGCCCTTGAACCGCAATCGAACACACCAGTGCGAAAGAGAGAAAAATTTTGATTCTCATTTTTGTATTTCCTTGATTTTTAAAGTATTTATCGAAAACTTGCTCTTAAAAGATGATGTCAAACAAAAATTAGGTTGCACCGCGCCGGAAAATATAAACCTGCCCGGAATTGAAAAATAGTGAAGCATAATGAGTAAATTTTTGAATGGTTTGCAAGTCAAAACAATAAAACTCCGCGTTGCGAATGTCGTTAGAACGCAGGGAAACAATCTCACTTGCAGAATTTTTTCGTCGGTAAGTAAATGAAATTTTTGAGATTTTAGAGAGTGAAGCAGAATTTTACATTATAAATTCAGACTTACAGTTTCCAACCCGGATTATCTTTGTTTGGACGGGTTGCTTCACGCGCCGCTTTCGGGTCTTCGGCTGAAGCGCGTCCGGCGTGAGTTACAGCCCATTTAAGCGCCAATCCGCCGGCTAAGGAAAGCACCGATCCGAGTATTTTTTTGGCGGGACTTTTTTTGCGCTTTTCGGATGAACCGAATCGAATAAGAGCGGGCGCGACGATTCCCGCGCCGACCGCGCCGAGCCAGAAAAGTTTCGCGTAACGTCCTTTTGTCAGCGGTTCGGCGGCGCTTTTTGAAGTGGCGATGTAAGCCGTCAGCGCGGCGGCTTCGGCGACGGTCGTCAGATTTTCGAGTTTTTCCAACTTATTGGAAATAAAAGTTTTATCGCCGCCCAGCGAATTAGCGAGCGACAGCGCGGAAACGGCGTTGTGCAGTGAAGCGGCGGCGAATAACGCGCCGAGCAGCCGCGTCCGCGACCAAACCGGCGTGCTGGTCGTCGAAAGCAGCACGCCCGGATAACTGAGCATCGTCAGCGCGAACGGAATGCCCGCCGCGCCGACGACGCGCGACGGCACGAGCGCAACGGTTTTTTCGACGATTTTCGGCAGCGGCAGCGCGTCGTCGTTCGACAATTGTCTGACGGCGAGCAGACCGACCGGCAAACTGAACGCCGTCAACGCCCACGCGCCCAGATTCATCGGCGATTTCGGTTTCCAGACGCGCAGCATATGGTGAAATTTCTGCGGTTTGCCCAAATCGGCGATCAGCAGCGGCGGACACGGAATCAGCGTCGCCAGCGAGATGTAACGCGCCGCGCGAATCAAATTTTTATATTCCGTGCGTCCGCCGAATTCCGCCAGATTGCCCAACAAATACGCGCCGCTGCTGATGCCTTCAAAGAAAAAATAAAGCGCGATTTCCCATTTCCAGAGCGGACGTTTGAGCATCGGCAGACCGTAATAACCGTCTTTCGCCACGCCCGCGGGACTCGCTTTCTGAAACGCGAAATCGTTTTCGGCGAGTTTCGGCAGCCATTCGGAGCGCGATTCAAAATCATTAATATCGTGCCGGTCTGCCGCTTTTTTTTCGGTGGTGATCGTTTCTTTACTCATCGTTTTTTCTCGCTAAAATCAACGCCGAAGCCGCCGTCAGACCGATTGCCGCGCCGAGACTGACCAGCCAGTTCGTTTTCAGGTGCGCCTGCGGACGGCGCGGAGCTTCAGGCAGATTATAGACGTTGGGATGATCTTTGAGCAGGAAAAAAGCGTTCAGCGCGCTGTATTCGCCGGAACTTTCCGCGCCGTAAAGATACGCGTCGGTTTCGCCGCGCGCGTGCAGTTTTTCGACTCGTTCGCGGGCGATTTGATGCAGTTTTTTGACCGGACCGAAGACGATTGATTCGGTCGGGCAGGCTTTGGCGCAAGCCGGTGTCATATCATCTTTCTGGCGGTCGTAACAGAGCGTGCATTTGTGCGCCAAGCCGTCCACCGGATTGCGGTCGAGAACGCCGAACGGACACGCCGCGACGCAGTAACCGCAGCCGTTGCAGATGTCCTGCTGCAAATAGACGTTGCCGAATTCGTTGTAAATCAGCGAGCCGGTCGGACACGCTTCCTGACATGGAGCTTCGACGCAGTGCTTGCAAACGTCGGACATCATCAGCCAGCGGTCGGGCATCGCGCCACTGCCGCTATCGTCCGCCGCCTGATCGGCAGACGGCTGATTTTCGGCGACCTGTTCGACGAAAGCGACGTGCCGCCACGTCGTCGAAGATAGCGCGACCGTGTTGTCGTAGGAATTTCCCGTCCAGTGAAAACCGTCGGCGGGCAGTTGATTCCACTGTTTGCAGGCGACTTCACAGGCTTTACAGCCGATGCAGAGCGTCGTATCGGTGAAAAATCCGGTTTCTTCCTGTTGTTCCGGCGGCGCGGGACTTTCCCACGCGCCGACGTATTCTTCTAATTTTCCCATTATATTCCCTGTCCCTCCGGCTGGTCTGACGCGGGCGTGTCGGGCGCGGGTTCGCGCGTCGGATACGGATACGCTTCGAGCGGCGCATCGCGTTTGATATTTTCGAGCCGTCCGGGACGCACGCGGCACGAGAACGATTTCGCTTCGTGAATGCTGACGTTCGGGTCAAGCACGATGGCGGTCAAATCATTCGCCATCGAACCGACGGTTTCGCCCGAAAAACCCCAGTGAAACGGAATACCGATCTGATGCTGTGTTTTGCCGTTGACGAGCAGCGGTTTGATGCGGTTCGTGACCATCGCCCGCGATTCAATCGCGCCGCGAATCGTCTGCACGACTATCCAGCCGCCGTGTTCGATGCCGGATTCGCGGGCGAGTTCCGCGCTGATTTCGCAGAACATTTCCGGCTGCAATTCGTTGAGCCACGAATCGAACCGCGACATCGCGCCGCTCAGATACTGCTCGGCGACGCGAAAAGTCGTCGCCACGACCGGATAATTCGGGTCGAGCGCGGGAGCTTTGGCGTTGCCCGGTTCGTCGCAGCGGTCGGCAGCCGGATTGTCCTGCTGCGCGTAAAGCAGATTCGGCACGGGCGATTCAATCGGTTCGTAATGCGTCGGCAGCGGTCCGTCCTTCAAACCGGCGGGCGCGAACAGCCAGCCTTTGCCGTCGGGTTTCATAATAAACGGCGCGTCGCCGGCAATCGCGTCCATTCCGCGCGAATCGCGGTCGGGTTTGTAATCGGGCTTTTTGTTTTTCTCGAAATCCGGCTCGTCGAGTCCCGTCCATTCGCCTTTTTCCGCGTCCCACCAGATGTATTTCTTGCGCTCCGACCACGGTTTGCCGCTCGGATCGGCGGACGCGCGATTGTATAAAATGCGGCGATTGTCCGCCCACGCCCAGCCCCAGTCGGGATTGACGTAGTTTTCCGGGTCGCGGATGCGGTCGCGCGCCCGGTTGTGATCGTGTTCGGGAAACACGCCGCTGTAAATCCAGCAGCCGCAGGCGGTTGAGCCGTCGTCTTTCAAATCGGCAAAGCCCTTCACCTGTTTTTTATCGGCGACGGTGTAGCCGTTGATTTCACGGAGAATTTTCGCCGCGTCCGGTTCATCTTTTAAGCGGCTCGCGCTGCCGTCGGGCAGAATTTCCGGCGTATCGCGCTCGTAATCCCACGTCAAATTCAGCATTCCCTGATCGCGCGGCTCGGTCGAATCTTTATAGAGTTCCTTCAGACGTTTGCCCAGATCGAATAAAAACGACGTGTCCGAACGGCAGTCGTCCTGCGGGTCAACGGCTTTGTCGTGCCACTGCAAAAGCCGCTGCGTGTTGGTGAAAGTGCCGTCTTTTTCGGCGGCGGCGGCGGCGGGCATAAAGAAAATTTCCGTGCCGATGGTCGTCGGATCGGGATTTTCGGGACCTTTATACCAGAAACAAGCGCTTTCGATTTCAAACCAGTCGCGCACGACGAGCCAGTCCAGAGTTTTCAGCGCGTCACGGTTTAATTTGGCGTTCGGCGCGCCCGCCGCCGGATTTTGTCCGAACAGAAACAAGCCTTTGATTTCGCCCTTCGCCATCTTGATAAAATTGGAAAGCTGCGAGTAATTGGCATCAATTTTCGGCACCCAGTCGAAACCGTAATCGTTTTCGGCGGTCGCCGCGTCGCCATACCACGCTTTGAGCAGCGAGATCATAAACTTCGGAAAATTCGACCAGTAGCCGTTCGGCACCGATTCCTGCTGCAAATAATCCTTGAGCGTGCCGTGATCGGGAATCGCGGCGGGCTGCGGAATGTAACCGGGCAGCATATCGTAAAGCGTCGGAATATCGGTCGAACCCTGGATGCTGGCGTGTCCGCGCATCGCCATCACGCCGCCGCCGGGTCTGCCCATATTGCCTAAAAGCAGTTGCAGAATTCCGGCGGCGCGAATAATCTGCACGCCGGTCGTGTGCTGCGTCCAGCCGACGGCGTAAACAATCGCGCCGGTTTTTTCGCGCCCCGAATTTTCGCAGATCGTTTCGGCGACTTTGATAAAATCCGCCGCCTGACAGCCGCAGATCGAAGCGACCATTTCCGGCGTGTAACGCGCGTAATGACGGCGCAGAATGTTCAGCACGCAGTTCGGATTTTGCAAAGTCGGATCGGACGGCGGCACGGGATTTTCGATGAATCCGAGTTTGTCGCCGAGCGATGAACTTTTAGTCGCCGGCGGCGCGGCGGGCTGCGCGGTGCCGTCCGGTTCGTCCTGATAATTCCAGACTTTCGCGCCCGCTTCGTAGCTTTTCGTTGCCTGATCGAAACCGACGAAAAGCCCGCCCAAATCTTCCGCGTCAACGTAATCTTCGTTAATCAGCGTCGCCGCGTTGGTGTAAGCCAGAACGTATTCCTGGAACCAGCGTTCGTGCGTCAGAACGTAATTAATCAGACCGCCGAGAAACGCGATGTCGGTGCCGGTGCGAATCGGCACGAACTGCTGGCACATCGCCGAAGTGCGCGTAAAACGCGGGTCAATGTGAATAAGCTGCGCGCCTTTTTCTTTGGCTTTCATCGGAAAACGAAATCCGACCGGATGCGCTTCCGCCATATTCGATCCCATAATAATGATGGAATCGCTGTTCTCCAAATCCTGCTGAAACGACGTTGCCGCGCCGCGACCGAACGAGGCTCCCAGACCGGGAACCGATGCGCTGTGTCATATTCGCGCCTGATTTTCAATCGCCACCACGCCCAAACCGCCGCCGAACAGTTTTTTGATCAGATAATTTTCCTCGTTGTCCATCGTCGCGCCGCCGAGCGTCGAAATCGTCGTCAGATGATTGACCGTCGTGCCGTCCGCTTTTTTCTCGACGAAATCTTGATCGCGCTGTTTTTTGACCTTTTCCGCGATGCGCTCCATCGCCCATTCGAGCGAACGCGTTTCCCATTCGGTCGCAAACGGCGCGCGATACATCACCGTTTTCTGCCGGTGCGGATTGATCGTCAACTGAAAAGTATTCGCCCCGCGCGGACACAGCGTGCCTTCGTTAATCGGGCTTTCGGGATTGCCTTCGATGTCAATAATTTTGCCGCCTTTCGTGTAAATCAACTGCCCGCAGCCGACCGCGCAATACGGACAGACGCTCGCCGTTTTGACCGCGCCGCGTGTGCGTGCGATTTTCTCGACCGTGTTCGGACTATACGGCTGATTTCCTGCGGCGCGTTCTTTTGAAACGGAATTCAAATTGCCGGGATTTCTTCTTTTTTTGGACTTGAAAAAACTTTTCATAATTTTAAAAGCTGAATAATACGTTTGGTTAAAGTATGTTCTCTTGATTACAAAAAGGCAAAAAGTATTGGATTTTTTAGCTAAAGGCGTGAAATTTGTTGAAATATATTTTGCGCCTGAAGATAATCTGCCTGAGTATTGACGTTCCGAAAAAAGTTTTCCGAACCGGGCAAATCATTTATTTCATCAAACCGCGCCCGGTATGTTTTTACCCGTTCAGCCAAACGTCGAGCGGGATATATTTCATCGCTTTTCATTAACTTTTCGGTGATTTTCAAACAATCTCGTGTTCGATAAAGAGCGCAGAGCGGCTGTGCGCGCCCGTCAGATTGAATCGGCACGACGGCGGCGATTTTACCGTCGGATTTTTTCGCAAGTTCAGCAAAACGGACGAATAAATCTTTCGTTACAAAAGGAAAATCGCAGGCTAAAATTGCCGTCCATTCGTTGTGAGAATGAGCGAGCGCGGTGTAGATTCCGCCCAGTGCGGCTCGGTTAGGCAGAGTGTCCGCAATTCGTAAAATATCAGCGGGCAAAAGACGATTCGCTTCGTCATCCTGCATCGCGCCGGTAATAAAAAAAACGTTTTCAAAAGCGATTTCCCGCAAGGCTGAAACGGCGCGTTCGGCAAAGGTTTGGTTGCCCAGCCGTAATGATGCTTTGTTCGTTCCCATCCGACTCGACTTGCCGCCGACTAAAACGTAACCGTCGAACATTCGATTTTTTGAAGGGTTCAATTTTGACAAAATAAACGTGTAAATTCCAGCATCGTCTGAGAAACTTAAATTTATTAACCGCATTTTCCCGTCGGATGCGGAAAAGCGTCGGCGTTGTCCGGGTCGTCCTGGCGGTCGAGGCAGACAAAATCTTTTTCGATTAAAATTTTCAAAACATTTTCCGGCGCGTCCGTTTCAATCAATTGCTCGCCGCGCAAGCTAACCTGTTCGGATTCAACCCAATTCAGCGCCGCCGCTTCGGGAATTTTGATTGTAATTTTGTTGCCGGAAAATTCAGCGTTAATAGTTTGCGCGTCCTTTTGGGTTTCGAGCGAGTAAATAATTTGCTCGGCTGGAGCTAAACCGAATTGAATTGTTTCCGCGATGCGTCCGATTTCGCCGAATTGTTCGACTTCTCCGCGCAAGAGACGCAGACGCAAAGAATTTCCTCTAATTCGTAGTTTCATATTTTGAAATTCCAAGAAGCTGTTTGGAAACTCGAAAATCAAAGAATTCATCCGCGAAATAATACTGAATTTCACGAAATCCAGGCTGACTTCCGTTTTATTTCGTGTTCTTTTCGTGTCATTTCGCGGATAAAAAATGTCTGAAAAATAGTTTTCAAACAGCCTTTAAGAGCGAAGTTTAAAGCCGCTCGATTATCTCCGCTTTTAATTTATCGAAACCGTCGGATTTATTTTCAGCAATACCGTTGTCGCTTTTGCTAAACTTCCCTCTATAACCGATTCTTTCCGCGCCGCAGTAAATGTTAAAACGATTGTCGCGTACAAAACCCAACAGCGTCATTCCGTATTCGCGGGCGAGTTCGACCGCCAAACTCGAAGGCGCGCCGACTGCCGCAAGTATCGGAATTCCAGCCATCAGAGCCTTTTGCACGAGTTCAAAACTCGCGCGTCCGCTTACCAGTAATAATTTATCCGAAATAGGAGTTTTGTCTGCCAAAAACTGTGCGCCGACGAGTTTGTCAACGGCGTTATGTCGTCCGACATCTTCGCGCAAGTCTGTAATTTCACTGTTTGCGTCAAATAAAGCGGCGGCGTGCAATCCGCCTGTGCGGTTGAAAACTTTCTGTCTCACTCGCAGAATTTCCGGCAATTTGTTAATTGTGTCCGCCGAAAAAATCGGTTTGGTTTTGTCTGTTAACTGGCAAACGCCGGTTTGCAATGCTTCAATCGAAGTTTTTCCGCATACGCCGCAGCTTGAAGAAGTGTAAAAATGTCGTTCGAGTCGCTTGAAATCAATCTTAATGCCTTCGCACAAATCAACGCGGACAGTATTTTGCAAATTTTTATCTTTGCCGGAAGTGCCGCAATGTTTGATTTGTTTGATTTCATCGGCTGATTTGACAATTCCCTCGGTGAACAGAAAACCGGCGGCAAGTTCAAAATCGTCGCCCGGAGTTCGCATCGTAATAGATATGCTTTTGTGGGCTGACTTTCCGTCTTCAACTAAGCCGAGTCGTATTTCGAGCGGTTCTTCGACGGCGAGCAAATCCTGTTCGGAAAGAAAAATTTGATTTCCTTGAATTTTTTGAACCGACATTTCAGCAAAATTTCGTTCTTGATTCATTAGATATTTTTAAAGATTCTGTCATTTATACTTTAAGTAATAAATTTGATAAGTAACTATTCAGGTTAGTTCAATTAGTTTAAGCGATTGGCTTGCTTTTCAGAGCAGATTCGAGTGTAGCACGCAGACTTCGACCTTGCTTTCACGCCGAACAGATATAGGATCGAACCCTGCAGAAAGTTTGCAGATCTTCAGTTGTGTGAAAAGAGTCCGCGATTTTCTGCTGCAATTTCAGTATTCGGAATTCGCGCTCAGAACCGTTGTTGTCAAAGGGAAATTTGAAATCAGTAAAATATTGATGCCGCAAGAGTTAGCGGCATATGATCCGTTATTTGCAGTTGCTTTGGAATCTATGCGTCTGATAACGATTTCTCAACACTAAAAATGAACTCAACTAGACAAAAAGTTAATAAAATTGCGCATTCTAATCAAATTGTCGGGTTGTTTTAGCGGACGATTCACTTTCGACAGACTTTCTATTGTTTCCTCGAAACTCAGGTTTTGGGTTTTTAGCGGGTGGGATTTGAGTTTCACTATCTGTTGCATTTTTTTCATTTTCTCACACACAATATTAACAATTCTTTATCAGACGCACTTCTCTTTTTTTCAACTATTATAAATGCGGTTGGAGGCTTCGATTACCTTAATCCGTTTCTGAAAAACTTTACCAATTGTTTTTTTAAGCTCCATGTGAAGTTCGCCTACCATCGTCTTGAGTTTCTGATTCTTGCGCTCCAACTGTTCTTCCTTTTTAGACCGCCTTTTTGTTTCAAACACCTTTGAAACATTTTCTAAAAACTGTTCACGCCATTTGTAATACTGCTGTTACGGAAAATGTGAAAGAGTTCCTTTGACGAGGTAAATCAAAACAATCTGTGCCTTTTGGAAATTTACTTGACCGATGTTTTTAACTCGCGGCGGCGGCGCGTGTCGTCAATTCGCAGCGGCGGAAAGCCGACAATATCGTAAGTCGCCGACGCGATGCCGATGCCGTTTGCGTCAAAATCGCGCAGCATATCGCGGCTGATGTTGTTTTTCACGTCGCGGATTTTATGTTCGCCGACGATGAATCTGACCGTCAGTTCGAGCCAGTTGTCCGTGATGCGGTAATAAACTTTCGGCTCGAAATCGGCGACGTTGACGAAGTAATTATTCTCCAGTTTTTTGACCGATTCCTGGCTCAGTTCGTTGATTTCCATCGTGTATTTTTTCGCCGCCGCCAGCATAATCTCTTCGGTTTTCGGGCGGTCGGTTTCGTAAGTGATCGGAATGCTGATCTCTTCCCAGATAAACGGAAAATCGCGCGTGTAATTGAACACCGGCTCGTCGAATATCTTGTTGTTGGCGACCGTCACGATTCTGCCTGTGAACTGGCGGCTTTTCACCCACATCGCCGGGTCTGCATTCTGCACCGACGGCGGCTGCCCCATTTCCATAATTGTCGTCTGGATGAATCCGAGTCCGATGACATCGCCGCGCACGCCGCCCATCGAAATCCGGTCGCCGACGGTGAAGTTTCTGCCGCGCAGGATGACGATGTAACCGGCGATGGACGAGACGACTTTCTGCAAAGCGAAGGCGAGACCGGCGGTGACTAAACCGGCGGCGGTCGCCAGGCGGGTCGGGTCGTTGAACCAGATCGAAGCGACGATAATGACCATCAGAAGAGCGGTCAGAACGCTGATGCCCTGTTTCGTCCAAAAACGCGCCCGCTCGAATCGTTCGTGGCTCAAAAGCAAGCCGATTATCGCCCGCAAAGCGATTCCAAACAGGAGAATGCCGATGATAAACAAAACGGTCAGAATTAATTTCTGCCCGTTTTCAGCGTTGATGCCGATAAATTTGATGCCGAAAATTTCCATAAGTGTCGTGGCTGCTGTTTACTCGACGAGTTCGCCGATGCCGTAATCGTGGCGCAGAGAAAGATAGCCTTTCGCCTGAATTTCGTCGCTGAGGCGGTCGCTCAAGCCGAGTTCGCGCGGCGGCAGGCGGTCGCTCAGTTTTTTCAGCGAACATTCGAGAAATTCCTGAAATTTGTTGACGGTTCGCGCCGTAAAATCGGCTGAATCATCAGCCATTTGATTGACGATTGAAACCGCCGTCGCGCCTCGATACCCTTTGCCATTAAAGCGAAAAATCATTTATTATCCTTAATTTGACAGTTTAATCTGAGAGGTAAGTGATACGATTATATAACGATTAGTAATCGTTCACAATCAAATAATGCCAGAAATTAGATAGTTTCCGTATTTCGTCTCTGACTAAAAAAAGTGCCGCAATCATTGCAGTTGCAGCACTTGCTCCAAGGAAAAGAAACTAAATTATGACCAACGAATCAACTTTTTAGGACGAAGCGGATTTACTTTTACGGCTGCCTGTTTTCCAGTCATTGAGTTATTCATCCTGCTAGACGAAGTTGTCTTTGTCTCTGTTCCCGTCGCGCTTTTATTGCTCGAACTCGAACTGCTTTGGCTGACGCGCACCCTGAATAATTCGGTTCAAAAAGCTCAAAAGTTTTCAAGTCTGACATCTCAATTTTTCCCGCGCCGCATATTTGTTTGGATTTTTATTACTGTAATTTTTCTAAAAAGCTGTTTGAAAACTCAAAAAAGAAAAGAATCTATCCACGAAAAGACACGAAACATCACCAAACAAGTGTTCACCAAAACAATTTCAGTGCTTGTTCGTGTGATTCGTGGACAGATTCTTTGGTTCTCAAGTGTTTTCAAACAGCCTCTTAGCGAATTTGAACAAAAAATATTATCAGTTTTTCAGTTCTTTTTCTAAGTCGTTTGTATTCTATATCTGCGTGAATGTTTAAATACTAAAAAGACTTTAAATTTCAAGATATAACTTTCAATGGTTCAAACAAATTTACTTTTTCCGTTAATTTCCAGCAGGAAAAAATACAGTAGCGCGGTCGGCGTATTCGATTAATTTTTCCGCCAATTCCCTTTCCGCATCTTTTCTGTTTTTAAATATCAATTTCCCTTCTCTCGAATTCTCCCGGTTTTTCCCCTCGAAACGATTGCCTTCGATGTGTTTCGGCACTGCGCCTAATTTATCGAAAAGCTCTTTCGCGTCTTCGCTGTCGGCGATGAGTCTGCCGTTTTCGAGGTGCGCCGATTCTTTGCAAATCAGCCATTTGACCGTTTTCCAAGTTCCGTCTTCGCGCTCGATACCGGCTTTTTCGCCGAATTTCTTCGCCAGAAAAATTTTATATTCCTTCCCCTTGTTCGTCCGGTGTAAACGGCGTATCAATTCTAAGGTCTGAAAAGAATGCGCTTTTTAAGCCGTCTCGAATTTTAATAATGTTAATTATTTAAAAGAAAGAGATTGGCGTATATCGGAAAGCGGCGAAAAGTTGATAGGGATTTTCCCGATGTGTCGTTCGCCGATTCAAAGTCCAAGATTTAAACTCGAAATCTTGAACCGGCGAACTTTTTAATTCTCCTGCATCCAGCCCTGCAGAATGGCGTAGCTGATAATTTCCTTGCGGCTGCTGATGTTGAGTTTTTGCTGGGCGTTGGCTTTATGAGCTTCGATGGTTTTGATTGACAGATCGAATTGGTCGGCGATTTCGCGGTTGCTGTAGCCGAGCGCGATCAGGCGCAGCGTTTCGGATTCGCGTCCCGAAAGCTGCGCGCCGCGCGTGTCGCCGCGCAGCTTGGCGCGTTTTTCAGCGTAACCGCTGAAAATTTTGCCCGTAATCGCCGGATCGAGATATTTATCTCCGGCGGCGACCGAGTGAATAGCGCGGATCAATTCGGTGGACGCGCTCTGTTTTAAGACGTAACCGGAAACTCCGGCTTGCAATAATTCCTGCAAATACGCTTCGTCGGTGTGGCGCGTTAAAGTGAGAATTTTCACGTCGGGCATCATTCTTTTGAGTTTCGCCGTCGCCAATAAACCGTTCAATCCGGGCATCGAAACGTCCATCAGCACGATGTCGGGTTGCAGTTCTTCGGCTAAACGGATGGCTTCGCGCCCGTCGCCCGCTTCGCCGCAGACTTCCATATCGTCCTGCGATTCGATGATTAATTTCAAGCCTTCGCGCACCGTTTCGTGGTCTTCGGCGATGATTAGCCGCAATTTATTCGTCATTGAGGTTCTCCTTTTTCTCAGGCAGCGAAGCCGGAACGCGGACGAAA
>CAXSHW010000001.1:142932-146797 GCA_964237245.1 uncultured Pyrinomonadaceae bacterium
CGGTGCCGGAGGCGGATTCGATTTCGAGATTGCCGCCGATCAGCGCGGCGCGTTCGCGCATTCCGATTAAACCGATGCCTTTATCTCTGTTCATTTGTTCGGTCGGGTCAAATCCCGCGCCGTCATCCGCGATGATTAAAACAATCCAATCGCCGTCGCGTTTGTCGAGGAGGACTTCGACCAGTTTGGCGCGGGCGTGTTTATAGACGTTGTTGAGAGCTTCCTGCGCGATACGGTAGAGGTTCGTTTCGATTTCGGGCGCGAACCTTTCCTTTTTGCTGCCGGAGTCGAGCAGTTCCGCCGTGATGCCCGCGTAATGCGACCATTCGCGGACGTATTTGGCGAGCGCGGCGTGCAAACCCAGATCGTCGAGCGCGGCGGGGCGCAGCTCCCACGCCAGAAAATCAATGCCCGCGTCGAGATGTTTGGCGATGACCTGCGTTTCATCTACTTTGCCGATCAGTTCTTCGTCGTTTTCGCACAGTTTTCTGACCGCTTCGAGTTTCAGACGCAGTCCGGTCAAAAGCTGTCCGAGTTCGTCGTGCAGATCGCGGGCGATGCGTTTGCGTTCGTCTTCCTGCGCGCCGACGAGTTTTTGCAGCATTTCCTTGTCGCGCCCGATTTGTTCGGATTTGAGGCGGTCGGTCATATCGCGGGCGATTTTAACGAAGCCGTCGAGTTTGCCGTCTTTGAGCGGCTGCATCAAATCGGACGCGAAAAAGCGCGAGCCGTCTTTGCGAAGATGCCAGCGTTCGTCTTCCGCGCTGCCGTTTTCCAGAGCCTTTCGCATTTCCAGTGCGGGAATACCGTCGGCGCGTTCTTCGGCGGTGAAAATTATTTCGGCGGATTTGCCGACGATTTCGTTTTCCAAGTAACCGAATATTTTTTCCGCGCCCGGATTCCAGCCGTTGATAATTCCGTCAACGTCGGTTGTAATAATCGCGTAATCTTCGACGCTTTTGATGATTAAACCGAGTCTTTCTTCCGATTCGCGCACGGCTTGATCGGCGCGGAGACGTTCGAATTTCGTCCAGATGCGGTTTGCCGATTCGTTGAGCAGATTGATTTCGTCTGCGCTCCAGTTGTGCGGCTGTGCCTGATAAACGCCGAGCGCGAATTGCCATTTGCCGCCGCGAATCAGCGGAATATTGACGAACGCGCCGATTTCCAGTCCATCAAATTTTTCTTTGTCGCGCACCCGCGCGTCCGCCGCGACATCGCGCACGACGACGGCTTTTCCGGCTGCCATCGTTTTCTGAAATTCGCCGTTCATAAATTCGCGCATATCGTATTTTCCGAGCATACTGCGCCTGTCCGCCTGCCGCCATTCGTAGTTGCAGACGCATTCTTCTTTCTTTTCGCAGATTTCAAAAAAAGCGCACACCGAAGCGTCGGTCAGACGATTGATTTTTTCGCCGAAAATTTCGACGATTTCCCGTTCCGTCGTCAAAGGAATCAGTTCCTGAGAAAAATCGGCGAGAAAAGCGAGATTCGACTCGCGGCGTTTGCGTGAAGTGATGTCGAAGGAAATTCCGACAATGCCGATCAAATTGCCGTCGCGGTCATTGACGGGAGAATTGCTGACCTGCGCCGGAAACATCGCGCCGTCCTTGCGCCGCACTTTGAAATCTCCCGTCCAGCTTTTACCGCGCCGCAGCTGCGACATAATTGCCGCGTTCTGTTCCGCCATAACTTCCGGCGTGGTCAGCTCCACAACATCGCGCCCGACGGCTTCGCCCGCCGACCAGCCGTAAAGCCGTTCGGCGAAACGATTCCAGTAAGTTACAATGCCGTCCAAATCCGTCGCAATCACCGCCTGTTCGACCGTATCGAGCAGTTGCGCCTGAAAACGGACGGATTCTTCGGATTTTTTCCGCTTGGTGATGTTGACGAAGGTAATAATCGTGCCGCCGATGCGGTCTTCCGCCGTCCGATACGGCGTGATCTGCATCAGATAAAAATTGCCGTCGGTCGTGCCGACTTCGCGTTCGACGGGCTGAAGTTTGTTCAAAACTCCTTCGACATCCGCGATTAAATCCTGATTTTCGAGTTTGTGCGTGATGTCCGACAGCAGTCTGCCGTTGTCGGCGGGAATCAGGTTAAAAATCTCTCCGGCGACGGGCGTGAACATTTTGACGCGGAAATCGCGGTCGAGAAAAACCGTGCCGATGTTGGTCGAATTGATCAGATTCTGCAAATCGTTGTTCGAGTTGGAAACTTCTTCGATCTTGATTTTCAGTTCCTGGTTGACCGTGATCAGTTCTTCGTTGACCGACTGCAATTCCTCTTTGCCCGTTTCGAGTTCTTCGGTCGCCGAGCGCAGTTCCTCGTTGATCGCCTGCAATTCCTCGTTCGACGCTTTGAGTTCTTCCGCCTGCACATCCGACTGCTCAATCGAATAGCGATACTGCGACTGCGACTGCAAAAGTGCTTCTTCCAGCCGCCGGTTGACGGGTTCGGGCGAAGTCAAAACAGGTTCGATTTTGTCGGGCGCGTCTTCCGCCGGTTCAAAAACGATTAAAATAAAACCGCTCGTCGTGTCGCCGTTTTCGCGCAAAACGGGACGCACGCTGACGTTGAGCGTTTCAGAGTGGTCGCCGCCGAAATGCACTTTCAGATTTTTGGCGGCGACGTTCGTTTGATTCTGCACGGCTTGATAAACGGCGGTGCTGACATCGAGCCGCAAATCGGTCTTGATCAGGCTGAATAAATTATTCGTGACATCTCCGCTGATTTGCAGAAAACGTCCGGCTTGCGGCGAAACGTGAACGATGTCGAACTGTTCGTTGATGATGATCGAAGGCGGCGCGAACTGCTCCAGAATCCGTCCGTGCAGATCGCCGTAGGAAATTTTATCAAACGAATTCTTTTCGTTTTTCGGCGCGGCGATCACGGTCGGCGATTGGTCGAATCTGAGCGACGGCGACAAATCCGGCACGGGATAAGAAAGCCGCGGCTGCGTCTGCCGCGCCTGAAAAACGCGCAGTTCGCGGCTGACCGGCATATACAAATCGCCCGCGCCGTCAATTGATTCCGATGTGCCGAGAAACAAAAAACCGCCGGGTCTGAGCGCGAAATGCAGCGTTTCCAAAACTCTCTCCTGCGCCGCGCCGTTAAAATAAATCAGCAGATTGCGGCACGTCGCCAGATCGAGCCGCGAAAACGGCGGGTCTTTCAAAACATTGTGATGGGCGAACAAAACCATCTCGCGCAGTTCGCGCCCGACGCGGAAACCGTCTTTTTCCGTCGTGAAAAACCGCCGCAGTCTTTCCGGGGAAACGTCCGCCGCGTCGTTCAGCGTATAAAAACCGCCGCGCGCCGCCGCAATCGCGTCTTCGTCAATGTCGGTGGCGAAAATCTGCACCGTCGGCGCGTCGAGCGTGCGCGCCGTCTGTTCGGCGAACAGCATCGCCAGCGAATACGCTTCCTCGCCCGTCGCGCAGCCCGCGACCCAAACGCGAATCTGTTCGCCCGCTTTTTTATCGTTCAGAATGCGCGGCACGACATCGTGTTCCAAAAGCTCGAAAGATTCCTTGTCGCGGAAAAAATTCGTCACCGAAATCAGCAAATCCTTGAGCAAAGCCTGCGTTTCTTCCGGGTTTTCCCTGAGATAAGCCGCGTATTCCGGCAAATCGGGCAAACCTCGAACATTGATCCGCCGTTCGATGCGCCGCAGAACCGTCGGGCGTTTGTAATTGGCGAAATCGTGTCCCATCCGCACGCGCAGCATTGTAAAAATCTCGCGCAGTGCCGCCTGCTGTGCTTCCGCTCTTTCTTCCGGCTCGACTGGAATGAAGATTTTTCCGAGATTTCGGCTGTAAGCGACGATTTTCGCCGGAATCTCCGCGACGTTTAAAACCTCGTC
>CAXSHW010000001.1:146849-156161 GCA_964237245.1 uncultured Pyrinomonadaceae bacterium
TTCCTTGATGCGCTTGATGCCCATCGAACCGTCCGCGCCCGTTCCCGACAGCACGACGGCGACGGCGTGTTCCCGGTGCGATTCGGCGAGCGTGCGAAAGAAAATATCCACCGGCGCGCGCCGTTCCTCAACCGTCTGCACCGGCGACACGACAATCGAACCGTCCGCCATCGAAAGACTCTCGTTCGGCGAAATAACGTAAACGTGATTCGCTTCGACTTTCACTTTCTCAAGCACGCGCTCGACCGGAATTTCCGCGACCTTGCTCAAAATCTCCGCCAACTGACTGTCATAGTCCGGCGACAAATGCAGAATCACAACATACGCCGCGCCCGAATCAGCCGGAACATTCGCAAAAAAAGTCTTCAGAGCCTGCACGCCGCCCGCCGACGCGCCGATGCCGACGATCAAAAAATCATCTTGTTCAGCCTGATTTTGTTCAGCTTGATTTGTCGAAATGTTTTCGGCTTCGGTTTTTTGAGATTTTGATTTATTCATAAAACACTTTTGCTGCAAGGTATTAATCGTTTTGATGAAGCCCGTTCATAATTTTCGAGGTTTATACAAGTTAAGGATATAATTTTTAAGGCTGATGCACACGGATAGAAGCAAAATAAAAGATCGGAAAAGAAAAATAAGTAAGCGCTCCAACAGAATTACTCTAAGAAAATGTTTGCAAACTCGAAAATCAAAGAATTCATCCGCGAAATTACACGAAAAGAACACGAAATAAAACAGAAGTCGCCTTGATTTCGTGAAATTTAGTGTCATTTCGCGGATAAAAATGTCTGAAAGATAGTTTTCAAACAGTTTTTTAGACAATCATCTGGCTGAATGATTTTTGTATTCCAAAATGATGCCGGTAAAAATGGCTTTCACCTTTGTTTTGAATTTGGCGAACGAGCCGCAATCACTCGGTCGCAGCCATTCGTATTTGGCTTTCCGCCAAAAAATTTCCGCAATGTTCAGATGCGGTAAATAATATTGATTCAAAAATCCGCACTGATATTGACTGCACTTTCGTAAGTCGAACAAAAATCAGCCGCCCGAAAGCGCGCTGCTGATAAGCTGCGAAAGAACTTGGCGCGTTTGTCTAACCGGAATTTTCCATACTTGGAAATGGCTTTCGGACTGCAAAAGCGGAAATTAAAACAAATTTCCGATTTATTTGCTCGTCGCGTCGAAAATTTCTTTGACAATAACTGCCGCTCCGATAATACCGATTTGCCGACTTTCCAATTCATATCAACGTAGAGCGGTTTTGTTAAATTAACTTCCGCTTGCGGCGATTGAATCAAGCAGTTGAACTGTTTTCGGCGGCAGCACAAGCGCGGCAGACTTGAGATTTTCGCGCAGATGCTCGACCGACGATGTGCCGGGAATCAGCAGAATGTTCGGCGAACGCTGCAAAAGCCAGGCAAGCGCGATTTGCATCGGTGTCACTTGCAAGGTTTCGGCAACATTGGAAAGCGTCGAAGATTGCAGCGGCGTAAATCCGCCGAGCGGGAAAAACGGCACGTAGGCGATGTCTTGCGAAGCAAGCGAGTCAATCAGCGCGTCGTCCGCGCGATGCGCCAAATTATATTGATTCTGGACGCAGACGATTTCCGTCATTTTCTGCGCTTCGGCAATTTGTTCGGCGGTCGCGTTGCTGATTCCGAGCGCGGTAATCAGCCCCTGCTTTTTTAATTTAACGAGCGCGGCGAGCGGCTCTTCGATTGATCCTTCCGCCGGTCCGTGACCGTCGCCCCAGAGACGCAGATTGACGACATCCAAACTTTGCAAACCGAGATTCCGCAAATTGTCGTGAACGGCGGAAGTGAGTTCTTCAGTCGAAATTGCCGGATGCCACGATTTATCATCTTCCCGTCGTGCGCCGACTTTGGTGACGATCACTAAATCTTTCGGGTAAGGGAAAAGTGCTTTATAAATAATCTGATTGGTAACGTGCGGACCGTAATAATCGCTCGTGTCAATATGGTTGACTCCAAGCGCGACCGCTTCGCGCAAAACAGCAATCGCCGCATCAGTATCTCGCGGCGGTCCGAATACGCCTTGTCCGGCGAGCTGCATCGCGCCGTAGCCGATGCGATTAACTGTCAGCGAAGTATTGGGCAATGTAAAAATGCCGCCGAGATTCATTTTTTCAGTCATTTTTCTCCGTAAAAACTAGAAATACTATTTATTGTTAGCTTCGTAACACACAGTTTTTCGCTGCTTAAAAATTCGATTACAGTAATTTATCAAGCGTAATCGGCAGTTGTCTGATGCGCTTTCCCGTCGCGTTAAAAACTGCGTTGGCGATTGCCGCCGCGCAGCCTGTAATGCCGATCTCACCGATGCCGTGCGCTCCCAAAGGCGTGTGTTCGTCCGCGATATTGTTGTAGATAATTTCGATTTTTGGAATGTCGAGATTGACCGGAACGTGGTATTCGGCGAGCGACGGATTCATAATGCGCCCGTTTCTGTCATCGAATAAAGTTTCTTCGGTCAGTGCCATTCCGATGCCCATTATGATTCCGCCGCGAAATTGACTGACGGCGGTTTTCGGATTCAGAATCGTGCCGCAGTCGAACGAGCCGAGCCAGCGCGACACTCGCACTTCGCCGGATTCTTCGTTGACGCGCACTTCGCAAAACTGCGCCCCGTATGAACCCATCGAGTATTTGAACAGTTCGTACGGCATTCCAGAGGATTCTTCGACCTCAACATAATCCTGTCCGACGCGCCCCAAAATCGCCGCGTAAGTTTCGCCCTTCGATGCATCTTTTTTGTTGAACAAGCCGCCGTCTCTGGCTTCGAGGTCTTCATACTTTACGTCCGAGAGCGGCGAATCGTAATCGTCGCCGGCAAGCGCGAGCAGTTCGCGCAGAGCTTTTTCGATTGCCGCCGTGACGGAACCGAGAATGCTGGCGGTTTGGTTCGAGCCGCCCGCCATCGGTGATTCGGGCAGATTCGAGTCGCCGTATTCAAACGAAACTTTGTCTAACGGTAAACCCAATCTTTCGGCGGCGTGCTGAATCTGGACGGTCGCCGTTCCCATTCCCATTTCGTGCGCCGCCGTCTGCACAACGACTTTTCCGTCCCGATTGATACGGACACGCGCGGTTCCGGGAAAACGATAAAACGGGTAATATGCCGTCGCCGCGCCCTGCCCGACGAGCCATTTGCCGTCTTTTTGAGTACGCGGCTGACTGTTTTTCCAGCCGAATTTTTCTGCGCCGCGTCGGTAGGCTTCCGTCAAATTCCGCATCGAAAATTCCGTGTCTTTGGTCGGGTCTTTGTCCGGTTCGTTAATGCGGCGCAATTCAATCGGGTCAATTTTCAGTTCGACGGCGAGTTCGTCAATCGCCGATTCGAGCGCGAAGGTGCCGATTGATTCGCCCGGCGCGCGCATAAAAGTATTCGCCACCGTGTCGAGATTGACGATTTTTTGATCTAAATAGATGTTTTCCGCCGCGTAGAGATGCCGCGCCGGAAAAGTGAATTGTTCGGCTTTTAATGCGCCGTGCGTCGTCGTGGCGGTCGTGCCGCTGTGAATCAGCGCAGCCAATTTTCCGTCTTTCTCAGCTCCTAAAGCGACGCGCTGCTCGGAGGGAGTGCGTCCGCCGACCACGCGGAAAACGCCTTCCCGCGACAGGACGAGTTTGACCGGACGTTTGACGACTTTCGCCGCCGCGACGCAGAGTGCGGTGTTCCACCAGACGCCGCCTTTGCCGCCGAAACCGCCGCCGACAAACGGCGCGATGACACGCACCCGGTCGGCGGCGAGATCGAACATTTTAACGAAAGTGTTTTTAACGGCGTAGAGCATCTGCTGCGGGTCGAAAATCGTTAGTGACTCATCATCGTCGCTCCACACGGCAATTGTTGCGTGCGGCTCAATCGCGTTGTGATTGAAGCGCGGCGTGCGGTAAAGGTTGTCAACCCTAAATTCGGCTTTATCGAGCGCGTCTTCCGCGTCGCCGATCTTAACTTCGGTCGGCTCTCCCATAATATCTTTCGGCGGCACCGCCGTATCTTTCAAAGCCTCGAACGAAACCGCGTCATCCTCGGTTTCATACTCCGCTTTGACGAGTTTCGCCGCCTTTTCCGCCTGATCCTGCGTTTCGGCGACGACGACCGCGACGGGCTGACCGTTCCAATAAATTTTCTCGTCTCTCAAAATCGGCAGATCGCTGTTCGCCCCGCCGCTGCTTCCGCCGGTGAGGTCAAGCAGTGCCGGATCATTCATTTTCGGCGCGTTCTCGTGCGTGATGACGGCAATCACCCCGATTGCTTTTTCCGCTTCGCTTCGATCAAGTTTTGTGATTTTGCCCTTTGCAATCGTCGAATAAACGAGCGCGGCGTAGGCGAGATTGTCAAACTTAAATTCAGCGGAAAAAGTCGCTTCGCCTTTGACCTTGAGCTGTCCGTCAACGCGGCTGAACGGTTTGCCGACATAGCCGTGTTTATGCCGAATCAGCGGGTCAACTTCTTTATCCGGCACAAACCGGACGACCGTTTCCATTATTTTCTGCATTATGCTCATTGATTTGCTCCTCCATTTCCCGTCAATTCACTTAACACGCTGACGATGATTCGTTTCGCCAGTTCGATTTTGAAATCGTTATGTCCGTAACCTTTCGCCGCTTTTAATTCGCTTTCAGCCGCGCTTCTGAAATTTTCTGCCGTCGCCGATTTGCCCGTCAGAAAACTTTCCGCCGCGAATGCCCGCCAAGGTTTGTGCGCCACGCCGCCGAGCGCGATTCTGACGTTTTTAATTTCGTTATTTTGGACTTCTAAAGCCGCCGCCACGCTCACCAATGCGAAGGCGTAACTGGCGCGATCACGCACTTTTCGATACAGCGAATTTTTGGCGAAATCATTTTTCGGAATCTCAATTGCAGTGATTAGTTCCCCATCTTTTAACTGTGTTTCTATCTGCGGGGTGTCTTCTGGCAGGCGATGAAAATCGGTGAATTTTATTTCGCGTTTTCCGCCGTTGCCCTCAACTAAAACTTTCGCGTCCAACGCCGCAAGCGCGACGCACATATCCGACGGATGCGTGGCGATGCAAGCCTCTGACGCGCCTAAAATCGCGTGAATCCGGTTGAATCCGCCGATTGCGTCGCAACCCGAATTCGGCTCGCGTTTGTTGCATCGTGCCGCGTCATCGTAAAAATAATAACAGCGCGTCCGCTGCAAAATATTGCCGCCGACCGTCGCCATATTTCTGATTTGCCCCGACGCGCCGAACAGAATCGCCTGTGATAAAACCGGAAATCTTGCTCTGATTAGATCGTTGTTCGCCAAGGTCGTATTTTTGACCGCCGCGCCGATTCTGATGCCGCCGTTTTCCGTCTCTTCGATCTCTTTGGAAAGATGCGTGACATCAACCAGCGCGTCGGGCTGTTCGATGTTTTCGCGCATCAAATCAACCAGATTCGTCCCGCCGCCCAAGAATTTGGAATTCGTATTTTGACCGAAAATATTAATCGCGGATTCCGCGGATTCCGCTTTTCGATAAGTAAAATTTTTCATCGCGCCGCCACCTCCGCATCAAACGCTTCGTGAATTGCGTCCACAATGCCGACGTAAGCTCCGCAGCGACACAGATTGCCGCTCATTCGCTCTTTGATTTCTTCGTCGGAAAACTCATATTCGCCGGTCATTTTGTCAGAAACCGCGCTCGGCAAGCCGTTTTGAAACTCCCTGAACATTCCGACCGCCGAACAAATCTGTCCCGGCGTGCAGTAGCCGCACTGAAAACCGTCGTTCTCGACGAATGCCGCCTGAACGGGATGAAGTTCGCCCAATTCGTCCGCCAAACCTTCAATCGTCGTTATCTCCGCGCCTTCGTATTGGACGGCGAGCGCGAAACACGAATTTATTCTTTCGCCATTCGCCAACACCGTGCAGGCTCCGCACGCGCCCTGATTGCAGCCCTTTTTCGTGCCGGTCAGCCCCGCAAATTCACGCAGCGCGTCGAGCAGACTGACGCGCGGCTCGATTTGCAAGGCGTAATCTTTCCCGTTGATCTTTAAATTGGTTTTGATATTATTCATAATTTTCTCTCCCGCATTGAATTTGCTTAAGCGTTCTCACAAAACGTCGTTGAAAATGGAAATTCAACTTCATCTAGTGTTTGATTTGTTCCGACAATCGCTAGCGGTTGCCGCTTGTGGTAAACATTTTGTTTCGTCAGAAAGAGTTGAAACTCAAACTTTATTTAATTCAAATTTTATAGTCTGTAATATAGCCGACAAATTCGGATAAAAATCAAACTGAAGATGATTAGCCGAAGCGAAACGTGCCGCCGTCTTGCATTTTTACTTGATCTGTCAGCCGTCAATATACAACAATAATTACAAAATCCTTGAAAGAGTCTTGATTTATTTCAAATACTCTAACTGAACGAATTTCTAAATTCGAGCGGCGATACTTTGGTTTTGTTCTTGAATAATTTGTTGAATGACTGCGAATGTTCAAATCCGAGCCGGTAAGCGATTTCGCCGACCGACAGCGATGTGGTTGATAAACCTTCTTTGGCTTTCTCGATTAATTTGTTGTGAATGTGCTGCTGCGTGCTTTGCCCGGTCAGCGTTCGCAGAAGATCGCTCAGATAATTCGGCGAGACGTTTAATTTGTCGGAAACGTATTTAACGGTCGGCAGTCCCGACTGTGATTCGTTTTGACGGTCGAAGTATTCGGTCAGCAAATCTTCCAATTTGACCAGCAAATCACTACTCGCTTTTTGGCGGGTGATGAATTGCCGGTGGTAAAATCGGTTGGAATAATTGAGCAGCAGTTCGATTTGCGACACCATCACGTTTTGGCTGAAGTTGTCAATGTTCGAGCGATATTCCTGCTGAATGCTCTGCATAATAACCGTAATTGTCGCTTCTTCTTTTTCCGACAGATGCAATGCTTCATTGACCGAGTAATCGAAGTATCCGTATTGCCTGATGTTTTTGGCTAAAGGAGTGTTCCATAAAAAATCGGGATGAACGAGCAGTATCCATCCCGAAGGCGGCGATGACGTATCCTTTTCGACCTCGACTCCGAAAACCTGACCGGGCGACATAAAGAACATTACGCCTTCGTCAAAATCATATTCCCGCTGCCCGTATTTCACCCGCGCGCCGAAATTTCTTTTGAGCGCGATGGAATAAAAATCAAATACCAGGCTTGTTTCCCGACTTTTTTCCTCGCTTTTTTCATTGGCGGGCAAGTCTTTAATTGATTCTAAATTCGTCGCGCTGATTAACGGATGTTCGGGTTTCGGCAAGCCCCTGAACCGATGAAATTCGCTGATCGTCTTAAATCTGCGCGGTTGTGTGTTTGTCATATCGAAATCAGTTATTGTTGATTGTAAACAGCCGCAAATTCCTTGGCGAAATCTTTCAGCTTCACTTTTCCCAACGTCGGATGATGGCGATAGTAATCTTCATATAAGTCACCGCCGAACCTGCTCGCCTGCATTTCCACAAAACCTTCGGCAGTTTGCGGGTTCATTCCTGCCGCCAATAAACCGTTCAGGTATTGTTCGTCGGAAATTGCCACCCATTTCAATTCGGGTTTGCCGATGGCTTCGCCTAAAACTTCGGCGATTTCATCGGGCGATATTTCATCGCTGGCGATGTAGCGAACTGTTCTGCCGTCAAACGGTTTTTCAATTTCTTCGGCAATCACAGCCGCAATATCCAGCGGCGAAACCCACGGTTCCGTCTGGTCACCGCCGTAGTTCAAAACGATGGCTCCCTGTGTTTTGATGGTTTCGATTAAAGAAAACAAAAAGTTGTAAAAACCGACCGGGCGCATAAATTTGATGGAAACATCGTCCGGCAATTGCCTCAAAATCTGTTCGACATTGTAATGAAAAGCCAGCAGACCGTTGCCCTGATCGGTATGCGCGCCGATGCTGCTCAGATGCACCACGCGCTTGACACCCGACCGTTCGATGGCTTGTTTGTAATTTTTGCCGATCTCGGTCACCGCCGCTATCGCGTCAACATTCGGGTCAAAGAAAGCGTCAGGAGCGAGCGTTTCCATCACATATACGACATCCGCGCCGGTGAAAGTCGCCGCCAGAAAATCAGCATCTTCCATCGTGCCGACCGCCGCTTGTGCGCCGATGTCTTTAATAGCTTTTCGCCTTTCGGCTCTGCTGCTGACGACTGTTACCGAATGCCCTTTTCGCACCAACTCCTCTGTCAGCGGTTTGCTGATGTTGCCTAAAGAACCTGTTACTACGATGTTCATAAATATATCCTCATAAATAATTTTCCTACTGAAATCTTCATCTCTAAATTTATGATAAATAGTTTTTCATCTTTAAAGTTAGCCGAATCATCGTTAGTTGTATCCGAAACGGGGAAATTTTATTCTGAAACCGGCTTGTCCGCCGACGTTTTCTGCGCCATCTCGACGATACACGCACTCGCACATTTAGTGCTGGCGGAAAAGGCGGCGCACTTTTTTCACAGTTCCGGTTCGCGGGACTTCGTGGAGAACGAACTGCCCAAGGTGCTGGCGCGGCTTTACCCGAACAAAACGGCAACAAATCAAGCACCGGCGCGAGGGTCGGTTCTACCGGCAGAATGAGTGCGAAAAACACGCGTTAGCTGAGAAATTTCTTTTCACATACGCGGGTTTCCTTTAACTATTTCGACTTTTAGTTTCCCGTCAGCAGCATTTCCGGCAGGATTTCGACGAACAATGTTCGCAGTTCATCAATTACTATCGCTTTCACATTGTCTCAAGTATTCAATCTATTATCTCAAGTATTCAGTTTAATGACTCAAACAAAATCCTTACTCACAAAGATTAATTTTCAAAATATTCCGGGCGGTTAATATCATCGAGCAGTCCGATTTCGGTCGGCTGCCAACCGAGTTCGTTTTGTGTCTTTTGGCTCGAAGCGGTCGCATCAATCTGCGCGAAGCGTGCGAACCAGGTGAAATGCGCCGCCGCTTCCTCGGCGGTCAGGCTTTTGACCGGAACGGCAAGCTGTCTGCCGATCACTTCGGCGATTGAGCGAAACGGTATGTCCGGTTCGGCGATGCCGTGATAATAAGAAACTTTCGCTTCCTCGGCGTTCTGAGCCAGTTTCTCAAACGCGAGGCGATACAACTTGGCGGCATCGAAGCGGTGAACGGCGCACCAGCGATTGCTGCCGTCGCCGACGTAGGCGGAAACTTTTGTCTCTTTGGCGATGCTGCCTAAAATCGGCACGAAACCGTGATCGCCCGTGCCGTGAACCGACGGCGCGAGACGCACGACGGCGACCGGAAGATGATTTATGTCCGCGACTGCCCGCGCCGCCTCTTC
>CAXSHW010000001.1:156171-160269 GCA_964237245.1 uncultured Pyrinomonadaceae bacterium
TCCGGCACCATTGCCACGAGCAGGCCCACGTCGTGCAAGTCATTGACGACCGACCCGCCTCGGAGTTTCGTGCGCTGAATCACCGTCACGAGCTTCACGAACAACCGCGCCGCCTCTTCGCTCGCGGCACGCGGGCTTTGGCTCGACGGCGGCGGCATATCGTCCTCGGTGGCGACGCGACCCGAAACATTCAATCCCATTCCCGAAGTTACGATCAGCGGACGTTTTTTGCCGGCGAGAGCCGCGCCCAACGCTTCAATCGCGCGGCGGTCAATCTCGCAGTTTTCCTTAAATTTCGTAAAATCGTGGATGAATCCGCAATGAATTACGCCGTCGGACATTTGCGCGCCGCCGCGCAGACTGTCCAAATCTTCGAGATCGCCCGGATGCGTTTTCGCGCCCGCCGCTTGGAGTTTTTCGGCAGACTCAGCCGAACGCGCCAGAGCGGAAACTTGATGACCGCGGCGAAGCAGTTCCTCGATGACGGCGGAGCCGACAAATCCGCTGCCGCCGGTGACAAAAATATTCATAATACTTAAACCTACCTTTTCGAAAAATTATATCCCTTTCGATAAATTAAATCTTTGATTGTAGAGCGCAGAAATTGTTTCGTAAATCCAAATGTTAGAAACTGCGAAGTTTTTACCCGTCGAGCGATTGGCGGCTGAAACAGACGAGGGTGGAAAGGTTCGAGCAGAACGAAAAATAACAACAGCTTGAAGTAATATGACGACGGCATTAAACGATTGAAATTTTCGCCGGATAAAAAAGTGACGTTCGCGTCAGTTGTTAATTTAACGCCCGAAAAATCACTAAATTTTCCTGGTCTCTTTGCCTTCGATTAAAAACCACGCGCAAACCGCGCTCAAAAATGCCAAACCCGCCGCCAAATACGCGACAAAATGAAATCCGGCGACGAACGAGTCGTCAACCATTTGTTTGGCGGCGCGGCGCGTTTGGTCGTCAAAGTTTTCTGCAAGTTCGGCACTCGCCAGTTTGTATCGCTGTTCGTTTAACTGCGTCCGCGCTTCCGGCGGAAGATCATTTATGCGCTTGTCGAGATTGTTGTTAAATGTCGTCAGCATCACGATGCCGAAAACGGCGATGGCGAGCAGTGAAGCCGTGCGCGAAACGGCGTTGTTGATGCCCGACGCGATTCCGGCGTGGCGTTCGGCAACCGCGCCCATCACGGTTGTCGTCAAAGGCGCGACGCTTGTCACCATTCCCAAACTCATCACCATAATTGCCGGAAAAAAATCCGTCCAGTAACTGTTTGAATTTGTCGGCGCGAGCGAGAACAGCCAGAAACCGATTCCGGCGATAATCGGTCCGATGACGAGCGGCGTTTTCGCTCCGAAACGGTCAATCAAACCGCTTGCGGCGCGCGACAGAACGAACATCGTCAGCACGAACGGCACGAGTGCCGCGCCCGCCGCCGTTGCCGTGTAGCCTTGAATTTGAATCAGATTAAACGGCAGGAAAAATAAAATTCCGCCGAGTGCCGAGTAGAGAAACAGCGTCAGAAGATTCGCGCCCGTGAAAGTTTTCGATTTGAAAACGGCGAGCGGCATCATCGGATTTTCGCTGTTGGATTCGACGAAAAGAAAGCCCGCGAGAGCCGCCGCGCCGACGATTAAACTGCCTGCAACTTCTAAGTTTGCAAAGCCGAGATTGTTCGATTCGGTCAAACCGAAGACGATTCCGCCCAGACCGACGACCGCCAAAATCGCGCCGAACCAATCGAGTTTGCCGGTCGCTTCGTCATCTTTCGTTTCCGGCACGCGCCGAAAGCTAATCAATAAAACGGCGGCGGCGAGCGGCAGATTGATGTAAAAAATCCAACGCCACGAGAAATTGTCAACCAGCCAGCCGCCCAACACCGGACCGAATCCGGCGGCGATTGCCGTAAAACCCGACCACGTGCCGATGGCTTTGGCGCGTGATTTTTTATCGAAAGTCGCGCTGATGATCGCCAGACTTCCCGGCACGAGCAGAGCCGCGCCGATGCCCTGCGCGGCGCGGGCGAAAATTAATTGATTGATGCCGGAAACCAGACCGCAAACGACGGAAGCAATGGTGAAAATGCCGATGCCGAGATTGAAAATTTTGCGCCGCCCGTATTTATCGCCCAATGCGCCGCCGACCAGAATCAGAGCGGAAAGCGTCAGCGCGTAAGACTCGACGATCCACTGCGCCTGCGCCTGATTCGCGCTCAATTTTTCCTGCAAAACCGGCAGCGCGACGTTGACGACCGTGCCGTCAACAAACGTCATACTCGAACCCAAAATCGTCGCCGCCAAAATCCATTTTCCGGCGGACGCGGAGTTTTTCGCATCATCACCGGAAGATTTATTTTCCGGCGCGGAACTGATGACGGCTTCGTCGCACGGCTGTTTGATCTGCGTTATCATCCGACGGTTTTGAGGCAATTTTCGCAGCCGTTCGGCGTATTCGGAGCGGGATTTTTTATTCCTTTAACGTGCGGACAATTCTGTGCCATTTTATTGTTCTCCTTTTTTATTTTTGATATGACGAGTTTTTTGTCGTAATCATATTGTTTCACATCAACGGTTCGGAAGACGATTGTTCCTCAGCCGGTTTTTCTTTTTCAGTTATTTTTTGCTTTCTGCCGATTGTGATTTTGCAGTCGCTGTTCTTCCAAGTCGAGATCGTTTTCAATGCTTCGCGCCGCGTCTTCGTGCAGTTTGCCGCCTTCGCGTAATTTAATCAGCGTTTCGCGCTCGGTTTTTAAGATGTCGAGCTGTAATCTTCGGTCATTTTTGAAAAAATCGCGGCACGAGTTTTCGCCTTCGGCAGCGATTTTCGATAAGCCGTCCGTCAGACGCTGATAATCGTTTTTGAGTTGATCGAGCAGTTGCGGCGATTCCTGATCGTCCGTCTTTTGGAGTTCTTCGATTCGTTTGAGCGCGGCTTGATAAATTTCCAATCGCGCCGCCGCTTCTTCCTGCGCCGTCGCGCCGTCGTCTTCCAGTTTTAACCGGCGGATAATCGGCGGCAGACTCAAACCCTGCGCCACCAGCGTCGCCAGAATGACGAAAAACGTAATGAAAATAATCAAATCACGGTTGGGAAATTGTGTGCCGGATTCAATCATAAACGGCAGCGACAGCGCGGCGGCGAGCGAAATCGCGCCGCGCATTCCCGCCCACGCCGTGACGAAAACCGGCTTCCACGACGGAAACGGATCGTCCCGGCGTATTTTTTTGATAAAAAATCCCGGCAGATAAGCGATCAGATAAACGCCCGCGATTCTCGTTAAAATCACCGCCGCACTGACGATTGCCGCGTAACCGGCGGCTTGCCACAGAGAAATTTCGCCCAATCCGCCGATGATGCGCCGAAGCTGCAATCCGACAAGCAGAAACAACACGCCGTTGAACAAAAAATCGAGCATTGTCCAGAACGAAATCGCCTGCAATCTCGTTTCGCTCGAATTGGTGCGCGGCAGACGGCGCGAGAAATAAAACCCGGCGGCGACGACTGCCAGCACGCCCGAAAATCCCAGCAGACTGTCCGCCGCAATGTAGGTGATGAACGGCGTAATCAGCGAAATCGTGTTTTCGACCGGCGGATCTTCAAATTTATTGATGACAAACATAAACAGCCAGCCCATCAATAATCCGACCGCGATGCCGCCCGCGGCGTTCAGCAAAAATTGTCCGCTCGCCTCGAAAATCGAAAACGCGCCAGTCAAAACCGCCGCCACCGCTAACCGGTAAACGACAATTCCGGTCGCGTCGTTGACCAGACTTTCGCCTTCGAGAACGGTGACGATGCGGCGCGGAACGGCGATGGTTTTGGTGATCGAAGTGGCGGCGATGGCATCGGTCGGCGAAATAATCGCGCCGAGGGTGAACGCAGCCGCGAGCGGCAAACCCGGAATCGCCCAGTGCGCGACCAGTCCAATGACAAGCGTCGTGACGACGACCAGTCCGATGGCGAGCAAACCGATATTTCGCCCGTCACGATAAAAATCGCGCCACGAAGTCCGCACACCGGCGACAAACAGCAGCGGCGGCAAAAAAAGCGTAAAAATCACTTCCGGCGCGAGTT
This sequence comes from uncultured Pyrinomonadaceae bacterium, assembly GCA_964237245.1. Taxonomy (GTDB): domain Bacteria; phylum Acidobacteriota; class Blastocatellia; order Pyrinomonadales; family Pyrinomonadaceae. The sequence goes on from CAXSHW010000001.1 coordinate 160,246, forward strand.
CGACATCGCTCAAACCGGGAACAA
>CAXSHW010000001.1:160279-178855 GCA_964237245.1 uncultured Pyrinomonadaceae bacterium
TCTCGTCATTCCGCCCGCGTCGGAAAATTCGCGTCTGCCGGCGCGTTTGTTGTCGCGGAAACGAAAGAACACAAAGCCGACGATGATTCCGGCTAAAATCGACAATCCGAGACCGCCGACGAGCAGTAAAATAGCCGACGGCAGATTTAAGAAGCGAGAAAGCCGCACCAAAATGACGACGGCGACGAGCAGCGCGATGAGAATTTCGAGCAGGAACATAACCTTTATCTTACGAAACAATAAAATTGTCTGCTTGAAATATCTTACAAAACAATAAAATTGTCTGCTTGAAAAACAGATTTTCAGCCGAGCGTTTTAATCCGCTAACCGCCCGAATTCTCCCGATTGGAAATACTTGAATGCCTGCGCTATTTCTGCCAGCGTATTCATCACGAAAGGTCCGGGCGCGGCAACGGATTCGTCAATTCGGTTCGCCGCACAGCATCAATGATACTGATGCACCTCGACACCGAGTGGAGTCAGGCTCGGCGGAAAATTTATTTTCGGATTGTAATCAACCACATAGAACGGACTCATTCTTTGACTGCTCAATAGTTGATTTGGGAAAAAAGTGTGAACTTTGAAACCGTCACCGACCGAATGCCGCGCGCGGATTTTGTGCGAATTTACCGAACATACTGAAGAGGCAGTATGTTGTTCATCTTTTATTTCCCCTTAACTTTTCTGAAATTCTCTCGTTCAACATTACAATTATGTATGTCATATTTTCGTGTTGTAACTATTTATATTTAGTCAGAGATTTAACAGGAAAAATGCGGCGGCGCACGGAGTGAACTGATTATGGAGATAGGAATTGATAGTTTTGCGGCAAAATTCGATGATCGGACAATTGCAAATGCGGACGATGGGAAAGCGATGGAGAAACTACTCGACCGGATCGAGCAGGCGGACAGAATGGGTTTGGCGGTGTTCGGCATCGGCGAACACCACCGCCGGGAGTTTCTCGATTCCGCGCCGGCACTGATTTTGGCGGCGGCGGCGCGAACCGAAAATATTCGTTTGACGAGTGCGGTGACGGTTTTGAGCGCAGCTGACCCGGTGCGCGTTTTTCAAAGTTTTGCGACGCTCGATTTGTTGTCGCAAGGGCGCGCTGAAATGGTCGTCGGGCGCGGTTCGTTCGGCGAAGCGTTTCCGCTGTTCGGGTTGAATTTGCAGAATTATGACGCGCTTTTTGCAGAAAAACTCGATTTGCTGCTGCAACTCCGCACTCACGAATTTGTCACCTGGTCGGGCAGGTTTCGTCCCGCAATGAAAAATCAGCCGGTTTATCCGCGCCCCGTTCAAAAGTCTCTGCCGATTTGGTTGGGTGTCGGCGGAACTCCCGCATCTTTTGTCAGAGCCGGAATGCTGGGTCTGCCGTTAATGATCGCCGTTATCGGTGGTGAAACGCATCGTTTTCGTCCGTTGGCTGGCTATCGGCATAAACGCCGCGCCGGACGAAACGATCAAAATCGCCGCGTTCGACTGCTTTTTCAGAGCGGGTAAAAGTTTTTCCGTCAGCCGAATGGGTCCGAGCAGATTTGTGTTGATCGTCGCTTCGTCCGTCTGCGAATGATTGCCGCCCGATAAATCTTCGGCAATCATCACTCCGGCGCAGTGAATAACCGTATTATGCTGTGGAAACTGCGTGGTCACTTCCGAAGCGAGAGACCTGATGCTCTCTAAATTTGCCATATCAACATTAAATGACTCGATGCCGGGATTCGCGCCGGTGGTGTCATCGAGTTTTTCGCGGCTTCGTCCCGCGACGATTACCTGATTGCCCGATTTGTAAAAAGCCTTGGCGAGAGCGCGTCCGATGCCGGAGCCGCCGCCCGTGATAAGAATTGTGTTGTTCGTCATTTTCATAATTTTTTTCCTTTATTTCTCTGTAGTTACTGCTTCCGTTTTTTTCCCTGTGCCGTATTTATTTCACCGCGCATTAATTTTTTCTCGCCGACTTTTTCGCTTTTCGGTTCGAGATGACCGCCGAATTTCTCGCGCATCGCCGATAAAACTTTCTCGGCGAAAGTGTGTTCCTGCCGCGAGCGAAAGCGCGTGTATAACGCCGCCGTTAAAACTTCGGCGGGAACGGCTTGATCAAGTGCGGCTTCGATTGTCCAGCGACCTTCGCCTGAATCTGCGACGAAACCCGAATACTCGCTCAAGTCGTGATTTTCCGCCAGCGCGAGCGCGGTCAAATCGAGCAGCCACGACGAGACGACGCTGCCGCGCCGCCACAATTCGGCGATGTCTGGCAGATTCAAATCGTAATGCCGTTCTTCGAGCAAATTGTCCTTGTTCGGGCTTTTGAAAATATCGAAGCCTTCGGCAATCGCCTGCTTTGCCTAATTGCCTTCCGGTAATTATCTCGTAATATAGTTTACGAAAATAATCCGTGATGCCAAGAGCCTCTGAAAACTATTTCCAACGTTGCTGAGTTGACTAGCAAGTAATATTTAATGGAAGAATGCGGTCATCATCGAATGCGCACGCGCTGCGAATAGCCAAGCGACGCAATTAATCAACAAACCGGCGCGCTGTGGGTTAGGTGGAGCAATGACAAACAAATTTGGTTCGTCATTTACCACAACGGCTTCCCCGGACGGCTAAAAGAAAGCGATGATTTCGTTTTTGACTAAGCTGTTTTTCAACTACGGGAATCATCTGCGGTATTGAGTAGTCTTAACTTGGCACATTCGGCAAGATTGTTGTAGAGATGACGTGAGTTCTTCGTGGCTCAGACGAAGGGATAATTTAGCCTGATGATAATGCAAATTCACAAAGTATGGGCTTATTCTGGCGGGAAATAACAGTCGCGTCCCGCTGCCGCCTGCTATAAATAGTTCAATCATCTTAAGTATTCACTTTGAATAAAATTTGTGAAATATGAATTTTTATCAGCTTTAAAAAATGATAATAAAACCGTTGTTAGTCTATTACACTGAAAATAATGCCAAATTGAAATATGAGCATCAAGTTCAACGGGCAGTTTTAGTTTCGCGGTGAAGCATAACATAGAGGAATTATTTCGTTTAATTCCAGATTAGCTTTTGACTGCATATTCTAAACAAAAATTACTAAAATTTAAGATAGATATTTATTGATAAAGTTATAAACATCTTTTAAAAAGTAATGCCCCAATAAGGGGCATTACTTTTTAAAATTACTCGATTTATTCAATATAAACAGTTGGTTACGGATTACAAGGTCTGACATTGCTGACAGCTTGTATAGGTAGCCGATCACACGGCGGTCCTTTTCTTGCAGCGATGGCAATTGCCGCCCCTGCGACAGGGATACCAATCGCAATCAATGCTACAGCGCCGAGTCCAAATAAGCCTCCGGCTCCGCCAACTGTTGCCGCGCCTGCCGCTGCCGCCGCGCCTGCCGCTGCCGCCGCTGGAAATACGAGCGGACCGCAAGAATTTGCTGTAGAAGTTTCGACCGTCGAAGTTGGCAGTGACGAATCGGTTTTTTGAGTTTGATTATCCGGCGTAATAAGTGTTCCGATGATTCCCTGATTGGTGATTAAACGGGCATAACCGCTTAGAACGGTTACTTCAACCTGATCGGCTGTAAAAGTGAGTCTGACTGATGAATGACAGCCAATTTCGAGATGTCCGAGACGATCAAAACTCACCATCGCTCCGTTGGCATTCTCGGTATCTATTTTTGCGCCTGATAAAACGGTTGTTCCCCGCGGAGTCTTGTTGTCATTCAACAAAACATATTTAGCTCCTGAAATCTCAAGAACTCCTGCGGTAGTTTGGGATGCCGAAGTCTGGGCGAAAACAACGCTGCCGGGAATGCCGCAAAACACATAAACGCTCACCAGACAATAAATTAAACCGGCTACAGCCGACCTTGAGATTTTTTGATAACCTTTGTTCATTTCACCTCTTCATAAAGAACCCGTCTATCGTTAATGTCTAAAGATAACTATTAATTCAGCATTAGAACTGAATCTAGCTACCTTAGCATTATATATTTTTTTTTTCAATCAATTTATAACCTTAGCGCAACTAATTTTCAATAGATGTTTCAACAAAATTAACAAACTTTGGATTTAGATATTATCTTTCAAGACAGTGAAACTGTCAAAATTTTGTTTGTACCACTTGTAAGTTTCCTTAATACCCTGTTCAAGCGGAATTTGAGCTTTCCAGCCTAGCTCAAGAAGTCTAGAAACATCGAGTAATTTGCGAGGAGTTCCGTCCGGCTTTGTCGGATCAAATTCGAGTCTGCCTTGAAATCCGACAATATCGGCAACTAGACGAGCTAAGTTATAAACAGTCAGGTCTTCTCCGGTGCCGATGTTAATTAATTTATCGGGAGCGGCGGCATTTACAGTTTCAGCCGACTGCCGCATCAAAAAAACACAGGCTTCCGCTAAATCATCCACATAAAGAAATTCTCTTTTCGGCGCGCCCGTTCCCCAAATTTCGACAGAATCAGCACCGTTTTTTTTGGACTCGTGAAATTTTCGGATCAGCGCCGGAAGCACGTGCGAACTCGTTAAATCAAAATTGTCGTGCGGACCGTAAAGATTGGTCGGCATTGCCGATATGCAATCAAAACCGAATTGTTGATGATAAGCCTGGCACATTTTTATGCCGGCAATCTTGGCAACGGCATAGGCTTCATTGGTCGGCTCAAGCGGCGCCGTCAAAAGATATTCTTCTTTTAAAGGCTGCGCGGCAAATTTTGGATAAATACACGATGAACCGAGAAAAAGCAGTCTTTTCGCTGCGTTTCGGTAGGCAGAATCAATAACATTTGTCTGGATTAGAAGATTATCCCTGATAAAATCAGCAGGAAAGGTGTTGTTGGCAACAATTCCACCGACTTTTGCCGCCGCCAGAAATACATATTCGGGTTTTTCTTCGGCGAAAAATCGCCCGACTGCCGACTGTTCGGTCAAATCCAGCGCGTTCCGATCAACGGTAATGATTCGCTCGTAACCGTCCGACTGTAATTTTCGCAAAATGGCGGAGCCTGCCAGCCCGCGATGACCGGCAACGAAAACCTTGGCGGATTTAATCATTTGCCTTGCCCCTTACCGCGATGATATGTCCGTTATCTCTTAAAATTTTTTCCTGTAAAGCTAAATTTAAATCGTGTTCATACATTAATTTAACCAACTGCTTGAAATTGATTTTCGGCTTCCAACCGATTTTTTCCTTGATTTTTGTCGGATCACCGAGAAGATAATCAACCTCTGCCGGGCGAAAGTAATGCGGATCAACTTCCACGTATTTTTGCCAGTCCAAATCAGCCAGATTAAATGCTTCTTCGAGAAATTCTCTGACCGAGTGCGCTTCGCCCGTCGCCACGACAAAATCGTCCGGTTCATCCTGCTGCAGCATCAGCCAGATTGCCTCGACATAATCGGCGGCGTGTCCCCAATCGCGCTTGGCATCGAGATTGCCCAGGAAAAGTTTATCCTGCAAACCTACTTTAATTCGACCGAGAGCGCGGGTGATTTTGCGTGTAACAAAAGTTTCGCCGCGTCGTTCGGATTCGTGGTTAAAAAGAATTCCGTTGCAAATGAACATCCCGTAAGACTCGCGGTAATTGACCGCATACCAGTGCGCCGAAACTTTTGCTACGGCATACGGGCTGCGCGGATGAAACGGCGCGTTTTCATTTTGCGGCGGATTGGTCGAACCGAACATCTCAGATGATCCGGCTTGATAAAAACGCACTTGTTTACCGTTACCCGTTACCGAATCCCGCAGAGCTTCGAGCAAGCGGAGAGTCCCCAAACCGACAATATCGGCGGTGTATTCAGGCTCGTCGAAAGAGACGCGAACGTGCGATTGCGCGCCCAGATTATAAACTTCATCCGGCTGAACCTTTTCCAGAATTCGCCTCAGTCCCGTGCCGTCCGCCAAATCTCCGTAGTGAAGCCGAAATTTCCGTTCCGTTTCGTGCGGGTCTTCGTAAATATGGTCAATTCGCTCGGTATTAAAAGTCGAAGCTCGGCGGATAATACCGTCAACCCGGTATCCTTTACTGAGCAAAAGCTCTGCCAGATACGAGCCGTCCTGTCCGGTGATTCCTGTTATAAGCGCTTTTTTCACAGTTGTTTATTATAAACTATCAATGTTTTGGAGTTATATTATCGTATTTCTGAATCTCGCAGTAAATACTACGAAGAAATTATTAAATGTATAGCCGGACATAGTTTTTAATCAAAATATTAAATATCTTCAACCGCTGATAATACTGACTCGAAAAGTTACTAATAAGCATTTTTATCGCCCTTTAAAAGCAGTTTTGAAACGGTTAGAGCGATTATTTTTATATCGAGCCACAAAGACCAATTCTTAATATACCAGAGGTCGTGTTCGATTCGTTTGTTCATCAGTCCGGGGTCTTCGGTTCCGCCGCGCAGCCCGTTAATTTGCGCCCAACCGGTGATGCCGGGTTTGGTGACAAACCGGACATTATAGCGGGAAATAAATTTATCGTATAAATTATCATGCTCGACCATGTGCGGACGAGGTCCGACGACGCTCATATGTCCGACCAAAACATTATAGAATTGCGGAATCTCGTCGATACTGTTTTTCCGCAGAGTCTGCCCGATTCTAGTCACTCTCTCGTCCTGCTTTTGAGCTTGAACTTCTTCAGGAATTTCCGTATCTAACTTCATTGTTCTGAATTTGTAGCAATGAAACGGTTTTTGTTTGTATCCTTTGCGAAGTTGAACAAAAAAGACGGGACCTCGATTATTGAGCCAGATCGCCGGAATAACAAACAGGCATAATAACGGAAAAATGAAGATTAAAATCAAGAGCGAAACAAGAACATCCAGAACTCTCTTAGTTATCTGGTGATATTTTATCGCCAGTTTAGTATGATGAACCGAAATAATCGGAACGCCCAGCCATTCTTCCGTATGACAAACCTGCTGCGATAAATACTGAAAATAGGGTGGCAGCATACTGACGGTGGTGTGGTATTTCTCGGCGATTTTAATCGCGTTATCGAGATCTGCGAGAGCAACTGACGCAGACGAAATCAGCAATCCGTCAAAAGTATTCTTGGAGAGCAGTTCTTCCAGTTCGTCTATTCGTCCACGATAAAAATCTCCGTCATCTTCTGAAGGTGATTCCGTATTTCTCAGCCAGCCGACACACCGATAATTGCCCGGCTGTTCGCTGATATATTGAACAATCGAAAAATCAAACTCGCCACCGATTAATAGGATTTTCCGTTCCAAATCTTTAGGTAAAAAATATCTTTCGAGCAATGAATTAAAATTGCTGAATTTGAGAAAAACGATAAAGGTGAAATAAAAAGCCTGAAAGTAAACGTGAAATGCCCTGGAATAATTATATCTTTCAATGAAAACCATGATGCATAAATATGTTAAAAGAAATATTGAATACTTTCTAAGTTCCCGGCGCTGCGTGGTGTTGAAAACCGAATTGATACCCAACACCAGTAAATTGGCGATAAGCAATAGTGAGTTATAATCCGCGTTGGAATTAACCTCTCTCAGCGAAAAGGGATTATTAAAAGACAAATTGTAAGCAAGTAAAAATGCGCAATTAAGGCAAGCAAGATTTAGAATCGATTTTAATACAAAACCTTGTGTTTCTTTTGTAGAATTCATACTGCCTGTAAAAGATTGTAAAATAAGTTTTTTAAAATCCAATTCGTCAAAAGAATACCTTAATTATACTGCCTGAACTACATTAGTAAAAACTGAAAATAAGAGCAAGTTCTACCGATATACAAACATTTGTTTTGTAAAATCCCGCTTCAGCACTTTGATAATCGAAACACTCGCCTGTGAAAACATCGGTGATTGCCGAATTTTATAATTGCAAATTCAAATTCTGAATAATATGGCTATTGCTGCAATAGAGTTAAACAGGAGCGATTTCGTGTTTGAAGTTAATTACAAAGATTCCGAAAATCCGGTTAATACTCGGTTAATTGATAGATAATCTTCCGCGTAATGTCTGGCATTGATTTTTTTCTGCTCGCAGCCAGTTTGAAAAGCGCCTCTAACGCCGTCTTTTAAATCTTTTAGGTCTTCGGCTTTAACCAGAATGCCCATCTTGTGACTGTTGATTTCTTCATATAAGCCGGATTCGATATTGGCTGTCACTAAAACCAAACCGCCGACAGCGAAAATTGTCGTTAGCTTTGAAGGCATTACCAAATCGCTGGCATTTGCCTTTTGAATCACCAGATGAACGTCAGCAATATTGAGAAAGGAATTCAATTTATCAATCGGTTGCAAAGGAAGAAACCGAACATTTTTTAACTTCATTTCATCGGCAATATTTTGTAACTTCTGTTTATATGGACCGGAACCGGCAATTAAAAACTTGAAAGAGGCGTCAGTTTCGAGTTCTTTTGCCAGATGTAGAATCACTTCGAGTCCCTGTTTTTCGCCGATACTTCCCGAATAAAGAACGATCTTATCCGATGCGGAAAAACCGTAAGACTCTCTGTTAGTCAAGCGATCTTCCAATGGATAAAATTGCTTGACATCCACCCAGTTTGGAAAAAACATTACCTCTTTATCAATCTTCTGTTTGATTTTTCGAATCATTCCATACGAAATACTGCTGATTTTATCTGATTGTCTGAGAATAAATCGCTCCATACCGAACAAAATGTTGATAAATCCGGCGGATTTGATAATTCCCAATTCCTTAGCGGCGTCAACCTGCAAATCCTGCATATGATAAAGAACTTTTCCGCCTTTGAAAAAACGATAAAACAGTCCCAAAAAACCGAGATGAAAAGGCGGCGCGACACACAAAATATAATCGTATCCGGGCTTAAACAAAAGATAAAAAATTATCAACAAAGCGGAAACAAAGAAACTTGCGTCGTGAACCACTCTCTTAATACCGCTCGGGTTTTGCGGCACGTATAGCGGACAACGATATATTTTCAGATTGCCAGCTTTCAGTGTTTCTTTTAGATAAAAATTGCCTTTATACGGAGACTGGATTTCCCATTGCGGATAATAAGGAAAAGCCGTAACGACCGAACATTCGTATTTATGTTCAGCCAGCCATTCGACCATCTCGCCCGTATATTTCCCGATGCCGGTCATCTCCGGCAAACAGTTAATTCCAATGACGAGGATTCGTTTCGCTTTCGGCTGACTCATTTTTGAATAAATTTAGTCTTAAAAACCTGATTTTTCCGATTCGTAGATATTTACGAGGCAGATATGAAAATTTCTATTGTCGGATTATTTCCAGCGCGCGCCTTTAAGTAACGGAGGATTTCCGCCGTAGATGCCATTTGGCGGTAAAGATGAAGTAACAATCGAACCGGCGCCGATAACAGTATCTAGACCGACAGTCACGCCCGGTCCGACGAAACTAGCCGCGCCTACCCACACTCCGTCTTCAAGTGTAATCGGCGCGTTCCGGTACGGCATCGAGGGTTCTCGAAAATCGTGGTTGCCGCCGCAAAGAAAAGCGCGCTGGCTAATAGTAACGTTACTTCCAATCCGCACTTTTTCAAAATTAAGGATGAAAACCTCTTCACCAATCCACACATCATCGCCAATTTCCAGTTTCCAGGGCATATGAATATTAACGCGCGGCTTGATATTTAATCGCTCACCTATTCGAGCGCCGAAAAGTTTTAACAGCCAAACCTTAAACGCAGCCGGATAAGGCAGCGCTGAAAGAAAAAAAAGCACCTTCAACAAATACCAACTTGCTTCTTTTAACTTACTTGCTTCCCGATCAAGTCCGATGGTCGCATCGAAATTTTTCAATTTTACTTTAGAAGAGTACATATTTGATTTAGCTCAGTTGTCTGCTGAATAACCGACAAATTTACTCTTATATTCAATAAGGAACGAAACAAGATAGACAAATTATTTTATTACGGTGAAAATACAACCGGCAATTCGAGCCAAATGGCTGGACATAAAAGGTTCATCTGAAATTTTGCGTGTCCGAAACATCTTTGGCGCATATGAATTGTATAGATTTTACAAAAATATTTATACTAATTCATTGTTAAAGTTAAATAATATTATTTGTCGGGGTTGGCATCAAAATGTACTAATCTGCGTGTCAGTACAAACGCTGGGAAAATTATGGAAGAAAATCTCGTTGAAGATTACGGCTGGACAACCGGTGTTGGTCCTCATTCGTGTAATTATATAATTCCTGAAATTATAAATACATTAAAAAGTCTGGAAGTCTCTCGCGTACTTGATTTAGGATCAGGTAATGGAAAACTGTGTTCAGAGGTGGCAAAAGCCGGTTATTATGTTGCAGGAGTCGAATATGATCAACAGGGCGTAAAAATTTCTAAATCTAATTATCCAGCCATTAATTTTTACAATTACGGGGTTCAAGACAATCCGGACAACCTATTAAAACAAGAGAAGAAATCTTTTGACGCCGTTATCTCAACCGAAGTCATTGAACATCTTTTTTCTCCTCATTTACTTCCAATTTACGCGCGCTCAGTAGTCAGAGAAAAAGGCTATTTGATTATTACAACTCCCTATCACGGTTATCTGAAAAATCTTGTCTTGTCTATTCTTAATAAATGGGATTTTCATCACACGGTTCTCTGGCATGGTGGACACATAAAATTCTGGAGTCGCGCTACGCTTACAACATTGCTTGAAGAAAATGGTTTCAACGTTATTAGATTCTCCGGTGTCGGACGACTTCCCTTTTTATGGAAAAGTATGGTTTTAATAGGACAGAAGAAAGATGCCAAGTAATTTTCTATTTACCAAACAAATCTATGTCTTAAGTAGCAAAATCGGTCTTTTCTCTGACTAAAATTGTTTACAAAACAAAATCTGACTTTTTGCTTAACTATTTGTTGAATTTTGTGTTTTCAATTAATCGAAGCGCCAGAAGCATTTCGACTAAGGTTCGCTGCAATGTATAGTGCCAGCCGCGCCAGCCGCTAAAAATTAGTCCTTGGGCGAAGAGACAATAGAAGAAAACAAAAAACGGAGCTAAAATTTTATTTTTTCTGATTTTGGAGGTAAATGAGGCATTTGCCGAATCTGAATTTAATAATTTATCGCATTCTTTAATCGAATAATTACTTTGATTTGCCAGCCATCTGGTCAGGGATTTTCGGTCGTCGTGCAAAATATGCGCGTTGAATGAGCCGGTTTTTCCGTTAATTGTCAATCTCTGAGTGTGTCCGTCATCATAATAAACGCAATCGGATTTTTGAAATAAAACCGGTCGGGGAGTTGTATTGTCTCTGATTAATTCTTTGCCGAAAACTAAAAATTTGAACTTTGTAAAATAAGCCGATTTTTCGTCGTCCTGTAATTTTTCTTTGACTTCTTTAACGAAATCATCCGGCAAGACATAATCGGCATCGAGACTTAAAACCCATTTGCTGTCTAACAATGATAGTCCGTAATTCCACTGGGCGGCGTGCGTATCAAAAATTCTGCTGAATAAAATCACGTTGGGAAAAGATTCGGCTATTTCAATTGTTTTGTCCGTGCTGAAACTATCGAGAATTACTACTTTTTCCAGCCATCCGAGTTTACTTAACACGCGACCGATATTAGGTTCTTCGTCTTTGGTTAAAATCAGAGCTTGTAAAATACTTGATTTAACTAATTCCATACGATTATCTCAAGGAAAACTTTTAATTGACGTGGAAATTTGGCTGTTTAGACAAAGGATAAACTATTTTTTCTCTTGATTCGCAATTGATTGATAATTTTCAACGTATTTTTGAATCAAAACTTTTTCGGAAAATGACTGTTGAATCTTTGTCCTTCCGATTTCGTTAATATTTTTTCTTTTGTTGACATCGTTAAAAGCCCTGATCAGGTTTGTTTTGATTGATTCGACGTTTAAGGACGACACCCAACCTAAATTTTCCCTGCGGACAAAAGAAGATAAACCAACCTGCTCGGAAATCAAAACTGGTGTTCCGACGTGCAGTGATTCTATTACAACATTGGCAAAATTTTCATTAAAAGAAGTCAGCACAAACAAATCGGCGCGCATTAAATCAACGAATTTTTCATCCCGATTTTTCCATCCGACCCATTCAATTTTGTCGGTTATATTTAGCTTTTCCGCTTTTGCCTTTAATTCCTTACTGTATGATTCTTCTCCGCTGCCGACAATTCTGAGCAATATCTTAAACGGAAAATTTTGAATTGCCTCGAAAAGTAATTCGAGTCCTTTTTTAGGATGAACTCTGGATAGAAATATCAAAGTGAAAATTTCGTTGTCGGTTTTTACGATTTCCAGATCAGGCAAACTTAAGATATTCGGCAGAGTAAAACCTTTCCATCCCGGTATAAGCTGCGTGCATTCTTTATACTCGGATTCTGCGGTCGCATGAAAATATGATTTTGATAAAGCTCTTTTGCCGACAAACACGTGCAGATATTTTTTTGCTGCGCCGTTGGAATTTTTCATAATATAATCGCTCAACATTCCGCGCGGAGATATTACAATTTTTGCTTTTCTGTTATGGCAAATCAATGCCGCGACGACGACTAAAATGTTCCACCACGAATGAATGTGAACGACATCATAGTTCTTGCAGTTTCGACGTAAATAATTCCAAAGTTTGGGAGAAACGTGCGTGTGATCTTTTGTTACTCGATTGAAATAAATAACTTTTACGCCGCTTACGTCAATTTGTTTTCCCGTCGGAATATCCAGCTCTTCATTGCCGTTTGCGGTAGTCGTAAAAACGTCAACGGTGTGTCCGGCGGCAGCTAATCCTTCACATAAACGCGCAATGGATTCGATAGGACCTCCATATACGTAGGCAGGTTTATACGAAGGAGTAACGTGCAGCATTTTCATTGATTACTGAAAAATATTATGTGTTAATACAGCAGAGTATAAACCAAAATCAAAACAGCCGGAAAGATATTGATTGCGTTCATCGTCATTGGGAAAAACTTTTACTGATAAATTCCGTCTGTAAATTTTTACTGCTGCCTTTGTGATTTTGTAACAAATTACAATCGGTTGAAGCCTTTTGCGTCGCTAACCAGTGTCCCAGAACAGACCATTTCCAGATTCGAGTCCAATGAATTCCGCCTTTATTGAAATCATCCCACTGTCGTAAAGGTTCATTTAAGCCGAGCAAATCCGCCGCCGCCGATAAGCCGTCTTTTGTAAAATCCAATAACGGTCCGCGAATCCATTCGTCCATCGGCAATTCAAATCCCTGCTTTTTCCTTTTGTAAACTTCCGTCGGGAGTTCTTCTCTGAATGCTTCGACAAGTAATGGTTTAACGCCTTCACCTTTTTTGAAATTTTGGGGAATACTCAAAACCTCTTCTACCAACCGATGATCGAGAAACGGCACACGCAATTCGAGACCGACCGCCATACTCATCTGATCGCTGTCACGAAGAAGCATCGGAATCATATATTCCTGAATTTCCGCCCAGGAAATGATTCCCATTGTATCCAAGTTTGCAGGAAACGGCGGAGCAAAAACCGGCACGCCGTTTTCTAAACCCATTGCCGTTAAATCCTTTGAAGACGCGAAACGACGGCGCGCCGCAGTCAGTTGAGCAATCGAAAAATCATTCAGACCTTCAAGTTTTTCTCTTAAATTTTGCGGAAACAAAGAAATAATTCGACGCCTTAAATTAATTGGAAGAGAGCCGAGCCAACTGACTCGAGGAACGTCTTTGAAACTCGGATAACCGCCGAATAATTCGTCTCCGCCGAGTCCTGAAAGAGCGACTTTTAGCCCGGTTTCGCGCACGGCTTTTGATACGATAAAAGTATTGATCGCGTCCACCGACGGTAAATCGAGTTTCAGAACCGCGTCTTTGACCCAATCAAGACACGAATCTTCGTTGAGTTCCAATTCACGATGCTCGGTTCCAGCCTTTTCAGCTACCTTTCGCGCTATCGAACGCTCATCCAAATTCTTTTTGCCCTGAGGAAATCCGACCGTAAATGTTTGCAGATTTCGCCCCAACGCTTTTCCGGCGACCAGAGTCACGATGCTTGAGTCAATTCCGCCGCTTAAAAATGCGCCCATTCCGACATCAGAAATTAAATGCTCTTCGATTGCTGTCGTTACGAGTTGCTTAACCCGTTTGGCAGCGCTCTGTCGGTTTTGAAACTTAGCAGCCGTAAAACTCTGAGGACGCCACCAGAAATTCCTGGAAATCTCGCCTTTCGCACTAATTTTCAGCCAGCTTCCCGGCGGAATGGATTCTATGCCGTTAAATATATTACCCGTGCTTGGAAGCCGTCCGAAAGCTAAGTATTCACTCAAACCATAAGAATTTGGAACAAAATCGGCGGATTGAATCAAAGGACGAATTTCCGAGGCAAAAATGAGCTTTTTTTCCTCAGATTTAATCCATAGCGGTTTTATGCCTAACCTGTCTCTGACCAGCAGAACCGAATCATCAACATTATCATACAATGCAAAAGCGAACATTCCCTTCAACAGATTGAGAGTTTGGAGTCCTTCGGCAGCCAAAAGTTCGATTAAAGTTTCGGTGTCGCAGCTTCCGCGCCATCTCATATCGGGTAAGGCGGAACGTAATTCCAGGTGATTATAGATTTCACCGTTAAATGTAATTGTGAAACGTCCCGACGAATCGGACATCGGCTGATCGCCGGTCGGTGACGGATCAATAATCGCCAATCTTGCGTGACCGAAATACACATTTTTTTGATTGTTTGTCCATTCTCCGCTTCCATCCGGTCCTCTATGCTGTAATAAATTAAGGCGAGGAGTGGACAATTCTCCATCATCAAAGGCAATCTGTCCGATTATTCCGCACATACTAAAGTTTTCTATCGGCTAAAGCACAATATAAATAACGCGCCGTTTTATTTTCAATCATCGTAAGGGTTGATTGTTTTTACTTTTAACAAAGAAAATTGATTCACAGACCCAGATAAATTACTATTCAGGTTCGTTGTAGATTTTACTATACAAATCGTAATATAAACCGGCAATTTTATCTGAATCGAATCGGAGTCTGTTTTGCCTGCCGTTGTTGATCAATTTTTCTCTGTATTCTCTATCGCCTATCAATTTTAAGACGCCGTTTCTGATTTCATCAACATTATAAGGATCAACTAAATGAGCGGCATCACCGGCGACCTCCGGCATTGAAGATAAATTACCGGTAATGACAACTCTTTCTACTGAATTTGCTTCAATAATCGGCATTCCAAAGCCTTCCGAAGTTGAAACGAAGGCGAGAATGTCACATTCCTTATATTTTTCAAACATTTCCTTTTGCGAAAGATTCGACGCGCTGCTGTAATCAATGGAATTTTCTTTTAATTTCTCGATGTGATCAGAAGATAACTTTCCAATAATCGTTAAATGACAATTAATGCCTTTGATTGCTTCGATAAGTCTGAAAATATTCTTATTTTCACTCAAGCCGATGTGTAAGATATTTGGTTTCGATGTGTTAAATTCTTTAGGACAAGCCTGATAAATCGAATCAACGCCGACCGGAATCACACTTATTTTATCCGGCGGGCAATCAGTGTATTTGATAATCTCGCGTTTTGTAGTTTCCGAAATCGCCGTGATGTATCCGGCGGATTTGACCGGCAACGTCAGATACAACAGTTTGGTTATGTGTCTAACCGGAGTTTTTTTTCTAAGAAGCATTCCGCAATCCAGAATTGTTAAAACAACTTTCTTTTTTTTCATTAAAAGAGCCAGAAAATGTATTTCGCCGGTTACGTGATTAATTCCTGCGCCTTGTCTGCCCGAAGCCTCCAGAATGTTGTAAATTTTGCGGAAAACTCCGTCATTAAAAAATTTAGAGATTTTTACGTCCGAATCAATTCTATCCTCCAGCCGATTTCTCAAATCGGAGAAGATAAATTCGACACTGAAATTGCCGTCTTCTCTCGGTTTTCGCTGAAAAAACGTTACCTTGAGTTTTCTATTCATTAAACGTCTCGATTTCTTCATCAACTAAAATCTCTAATACATCATAAAACGACAAATCGTAATTCCAGCCTAAAATTTTACTGGCTTTTGTATTATCGCCGTAAATATCTAAAATTTCCGTCGGACGATAAAGTTTTTCGCTAACGACGATTCGGTCAATGGAAACATCCAGATACTTGAAAACATACTCGATAATCGAGCGCAGAGAAACTGATTTATTCGAGCAAATGACAAAATCATCGGGTTTTTCCTCTTGCAGCATCAAATACATACTTTCGACGTATTTCGGCGCCCAACCGAAATCTCTCTTAATATCTACATTGCCGACTTCCAAAAATTCAGATTGCCCTTTTTTTATTTTAATCGCTTCCCGAATTACTTTTTTGACGAAAAAATTTTCGCTCCTCAAAAAAGATTCGTGATTAAATAAAATTCCGCTGCAACTGAAAAGACCGTATGATTCTCGATAATTTTTCGTTATCCAATAAGCGGAAGCCTTGGAAATGCTATACGGACTGATCGGAGAAATCGCGCTGTTTTCATTTATCGGCAAAGCGCAGGACGAGCCGAAAATTTCACTGCTCGTTGCCTGATAAAACCTGGTATCCGGCTTAATCAACCGGATCGCTTCGAGCAAATTCAAAACTGAAATGATATTAAAACTGATCGTTCCAATCGGCTGCTTAAAAGACAAAAAAACAGAACTCTGAGCTGCCAGATTATAAATCTCTGATGGTTGAACTTCACTTATTATTGAAATGACTTGAGATAAATCGGTTAGATCGCATTCAAGCAGTTGAACTTTGTCGTCAATTCCTAATAATTCTAAACCTTTCTTGCTTGTCTGTGTATAACCTCTTACCAGACCTATCACCTGATAACCGTTTTTAATCAACGTCTTACTCAGGTAAGCTCCATCCTGTCCGGTTATACCTGTTATCAAAGCTATTTTTAACATTCTTTAAGTATTTATTTTTCTGCATTAAACTATTCGGTTCTTAACGAAGATGAAAAAATTAAAATTTCATACCTAAGTCTTTTTTTGAATACAATAATAAATTGCTTTGGTTTCCCGGATTTTTAAGCTGTTTATTCACTCAGTTTTATTTGCGTCAGTCAATTATCAATTACTCGCCGGCAACTTTTCAAAATAATATCGGATTCTGGTTGGATCATTAAGTGATGCTAGAATTAATCCGCCTGATAACACAGCAAAACCTAATGCTGTTGGCTGCGCCCAAGATCCTTGTAAAATAGTAAAAAAGCCAAAACTGAGCAGCATCCAAGGAAGAAAATTTTTCTTGCTTACTGCCTTTAAAGACTTTAAGGTCATTTTGATTGTCAATAACACTCTCAGACACACAATCATCAGACCTAATACAATCCCCATTTCTCCGATAATTCTTGCCCACTCGGCTTCGGCGATTAGAAACGTAGTTTCACCACTTAAAAGCATTGAACCGACATTAGTTCCCATACCCAGTCCATACCCCCAAAAAGGTAAATCATTTGAGTTAGTAATAGCCCGAAACATTCCCCCTAAGAAACGATCAACCAAGACACCCTCGGCTCCGCCTTCACTTTCGGTAGCCGTTGTCATCCGCTCTGTAAAAACCATCATACCGGTCGCAAAAAAATCTACATTACTTAGCAGAACAAAAATAGTAATACCTATTGCAATTACAAAGAAAAGGCGCACTACATATTTAGGTTTACGGGCGATTATAATAATTGCAAAAACAAGCGACAAAATTGTTTGCAGCAATACGGTTCGGCTAATTGATAATGGTATAGCGACAAGCAGACAACCGGTAATAATAATTAAAAACCACTTTTTAATTATTATTGAATTATCAATCCAAAAATAAAAGACATAAGTTGCTGCCAAACCATAAAATGCAGCAAGCCCGGATATAAACGAAAAAGTTCCGGGAGGACGAAAAAATCCTAAAGTACCTCCAAATCCTATCTCTTCAATGTTGCCTCCAATGCTTCGATTAACCCAGGCAGACTGAGGACTAAAAAATTGCACAGCCATAAGAAGCGTCATCGGAAGGACTATCATTAATAGTATTTTTCCAACTTTTATTACATCTTGTTTATCAAAAACTCGGGGTATGATAAAAATTAGCGGGAAGTGAATCCAAAAAATTCTGACTCCGAACAAGGCGACATATGCATTTCCGTGTCCCCACAATATAGTCGTCAATAGCGAGAAAAAACCAATTATCCAAATAGCTGCTATGTAAAAATTAACCTTAAAGAAACCCTGTTTGATACACATTACTATTATCCATAAGGCAACAGGATCTCTAATAACCAGTAATGGTGTTGAAAGCTGCGGCAAAAACCACTTTCTTAATGAGCCTTCAAAAATCAACAAAATAAAATATACCCAAATTCCTTTTTTTATAAGTAAGAAACCTTTGGATTTATTTTCTATTTGCTTCCTGATCCTCGCTGATAATGTGTAATTCGGTGATTGGGAAGAATCTGCATAAATTAAAGCATCTTTCATATTGTGTTAAAATGTAGTAGTCAAGACTTTATCAGACAGTTAAAGTCTTGACTACTACACACAACTTTGTTCATAAAATGCTAACTTTCTAGTGCTAAGTAACAAAAGATATTGTAGTAATGATTTGTTTTTTGTAACAT
>CAXSHW010000002.1:0-681 GCA_964237245.1 uncultured Pyrinomonadaceae bacterium
AACGCAAAACGGGCATTTCGCGGTCAGCCCACTCGATTCTTTGTTTGCCTTGCGGTGCAAGGTTGATGTCTTTTATATCGTATTCCATTGAAATTTGTTCTTTAGCCATATTATTTATAAATTTAGAAATTAAATAACGGGCAAATAAATTCACGCTGATAAAAGTTTACGCGATAAAAATGCCGATTATTATATATTTTTGTTGTTAAACGCCGATTGCCGCGCTCAGAGCATTGAGCAGGGCGTCGGCTTTGTCGGTTTTTTCCCAGGTGAATTCATCGTTAGCGCGTCCGAAATGTCCGAATTTCGCCGTTGCTTTGAAAATCGGACGCCGCAAATCGAGCGTTTCGATAATTCCTTTCGGCGTCAATTCAAAGTTTTTGCGGACGACCTCAGAAAGTTTGTCCTCGTCAACCCTGCCCGTGCCGTGCGTATCAACCCGAACCGAAACCGGCTCGGCGACGCCGATGGCATAAGCTAATTGGACAGTGCATTTTTCAGCCAAACCCGAAGCGACGATATTTTTTGCGATATACCGCGCCATATAAGCCGCCGAACGATCAACCTTCGTCGGGTCTTTACCGGAGAACGCTCCGCCGCCGTGCGGAGCGTATCCGCCGTAAGTATCCACAATAATTTTTCGTCCCGTAACACCCGCGTCGCCCATCGGACCGCCGACGA
>CAXSHW010000002.1:715-16365 GCA_964237245.1 uncultured Pyrinomonadaceae bacterium
CGCCCCGTCGGGTTGATGTGGTATTTAGTATCTCCGTCAAGCAGATTTGCCGGAACGGTCGTTTTAATGATTTTTTCTAAAACATCGGCACGGAGCTGTTCGGTTGAAATTTCTTCGGCGTGTTGCGTCGAGACAACGACGGCTTCGACGCGGAACGGTTTGCCGTCCCGATATTCAACAGTTACCTGCGATTTTCCGTCGGGACGCAAATAGGGAAGTTCGCCGCTTCGACGCGCTTCGGAAAGTTTTCTGGTCAAATTATGCGCCAGTTGAATCGGCAGAGGCATAAGTTCATCGGTTTCGTTACAGGCGAAGCCGAACATTAAACCCTGATCGCCCGCGCCGCCCGTATCAACGCCTTGCGCGATGTCCGGCGATTGCGTACCGATAGCGTCAATTACACTGCAAGTATTGGAATCATAACCGAATTCGGCATTATTATAACCAATTTCATCAATCGTATCACGAATAATTTGTTTGTAATTAATTTTCGCGGTGGTTGTAATTTCACCGGCGACGACGGCTAGTCCGGTGGTAACTAATGTTTCACAAGCGACTCTGGCAGTCGGGTCTTGTTCCAGAATCGCATCCAAAACCGCATCGGAAATCTGGTCTGCGATTTTGTCCGGATGTCCTTCGGTAACAGATTCGGAAGTAAATAAAAAATTTGCGTTACTCAATTGTTTTGTAACTCCTTTACACAGTAAAAATTAAAATCTCGTTGAATCTACAAAAGGGAAATTTTAACTTTTTATCGGGTGAGTGTCAAAAGGAGTGAAAATATAAGCCTGTTTATGAAAATGAAATCCTCGCGTTAAAAATGCCGCTTCATTACTAAAAAAGTTTTACCTGTTCGTTACATATTCTTATTTTCAAAATAAATTCAACTTTTAGAATATAAGCAGAGAAAACGAATAAAATACAATGTAACTATTCAGGTAGTTATGGCGGACGATTTAGCCTGCCGAACGAAAGCGCAGCCGTTCGGCATCTTGGTTCGATCAAAAGCGCGGCGCGTTTTTGGCGCGGTAAGCGGACAAGAGTGTCCGCACTCCACTCATTTTATAATTTATTTTGTCCATTTACTTATTTATAATTAAACGCAAGACTCAGAAAGTATAATTTTTGACACGCAACAAAATATATGTCTTATTTTATGTCTTATGCTATGATTCTCAGAACGTCTTAGTTGAAAAGATACTCCATTAAACTTTTTTTACGATAATTTATAGAATTTATGGCATTAGTCGGATACGCGCGAGTCGGTTCGGTTGGTCAGAGTTTGAATGTCCAACTCGAAAAACTGAAACACTGCAACAAAATCTTTCAGGAAAAGAAAAGCGCGGCGGGCGGCAAACGTCCGCAACTTCTCGCGTGTCTGGAATATGTTCGGGAAGGCGACATCTTGGTTATCACCCGACTTGATCGCCTGGCGCGTTCGACTTTGCATCTGTGCCAAATCGCCGATGAACTGAAAAGAAAAGAAGTCGAGCTGCAGGTGCTTGACCAAAACATCAACACGGCGGACGCGACCGGTCGGCTTCTTTTTAATATGCTCGGAGCAATCAATCAGTTTGAAACAGAAATCCGAAGCGAGCGGCAAACGGACGGCATCATCAAAGCAAAACAAAACGGCGTTAAATTCGGAGCGACCAAAAAATTAACTGAGAGCCAAATCAAAGAAATGCGGGAAAAGCGAAAAGCCGGAGTTCTCATCAAAAATCTGATGGTTGAATATAAACTCTCGAAAGCCAGCGTTTATCGGTATTTAGAGAGCCAGACAAAAGAACTTTGAAAATTTAATCACGGCTGGCGGATAATTTTTGACGAGTGCGGGCGAAAAACACAAGGCGAATTTGTTTAAATGGCGTGACCTGTTTTATCTTGAAAAGACGTTTAATCGAATGTTGAGATGAATATCAAAAACGGCAGCGTAATCGGACATTACAAAATTCTCTCGCCAATCGGTAAAGGCGGAATGGGCGAAGTCTTTTTAGCGCAAGACACGAAACTCGACCGTAAAGTCGCGTTGAAGATTCTGCCTGCCGAGTTTGCCGAAGATGCGGACAGAATGAATCGTTTCGTCCGCGAGGCGAAATCCGCGTCCGCTTTGAATCATCCGAATATTATTACGATTCACGAAATCGGCGAATCGGACGGAACACATTTTATTGCGACGGAATTTATTGACGGCAAGACTTTAGGTGATTATGCGAAAAGCAATCCGCTCGATTATAAATCGGCGTTGGAGATTGCGATTCAAGTGGCATCGGCTTTGCAAATCGCGCACACGGCGGGAATTGTTCACCGCGACATCAAACCCGATAACATTATGATTCGCGCCGACGGTCTGGCGAAGATTTTGGATTTCGGAATTGCAAAGTTATCAACGCCGACCGAATCGGGCGAAGAAGCGGCAACCGCGATTCAATCGCAAACGCAAGCCGGAATGATTATCGGCACACCGAATTATATGTCGCCCGAACAGGCTCGCGGAAGAGATGTTGATTCGCAGACGGATATTTTTAGTTTCGGCGTGGTGTTTTATGAAATGCTGTCGGGCGCGTCGCCATTCAAAGGCGAAACGGTCAGCGATGTGATCGCTGCCGTATTGACGAAAGAGCCGCCGCGACCGGCGAATGTTCCGCCGGAACTCGCGGAAATCGTGCGAAAAACTTTGCAGAAGGACAAGCGGAATCGGTATCAATCGGCGAATGATTTACTGCGCGATCTCAGGGAAGTCAAACAGGAACTGGAATTTCAGGAGAAGTTGGAACGAACTTCCTCGCCGAATCGAGCAGAAGTAAAAACGCAAATTCTGAAAGCTCAAACGACCGCCGAAGACAATCCGCCGTCCGCCATCCGCCCTCTAAAATCAATCGTCGTTTTGCCGTTTTCCAATATCGGCGCGGAGACGGAAGACGACTATTTCAGCGATGGTTTGACCGAAGAGATTATTTCCGATTTGTCGAATATCAAATCGCTGAGAGTCATCTCGCGCAATTCGGCGATGAAGCTGAAAGGCACGGGGAAGGACACGAAAACAATCGCCGGAGAATTGAATGTTCGTTATGTTCTCGACGGCAGCGTTCGCAAGGCGGGACAGAATCTGCGGATTTCCGTTCAGTTGATTGACGGCATCGAGGATGTCAATTTGTGGGCGGAAAAATACGGCGGCTCTTTGGACGACATCTTCGATATACAGGAAAGCGTCTCGCGCTCGATTGCCGAAGCGTTGAAAATCACTTTGACGACGAGCGAGATCGAGCAAATCGAAGAACGCCCGATTGCCGACGCGCAAGCCTTTGACCTCTATCTGCGGGCGAGAGCGGAATTTTGGCAAGGCAATCCGGCTTCGCTCGACCGTTCGATTGAATTACTCAAGCAGGGACTGGAAATTATCGGGGACAACGAACTGCTTTATGCCGCGCTCAGTTACACCCACTATTTTTATTTTCGCTGGATTAGCAAACTCGACATCGCCCATTTGAACGCGGCTGAAGAATACCTGCAAAAGACGTTCGCCATCAATCCCGCTTCGTCGCACGGCTTGACGTTAAAAGGACTGCTCAGCTACTCGCTCGGGCAAATGCCGGAAACAATCGCATCGCTGACCGAAGCCGTCAAATCCGATCCGGCGAATACGGAAGCTCTGCTCTGGCTGGTCGTCAACCTGAACTACATCGGACGCGGCGCAGACTCGAAACAATATGCCGAACGTCTCATTTCCATTGATCCGCTCACGCCGATAAATATTTTCATCTTCGGCTTCGCCCACGTCTATAATGGGGAAGTCGCCAAGTCTCTCCCCTTCCTTGAGCGCACTCTCGCCATTGACAGTTCGTCGCCGCTGATTATCTGGTCGGCGGTTGTCGTCGAGGCTTGGTGCGGAAACATTGATGAAGCAATCGCTTACGCTGATAGGCTTAACGAACTCGCGCCCGGCTGGGTTTATACCGAACACGCGCTGTTTCTCAAACACGCTTTGCGCGGCGAAAAAGAACTCGCTTTGCAATATTACACACCCGATTTCGAAAAAGAGGCGCAATACGATTGCCATTTTGCTTTGCACGTCGCGCACTGTTTCGCGCTCATCGGCGAGAAGGAAAAAGCTCTGGACTTTCTCGAAACCGCCGTGCGCGCCGGAATGCTCAATTATCCATTTCTTGCCGAGTTTGATCCGTTGCTCGAAAACATCCGGCGCGAAGAACGCTTTGAGTCGTTGATTGCGGAAGCGAAACAACTTTACGAAGAGATAAACAATTCAACGCCGGGTTCTGATTTTCGAGAAGAGTCAGAGAATATTGAAGAAGCGGGAACGCAGATTCTGCAAGCGCCGACGACGGGCGAAGAGAACCGCCAAATCACGTCAGAAAATCTCAAATCAATCGCCGTGCTGCCGTTCACGAATATGAGCGCGGATGAAGACAACGAGTATTTCTGCGACGGTTTGGCGGAAGAACTTTTGAATGCGTTGTCGAAGATTGAAGATTTGAAAGTCGCGGCGCGGACATCCGCATTTTCATTCAAAGGCAAGAACACAAACATCAGTGAAATCGGCGAAAAGTTGAGCGTCAAAAATGTTTTGGAAGGCAGCGTCAGACGTTCGGGCAATCGCCTTAGAATCTCGGTTCAGCTTGTCAACGCGGCGGATGGATTTCATTTGTGGTCGGAGCGTTACGACAGAGAGATGCAGGATGTGTTCGACGTGCAGGACGAAATCGCTTTGGCGGTGGTTGACGCACTGAAGTTGAAATTGTTCGGCGATGAAAAAGCGGCGGTTTTGAAGCGTTACACGAATAACCCGGAAGCCTATCAACTTTACTTAAAAGGGCGATTTTACTTCGGCAAATTCACAGTCGAAGGTTTCGAGAAATCCGTCGAGTATTACGAGCAGGCACTCGCCATCGAGCCGGACTACGCGCCCGCTTTTGCGGCGTTGTCCACCAGTTATATTTGTTTTTGGTATCTGGGTTTTGGCGAAACTGCCAAGTATGTTTGTAAAGCTCAAGCGGCAGTCAATAGGGCTTTGATTCTCGACGAGTCGCTGGCGGAAGCCCATTTTGCTTTGGCGTTGGTCAAGTTTAATTATGAAAGAAACTGGACGGAAGCGGAAAAGGCTTTTCAAAAAACGATACAACTAAATCCGAGCTATGCGGAAAATTACGAGCATTACTCAATGTTTCTGGCAGTAATGGGGCGCGTCGAAGAAGCTGTCACTATCGGCAAAAGCGCCGTCGAACTCGCGCCGCTCGCGCTCAAAACAATTTACATTGCGGGCTGGGCGTTTTGGTTTGCCTGTCAAACCAATCTGGCGCGGGAGCAGGGCGAAAAACTGCTTGAGATGGAGCCGAATTTCTCCGGCGGACATACGCATCTCGGCATCAGTTTATGGAATAAGGGAGCATACCAAAAATCGCTCATCGCGCTTGAAACCGCCGTCAAACTGGGCGGCGGAAACGATATTAAAATGCTTTTGGGCTTGCTGTATGGAATCGTCGGCGAGCGGGAGAAAGCCAATCAACTACTGGCTGAATTCGAGCGGTTGGACGAACAGGGAATCTTTACCGCCAGTCAACAAGCATTCGTCTGCGCGGGATTGGGCGAGATGGATCGGGCTTTCGACTTGCTGGAGCAGGCACGCGAGCGACGCGAAGGCGTTCTGGTCTTTCTCAAACAATTTTCCAGCCTCTATCCCAAATTCCATAACGATTCCCGAATGACGAATTTGCTGAATCGTTTGGGTTTCCCGACAGATAAAACCAATCAAAACGACAAATCGCTCGAAGCCAAAACGGTAATGCTTTCAACGAGCGAAGTAACATCAGAACCGCCTGCGAAGGATTCGGAAACCGAAAACGCAGATACGAAACCGACAACCGAACCGGCGACCAATCCAAAATCCAAAATCCAGAATCCAAAATCCAAATGGTGATTGTTCGGCTTGCTCGGTCTGTTTGTTCTCGTCGGCGGATTCTTCGGCTACAAATACTTTGCGCCGACTAGCAAACAAATCAATTCAATCGCCGTTTTTGCCGTTTAAAAATAAAAGCTCGGATGCCGATACGGATTATCTGTCGGACGGTTTGGCTGAGTCGTTAATTTATCGCCTCTCGCAGATTCCCGATTTGAAAGTCAGTCCAACGAGTTCGGTGTTTCGTTACAAAGGCAACCGACGCGCAGGTTATCGCCAAAGAACTCGGTGTGGATTCGGTGCTGACGGGACGCATCACGCAGCGGGCGACAATCTGACGATCAGCGTCAATCTGGTTGATACGCGAAACGGGAAATCTTTATGGGGCGAACATTACGAGCGGAAAATGTCGGAACTTTTAGCAACGCAAAAAGAGATCGCCGCCGAGATTACGAATAATCTAAAACTGAAATTATCAGGCGAGAGCGAGCAGAAATTGGCAAAGAACTAAACAGAGAATACGGAAGCCTATCAGCTTTATTTGAAGGGACGCTATCAATTAAACAAGCGAACGGAAGAAAGTTTCAAAAGCGGCATTGAGTTTTTTCGACAGGCAGTCGAGCAAGACCCGAATTACGCATTGGCTTATGCAGGTCTGACGTTTGCCGAATTGAAAGAGATCGGCGTTCCGGCAATGGCTTGGCAGATTGATATTACCAAGCGCGCGGAATTGGAAGCGGCAGTAAAAAAGGTCGAAAACGAATTGGGCGTGGTTGATATTCTGGTCAACAATGCGGGCATCGCTTCGTTGAGCGGCGGAATTCTGAATGAAACGGAAGCAGATTGGGACGGCGTGATCGAGACGCAGCTTAACGCCGTCTTTTTATTGTCAAAACTCACCGCAAGATCAATGATCGGCAAAAAGCGCGGCAAAATCATCAACATCGGCAGTATGTATTCGTTCTTCGGCTCCGGTTTGATTCCTTCCTACAGCGCGGCAAAAGGCGCGGTCATTCAGCTCACCGAATCAATGGCAATCGAGCTTGCGCCGCACAACATACAGGGCAACGCCATCGCTCCCGGCTGGTTTGAAACCGAGATGACCGCGTAGATGGCGGCTACGCTATTCGATAACAATTTAATTAGGAGAAAATATCAATGAAAGCAGTCGAAAATATCATCGAAACGCCCGCCGCACAGCGCGGGAAATTACTGAGAATTCTCGGCGTCGGTTTCGGCGTCGCGGTCGGCATCGGGACGATGGTCGGCGTTGGCATTTTGCGCGCGCCCGGTCCGATTGCCGCTCTTCTCGGCTCGCCGTGGCTGATTATGCTGGCGTGGACGCTCGGCGGTTTTTACTGTCTGCTCGGCGCGAATTTCGTGGCGGAACTGGCGACGATGATTCCGAAGGCAGGCGGATTTTACGTTTATACCGAGCGTGCCTTCGGTCGTTTCGGCGGTTTCATCGTCGGCTGGGCAAACTGGCTCGCCTACGGGTTGGCAATCTCTTACATCAGCTTCGTTTTCGGTGAATACGCCGCCGGACTTTTCGCGCCGAATCTGGCGGGCGGGCGAATCGTTTTCAGCGTCGCGGTGATCGCCCTAATGTCCGTTTTAAATCTCATCGGGCTGCGATCAGGCAGCGCGACGCAGCAGTTGACGAGTTTTGTCAAAGCTCTCGCCCTGCTCGCCTTTATCGCCGTGTGTTTTATCTTCGGCGGACAAGCAGGCGCGGGCGAAACGACGCAAACTGCCGGACAAACCGCCGCGCCCGGTTCGTTTTTCTCCACTCTCATCGGATTCGTGCTGGCTTTTCAAATCTTGTCGAGTGCTTACGAAGGCTGGTATGCGCCGATATATTTTTCTGAAGAAGATACCGATCCCGCCAAAAATCTGCCGCGCTCGATGTTCGGCAGCATCGCTTTGACGACGACTATTTATCTGCTCGTCAATCTCGCTCTGCTCTATGTTCTGCCGATGGCGCGGCTGGCGAATTCAAAATTTGCGGGAGCCGACGCGCTGAGTTTGATTTTCGGCGAGCGCAGCGGTCAGATTCTGACCGTTTTAGCGATGTTGTCATTTCTCGGCACGATCAACGCTCTGCTGATGCTCACCTCGCGCACCTTGTTCGGTCTCGGACGCGAAGGTCTGTTCATCAAAAAAGTCGCCGTCGTCAATGCGGGCGGCACGCCGGTTTACGCGCTGCTGATTACTTCACTATTTGCGATTTTCTTTACCGCCGCCGGTTCTTTCGAGTTGCTGCTCGGAGTTTCGCAGTTTTTCGCCCTGGTCATTATGATTCTGATCGTCGTCGCGCTGTTCGTTCTGCGCCGCCGCGAACCCGCCGCCACGCGCCCGTATCGCACGAAATTATACCCGTTTGCGCCGGCACTGTATTTTGTTTTCTCCGTGCTTTTGTTTTTCGGCTACATTTACGGGAATCCTTTCCCAAGTCTTTACGCGCTCGGAATTTTGGCGATCAGCTATCCGATTTTTCGTTTGATAAAAAGTCCAAAGTGAACCTGGAAATATCGGTTATCTTCGATGGCAAAAACTAAAGAGTTTCGAGTTTGAACACAACTTAAAAATTGCTCTATTAAAACTGATGAATACCAAAATATTACCAGCCATATTTTTTATCATCGCCCTTTTGCACATCTCGCCGTTTGTCTTGAACGCGCAGGACAAGCAAATTTTCACGCTGACGGCGGAGAAATTGGCGAACGGCAAAACGGCTGATTTGAACGAAGCGGGCTGGAAATATCACGCGGGCAACGATGCAAATTGGGCGAAGACTGGGTTTGACGATGCGGGTTGGGAAACTCTGGACGGCACGATTTTGACGCTCGATAATTTGCCGAAATCCGGTTGGAACGGCATCGGCTGGTTTCGGCTGCGGTTGACGATTGATGATTCTCTTATCAATCAGCAGTTGGCGTTGATAATGGATCATTTCCCGAAGCGGAAGAAGCCTTTAAGCCCAACTTCAAACCATTCTTTTTCGAGTTTCAGGACAAGCGCGATGAACATCTGATTGCCGTCAGGCATTCGGTTATGGCAGCGCGCGATTTATCTTCGTCGTGAAACAAATTTGTCGCCGAAGTGGGCGCAAATTATTTTTCCGGCGCGAATTTAGTCGGATTGGAAGTCACCCTCGCGCAGTCGAAGAATGCGGTCAGGGATTACGAGAAAACGGAGAGAACTGAAATAGTTATCAGGTTCTTGCGCGGCGGCGATATCAAAATCTGCGGCTTGACCGAAAAAGTAAAACAGCCGTTCGAGATTTTAGGCTTTGATGCTGTTTCAATTTTGCCCCGATGTCGCGCAAGCCAAAGAAAAATTCAGCGAACCTGTAGATTGGGAGGCGGCATACTAATGGAAACCGTTGATAAAAAATTTACGCTGCAAGTGCCGTCTTCGACCGAAAATCTCGCGCTGATTCAGGAGTTCGTTTCCAGCGCGGCAAGACAAGCCGGATTTGACGAAAAGGAAATCGGCAAACTCACCGTTGACGAAGCGTGCGCCAACGTCATCGAACACGCCTATGGACACGACGCGAACAAGGAAGTCCTCGTCCGCGCCAGGCTCGATGACACGGAATTTTCGATTGACATCGAAGACACCGGCAAAGGCTTCGATCCGGCGGAAGTCAATCAGGAAGAACTCGAACAACTCATCAGCAAACGTCGCACGGGCGGCTTGGGAATGCGCCTGATGAAAACGCTGATGGACGAAGTGCGTTACGAAATCGAACCGGGCAAGAAGAACGCCCTGCATATGAGCGAGCGGTTGAAGAAAATGGATAACGGATAATTTTAAGACCGTTTATTATCTTCTCCATTTTTCATTGAATTGAATTATGCAAAATACTTTATGCGACTCGAATCTTTACTTCTGCTAACTACGCAAGTGCTAATTTTATAATCGCACTAACTTAGTTTAAATTTTCTCTGCTATTTAGAATTTTAATAACTATTCAGGTAGCTATGGCGGACGGTTTAACCCGCCGATTCTGTCGGCTTGCTTTTCAAAGCGTGTTCGGAGTCAGTGGTCGGTGTGGACAACGTGAACCAAGTCGGGTATGCCGTTAATTCTGATAGGATTAGCGACATACTCGAGTAGTTACCATATAATCAATGCGTCCGATAATAAAGATTATGTTATAACACTTTTGATTTTTACTGTTGATTAATAGTTTCACGTATCTTTACGAAAACTTCCTTCAAGGCTCGCAAAACATCTTTATCTTCATAGACTTCAGTTTTATCGAAAGAAATTTGCAAATCGAAGTTGTTATCATCAGATTGATATTTGAAAATAGTTTTTGATGATTCGGGTGACTTCAGTCCATTTTGTTCATTTCGGATTGATTTTGTTTTTATTTGTGAAGAGTCTTTTTGTCGTTTAAAACCCTTTGTCCGATTATTATCAAGAAAATCGTGCATCGCCTGTTCATCAAACTGGCGGGCAACTTCTAACAAAGCGGATTTAGCGGTAACATCAGATTGGCGGCATTTTATGCGGATTGATTCAGGAAGTCCCGCGATTGCCATTGATTCGGTAACGGTCGTGCGGCTTTTACCGATTTTCCTGGCTATATCTTCGTGTGTGTAGCCAAAACGTTCGATTAAATAAGCGAAACCGTCAGCCTCTTCCCAAATCGTCAAATCCTTTCTTTGAAGATTTTCAATCAGAGCAATTTCGGCGATTGCTTTTTCGTCAATATCCAACTCAATGCACGGAACTTCAGTTAACCCAACCAAATTCGCCGCGCGCCAGCGCCTTTCGCCGGCAATAATCATCCAGGTTCCGTCACCGTTCGGTTTGACAAGAAGCGGTTCGAGAACGCCGTTTTGTTTGATGGAACTTGAAAGTTCCGTCAAATCGCCGATTTCGACGCGCGGCTGTTCCGGGTTCGGCGCGATTTGATTAATCGGAATAACTCTGCCGACCGAACGGGTTGTTCGGGCAAATTCTTCTACATAATGCGCATCGTGCCGCATTTTAACGCCCGATGGCAAACCTCTTTTGGACACGCTTTAAAACCTCCCTGCTTAAATTCTGATATTCGCTCGACCCTGAAGATTTAGGCGAAAAAGTAAAAATTGTTTCTTTATGAGCCGGTGATTCTTCTAATCTGACACTTCTGGAAATAACCGTCTCAAATGCTTTATCGCCGAAAACGTCTCGGATTTGAGCTTCCACGTCTTTTGATAGAGCGGTTCGCTTGTCGAAGAGAGTTACGACCACTCCGAGCAATTCCAAATCGGGATTCGGTCGTGAGCGAACTTTTTCGATTGTTTCCAAAAGATCGTCAGTTCCCTCCAGCGCGAAATAAGAAGATTGAATCGGAATTAAGACATACGAGGCGGCTACCAGAGCATTGACAGTTATTAATCCCAAAGTCGGCGGTGTGTCAATAAATATCAAATCGTAATTCGAGCGAATTTGCTCGAGCCTATCGCGGAGGCGAAAAATCGCGTCAAAATCTCCGACGAGTTTAGCTTCGAGTTTCGCCAGATTGATTTTAGAAGGAACAATTTCGAGATTTTCTACTTTGGTCGCATAAGTGAAATTTTCCCAAGTCCGGTGAACTTCCGTGAAGATTTCAAAGGCGCTCTCATTGACCGAATCCTGTTCAACAAACGACAGAGAAGTATTTCCCTGCGGATCGAGGTCAATCAAAAGAACCCTTTTCCCCTGCATAGCACAGGCGGCTGATAAATTTATAGCCGTTGTCGTTTTACCGACGCCGCCTTTTTGATTAGCAATGACAATTATCATTCTTTTATTTTGTAGTCTAAAATCAGCCGATTAAATCAGGCCAGTCTTCGGTAGTCGAAGCGGCGTCATCAGCAACGGAATCAATTTTGACGGTCGAGGCTGAAATATCCAAAACATTCTTTTCGACAAAAATCGCACAGTCGAGTCTAACCGCCAAGGCAATAGCGTCGGACGGTCGCGCGTCGAGCGTCAACAAATTTTCCTGTTTATCCGCCAGCTCAATTAAAGCATAAAATGTGTTGTCACGAAGTTCCGTGATTGTAATTCTTTTAAGACGAAATCCGGTTTCGAGGATAAAATTCCTCAGCAGATCGTGGGTCATCGGACGCGGCGGAACAATTTTTTCAATTTCCAGAGCAATCGCGTTAGCTTCATAAGCTCCGACCCAAATAGGCAGAATCGTATCCGAATCAACACCTTTTAAGACCACAATCGGAGTATTCGTATTCGGATCCATTATCAGCGCACCTATTTTCACTTCAACTAACATAACAATTTATAAAAATTCAGACGATTTCGCCAAACAGAGTATTTACTTTCGATTCAGTAATTTTAACATTGACGATTTTACCTAACAAATCTTTTGAACCCTTAAAATTAACAACCTTATGACAGGTCGAGTGACCGGAAAATTCGGCGCTGTTTTTGATTGAAGTTTTTTCAACCAGGACTTTGACCGTTCGATTCGTGTAGGAATTAAAAATCTCCTGCTGAATTGATTTTTGACGCTTATCCAATTCGACAAAACGCGCTTTCTTTTCTTCAATCGAGACATCATCCGTAAGAGCGAAAGCCGGTGTTCCCGGTCGCGGAGAATATTTAAACATATAAGTGCTGTCAAAACGACAAAGTTCAAGCATTCTTAGAGTATCCTGAAAATTTTGTACGGTTTCGCCCGGAAAGCCGATGATTATATCTGTACTAAGCGATAGATTTCTGGGGGAATTTTTAATCGCCTCCATTTTTTTCAAATAACTCTCGATTGTATGACCGCGCCGCATCGCTCTTAAAATTTCATTACTGCCGGATTGCACAGGCAGATGCACCCAGTTGCAGAGATTTTCATTTTCATTGATAGCTTCGACAATATCCGAATGAAAATCTCTGGGAAATGAAGTTGTAAATTTTATACGTTCCATACCGGTTTCCGCAACCGCTCTGAGAAGTTTTGAAAAAGCGGTCGCCCCGCGAAATCTTTCAAGAGTCGAATCATTCAGAGGACGATAGCTGTTGACATTTTGACCAATCAAATGAACTTCCCTGATGCCTTGAGAACGCAATTTTTCAACGTGTCTGATGATCTCGACGGCAGGCAGACTTTTTTCTCTGCCTCTGGAAAAAGGAACGATGCAGTAGGCGCAAAACTTATTACAGCCTTCGATTATCGGAACAAAAGCGATATAAGGCGAATGTCTCTGCGTTTCGGCTACCGACCAATCGTAGTTTTCTTCGCGCTGCTCCAGATCGACATATTTTTTTTGACCGCTCAATACATTTTCGACGGCTTTTGAGACGCGACCGACGGCTTGCGTTCCGAGAACGAAATCAATGCCGTCGGATTTATTGAACAACGTTTCGCCTTCGAGCTGCGCGACGCAGCCCAACACGCCGACAATCGGATTTCGGACGGCATATTTGCGGATTTGTCCGATTCTCGTGTAAAGTTTGTGTTCCGCTTTTTCTCGAACCGAACAGGTATTAAATAAAACGACGTCGGCGACATTTTCGTCGGGCGTCATTATAAAGCCTTCAGCTTCGAGAACGGTGGCGATTCTTTCCGAATCAGAGACATTCATTTGACAGCCGAATGTTTCGAGATACACTTTCTTCATAAAACTTCTAAAATTATTATAATTGATGACGGCGCGAAATTTAAGTTATGAAAGTCGAATATAAAAGAAAAGATTTTGTTCATCTGCATTTGCATACGGATTATAGCCTTTTGCAGAGCGCAATCCAAATCAAGCCGCTCGTCAGACATCTGACCGAATCCAATATGCAATCCTGCGCCATCACGGACTTCGGTAATATGTATGGCGCGATAACTTTCTACAATCAGATGAAAGCCGCCAATCTGCATCCGATCATCGGCTATGAAGCGTATCTCACCTTTGGAAGCCGGTTTGACCGCGAACCGAGCGTCAAGAGCGGCGAGAGACCTTATTATCATCTCGTGCTTCTGGCAAAAGATTTAGAAGGATATTTCAATTTAACCTATCTGGCTTCAAAAGCCTACACAGACGGCTTGTATCACAAGCCGCGAATAGATTTAGAAATTTTGGCTGCGAAAAGCAAAGGCTTAATAGGTTTATCCGCAGGTTTTTACGGCGCGATATGGCATCACCTGAAGTATGAAAACCCTGAAAAGGCGCTGCAAAATGCAAAGCTGTTGGAAGATATTTTCGGAAAAAATAATTTTTATCTGGAAATTCAAGATCATAATCTGACGGAAGAAAAGAAAATTCGGAAAGATTTAATAGAACTTTCAAAAAAATCGGAAATTCCGCTGGCTGCCACAAATGAAGCGCATTATTTAAAACAGGAAGATTCGAGAGCGCACGAAATTTTGCTCTGCATCGGAGAAGGCAAAACGATTCAGGACGGCACGCGGAGTGTTCTGGGCGGACAGAATTTTTTTGTGCGGACGGCAGAAGAAATGTGGGAGATTTTCGGAGGAGAACTCCCGGATTCTTTGGCGGCGACGTGCCGAATAGCCGAGCAGTGTCAAGTCGAATTTCCGAGCGAAGCTAAACTGTCGCTGCCGGATTATCCGATTCCGGCGAATTCCGGTTCGGCTAACACTTATGACTACTTTGAAAAGGTCGTGCTGGAAGGTTTTGAAAGCCGTAAGAATAAAGTATGGAAGCCTCTGCAATCGGAAAACAAATTAAAATATACGCTGCGCGATTACGAGGATCGGATCGAGCGGGAAATAGAGACAATAAAAAATATGGAGTTTCCAGGCTATTTCTTGATTGTCTGGGATTTTATTCGTTTCGCAAAAAAACAGAATATACCAGTCGGACCGGGACGCGGATCGGCGGCAGGTTCTCTGGTCGCTTATTGTCTGGATATAACGGATGTAGACCCGATCCAATACGATTTACTGTTTGAAAGATTTTTGAATCCGGAACGCGTCTCGATGCCGGATATTGATATTGATTTTTGCGTACGCGGCAGAGCGGAAGTTATCAATCATGTAACCCGATTCTACGGTCGAGAATCGGTATGTCAAATAATAACTTTCGGAACGATGGCTTCAAAAGCCGCGATTAAAGACGTCGGAAGAGCTTTGAATATGCCGTATGGCGAAGTGGAAAAAATAGCTAAAATGATTCCGCCGCCGGTACGCGGGCGGAACATCAGCATCTCGCAAGCCTTAGAGCAGGTTTCGGATTTAAACAAGGCAATAGATGCGGACGCGAAAATCAAGGAATTAGTGGATTTGGCTCTCAGGCTCGAAGGCTGTGCCAGACATTCTTCGGTTCACGCGGCGGGAGTTGTCATTTCCCCTAAACCTCTGCACGAATTAATTCCGGTTTCTTATTCGGCGAAAAACGAATTGACAAGCCAGTATTCGATGAACGACCTTGAGAAAGTCGGGATGCTTAAGATGGATTTTCTGGCTTTAACTACCTTAACAATTATAAGCGATTGCTTAAAAAGTATTAAACAAAAAACGGATGTTGAAATCGAGTGGTCTGAAATTCCGCTGAACGACGCAAAAACATTGTCGCTTTTCGGTGAGGGGCGAACCGAAGCGATTTTTCAATTTGAATCTGCCGGTATGCAGGAGATTTGCCGGCGTCTAAAGCCGAAGGAACTCGAAGATTTAGCCGCCTTGAATGCCTTGTATCGCCCCGGACCGCTCGACGGCGGAATGGTTGACGACTTTATCGCGCGGCATCGCGGAGAAAAAGGAGTTCAGTATATCGTGCCGGAAATGAAGGAA
>CAXSHW010000002.1:16375-17727 GCA_964237245.1 uncultured Pyrinomonadaceae bacterium
GGTTTATCAAGAGCAAATAATGCAGCTTGCGCAGAAACTCGCCGGTTATACATTGGGTGAAGCCGATATGATGCGCCGGGCAATGGGTAAGAAGAAGCGCGATGAAATGGCGAAACACGAAAAAAAGTTTATAGACGGCGCGGTTGCGCTGAATATAAATTCGGAAAAGGCGGCGGAAATATTCAATCTGATGGCGCAATTTGCCGATTACGGTTTCAATCGAAGTCACAGTGTGGCGTATGCTTATCTCGCTTACCAGACTGCTTATCTTAAAGCGCACTATCCTGCTTATTTTTATGCGGCTGTTTTATCTAATGAGTCTCACGATAAAACGAAAATTTACAAATACTCAAACGAACTGCGTTCGACCGGCTTGAATTTTCTACCGCCCGATATAAACGAAAGCGATGCTGATTTCACGCCGCTCGATAATGCGGTTAGATTCGGCTTGAGCGCTATTAAAGGACTGGGAACTTCCGGCATTCAAACAATTATTGAAGCCAGGAAAGGAGGGAAATTCACTTCCCTCTTTAATTTCACATCCAGACTCGATCAAGGTTTTCTAAATCGCAGAGGATTGGAAAGTTTAATTGCCGCCGGCGCTTTCGATACTTTAATGCCGTCAAAAGCGACTGTTTTCGAATGGCGCGCGAATTTGTTTTTCTATTTGGATGCCGCCCTGTCGCACGGTCAAAAAGTTTGGCAAAACAAGGTCAGAGGACAGGATGATCTTTTTGGCAATACGGAAATAACTCAGCCGGATATACAACAAAGTTTTGCAGAAGTGCCGGCTTGGACTGCTGCCGAACTCTCAAAACAGGAAAAGTCGGCGATTGGTTTTTATCTGTCGAATCATCCTCTCAATGTTTACAGAGATGTATTGTCACTTCTAAAGATTGACGAAATTGCCGACATAGAAGTTATTAATCCGGGAGATAAAATAATTTTAGCCGGCATTGTTTCAAATCTTCAGGTCAGGCACTCTAAAAAAGGCAACCGGTTTTGTATCTTTCGTTTTGAAGATCAGTCGGGCGGCGTCAAATGTTTAGCGTGGGCAGAGGCTTTTTCAAAGAATTCACATATTTTAATAGATGATGAATTACTGGTTGTCGAAGGCAGAATCGAATCCGGTGAGGGACAGGAAATCACAATAATTCTGGATGATGCGAAAAAAATAGCCGATGTTGTTCCGCTTAAGGCGCGCCGCGCTTCCGTCGTTCTTGAGGAAAAACTTCTGAGCGAAAATTTTTTGGAAGAGTTATTTACAAGTTTGAGTCGTGAAAAAGGAAATTGCGAACTAATTTTGGAAATTTTATTGGATAATAGAGTGAAACTGAAACTTCAGTCTCAAC
>CAXSHW010000002.1:17737-38294 GCA_964237245.1 uncultured Pyrinomonadaceae bacterium
GCTGCGAATTCAGGGCAGCAGCCGTCTGGAGAATGAATTATCCGAAAAGGGTTGTCAGGTGAAGTGGGTTTTATAAAATGTTATGTCCGACTTTCCACTCACGTCAATCTGCAGCGGGATAGAATAAATGCTAAAAAAATTAAACAAAATGGATAAAACAAAAAAGAACGCTTTTGAACGGGTGCAAGTTGCGAGAGATCCGGCGAGACCTTATACGCTTGACTTGCTTTCGCATATTTTTACTGACTTTATCGAAATACACGGCGATAGAAGATACGCCGAAGACGCGGCGCTTGTTTGCGGTTTCGCTAAAATCGGCGATTACGAAGTTGCGGTTATCGGGCAGCAAAAAGGGCGTGATACAAATCAGAGAAGAATACGAAACTTCGGTATGCCGAAACCTGAAGGATACCGCAAGGCTCTGCGCATTATGAAATTGGGTGAAAAGTTTTCGAGACCGGTAATTTGTTTTATAGATACGCCGGGCGCTTATCCGGGCATTGATGCCGAAGAGCGAGGTCAAGCCGAAGCGATAGCTTATAATTTGCGTGAGATGGTAAGTTTAAGGGTCGCCACGATAGTAGTAGTTTTGGGTGAAGGCGGTTCGGGAGGAGCCTTGGCAATCGGTATGGGAGACCGTGTTTTGATGTTGGAAAATGCCGTCTATTCGGTCATCACGCCGGAAGGCTGCGCGGCGATATTGTGGAAAGATGCCGCACAAGCCGATCGAGCAGCCGAATGTCTGCGCCTGACCGCAACTGATATGCAGAAATACAGGTTGATTGACGAGATTATAGCTGAACCGACGGACTGGAAAATTGCCGCAGAAAAAGCGGAAGATGCGGCGTTTTCGATTACCGGAGAGAATCTGAAGCAATCTCTACTTCGTAACTTGAATGACCTGAACAGCCTGGACGCGCGGAACCGTCTAAAACTTCGTTACGCAAAATTCAGAAGAATGGGTGAATGGATAACTCAATAAAATCGGACGGGAATTTTCGATTTTAATTATAAAAAGCTCAAATCTGAATTGAAGAGCGATTAACAAATTAAAAGCATCACTTTCATCGGTGATGCTTTTAATTTGTTAACTTTACGTTTTTGAAGTTGTCGGCAACTTGGTTTGGCGCACGTCTAAAACGGAATATCATCATCAGACGGTGAATCCGAATCTGTAGCCGCTGCTGCGGATGCTCTGGATTCGTCAGCGTTTGAAAAATCGTTGCCGCCGTCTGAATCTGAAGAAAAATCATCGTGGCGTCCGCTGCTGATAAACTGCATATCGGTGCCGTTAATTTCTAAACTTGAGCGGGTTTTGCCGTCACGGTCGGTCCAATCTTCAAGGCGGAGTCTTCCTTCAATGTATACGGAACTGCCCTTTGTTAAATATTTGGAAGCGTTTTCGGCTTGTTTATTCCAAAGCGTTACTTTGAACCAGGTAGTTACGTCTTGCATATCGCCGGCTTTATCGCGCCTTTTTTCATTAGTAGCAATCGAGAAACTACAGACGGCTGAACCCTGCGGAGTATAACGAAGTTCAGGATCGCGTCCCAAATTTCCGATAATGATAATTTTATTGAAAGACATTTGTATTATTTTCTCCGTAAAAATTTTTTTGATAAAATTTAAACTTTTTCGGCAAACTTCTTTTAATCAATCGCTCACAAATGAGAGAAATATAAGTATGCGTTAAAATAAATTTTAGAAGAATATAGTATCACAATTTTGTCTGAAATATAATGAAAACGATTTATTGTGCGCGGCGATTTTGGGAAGTGTTATCGCAAATCTCACGGACTTTTTTTAAGGCGGTTAGAATGCTCTTTTTTTCTCTGTTTTTATTTGGTTTTCAGATAAACGCGCAGCAAAATTCACAGCAAAATTCTGAGATTAAATTTTTAGATTTGGCTTCTCCGTTAAAATTAAATTTTGAATTTCCAATAGAGAAAACCACGTCCATTATAAATGCGTCTGATAATGTATTAAAATTAAATGAGAAATTAAATAATCAGAATCTTATAATTACTTTTGAAAACGGTAAAATCGAAAAAATAAATTTGGAAAAAAATGCTGTATTGTGGGTTTCCGACTTAGGCGGTGAAATCATCTCAGACCCGACTTTTGAAAACGGTAAAGTTTATTTAGTAACAAAAGTTCTCGGAGTTAGTTCCGTCATCGGGGTTTTAGATAGTAAGAATCAGATCGAGAATAATATATTATGGTCAATAGATACGGAGACCGGACTGACCGAATGGCAACTTCCCTTTACTTCTGATGAAATAATGTCTCTAAATATCTCGCAGGATAAAATTATTCTGACAACGAAAAACGGCGTCATTTATTTAATAGAAAAAAACGAAACAAGAAATTTTCGTAGAGTAAACTTGTCATTGAAAATTTACTCTGCTCCTTCGTTTACTGAGAACAAAATCTATTTAGGCACAGCGGATAATTCAATCCTGGTTGTCTCTGCCGAAAATGGCGAAATACTTTCTGAGTTGCCGAAATTGCAATCCGCCGCATCAGTCTTGGGCGCTTCGGGAAATCAAGTATTTTGGGGGGATAAGAAAGGTTCGGTTAATCTTTTTGATACAACCAAGAAAAAGAAAATTTGGAGCGTACATTATGGCGGCGAAATATCCAGCCTCGATTTAGTCCGAGACGGAATTCTTGTGTCTTCTCTCGATAATTTTGTTTATCTAATCTCTATAAAAAAGGGAAAAACAGTGTGGAAAAGAAGATTGGCGGGAAGAGTTTCGACCAAACCTCTGGTGAGCGGAAATTTCGCGGTTTTTACTGTTTCAGGCAATGATAATGCTGTAATTTTGGATTTAAGAGACGGCAAAATAGTCAATCAAATTGCCCTGGACGGTAAGGGAGCTGTTTTATCTACGCCGCTAATCACTGGTAACTCACTGCTATTTTTAACAAATAAAGGAATTTTTTCATTTGTCGGGACAGAATCGTATCGCTCTCAAAATTAAAAAAGTAAGAAGATAAAAATTAGTTAAATATATCTTCTCACTTTTTTATGCTCTATTTGACGCACTAAAAGGATTTAGTGCAAATTAGTGGAATACTGTTCCATCATCGAATACATTTCGTCCTTAATAACCAACTTTTTTTTCTTTAGAGTCGCTTCTTCCAATTGTTCTTCGTCACTGGGATAAGTTAATTCGGACAATTCACTCAGCCTTTTTTCAAAATTTTGATGCTGCTGCGCTAAGTCTCGAAACACCGGGTCTTTTTTCAAAAGTTCAATTTTCACCGTATCAACCGTCGTCATATCCATAATTTTATTTTGCCTCTCCTTTATTTTCAAAATTTAGAACCTGACCAACCAAAATAAGTCTGTGTCCTAATGCGCTATTTTGGTTTTGAAATTAAAATAGATGTTAGCTCAAAATTCCACTCTGAATCAAGTTTAGATATTTGCTATTAAAAAAATCCGCCTGTAAATCGCGCTTCATCACAACCGCATTCTCGGAAGGTCTAGAGTAAAAATTATTTCTTTCATATATTTGCTTAAAAGCGTTTTTTTTGTAAAAACCAATCGCGCTTTCATTGGATTTTCTAACCTCAAGCCAGATTGCACGGCAGCCATACTCTTTTAATAACCTAATAAGCCGGGTTAAAATCTTGCAGCCAACCCCAAGATTTTGAAATTCTTTTTTGACTCCGATATTGTAAATCTCACACTCAGCATCAAAATTTTCAACAGGCAATTCATCGGACAATTCATCTAAATCGGATAAATCATCAGATATTTGATTCTTCTTCCCATCAGTAATAGCCGGTATAGAAGAATGATTCGTTATCAGACGCGCAATGCAAAATCCGATGGTTTTATCTTTTGTCTTCACAGTCAGCGCAATAGAATCGAGACGGTTAAGTTCGGAAATAAAATCATCGAACATCCAAACTTCGAGGTTATTCTCACTTAATATATTAAGTACCGGCTCTATATCAGACGGCTTCATCTTAATGATTTCGACAGGAATTTTTTTGTCCGCGTCCACTTTAATTCTCAGAGGGAAAACTGCTGTCTCTTATGTAAATCGGGCGTAATATCGTATGTTCAGCATCCGGCTCAATTGTCATCATTCCCATCAGAGAGGCGACATCGCTCCCGGCGTCTATTAATATTATATTTTTATTTAATTGATTTTTCAGAGTTTCTTGAAATTCCAAAAACAATTTCCGATGCAGAATTATTTTTCTTCGGACTTCTCTTTCCGAAAAAAATTCGGAAAAATCATCAATTGTTAAATATACAGGTTGAGTCCGGCTAGTGATTTGACCCTGATTGTCTAATTTGAAACTCTGCCGGCAAATTTGGTCTCGACCGATTGGAATCGCCGTTAAAACCTCTCCTTCGCAAACGATGGTTTTTTCTTTGTTATATGCCAGCAACGCCTCCAGAACGGATGCACCGAACAGTTCACAGCCAAGAGCCTTTTTCAACCCGTAACCCGTCGCTATTCCGATGCGCGCGCCCGTATAACTGCCCGGACCTCTGGAGACGATAATTTTTTTTATACTTTTCTTTTCCAAATCGTTTCGTTTCAGAATCTTATTTATTTCTTCTAAAATATCTTCGGATTTTGAAACTTCCCGACTTCCAATCCAGCAATCCAATACCGAAACGCCGCGCAAAAGCGAAATGCTTCCGCCCTGGACGGCTGTTTCGATTGCTAGTATAAAATTCACTTCAGACATCTTACGCCGAAAAAACCAAAATTCAGGCTCGCTTATTAGAGAAAACTCCTTTGACGATACAGTGCGAAGAACCTCTGTACGGAAGGTTTTGTTCGCATAAAAATGTTTCCTATCTGATAGAAAATTCTGGGTTTGTTATCGAATTTCCCGTCTGTTTCGACGGTTGCCTGTATAGGATTGGGCGGAAATCGCTTCTTTAATTGCCGAAATAATTCCTTTCGATCCGACAAACAATCCTGCAGACGTTTCAAGTGGATTTCGTCCGCCCATTCCTTCTCAACCGTTTTGATAACCCACTTGGGTATAGATTCGGACGCGGCGACAACCGGCGTGTCTGTTAAATCAAGCCCCAGATATAGTTGAGCTAATCCGACGGCGCAGGTGATCCATTTTCTTCTTTTTTCGTCAACCGATCCGAGACATCTATCCCAGTCGAAATCCGGTGGACGGTTTTCTACGGCGTAATAAATATCCCATAATCTCTGCTTATTTGCCGCTCCGTCGTTGAGCCAGTGAACACACAAAATTCTCAAGTGATCTTCCGGTCTCAACAAACGAATTTCCGTCTGCTGAACGGTTACAAAAACCGTGTTTTTGAATAAATCATTCCATTCGAGCGTATCTAAATGCCGCAGACCTCTGTGCAAATCTATTGATAAATTTTGTAAATTTTCGCCCGCCAACATTTTGACGGCAGCCGGGTAATCATCAGGCGAAACGCACAAATCGGTATCAAAAAAAACTCTCTCTTCTTTCGCCGGGTAGTTTCGCGCCGCCGCCCAGCCTTTTATCAAAATCGGTTCGATATTATGTTTCCTGAACAACTCAAACGCTTTGATAATTCTATACTCTTGATATTTATTTTGTATCAGATGCCAACGCCAATCGGATTTCATTTATTTTAAAAGGCTTCTCCCGGTAATTTGCCGGTTAAATATAAAAATACAGTAGAGCGGGGAAAATAACTCCCGCTCTACTGTATTTTAAAGATTTGAGAAATGAAAATCGAATCAGCCCAACTTAATCCGTATCTTATCCGTTGTCGGCGCTTGAATTGTTCCCGTGCAGGCGTTGCCCGTACAAGTCGGTCCGCAACCAGATCTCCCGATGCAGTTGGCATTAGTCGTACACGAACAGGAATTAGCCGCTAAAACGCTCGTCGGCGCTGTCAGAGAAGCGACGAGCGGAATGGCAATGACTGCCGCCAGCCCGATTTTCTTGATGACTTCACGTCTGGTCGAGCCGTTAAAATCGGCTTTTAACTCATTTGCCATCAGATTTTTTTCACTTAATTGATCAATCGCCAGCCAAACCAAATCTTCGGGGACGCTCTTTCCCGAATCGCTTCCGACGAGTTTGGTAATGTCCGCGACGGAATTTTTGCCGTCACAAGACTTCCAGACAAATGCCGCCGTTTGATTTAAACAGTGGGCTTTATTCGTGTCCAAATCATACACCAATACCTCTTCCGGCATTTCCTGTATAACAAGTCCTTCTTTACGTGCAACCGGCACTTGCGAGTTTTTCATATTTTTCCTCCGAGTTATCCTAACCTGAATCAAAAAAACTTATTTGTAATTTATTTTATTACTTGAGTTTCAAAAAAATTTAGCAGCAAATCGGCAAAGCCTGCGGCTTCGCCTCTCTGACTTTTGCAGATTATTGCACGTTTCGCTACTTTATTCAAGACTTCGATGGAAAATTTCGGATTATATCTGATTGGAATCGTGTGAGACAGCATTTCCATAATGCCTCGCCCCTCGCTCAAAATTTCAGGCTTCCAAATTTTCGGGTTTTTCTTACCTTCTTTATATTGAGAAATCAGAACGATTCCGATTGGCACGGGTTCGTAACCGACCTGACCGCCGAAGGCTTCGACCGGAAAATCCACTTGCTCGTATTTATCTTCAAAACCTCTCATAGACAATTGCCTGTGAAAAGGATGAACCGAACCTTCCCTGTCTAAAACGGCAAAATCATCCGAATAATATAACGCTCCTTTTTTGACCAATTCGGCGACCAGAGTTGATTTCCCGGAAAAACTGCGAGCCGGTATTATTATCGCTCTGCCTTTCCAGGCGACTGCGCCGGCGTGCAGAAAAGTTCTCGATTCGGCGAATTCGGCGATTGTCAAACGAATCTGGCTTTGCAGAAAGGAAAGCAGACTTCCGATTTCATACTCCGACCAGGAAACCAAAAACTCTCCGTTTTTTTTTACCTTAAAATTTTTATCGCTGCGGGACTTTATCTCATACAAATGTTCTGCCTCTAAATCTTCTATAATCTCAAAACCGTTCGGATTTATTTTCGGTAATTCGTTTCTAATCTCCGACAGCAAGATATTCGAGTCAGAGCGCACACCGATTTTGACTCCGAACGATTGAAAGCTGATTTGCGATCCGCTTCCGTTATTACACACATTTATTTCTTTTTTCATCAGAAATTTATCGAAAATCTCACAACTCCCGTTTTTTTTAGAATTGCTTTGATTATTTGTTTTGACCGGACATTTTTTTTGTAAAGTATAACACTCCCGAAACACCGAACGATTGAAGAATCATAATACACACCAGCCCGCTCGTTAAAATCTGTTTTTGCCTTGGCGCGAAGATTAAAAAAAAGATCGGAACAGCCGAAATCGCGCCGTATAAAATACTGACGAACCGGTGAGTTTGTCCCA
Organism: uncultured Pyrinomonadaceae bacterium; assembly: GCA_964237245.1. Classification (GTDB taxonomy): domain Bacteria; phylum Acidobacteriota; class Blastocatellia; order Pyrinomonadales; family Pyrinomonadaceae. The sequence continues at coordinate 25,137 of CAXSHW010000002.1, forward strand.
ATATCACAAGTTTTTGATAGATATGCCAGCGATGCGCTCGCCAAACTTTTTCACCTTTAAATGCTCTCTTAAGAAATGTCAAAACCGTATCGAATAGAAACAGCCAAATCAATGCGACCGCAAACAGAGGCAAAACGGGCGAGATTGAATCGTCCGCCGCCTGTCCGTTTTTGGCAATCAGAGGCAAAACCGCGAAACTGAACCCCAAAAAAGCGCTCCCGACATCGCCCATAAAAATTTTCGCCGGCTGCCAATTCTGGATTAAAAACCCCAGGCTCGAAAAACACAAAACGCCTGCTAAGAGATACGTCTCATCAGAACCGGACATTTCCCCCCAAAACATCCAGCCGATTCCCGCAATCACGGCTTGTATTCCAGCCAGACCGTCAATGCCGTCCATAAAGTTAAAAGCGTTTGTCAGCCAGACAATCCAGACAAAGGTAAAAATCGAACCCCAAATTCCAAAATTGAAACTGCCCGCGAACGGCAGATAAATCTGTCCGAAATAACCAAGCGTCGAAATAACTAAAATCGCCGCCGCCGAATGAATCAGAAATCTCCAAACAAACGAAATTGTTACCAAATCGTCAAACCAGCTAACGATTGCGATTGCCAGCGCTCCCAATACATAAACACCTGAAAAATTTCGTCCCGTTGCCAAACTGTAGCCGACAAAACCGACTAAACTCGCCAGGACTATTATCAACCCGCCGCCGCGCGGCGTCGGCGTGGTGTGTGAACTCCTCTCATTCGGTATGTCCAGAAGTTTTTTTCGCAGGCTCCATAATCGAAAATATCGCACGCCCAGATACGCGCCGACGAAAACAACCGAATATAAAATTATCTCCGACACTCTTTTTATCTAATCGTTCTCAACTGTTTTCGTAATTTTCCGATACCGTTCAATCTGTTTTTTTAACCCTTTTAAAATCGGAGTTTTCGTCTCAAAATTATACTTTTGCTTGATTTTTTCCGCTGAATACACATCATCGGAAAGCCATTTTTCAAACGTATCCGAAATTCTCTCTATTTTTTTTATTTTAAAAAAATTCTTATTAAACCTGAATACCGTCTCCGGCAATATCGGCGGAATTGAAAATCGCGGAATCTTTCTGCCCAAATCTCTCGCCGCTTCAGCGACAAAATCCCGCATTAAAACCGGCTCGGCGGCGAGATTGAAAATTTCCGAGCCTTTTTTTTTATTTTCTAGAATTTTTACGCACGCCCCGGCGACATCATTTTTATAAATCAAACTTTTGTAATTTTGCCCGCTTCCGATCCAAACGAAACGCTTTCTGTCAATCGCTTCGACCATCCGCGCAGCGTTTCCCTCGTTTCCTTCACCCAAAACCGGCGCGAGCCGAAAAATCGTCAAATCAATGTCGTTTCGCTCGCAAACTTCTTTTGCCAGTTTTTCAGCGTCCAACTTGCTTTCCGCATACAACGTCTGCGGGCGGCACACAGAATTCTCGTCTATAACTTTTACCGCATTTTCCGTTTTTTTTTCAGTTCCGTAGATTGCCGTCGAGCTGATTAAAATAAAATGCTTTACCTTTAGATTGATCGCCAATTCCAGAATGTTTCCTGTTCCTCCGACATTTACCTTTTGAAATTCTTCCCTTTTAACGCTTCCGAATTGATGCGCTAAACCCGCCGAATGAATTATCGCGTCAATATCCTTCAGCTTCCGCAATTTTTTTACTTCTTCAAAATTAGTGATGTCAATTTTGAAAATGTCGGAAGCGGAATTTGAAATTAGTTGATTAACGTTTGAGTTGCCGACTCGATAAATTCTGAATTTTTTCCGCTCTAACTCGCAAACAATTTCTCTGCCGACGAATCCGGTCGCGCCTGTAACTATGACGTTCATAATTTTATCTTTATTAGTTGTCGTTATCGGACGCGCTCGCAAAAATCTTTCTGTATTTTTTTACAGTCGTCTCAACCGAATATTTTTCAAGCGCCGCTTTTCTCGCTCTTTTGCCGATTTCATCTAAAATACTTCGCTCGTCATAAATTTTATAAATTGTTTGCAGCAGCTTTTCCGGCTCTGACGGCGATACAATCCAGCCGACGCGCTCTTCCTCTATAACTCTGGCAACTTCGGAGTTTTCTTCGGTCAAGGCAAGAATCGGTTTTCCAGCCGCCAATAAATTATATGTCCGGCTCGGCATCGCTACGCCGCGCATATTTTTGACGAGCGATACAAAACCGACATCGCAGGCGTTAAGAAACATTTTTTGCTCTTCACGCGGGCGCGAGGGTAAAATCGTCGTGTTTTTCAAGCCGTGTTTTTGCCGTTCCGCTTCGAGCCATTTTTTCTTGACGCCCGAACCCAAAAATAAAAAGTGAAAGCGCTCGTCATCCTTGAGATTTTCGGCACATCTGACAATGCTCTCCAAATCCTGCGGATGTCCCATATTTCCGGCATACATAAAAACGAATTTGTCGAGAATTCCCAATTCTTTTAACAGTTCGTTTTCATCGCGCGGCGTCGGTTCAATTTCTTCGAGCGAAGCCCAATTCTGGACTATCTCAACAGAGGTTTTCCCGCCCGCGCTTTCCAATTGCGCTTCGACCAGCTCGCCCATATCACGCCCGACGACGACAATTTTTTCGGCGTTCGCGTAAAGCCGGACGTTTAATTTATCGAGCAGCTTGATAAACGACGAATCGGGTTTTGTTTTGCCGACGGCGAGCAGAATTTCGGGATACTTGTCCTGAATTATCAGATTATAACAAGCGCCTCGAATTAGCGCGACGCAAGCCGTGATGAACGGCAGCGAAGGCGGCGCGGAAACGACTAAAACTTTTTGTCCTTTTTTGATTTTTACGAGTGATTTGAGGAAAATTGAAGCGCCCAGCGTCAACATATTTAAGAGCCGAAAAAAAATGACGTTTTTATCGAGTGTCGTTCCCCAGACGCGCGTGATTTCAACTTCTTTATGAAACTCCTTTTTTGGCGCGCGCGTGCCTTTTGCCGCGTAATTCGGTTGTCCGCAGATTACTTTGACCTCAAAATCCGCTGCCAGACCTTCGGCGATTCCGGTCATATAATAGCCGGTCTGATTATTTTCCGGGTAATAAAGTTCCGTGATAACCCAAAGCGCGGGCTTTGAAGTTTGCGCCAGTTTCTCGGAAGTTCGGAATTTTGAATCCACTGTAAATTGTGAAGTTAGCTCAGATGTTTTCTGACGCTCGTATAACCCAAAATGATTTTACTGACGACTTGCGCGACGTTTTCCGCCAGATATTCTTTCGGAGCAGTCCAATCCGACGGCTGCAAAATCGCCAGTTCAAGAGCGCTCAAAATCAAATCGCCGTCAGCGCCGCTCAAAATGTTGCTGCCGCACTCGATTGTTTCCGGTCTCTCCGTCACATCGCGCAAAGTTACATTGGGAATTTTGAATATCGCGCATTCTTCCTGCACCGTCCCGCTGTCGGTCAATACCGCCGAAGCATTTTTTTCCAATTTGACGAAATCGAAAAAACCGAGCGCGTCTAACAGTTTTATTTTATCGGATTTCGGTCTTAAACCAAACTTGGATAATTTCTCAGCCGTTCTCGGATGAACGCTGACCAGCATATTTTTCCCGAATTTTTCGACAATCGCCTCAAAACTTTCCAGAATTTGTTTTAATCTGTCGGGCAAATCAACATTTTCCGAACGGTGCAGCGTAACCAAAAAATACCCGGAAGATTTTTCGCCTAATTTTTCTAAAATATCGCTTGCTTCGATTTTTTTGCTGAATGTGTCTAAAACTTCCTTTATCGGATTTCCCGTAACATAAATTCTTTCGCGCTCGATTCCTTCATTGACCAGATTTTCTTTGCTTCTTTCCGTATAAGGAAGCAGAATCGTGCTGGAATGGTCAATTATTCGCCGATTTACTTCTTCCGGCACACGGTTGTCAAAACATCTGTTTCCGGCTTCCATATGAAAAATCGGAATTCCGCGCCGCGCCGCCACAATCGCCGACAGAGCGCTGTTTGTATCGCCCAAAATCAAAACTTTGTCCGGTTTGAACTTTCCCAAAACCTCATCGGTTTTCGATAAAATTTGACCGATTTGTTCGCCGAAACTTTTCGATTCGATTGCGAGATGAACGTCCGGCGTTCGCACTTCCAAATCTTTTATAAAAATATCGCTCAAACTCGCCTGAAAATTTTGTCCCGTATGAACCGTGATGTGTTCGCTGTGTTTATCTAAAATTTTCATAACCGGACTCAGCCTGATGATTTCAGGTCTCGTCCCGAATATTGTCATTATTTTCATTAGCTTTTTTAACTTCTTAAATACATTTCCAAAATTAAAATTTCCGTTAATTTACGTTTTACTAAAATTTGAATTCGCTGCGCTATCTGAAATTGTCGTATGGCGTCGTATCTGCCGCCATTTTTTCAACCATTTCTTCCCAATCGAGCGGCACAAAACCGGTCTCATTTCTAAACTTAGAGGAATTCAGACTTCTGTCAATTTCAAAATCGGCATACGGCTCGATTTCAATCGGGACTTTATAAAATCTCTTGAGCAGACACAATAAATCAAACTTACTGACGGATTCGCTGGAGACGTGATACAGACCTTGCAGATTCTTATGTTTTTCTATCAAATCCGAAATAATTCCGGCGAATACGACAGTTGGAAAACCCGTATAAATCGCTTTGGTGAAACCTCTTACTTTTCCGCCTCGATTACTCAAAAACCATTCGACCAGACTGTGCGCGGTATGCAGTTCGCGCCCGATTATCGAAGTTCTCAAAGTCAGACAGCCCGAAGCGCTGACTTCGCCCAAATTTTTGCTTTTTCCGTATAAATCTTCTGCGTCCGAAACGTCCGCTTCCGTGTAATTTCCTTTTTTTCCGTTAAATACGCAGTCCGTGCTGATTGTCATCAAACGAATCCCGCTCGATTGCGCCAGTTCCGCAAGTTGATTTGGAAAAATTGAATTGATTTTCAGAGTCTTGATAACATCTCTGGAAGACGGAAGTTGTTTGATAATGCCGACGGCATTTATTAAAACATCAGGCTTTACTTTATTAATTGCTTTTTGAACAGTATCGAAATTTTCAATTGACACGTCGCCGATAATTTTTGCCGAATCGAAAATTCCAAACTTCTTCAAACTCTCTGAATTTTCTCTCACCGTCGCCCAAACCTCATATTTTTTTTGCATCGTCTGGACGAGTTTATGACCGAGCATGCCGTTTCCGCCAAAAATTAAAACTCTCATTCTTTATTAAAGTGATTTCTAAAAGTCTGAATTCCGACTTTTAAACTGAAATTTTGTTTCACAAACTTATATTACTCAATAATTAGCATCTGTCCGCTAAACCGTTTCCAAAGCACTGTTCAAAACTTTTAAGGTGTCTTCCTCGATTGTTTTATCAGTTAAAATACTGACGGCGAATTTCCTGGCGTTATTTGATAAATCAGCATAGCCTGGCTGCTCTAAATCTATACAGTAATTCAATGTCTCAATCCATTTTTCAGGCTTCTGTAAAGATAAATCCCAACCGATTCCCTTTTCTTGCAGATCGAGCCAGGGTGTCTGATCGCTTATGATGAGAGGGCAACCGGCAGCCATCGCTTCTAAAAAAATATGCCCGAAATTTTCTCCCAAAGTCGGCATTATATAAAAATGATATTTAGCGAGCGTCGGAAGCACATCTTCGTGCGGAACCGAACCTTTTGCTTCGACTCTGATATTTTTCGGAAGCGTTTCGATAACTTTTTCGCATTCGCTCCAGTATCGAGCGTCTTCTAAAGGTCCGTAAACGTCAATTTGTAAATTTCCGTGAATGTCCGAGAGCGAGAGATTGTCCAAAAGCCACTTTAAATTCTTTTTTCTCACAAATCGGGAGAGAAAAACCAACTTCGCTTGCCCCTTAGTTTTTTCAGGTTTCAGTTTCGGGCTGTAATCTTCAAGCATTGAGCGCGGCAACATATCGGCGGCAATAAAAACCGTATCGTCTTTTCCTCTAACGATTTCTATCTCTTTTTGCTCTAACTCGGTGGATGCTTTCCAAATTATATTGTTGTATAGCCTCAAACGTTTAGCCAATCGAATAAATGCGTTTTTTTTCGCAGCTTTTAGATTCAAAGCTCCTTCGGAAAGTTCTCCGCAGGGCGCAAGTATTACTTTAATTTGCGGAATAGCTCTTAACTTTTTTAATATCAACAAATGCAGGGTAAGAGTTGCAAAGTAACTGTTAGAGTAAACTACGTCCGGCTTGACTCCTATTATAAGCTCGCGTATTTTCGAGATTTTTACATTATCTTTTGACAAATAAAAGACTTTCGCGCCTTGAACCAAATTCCATTGATTAATTTCGACGGTCTTATACCGTCTTTTGTCGAGTTTGCCGTCGTGGTCGCGTGTAACGATAAAAAAATCAAATTTATTTTTAAGCCGATCAACCATATTGACAATCGTTCTCATCCCGCCGCCGCTCTTGTAACCGGGAAGATAGTAATCGCACAAAATAAGAATTTTCTTTTCTCCGATGTCAGGTTTTGCCATCAACTCAAATCACAGCTCGTCATTTTGATTATAAAAACTTGCCGCTTTTAAATAGTATGACTTTTGCCTCATTTAACGTTACGAATGATTTTGCCACATAGCCAGGCATTCGGCATAGACGGCATCCGCTTTGATTGCCTTCAGGCATTCGCGTTCAAATTTACAGACGCTTGAGAGACAGCCTTCACAAGGAACGGTTTCCCTGAATATCTTGTGGTTTTCGCCAAAAGGAATCCATCTTCCAGCCCAATCGATTGCTGAAAAAACAGCGACGCAGGGAACTCCCACGGAAGCCGCTAAATGCATCGTTCCCGTATCGTTTCCCAGATATATGCGGCATTTTGAAAGTGCCGCCGCCGCCGCCCTGATATTTAGTTTGCCTGCGGCGTTCGCGCCTCGCCGCCATTTTCCTATCAGGCGATTTCCCAATTCTTCATCTTCCGCGCCGCCGAATACCACCGGAAAAACATCTTCTTTTTCGATTAATTTACTTACTACTTCTTCAAAAGAATCTTCAGCCCAAATTTTAGATTCCCATTTACCCGATGGCGCGATTGCTAATAACTTATTTTGTTTCAGATATTTACGACTATTTTCATCTAGCCATTTCTCAGCAAAATGCTTCTCCTCTGAACTTAATTGTAAATCAGGTGTTAGGTTTTCATCCGCCATTACCGGAACATTTTCAAATTTAAGACAATTTATCAAAAAATTCATCTCGGATTCGACGGTCGGCAGAGGTCTGGAAACTTTTGAATCTAATAAATTATTTAAGAGATAAACTGTCCCTATTATATTTTTGATTCCGGCTGTCCTAAAAAATATCACGTCTCGTTTCACCTGTGACGCCGTTCGATTTCTGGTAGTTAAATAAAATAATGCGTCAAAATTTCCTCTTCTTATTTCGAGGAACAAGTGGCTAAACGCCAGCAAATTCCGAAGTTTCCCTGAGTCGGAAGGATAACTTAACCAATCATCAATGAGTTCGTTTTTCGGGAGAACGTTTTGAGCCAAAACATAATTTGGATTATTTGGATTGGAATTTGTAAGCAACGTGATGTGAGCTTGCGGATAAGTTTTGCGAATCCCCCAAAGTGCCGGTAAAGAAACGAGCGTATCTCCTAAATGACCGATGCGATAAATTAAAATTTTCTTGAAAAACTCCACGTAATATGATTATGCAAATATTTTTATAAAAACTTAGCGTAAACAAGATTCTTGACTTGCTTCGTTATCAGACGCTAGATTGTGTATTGAAATGAGCATCAATTATTTCGCACCAAATATGAGCGATTGTGATGTGCGCTTCTTGAATTCGCGCAGTTCTTTTTGCCGGCACCAAAATACAAGCGTCGCAGAGTGAAGCTAATTTTTTCCCCGCGCTGCCCGTCAAACCGATTGTTTTACAATTGATTTGACGCGCGGACATTACGGCGGCATTGACATTAGGAGAATTTCCGCTTGTGCTGAGAGCGATTAAAACATCTCCGGCAGTTGCCAAAGCCTCGACCTGCCGGGCAAAAACTCTCTCAAAACCATAATCATTTGCCAGAGCGGTCAAGGCTGAGGTGTCCGTCGTTAAAGCAATTGACGGCAAGGCTTTTCTTTCTGTCTCGTAGCGACCGACAAATTCCGCCGCAATGTGTTGGGCGTCGGCTGCGCTGCCGCCGTTTCCACAAATTAAAATTTTATTGCCATTTTCTAAAGTCTCCAAAATCATTTCGGCGCATTTTTGAATCGAATCGGTCTCCGAAGCCAAAACAGTTTGAAAAATTTCGATGTGCTGGTTGAGGGATTTTTCAATTATTCCGCTGCTTTTTACTGTCGTTTCGATTCGTTCACCTTGAAAATCGGCGCGAATTTTTTCGACTGTCTTGCTTGAAGAATAACCCGGTTTGAGAGGCAGCGAAAAAACTCTGCCGCCGTTTTTTTCGACAAAATCCGCGCCGATTATTTCATTCGTTTTCCAATCGCCGCCTTTTACCAGAACGTCCGGTTTGATTTGTTTGATTAAATTTTCGGGCGTCGGCTCATCGAAAATGCGAACTTCGTCAACGACGCTTAGATTCTTTAGAATTTCCGCTCTGTCCGTCTCATTTACAAACGGGCGCGGCGCGCCTTTGATGGCGCGGACTGAAGAATCGCTGTTGATTCCGACAATAAGTTTTGTTCCGAGCTGCTTTGCTCTGGTCAGCAAATCTATATGTCCCGGATGAATTATATCAAAACATCCGTTTGTAAAAACTATCGTTTCCTTCATTTAATATAATTTTTCCTTTCTTTTTTGAAAAAACAAGATAGCGCCCTCCGCTCCGTGATTGCTAAAACGGATTTGGCATTTGTGACAATCGTTTTCCTGCAAAATCAGCAAAAGCCGGTTGATATTATAGAAATACATTTGTATGAAAGCCTCATTCCTGCCTCGTAAAAAATTGCGCAGTTTATGAGTCCAGGGAAACTCCCTGTAAAACCGGGCGCGAATCTTTTGCATTGAAGAAGATTGATTGTAGAAATACGTGAAATGCAGCGCGCCGATGCCGCCGTCAGACAGCATTTCGACGAACTTTTTAAAGATTGCCTCGCCTAAATCCGGTTTTATGTGCTGAAACACTATAAACGAATGAATAAACTCGAACTCGCCCGAAACTTCCGATAAATCATCATCGCCTTTAACAAATTTTACGTTATTCAAGTCGAATTTTTGAGAATTTTGCCGGGCTTCTTTCAGCATATTTTCCGAAATATCAATTCCCAGAACAGTTTCGCAGCGCTTTGCCAGCGGCAGAGTTATTCTGCCCACGCCGCAGCCGAAATCAATCGCGCGGCGCGGTTGAAAATCCGGCAAAAAATCATTTTCGATTTCCTGCCAGATTCTCTCGACATATCGCTCGCCCGATTCAAAAAAATCTCCTAAAGCGACTTCATCCAAATTCTCGCTTTTGAATTTATCAAAAGTCGAGACGGCAAAATAAGGATTGGTTTCGCCGAAGTATTCCCACTTTTTTTTAATTTTATCCATTCAAATAAGTTTTCGGTTTTCCTTTGATAAAAAACCAGACGATTAACAAACCGACCAAAGAAATAAAACCGACCCGTATCAAATACGGAAAGATTGAGCCGTAAAAACTTTCGTAATTAATGCTTGTCAAAAGCATATAAAAAAGAGTCGAACGCCAAAAAGAAAAATCTCGATTTTCAACCAGCGTCGAATAAAAAACACGAATTACAAAACCCAGAAAAATCATTCCGAGCGGAACGCCGTAAGGTCCGAAATTCCTTAAAAGGTCGCCCATCGGCGTGATGGTAAAAGAATTTTCACTGTAATTGAAATACAAATCACCGTATTTATGCGAATCGGAAGCGACCGGTTTTTCCAGCCAGAGCGGGCGCGGTATAAAAAAATAAATGCTGTCGTTCAGGATATTGTTATCCAAACCGTAGCTTTCTTCATACGGCGCTAATTTCTCATAATTCGATACAACGACGGCGAGCGAACTGACGGCATCGAGTCGTTCAGCCATTGCTGTCAAACCCTGTGATAAGCTGTCTCCGGCATCCTGGTCTAAAACTTTGTCGAAAGTATCTAAAATATATTCGGTATATTCGGAAATCCCGACTTGAGCTTCGCTCTGTTTGACGCTGCGAAAAGCCGTTCCGTAAAAAATTCCGATCAACACCGCCAAAGTCAGAAATGCTCCGCCCAAAATCCGAAATTTTAATTGAATTTGCTTTCCTGAGAAAACAAACGCGCAGATTATCAGAATACAAACCTGCAAAATGCTTCCGCGATTTCCCTGATAAGCCGATTTTGTCAGCGAAAGAAAAATTAAAAGTCCGATTATTAGATAATGACCGAAGTTTAACTTTTTAGTTCTAAAAATACTCAGCCATAAAAGAAAGCTCGCTTCATACCAAATCAGCGTCAAAAGAAAAAGCAGTCCGTCATAAGCGCCGATCACATCTACTTTTTGATAGCCGAGAATTCCATAGACGTATCCGAGAATAACGTTTGCCAGACCGATTGCCAGAAGCAGCAAGCCCGGAAAAAACACTTCTTTTGCTTTCCATTGCGGATTCGGAAGCCAACCGTTTATTTTTTTTCCGATGTTTCTGCCGAACGGCAAAGCAAATCCTATCGTCAAACCGGCGTAACCGAGCGCGACATAAACCATCGTCAGAGGCAGATTGTATCTTTCATCTTCGACGAACGTCAGAAAATAAGGCTGTGACAATCCGCTGGCTAAAATCAAACTTCCCAAAAAGAAAGCCGGAAAAAAATACGACCAAGCTGCAAAAACGAGCGGATGAAATAAATTGAAACGCCCTTTGTAAAATAAATAAACGCTCGGAGCTGAAATGACCGCGCCGACCAGCAGAGACCAGGGCAGAAGATACATCTGCTTGAATGGATTCGCCGAATCGTCAGTTAAAACCAGCACGCTCAATCCGACGGCAAAAATAATCGCCCCGATTATTAAAATCGGCAGTAACAGAGCAGTGTCTCTGTCTTTCGGCAAAAATGCAGGTTGAAATTTTGTATTAAACATACTCGGTTTCCGGTAAACCGCAGACCGCGATTACTCCGTCGCTCAACTGCGGAGACATTTTTACCGAAGCGTCATTGAAAATGTTGTAAAACCAACGATTGAACTTTCGATGCTCGATTCCCAGATCGTAGAATAAAAAATCTTTCACCCTTAAATTTTCCCTCTCGATTACTAAGCTCAAAGTTTTGTAGGAATAATACGCAACGTGGTCGGGATGCACCGGCTCCAGCGCTCCGCCTCTGCCGCGCAGTCCGTAAATCATAAATCTCATCGCGCTGTAAGCGTTGATTGTCGTTATAACGAGATTTGTTTCGCGGTTCATAAATCGTTGAATGCCTCGCAGAAACAAACCCGGATTAGAGAGATGTTCAATCATTTCTCCGGCGATTATCACGTCGAAAGTTTCATCGAGCGAAACATCTTCGAGCTTTTCCAAATCAGCCTGAAAAAGATTTGTTCCGCCGTGTTCGTGTAAAACGTCAATTCCCTTTTGGTCAAAATCAAATCCATAAACAACGCGCGCGACTTTTTCAATCTCGAAATGCGCCAGCATATTGTTTTCGATTGATTCTTCGGTATACGGATAGTTCGTGCAGCCCAAGTGCAGCACTTTTTTGCCGGCACAGGCGGCTTTTATAAAATCCATTCTTTGAACAAGCTCAAATTTTTTACTCATTTTTCCGCAACCGTACGACTTAAAATTCTCTTAAATAAAAGTTTGTCGTCTTCGCTGACAAAACCGAGAACCCAGACAATAAAAAAATAAACAACCGCGCCGCTCGCGGTCGCGCCGATAAAGACAAACCAATGAAGCGAAAAACTTTCGATGATAAATTTTTCGGTCAAAGCCGCAAGAACCGACGAAACAATTAAAATGCCGAAAATTTTAATCCAAAACTTGATCTGAATCTTGTTAAAAAACCATTTTTCGACATAAAAAATTGACAGAAAAATCGTCGCGTAGCCAGCCATCCGACCAATCGCCATTCCGAGGCTGCCGAGACTCGGAGTCAGACCGACCATCAAAGAAACACTAATTACCAAGCATACCAAAAAAAGCAAAAAGTTATAATTAGGATAACCCAAACCTTCGGTCATTTGCCAGGAAACCGTCTGAATCGCAACGATACTAAATGTAACCGTATGAACTATTAACAGCATCCAGGCTTTTTCGGCGAAATCAGCGCCCATCCACAAAGTCAGGAAAAATTTACTTTCGATTATCAGAGTCGTCCCCATAAAAGCGACAAATAAAACAACCACTTTCGTTGCTTTTGTATAAAGCCGCAGAAGTTTTTCACGATCATTTTTTAATTCGCTGGCAAGCGGGAAAATGACTATTATCAGACTTGCGATCAAAGCCTGAATGTTGATGGCAAGCGTCATCGGCACAACGTAATATGTCAAACTTTGCGAGCCTAACTGACGGGTTATCCAGCCTCTCTCGAACAAAACCAGAAAATTAGAAAAAATTTGATAGCCGATGATACTCAAACTATATTTAATTATTAATTTTATGGCTTCGGGATGAAACTTGAGACTTAATTTAAATTCCGGTAAGAGCCGCTTCGCGCTCGTCGCAAAAATCACGCAAGACAGGCACGTAACCGCCAAATTCCAAATCAACAGGCTTATTAATTTGTATCCCGAAATTGCCAGAAATAAATTTCCCGTCAATAATGCAAAGTTATTCAGGTTGAAAATTTTTGAATAAACGTCGAACCGGTGAATTCCCTGTAAAACCGAATAAAAAATCTGATTCAGCATCAAGACAAAAATAATCGCCGATGCGATATACAGCGCGTTTATGGATTTGCCTTGAGATTCCGCATCAATCTTTAAGACGGAAATAACCAGCCAGTTAGCCAGAAGACATACTGCCGAAACGCTGAAAAGACCGACGACCAGATTTATGAGAAAAGCCGAAGAAATTAAATCGGGAATTTTCTCGTTTTCGTTCTTCGCTCGAAATTCGGCAACGTATTTCGTGATGGCGCGTCCGAAATTGAAGTTAAAAGAATATCCGACAAAACCCAAAACCAGCGCGTAAATACCGTAATCCTGGTCGCCGAGTGATTTGAGAATAA
>CAXSHW010000002.1:38368-48290 GCA_964237245.1 uncultured Pyrinomonadaceae bacterium
TTCCGGCGACAAAATTTTCATTGAAATTTTCAAGCACGAACTCGCGCCCTTTTTTCGATAAATTTTCTCTCAATACTTTGTTCTCTTTTAATTGACCGATTGCTTCGACTAATTCATTAACGCTGCCGGGTTTTACTAAATACCCGGTTTCGAGATGTTTAATCGCTTCGGGAATTCCGTTTACGTCGGTTGAAATGCTCGGAATTCCAAGCGCCATCGCTTCCAAAAGTGAAATCGGCAAACCTTCCAGATAACTCGGCAAAACAAAAATATCCGCCGTTCGCAGCAGTTTGAATAAATCAACGTGTTCCTTTCCAATCTGATCGGAAGTAATAAAAATAAAATTTTCACCGAGATTAAAATTTTTCGTTTTTTCCAAATCTTCTTTTGTCGGCGCGGAATTTGAAATCCAGACGAAAGCAATATTTTCCTCTTTTTCGAGCAGTTTTTTCGCCGCTTCCAAAAATATCCAGCGTCCTTTGCGGTCTATAAACTGCCCGACGCAAAAAACCAGAAATTTATTGTTCGGTAAATTATATTTCTTTTTCAGTTCGTCCCGATTTATTTCGACTTCTAATGCTTCGTTAATTTCCGAAGGATTTATATTCGCGGAAGTCACGGTGATTTTTTCGTAAAAACTTTTCGGAACAAGCGCTTTAAGGCTTTCTTTAGCGTCTTGATTAGCCGTAAATAAATGAAAATTTTTGTTTCGAGCCAGAAGTCTGAATTTCATTTGCCACAATAAATAACGCGATTTCGGAATCGGCAAAACCGAATTATGAATTGTTACAAAAACTTTCGTTCTTCTGCAAAGCCAATCAATTGCCAGAAAAGATTGCCAGGGAGCGAGTTCGACGTGCGTGATACTGTTTTCAAAATTAACTTTTCTTAGAAATTCGATCAAAATATATTCTGCAAACAGTTTGTTCCAATGTCTCTGAATTTTTCTTTTAATTGTCTCTGCCGGTTTCAAATCCGTCTGCCCGTCAAAAAATTTATAGGAAACCTGTAAATTGTCTAAAAATTTCAGTAACTGTCGGTTAGAACCGGCGGGCAAAATCGCCAATACTTCTCCATATTCTTTTGCTTTTTTCATCAAACCGAAAAAATAAACTTGAGCGCCTCCCCATTCTAAATAATTCCACACATAGAAAAATCTTTTTGGTGGAGAGGTTTCTGAATTTTTATTTCGATTATGCTTCAAGTAATTATTTAGATGTCTATTTGCCGACGGTTAAAGCAAAAATATAGAGTAACCTTTGTAAACCACGCGCTTAATTAGATTTATTTTATATTTTGCGGGAAAACTTAAATATAAAACGCCGCCAAAATATTTGAAAGAGTAATAAATGCAAACGATTGTCTCCAAAATTTCGAATATTTATATTTTTCTTCTAGCAAAGGATAAAGTCTTGCTTGTAAGCTGTGCTATATAAACGACAAAACTCAAAAAACCTTCGACTCTGTTCGGTGCTGAATCCCAACGAACCAGGAATTGTCTTTTCAAATTGAGCGGATGTCGCTTATTACGAAATAAATTATACAAAACCTCTTTTTTTGATAATTGATGAAGCGGCTTCGCGTTCGTATTCGGTTCACACCAAACATAAGATTTCGGTTCAAGCAGCAATCGCCAGCCTGCTTTTTTCATTCGCACGACGTATTGAATATCGCCCCAGTTATGCGGAAATTTTTTTTCATCGAGCAAACCGCATTCCTTGATTGATTCGACCGGAAATAAAATACAATTTCCAGCCATTCCCTCAACCTCAAATGTCTTTTCAGGAAAATCAAAGGCTGTCAAATTCTCCTGCTGCGACCAACCGCCAATCGAAGTTTTCCACTTGAAATCTACTTGAAAAACCTGATGTGGTATGTTCCACAATAAAAGCAGAGCGCCGACAACGGAATGCGGGTTTTCTCCGGCAGTTTGGATGAGACGCCGTAAAAATTGTTCGTGGAAAATCGCATCGTCATTTATTGCAAGAATATAATCAGGGTTTCTCTCAAGTGCCGATATAATTCCGCGATTTATTCCGCCGCAGTAAAAAAGCGAGCCGTCGCCTTCGACGATTTGAACTTCCGGGAAATCCCTTCGGATAAATTCGCTCGTTCCGTCTGTAGAACCGTCATCAACTATTATGATATGAACTTTCAAACCTGTTTTATCAATCCGCGCAAGGCTTTTCAAACATTGCAAAGTAGTTTCGCGGCGATTGTGAACAGGCGTTATAATTTCTATTTTCAATTCTTTCATTCGAGACTGATTCTTCCAGTTGGCTGTTTAATAATCTAAATACGGTTTGCGCATAAATTCAAGGTCGGAATCAACCATAATTTTTACAAGCTCCTCAAATTTTGTCTCCGCGCGCCAACCGAGCTTTTCTTCCGCCTTTGCCGCGTTACCGATGAGCGAATCAACTTCTGTCGGACGAAAAAACGACGGGCTGACTTCGATAATTACATCATTTTCTTTGACGAAAAGATCGTTTGATCCTATTTTATCACGCAGAAAATTTTTATCGAGACTTTTAATGATGCCTTTTTCATTTTCATTTACGCCGCGCCATCCAATTTCTATTCCCAAATTCCTAAAAGCGTGTTCGACAAATTCTCGAACCGAATGTGTCTCACCCGTTGCAAGAACAAAATCATCTGCTTCTCGATAATTCAAAATTCGCCACATACCTTCACAAAATTCAGGCGCATAACCCCAATCGCGTTGAGCATCCAAATTCCCCAAAGACAGGATTTTTACTTCACCGAAAACAATTCTGGCAGCCTCGCGTGTAATTTTTTTGGTAACAAAAGTTTTTCCTCGTCTGGGTGATTCGTGATTGAACAAAATGCCGTTTGAGGCAAAAATGTCGTAAGCCTCCCGGTAATTCACAATTGTCCAATAGGCGAAAAGTTTAGATACTCCGTAAGGCGAACGCGGGTAAAAAGGTGTCGTTTCGGTTTGCGGCGATTCCCGGATTTTACCATAAAGTTCAGAAGTCGAGGCTTGGTAAAATCTTACTTTGCGAAGTCCGGTTTCCCGAATCGCATCTAAAAAACGCAAAGTTCCGAGAGCATCTACTTGCGCGGTATAATCTGGAATTTCAAAAGAAACTTTTACGTGACTTTGCGCTCCGAGATTGTAAATTTCATCCGGTTCGATTTTTTCCAGCAACCGATTCAGGCTGCTCGCGTCAATCAAATCGCCGTAATATAAAAATAATTTTTTATTAAGAATTTCGGGATTTTCGTAAAGGTTGTTTATTCTGCCGGTATTAAAAGAACTGGACCTTCTGATGATTCCATGAACTTCGTATCCTTTTTCAAGAAGAATTTCAGTCAAATAACTGCCGTCTTGCCCGGTGATGCCCGTGATGAGTGCCTTTTTCATAAATCAAATGTTTTCGACGCCGCGTTTTTCAAAAACCAATCGTAAGTTTTTCGCAAGCCGTCTTCGGGCGAAGTTTTACTTGTCTAACCTAACCCGGATAAGCGCGAAACATTTAATAACTTACGCGGCGTTCCGTCCGGCTTGTTTGTATCGTAAGTAATCTCTCCCTGATAGCCGACAATATTTTTATCAAATTGGCAAGATCGGCAATACTTATGTTCTTACCGGTACCGATATTAAGTTGAGAAATTCCCTGCTCATAAAAATTTTTAGCGTCTGTGTTTTCCATCAAAAACACAGACGCTTCGGCTAAATCGTTCACACACAAAAATTCGCGGCGCGGCGAACCTGTTCCCCATAAAACAACTTTTTTTGAATTGTAGAATTTCGCTTCATAAAATTTGCGAATGAATGCCGGAATTACGTGGGAATTTTGCAAATCGAAATTGTCGTTTTCACCGTAAAGATTGGTTGGTATAACGAAAAAAAAATCGCACCCGTATTGTCGAAAATAATTCTCACAAAGTTTGATTCCGGCAATTTTTGCGATGGCGTAAGGTTCGTTTGTAAATTCCAAAAAACCTGACAACAAATCTTCTTCCTTTATCGGTTGCGCGGCATTTTTCGGGTAAATGCAGGAACTTCCTAAAAACAATAATTTTTCAATATGATTATTATATGAAGCATTGATAACGTCTGCTTCAATCATTAGATTGTTGTAAATAAAATCGGCGCGATAATTGTTATTTGCCATTATTCCACCGACTTTGGCAGCCGAAAGAATTACTATTCAGGTTTCATATCAAAAAAAATTCAACTTCCCTTGATTGATAAGATTTAATTCAGCGAAAGTTTTACAAATCAAATTTTTGTATAATTTGCTTTCAAGTTTTTTCTTAATAGCGCTTCCGACCATGCTGCTTGCTCCGGCAATAAAAATCTTTTTATCTCTAAATCCATAGAAGAACTATTGTAATCGTTTCCCATAATTAAGCACCTTTATATCAATAGTTTACGACTTAAATGCTAAAGTGCTTTATAATCTATATTTTCACAGTAAATTTAGCGTCTAAGCAAAATCTAAAAAGTTAATTTCAGTAACTTCTACTCACCGTCTTGATTGTAACTATCTCGATGATAATAACTCTGGTAATAATAACTGTTGTCTTGCGACCGAAGATTTACGTTATTCAGCACAACGCCGAAAATTTTCGCGCCGATGTCTTGCAACAACTGGCGTGAGCGGCGCACAACCTGACGCGAGCTTTT
Source organism: uncultured Pyrinomonadaceae bacterium (assembly GCA_964237245.1). GTDB lineage: Bacteria > Acidobacteriota > Blastocatellia > Pyrinomonadales > Pyrinomonadaceae. Next base: position 43,026 of record CAXSHW010000002.1, read on the forward strand.
ACCCGAATGAACTACAAGAATAACGCCGTCAACCATCGAAGCGATTAAAACTCCATCAGTGAAAGAAGCAATCGGCGGTGAATCAACGACTACGTGGGTAAATTTACTTTGTAAAATTTTTAATAACTCAGCCATTTGCTCGGAGCCGATAAGTTCAGCCGGATTTGGCGGGACAGGACCGGAAGGCAGCAAATTCAATTTGGAATCTTTGTCGTATTGAACGGCGTTCAAAATATCGTCATTGGAAAGTTCGGTTGAAAGCAGCGTACTCAAACCTTCCGCGTTGCTGATATTAAAAACGGAATGGAGTCGCGGACGACGCATATCCGCGTCAATTATTAAAACTTTAGCGCCCGTCTGAGCCAGACTGATTGCCGTATTAATGGCGGTCGTCGTCTTCCCTTCGGCAGGCAGACTCGAAGTAATTAATAGCGATTTCGGCGCGTGTCCGGCAGTGGAAAGCAAAATCGAAGTTCTCAACTGCCGGTAAGCCTCAGCCAGAGACGAACGCGCGTCCATATGTATTAAAAGCTCGGAATTTCCTTTAGAATCTTCATCGTCATTTCCGCCAACCAGCAAAAGCCTCCGCTTGACCATCGAATCAATTGTCGGAATAACAGCCAGAGCCGGAAGCTGCAAATAACTTTCGACTTCTTCGCTGGTTCGGATAGTGTCGTCCAGATATTCAAGAAAAAGTGCCAGTCCCATCCCGAAAAGCGTGGATAATAACATAGCCGCCAACACCGTCGTCAAACGTCTCGGCGAAACAGGAAATTCAGGTGGAGTCGCAAAATCGGCGACGCTGATATTATTGTCGGTTCCGACGGCGTTAATATCATTTTGACTGTGCGTTTTATTGAGATTTTCCAAAAAACCTTTTTTGGTTTCGATGTCCTGCTCAAGCATTTTGATTGCGACATCCGAATGATTTTGACCTTGCGCTTCGTTAAACTGAGAATTGAAGGATACCCGAAGACTGTCTTCTTTTTCTTTCGCGGCTTGATACTGGGTTTTCAAATTATTTACCAAATCAGCCGCCGTGCGCTTACGAAATGCGTCCAAATCCTCTTGATTGCTTTGAGTCGCTTGTTTTAAGCCAGACTGAAGTGTCTTAATTTTCGTATCAACTTCTTTAACTTCCTGCGCCGTCGGCAGATATTCTTCAAGCAGCCTATTTTTTTCGGCTGTCAAATCGTCAACTTTCTTTTGAGTTTCATTGATTCGGTCTCGAATGCTGTTTTCACGCTCGGTCGTGTAACGTTTCGACAATTCCTCGACTTGCGAGTTAATCATATCCTGCGATTTAGTAACAGCATTGAGTTTGGCTTCGGCATCTTTACGCGCATTCTCCGCTTCAAGCAGGTTTTTGTTGATTGCAGAAAGACTCTCTACGGCGATTGTCTGATTATTTTCACCGGTTTTGAGAATTCCGGCAGCATCTTTTAATTGCAGCAAACGGTTTTCACCGGTTGAAATTTCAGACTGTAATTGAGCAACTCTCTCCTGCAAAAAATCATTTGTTTTACGATTCATCCCCGAACGTTTTTCCTGATTAGTTTTGGCAAACACTTCGGCGATGCCATTGACGACCAGAGCGGCAAAATCCGGGTCGGTGTGTTTGTAAGAAATATCAATCAAGCGCGTATCTTTGAAAGTCATTCTCGCATCACGACGCGGCTCGGCGCTGAAATTTCTTCTTATAATATCAATATAAGGCGCGAGCCGAACGGCTTCGGCGATTTCTTCCGAAGACGCGAGCGTAGTGCTGGCAGACACGGAAACTTCATCAACGCCTTTCGTTTCTTTTTTCTTTGTCCCGCTTGCCAGACCGACGGTTTTCAACAAACTGCGCCAGCCCGACACCGCTTCATCAGCTTTCGCTTTCTGGAATTCCTTGTTGCTATCGAGGTTCAAATCCTTGATAACTCTCCGCAAAAGTCCTTCGCTGGTTAAGAGTTGCAGTTGAGTATTAAAATACGAAGGGTCTTGATTGGTGACGGTCGCGCGTCTGTCGCTCTGAACTAAATCAGGATTATTTTGCTCTAAATCTACCTGGATAACAGCGTTTGCCTGAAAAATATCCGGTTTCCGCGCCATATAAATCGCGGCTAGAGTCGTTAATAAAACCGTAATTCCAATGACCAGCCACAATCTTTTACGGATTGCGCGCCAGTAATCGGCTAATTGAAAACCGTCGGAAGCGTTTATGTCTCGATATGCTCCGTAACCTCCGTTTACAGGAAACTGAGGCTCAAACGGACGCTCGATTTCGACCGATTCGACTTTTTTCTGAATGATTTCACGACTTTCTTTCATATAAAATTACGGTATTCTATAAAATAAACCGCCGATTCCGCCCGTTAAAGCCTTCAAAACTCCGTTTCGCACGGTCTTAATTTTATCAGTTCCGACATCAATAATGTCATTCGCTTGCAGTCGCGGATCAGGAATTTTCTTATTATTTATATCGTTCAGGCTGAAAACCAAATCCGTCTGAGACGAGGAACCGCTCGACTGTCTGCGTATTACAACTTTGTCGCTGGCTGTAGAATCCTTTCCGCCGGCAATAGCAATTGCTTGAGTTAATGTTTTGGGTTCGTCAAGCTGAACTTTAGTCGGCTTGAAAACATTTCCTATTACATATACTTCTTCGGATTTCAAAACAGAAATAATATCGCCCGGTTGCATCCAGGGATTTTGCTTACCTTCAAGAACATCTCTTAAGCTATAACTTTCAAAAACTTCCTGGGCTTTTTCTTGATTTTCGCCGGCTACTTTGCAGCTCGTATCGCTGCCCATTCGAGCCAGCATTATTTTCCCGCCCGCAAATTCTACATCTTGACCGCCTGCCAGCGAAAGCAATTCCAAAAGACGCACTCTGCGGGTAAGATAGTAGCTGCCAGGTTTTTTTATAGCGCCGATTACAGCAACCGACTGTGATTTAGGATCACTAACGCGGACGCTGACAAACGGGTCGCGCAAGTAATTTTTTTTGTAAAGCGCTGTTATATCGTCTTTTAATTCTGCTTCGGTTTTACAAACTGCTGCAATCGGAGCATCGAGGCGCGGCAAACTTATTGTTCCTTCGGGAGTAACCGGAACATTTTGTGAAAGTTCAGGGTGCTTAAAAACAATGATTTCAACCGTATCTTGATAACCGATTCGATAACGGTCATTGTTGTCTGCTATCAAGTTTTGGATCACTTTTTCGTCGTTTTTATGTAAATCCGGTTTTATGTTTTTGCCTGCTTCTGAAGATGCGGTTGAGTTTTTTATCACAGCATCGCTTTTCTCCGCCGACTTAACGTTTTCCGCAATTTGGGCGAAAATTTTGGAAACCGAAATGTTTAATAAAAATATCGCTGCGAAAAGCACGGTAAGAACTTTTTTTGACTTCATAATTAGATTTCTCCAAATGTTTTACTAATAAACAGGAAGGAAATTTTAGCCCTTTGATTCAATTTCAGAAGGAAAAGTTTATAACGATTAACAAATTTTCGATTTAATTCCAGTTTGCAAAAAAAGTATTTTATCAAAAATTCTCGAAAAGAAACAATAATAACTTGTGAAAGTCAAAGTTTTCAAAATTTTGATTTTAGCTTAAAATTTGAAGTTCAAGCGATTACACAAAAATTTTATGCAAAACTCTACGCCGATGCTCCGGCAATATCTCGAAATAAAAAAACAATATCCCGGAACTTTATTGTTTTTCCGACTGGGTGATTTTTACGAACTTTTTAACGAAGACGCCGTTATCGGCTCGCGCGAACTCGAAATCACGCTAACCGCCAGGCACAAAGATTCAAATTCTCCGATTCCGATGTGCGGCGTGCCACATCACGCCGCAGCCGGTTATATTTCGAGACTTGTAAAAAAAGGCTATCGCGTGGCGATTTGCGAACAGACCGAAGACGCGGGACAAGGAATAAAATTAGTAAAACGCGAAGTCGTTCGAGTTATTACGCCCGGAACGGCAATTGACCCGCAGCTTGTCGAGTCAAAAGAATCCGTCTATCTGGCTGCGATTTGCGGTGAAGGCGAAATTTTCGGCGCGGCATTTCTGGAACTTTCGACGGGCGAGTTTTTCGCAACTGAAAAGTATGGCAGCGATGCGTGGACAAAAATTTGCGAATACATCGAGAGTTTCGCGCCGCGCGAGATTCTTTTCCCGGAGTATTTACAAAATCTAGTTGAAACCTCTTTTGCACACTCGATTCCGAGTGTTATCAATCAATCAAAAAACGTAGTTTCCATCGCGCCGCATTCTAATAAACTCACGGCGGCTTTGACTTCGCTGGATAATTGGCTTTTTCACGAAGAAGATTGTGAAAACCTTTTAAACAAACAATTAAACGTTCGTTACCTTTCAGGTTTTGGTCTTGAAGGAAAATCTGCGGCGATTCGCGCCGCCGGCGCCTGCCTGCGTTACGCGCAGGAAACGCAGCGCGTTTTTGCCGAACACATTTCGGAAATCAACTTTTTCGAAGCCAGCGATTTTATGGTTTTAGATGCCGTTACGCTCAAGAACCTCGAAATCGTTGAATCTCGCAAAGAAGCCAATAAGCGCACGCTTTTGAGCGTTATTGACGAAACCGTAACCGGAATGGGCGCGCGACTTTTGCGTTCGTGGCTTCTCCGACCGTCAATTAAGCGGGCTGAAATTCAAACCAGACTTTCCGCCGTTACCGAATTAAGCGATTTATTATTACGCGATAAAATCCGTTTTCTTTTGAAGGAAGTTGCCGATTTGGAAAGATTAGTCGGGCGTCTAAATTTGGGAACGGCGACCCCGCGCGATTTGCTTGCCTTAAATCGTTCTATTTCGCAGACGCCGATTATTAATCAGTCTCTATCGGACGCGCAATCATTGTTGCTGCAAGTTTTGTCTGAAAATATCTTTGAACTGCCTGAGATTCGGGATTTGATTCAGAAATCAATCTCCGATGAACCGCCGGTTAATATCACAGACGGCGGCGTCATCCGTGATGGTTACAACCAAGAATTAGATGAATTGCGCGATGTCTCCAGTCTTGCAAAACAAACTATTGCGAGCTTTGAAGAGCTTGAAAAAAGACGAACCGGAATTTTCAACTTAAAAATTAAATTCAACAGCGTTTTCGGCTATTTTATAGAAATCTCAAAAGGAAATCTCGGTAAAGTTCCCGAAGATTACGAACGCCGACAGACTTTGACTAACGCGGAAAGATTTACAACCCCGCAGTTAAAGGATTGGGAACAAAAAATCCTGGGCGCGGACGAAAATAT
>CAXSHW010000002.1:48300-60960 GCA_964237245.1 uncultured Pyrinomonadaceae bacterium
TGGCGAAATTCGTTCTGCACCGTCCGCTGGAAAAATTTTTCAAAAATCGGAAATTTTTCAAAAAATTCGCATCGAAGTCGCTAAAGAAACGCAAAAATTGCAATCAACCGCCCGCGCAATTGCAACACTCGACGCGCTGACAAGTCTTGCGGAAATTTCGGTAAAATATAACTATGTCGCGCCTAATTTACACGACGGTGATGAAATTGAAATAAAAAACGGCAGGCATCCGCTCGTCGAAGTTTTCAGCGGACAGGCTTTTGTCCCGAACGATCTGTATTTAAACAATTCTACTGACCGGCTTTTGATTATTACCGGTCCTAATATGGGCGGTAAATCAACCATTTTACGGCAAACGGCTATTATTCAAATTCTCGCGCAAATCGGTTCTTATGTTCCCGCAGAATTTGCCAAACTCCCGATAGTTGACCGAATTTGGACGAGAGTCGGCGCTTCAGACGATCTGGCTTCGGGTCGTTCGACGTTTATGGTCGAAATGACTGAAACCGCCGCAATTTTGCATAATGCTACGGCGCGAAGTTTAATTTTATTGGATGAGATTGGACGCGGAACTTCGACATTCGACGGACTTTCGATTGCTTGGGCGGTTGCCGAATATCTGCATAATTCACCGGAGCATTCGGCTAAGACTCTTTTTGCAACTCATTATCACGAATTAACCGAATTAGCGGAAAAACTTCCGGGCGCGAAAAACTATCAGGTTCTGGCAACTGAAAAAGACGGTGAAATCGCTTTTCTGCATAAATTACAAAAAGGCAAGGCTTCTAAATCATACGGTATCGCGGTCGCTCGACTTGCAGGTTTGCCCGCCGGCGCGATTTTGCGGGCAAAAGAAGTTTTGTCAAAATTGGAGCAATACGAGTTAGCCGTTTTTGCCGATTCAAAGCAAATGACCGGTGCGTCAAAAATTGGATTTGTACATTTAAGCAAAACAAACAGATCATCTCAGTTTTCACTATTCGCAAGTTCTAATGAGAATGTCATTAATGAATTGAGAGATGAAGATTTAGATAGTTTTACGAATCAGGAATTAAAAGATTTTATAATGAACATAAAAAACCGTTTGGTTTGAGACAACTTTCTCTTAAGTTTTACATCAAGTGTCAGGAATACAACTTTTAATCCGAGACTTTAATATTTAGCTATTAATTACAATGAAAAAAGAACTTAACTCATTATCAATTGAAGAAAAAGTCGGTCAGCTTTTTTTTATCGGTTTGCCAACCGCGCAAAATGATTCAAAAACAAATCACCTTTTGACACGAATATCGCCCGGCGGCATCTGCTTGTTTGCAAGAAACATACAAAACGGCGAGCAGACCAGAAATTATCTTGACGCGATACGTAAGGTTGCGTCAATTGAACCGTTATTTAGCATTGATCAGGAAGGCGGATTAGTTGACCGACTGCGGCGAATTATGACGCCGATACTTTCGGCAGCTTCGATCAAAACCGTTGCGGACGCTGAAAATTTAGCAAACATAACTGCCGAAGTTATACGAATGTTCGGGTTTAATATGAATTTCGCGCCGGTTGTGGATATTATGGATGAAAATCGCGCGAAATACTCAAACGGTTTATATTCGCGGGTTTTCGGTAATTCAAAAGAATCCGCCGCTCAATTGGCTGGCGCATATTTGAATGCCTTACAGAATAAAGGTTGCTTGGGCTGCATCAAACATTTTCCGGGACTCGGAGCCAGTCGAACGGATTCACACGATGATTTACCGATTGTAGATTTAAATCGCCTTGATTTATTTGCTGTCGATTTATACCCGTATCAAATGCTTTTCAAAACCAAGCAAGTTCATTCCGTAATGGTCGGACACGCGAGTTATCCGCACTTTGACTTGCAGGAATCTGACGCAAATGGCAAACTTTTACCGTCTTCATTAAGTTTCAAAATTATAAACAATCTGCTGCGCGGTGAACTAAACTTTCAAGGTCTGGTAATATCTGACGATTTAGAAATGGGTGCGATTTTGAAAAATTATTCAATCGGTGAGGCTTGTATTATGGCAATAAATGCCGGAGCGGATATGATTTCAATTTGCGCTAACTCCGATGCAATAGAAGAAGGTTTCGAGGCAGTTTTAGATTCGGTAAAAACGGGTAAAATAAAAGAGTCTAGAATTAACGAATCTTTTGAACGGATAGGTAAAATGAAATCCTTAATTCAAGCCCCTCTGCCTTTTGATATGGATCGTTTGCAGATTCTCAACCGACAAACTGCCGAACTGAATAAAAAAGTTAATTACAATTACGGAGGTTAAATGATTTCAAACCGATTGTTTTTTAGTATTATTCTTATTATTTGTCTTATTTTTTCCTTTTCTTGTCGAACTAAAAATAACGAATTCATCACAATAGCGCTTTCCGAAAAAATTTCAACGTTGGATACTTTGACTTCGACGGCTTCGGACGCTGTAGCGGAACGTGTCCACAATTTGATGTTTAATTCTTTGCTGAGAAAGAACGAAAATTTTGAATATACAGGCGAATTAGCAAAAGAATTTAAAACATCGGATGACGGAAAAACATTAACCTTCACATTAAGAGATAACGTTAAATTTCACAACGGAAAAGACTTAACGTCATCTGACGTGAAATACACTTTCGACGAACTTTTCAAAAGTAATGGCTTTAAAGCCGGCTCGTTTTATGAAACTGTAAATGACCAAAAAGTTTCCTACATTGATTCGATGGAAACGCCGGACGCGAAAACAGTCATTTTCACACTCAGCCGTCCGGCTCTAAAAAATAAATTTGTTTCAAACCTCGTTGCCATTCCGATTATTCCTGAAGGAACGGTCGAACAACAAAAGACTCAGCCAATCGGAACAGGCGCATTCAAATTTGTAAGTTTCGACCAATCACAAAACATTATCGAACTCGAAGCCAATCCAAACTACTGGGAAGGGGCGCCGAAAGTTCAAAAAATTCGAGTAAAAACCGTTACTGACGCCAATTCCCTGCAAGCCGAACTTCAAAGCGGCGGCATTGATATTGCTCCGCTTCCGACTAATCTTTCACCGGACACTCTGATGTCTTTAAAACAAAACCCGAATCTAAGAGTTGACCAATTTAAAGGTTCAAACATTGATTATCTAGGGTTTAATACTCAAGCAGCGCCGCTCGATAAAGTAAAAATCAGACAAGCCATCGCTTATGGCATCAACCGCGAAGATATTATTAACAAGCTGCTTTTCGGACAAGCCGTTATCGCCCATTCAATTTTACCAACGGAGTCTTGGGCTTATAATGCCGGAAAAACTTATAGTTACGACCCGGCAAAAGCCAAACAACTTGTTCAGGAATCCGGTTATAAAAATGAACCGATAAAATTTAAGTTCGGCGCCGGCAATTCCGCGGTCAGCCAATACGCGCAGGTTATTCAAAATTCGCTAAAAGAAATCGGATTAAATGTTGAAATCGAAACACTAGAAAGCAATGTTATCCGGCAACAGCTCTCGCTCGGACAGTTTCAGATGAATACGGGCAGATGGATCGGCGGAAATCAAGACCCAATTTTTCTCAACGATTTATTTGCGACCAACTCGATTCCAGGCGGAAAGGTCTCCTGCTGTAATCGCAGCCGTTACAGCAGCCCTGAATTTGATAAAATAATTGAACAGGCATTAAATGCCGGCGACCGTGAAAAAGCCAAACAGTTTTACGCGCAGGCGCAGGAAATCGTCAGTGAAGACGTGCCGATGTTTCCGCTCTGGTATCCGGCGAATATAGTCGTTTCCAATAAACGCATCGGAAATATCAAAATGGATTCAAGCGGCGATTGGAATTTTATCAAAGATGTAACTCTTGAAAATAGTTGACTTTCTGCTTAAAATTTACCTCAAAAACAAAGTCCGACTTGACAAAATCTGCTCAGTTTGTAGAATTATCATTTGCAGCGCGGGAGTAGCTCAGTGGTAGAGCGCGACCTTGCCAAGGTCGAAGTCGCGAGTTCAAGTCTCGTCTCCCGCTCCAAAAATTTGAATGGATAAAGGCTGAAGGATAAAGGATAAAATTTTATCCTTTATCCTTCAGCCTTTATCCATTTTCCCAAAGGCGGCGTAGCCAAGTGGTAAGGCAGAGCTCTGCAAAAGCTTTATTCATCAGTTCGATTCTGATCGCCGCCTCCATTTTTTATTTAGATTACTTTTTATATCTTAATCTCAAAGGTTGTAAATCGTTTGCCTCTCCATTTGGTTCATCATATCTTACGGGAACAATTAAAGATTTTAAGGCGGTATTTTTGTTGAAATCATACCCTTTTAGAGCAATATAAACTTTAATTCCTTTGTCGAATCCGAACATTTCAACAAAATCGTTTTGAATCGTTTGTTTAAGGCTTTTTATTGAGCCGATTTTTTTTAATAGACTGTATCTTTCTCGCTCGGTCAAATCGGGTAAAATGTTTGCTAATTCATAAAAATGAGACGTATCGCGCAGAGTTCGGTGTACGCCGTTGGCAAGTTCGTGCGCTTCGTCACGCAGATGAACCATAAGCTGCATCGCGTCAGAGCCGGGTTTCATCATAAACACTTCACCTTCTTCATTGATAAAATGTGAAATTTCATTATGTCTGCGCGGCGGTTTGACAGCGGCGAGAAAAGAAATTTCTCTTCTATTAAATTTTTTCACTGCTCTTAGAGCCGCTTTTAATTGCGCTTTGCCGCCGTCTATTAAAATTAAATCGGGTGATTTTTGTGCGGCTTCAAAACTTTTTTCAATTCCCTTTTCGAGCGTTTTGAGTTCATTATTTTCTTCAATAACCCAAAATTTGTATTCATCCGACAAAAATTCTCCTTTAGCCCAGATTGATTTTGCCGCGACAAAATTTGTGCCGGAAATGTGCGCCGCGTCAAAACACTCGATGCGTTTCGGCAGTTGTTTTAATTTAAATTGTTTTTTTAATTCATTTTGTAAATCTTTGAAATCGGGCGACGGCTTGATCCGCTGAAAATCGAAATCGAATTTTGCTCGATTAAAGGCTCTTTGAGTCGTTATTTTTTTGGCGTTCGATTTGACGACGCTTATTTTAACTTCTCTGTTTTCACGGCGGCTTAAAGTTTCGCTTAAAAATTTGCGTTTATGAAAATCCGATGAAACGCGAATCTCTTTCGGCGCGTGAAATTGGTAGAATTGCCAAAAAAATTGTGACAGCGAGCTTTCAGACGCGAAAAACAACTTTTTTTCAAAAACAAAAATTCGTTTTCCCAAAATCTTTCTGCCACGCTGAGTTACGAGGTAAATGAAAATTTCCTCTCTGTTTTCGCTAATTTCATAACTGTCAATCGCGTCGTCGAGACGCAACCGAAATTTTTTGTCCTTCCAGATTTCTCCAATGTTCAGGAAAATGTCGCGCCAAAATTTCGCCGTTTCAAATTCCAAAACTTCGGCAGCGGATTCTATTTTTTCCTGTAAAAAATTTTCCAATTTTTCCCTTTCGTCCGCTAAAAACAGTCGCGCTATTTGAACGAATTCGATATAAGCCGATTTGTCGCAGATGTTTTCGACACACGGCGCGACGCAGAGTTTTTCATAAAACTGCGTGCAAGGCACAGGGAAATTGCCGTCAATCAAAATCGCGCAGTTTCGCAGCCGAAACGTTCGGTCGAGGAAGTCAAGCAAAAACCGCACACCGGTTTCGGGCAGAAACGCGCCGAAATAATCGGCTTTGTCATTTTTGATTCGCCTGGTTACAAGCAGGCGCGGATATTCTTCGCTTGTAATTTTCAAATACGGATAAAGTTTTTCATCGGAAAGTGAAATGTTGAAAACAGGTTTTTTATGGCGAATTGTTTCGGCAAAAAGTTTTATTAAGTCTTTCCCAATTGATTTTTCAAATCTAATTTCTACAATCGTCGGATTATTTGAGAAAGTATTTTCTCGTAAAATAATTTTATTGATTTCTTTCTTTATGTTTTCAGCAATCCCGACAAACAAAAGGCGTTTATTTTCGCCGTAAAAATAAAAAACCCCTTCTGATTCGGGTATTTTCTCGATTTGTACAAGCAGATTTTCTGTCATTTTTTGCCGACGGTTTCGTAACTTTCCAAAAGCGCGTGAATTTGTTCGAGCGAATCCGCTTCTTCGATTTTTTTGTCGTCGCGCCAGCGAAGAATTCGCGGGAAACGAACCGCGACGCCGGATTTATGACGATTGGATTTTTGAATCGCTTCAAATGCTAATTCAAAAACGAGTTTCGGCTGGACGCTTCTAACAGGTCCGAAAGTTTCTTTTGTATTTTCGCGGACAAATTTATCAACTTTACGAATTTCTTTGTCGGTCAAACCCGAATAGGCTTTGGCAAACGGAACTAATTCGCCGTCTTTCCACACCGCGAAAGTATAATCGGTAAAGAGGTTAGCGCGTTTTCCCGTTCCCTTTTGCGCGTAAATCAAAACCGCGTCAATCGTGAACGGGTCAATTTTCCATTTCCACCAATCTCCGCGATGTCGCCCGACGCGATACGGCGAATCTAGTTTTTTGAGCATAAAGCCTTCGACTTTTAGAGAACGGCTGTTTTCTCTTTTTTCGGTTAATTGTTCCCAACTTTTAGCCGCTACCGAATCAGTCAGGCGAAAAATTCTTTTTGCTTCAGCGTCGAGATCGGTAAAAAATCGCTCTAAAGTTTTCCTTCTTTCTTGAAATTCTTCAGCGCGAATATCTTCATCTTTTACTTCAAGTAAATCATAAACCTGAACAATTACAGGAACTTCCGCCAGCATTTTCGCCGAAACGTTTTTTCGCCCGATGCGTCGCTGCAATTCGGTGAAAGGCAAAACCGAATCGTTGCGCCAGGGCAAAATTTCGCCGTCGAGAACCATTCCGTTCGGCAAAAGCGCGGCGGCTTCGGCGATTTCGGGAAAGCGTTCGGTAATCAAATCTTCGCCGCGCGACCACAGGAAAACTTGATTTTCGCGTTTTATAATCTGAACGCGAATGCCGTCCCATTTCCATTCGGCTTGCCAATCTTTAATGTCGCCAAGTTTTTCGAGCGAAAAATCAATCTGATGCGCCAGATGAAACGGAAAAGGACGCGCAATAGGTTTTTCGTCGGCATCCATTTCGGAACTGACGACTTTTTCGTAAAATTCCGCCGTCGGCTGCCAATCGCCCATCAAACGATGTGCGATAATATCGGTTGGAACATCGCTGATTTGCGCGAGCGAGCGCGTTACCAAAAGCTGCGAAACGCCGACGCGAAAGCTGCCGGAAATCAATTTGTTATAGACGAGTCGCTGCGAATAATTCATTTTTTGCCACGAAGACAAAACTTCTTCGTATTGCATTGCCTCGTCCGCGCCGCGCAACGGTAAAAGTCTTTTTTCAACCAGAATATGGAGCGGTGTGTCATCCGTGCTTGAATTATTCGGCAGCAAAAGCGCGATGGTTTCCGCGCCGTCACCGACCGTATCGCGCGATTCTTCATAGAGCCATTCGGGAATTTCGGAAATTTCAATCGCCCATTCGCGCAATTTTTTCGACGGCACGATTTGACGCGGTTTTCTGCCGGACAAAAAATATAAAGCCCAAGCCGCGTCACGCGCGTCGGCGCGTTCAAAATAAAATTTCAACGCCTCGACTTTTTCGTTGGTTTTATTCGTCTGTTCGAGTTCTGTGTAAAGTTCCGTAAATAATTTCATTGAATTAGAATCTGGTTTTTGATTTGCAAGCCAGCCAAAGAACAAATTCAAGTTTCTTGATTTTCAATTTCCTTCTCAAAAAAATCTGTTGCCAGAACATCTTCGAGCGCGTCTTCGTCGCCAACAAACTGCGTTTGCAGAGGTTTTGCGTTTGTTCCGGTTTCATTGAGCCAGCGCACGAGTTCGTCTATAAATCCGTGCGTAACGAAAACGGTTTCCGCTTGCGTTTCTCGAATTGCCGTCTGCAATTCCGACCAATCAGCGTGGTCGGATAAAACAAAACCGCGATCAACCGCTTTGCGTCTGCGCGCGCCGCGCACAATCATCCAGCCGGATGCAAATCCGGTCGAATGAGCGCCGAAACGCCGCAGCCAGGTCGAACCGGCAGCCGACGGCGGCGCGACCACGAGAGAATCGGCAAAATCCTTTTTATTTTCAACCGCGCCGACATATTTTGTTTCCGGCAAATCAACGCCGCTTTCTCTGTAAGCCTCAGTTAATCTTTCGACCGCGCCGTGCGTAAAGATTTTTCCGATATTTCGATCAATTCCGTTCATAACGCGCTGCGCTTTTCCCAGAGAATAGGCAAAAATCACGGAAACTTTCCCCTTTTCCTGATTGCGTCGCCACCAATGGTTGATTTGCTCGAAAACGATTTCCGTCGGCGTCCAGCGATAAATCGGAAGTCCGAAAGTTGCTTCGGTAATAAATTTGTGACAGCGAATCGGTTCAAATGCGGCGCAGGTCGCGTCCGGCGTGAGTTTATAGTCGCCGGAAATCACCCAAATTTCACCTTTATACTCGATGCGCACCTGCGCCGAACCGAGAACGTGACCGGCAGGATGAAATGAAACTTTAACGCCATTTAAATTTACCGTTTCGCCATACGAACTCGTTTCGATTTGCGCGTCATAGCCGATGCGAATTCTCGAAAGACGCTCGCCTTCTTTCGGAACGAGATATTTTTGATTTCCCCGGTATGTATGATCGGCGTGCGCGTGCGTCACAATCGCTCTATTTACAGGCAGCCACGGATCTATAAAAAAATCGCCCCGCTCGCAATACAAACCGCATTTTGTTAGTGTTATCAAACTTTCTTTTGCACTCATCAGATAAATCTTACATTAATTAAAGTTAAATTTTTAAGTCGGAAATACAATAAATGCAGTTACAAAAGTTTTCTCTAAAATTTTCCTTTAACTTTTCGGCTCAAAAGTTTATGATTGTAAAAGGGTTTCAAAGCCTACAATAAGTTCTTCCGATTTTCCTGTCTAAATGCCTTATACAACAAGGTTTCCATAAATGATTCTTTTTATATCAAGTTTTGAAAGCGTAACGAATCTGCCTGAATTCGCTGCTTATATTTTCATTTTTATTCTCGGCGCGGTTGTCGGCAGTTTCTTAAACGTCGTTATCCATCGCGTCCCAAACGAAGAATCCATCGTTTTTCCCAATTCGGCGTGTCCGAATTGCGGAAAACCGATCAAGCCTTATGACAACGTGCCTATTTTAAGCTGGTTGATTCTGGGCGGTAAATGTCGTAATTGCAAAAATTCGATCTCGCCGCGCTATCTTTTTGTTGAACTTTTGACCGGCTTGCTTTTTCTTTTAACGTTTTGGTCAATAAGTTTGACGGCTTTTTTGCCGGTGGCTCTGATTTTTGTGGCGGTTATGGTTTCGCTCGTCTTTATTGACGCGGAACATATGATTTTGCCGAATGTTATAACTTATCCGCTTCTTGTTTTCGCCTTGCTGGTGCGAATCGTTTTTCCGTTCGTTTTCGGAGCAAATTATTTTTCCGATTTCGGGTTTTTCCCATTAAATAGAATGGATAATTTTCCCGTCTGGCTGGTTTCTTTATGCGGCGCGATTTTGGGAGGATTGGTTGGCGGCGGATTTTTATGGCTGGTCGGCGCGATTTGGAAAAAATTTCGCGGAGTTGACGCGATGGGTTTGGGCGATGTGAAAATGATGTTCGCCGTCGGCGCTCTGCTCGGCTGGCGTCTGACGCTATTGTCAATTTTTATCGGCGCGTTTAGCGGCGCGATAATCGGCGTTTTCGTAATTTACCGTCAAAAAGAAAAAGATTTTCAAACACAAATTCCGTTTGGTATTTTTCTCGGAATCGGTTCAATTTTATCGCTGCTTTTCGGTGAGCAAATTATTCACTGGTATATTAATAATTTTTTGCCCTAAAATTTTATCCGACTTTGACTGCGCTCTCCATACAATTTGTCGAACAATAAAACGTTTTCGAGCGTAGATTCAAAGCCGTTTGCTGTGGAATCCAAGCCTTGCATTTAGCGCATTTAACAAGCGAAACATCATTTAAATTCTCTTGTTTTTTTATTTGTCTTTTCGCTGGTTCACCTGCCTGCTGCAATTTTCGGAACATTTTCCAAAAATAAACTGCCATTTCCAACTGCCGACGATAACGAATTGCGACAAATGCTCCCAAAACAAACAGTAAACTAATTATAATCAACAACTTCATTGTTTTTCGGATTTATTTTTGCTGTCTGCGAGTTGAACCGTTAGTTCCGGCAGAGTTTCGTTGTTTTGATTAACCGCTCTTAAAAGTTCAATATATTTTTCGGCTTCTTTGGTTTTGTTTTGTTTCAAAAAGGCTTGAATTAAAAATTGCAAAGCCTTTTCATTTTTGTGATTTGCCTCCAAAGATTTTTGTAATTCGGCGGTGGCTTTTTCATTATCAGACGGAGCTGTTAAGAAATACGTCAAACCTAAATCAGTTCTTACATCCGAATCGGAAGGTTTTTGTTCGAGAGCTTTTTCATAAAATTCACGCGCTTCCTGAAATTTCTCATTATCTTTCCTGAGGTAAGCAATATCAAAATTTACGTTGCCGAGCGCGACAAGCACATCATAATCTTTCGCATTGAGTTTATTTGCGCGTTCCAGCAAACGCGATACTTTTTCGAGCAATTCCGAATCCTGCCTCATTGTCGCATAACGATATAATGCTCGCCCCAAATTTTTTTGAAAGGCAAAGTTGTCTGGATTTCGGTCTGCTTCGGCAATTTTTTGTGCGATTTCATCATCCGTCAGAGCGTTTTCAGATTCATTTGTCTGTGTCGCGGTTTGGGTATTTTTCAGATGTTCGTTTTCAGCTCGAAGGTCGCTTAACTGATTTCGGTTTAGAGCGTTCGCCAGCAAAAATCCTCCGGCAAAACTTATTATGACGGCAGCGATTGAAAGCAATAATACTTTTGATTTCATTCAAAAAATTTTAACAAATTAATGTATAAAAGCGAAAAACGCCGCCTGTTTTAACCGGCGACGCTTAACAATCTGATTTCTATTAAATCTACTTTTTGTCTTCTTCTCTTGCAATATAAGGTAAATCGTCGGCGCGCCGGCGAATCGGCGGGTCTGTGGCGCGGCGGCGCGGAATTGCTGACGCATTGCTTCGCCGGTCAACGCTGCCGGTCGGCAAACCTTTGCCGTGAACGGCTTCGACTAAAATTCTCGTTATCTCTTGGGAGAGCGTACGGTGTTCGGCTGCTGCGCGGCGACGCAGCGATTCCTTTAATTCATTCGGAACATAAGCGCCGATAAATACGCCTTTTCGATTTGTCATAAATAAAATGTTTTCTCCTACATTTAAAAATTTAAAATAAAATGCCAAGCAAGCCGAAACAAATCTGTAAGCCGAATTTTGTTTCTGCTCAAAAAAGCCGACGGCAATCATTCATCTAGGCTGTTTGTCGCCAAACAGCTCAAGCGACCTACCCGAAAACGCCGTTTGAATCGCTTCAAACTTTTGAGCGGACAACTCATAAAAAGCGTTTTTCTATTTGGTCTTGCACCGCGAGGAGTTTACCTAGCCGCGCCTGTTGCCAAACGCGCCGGTGCGCTCTTACCGCACCGTTTCACTCATAACCGAATT
The DNA here is from genome assembly GCA_964237245.1 of uncultured Pyrinomonadaceae bacterium. Lineage (GTDB taxonomy): Bacteria > Acidobacteriota > Blastocatellia > Pyrinomonadales > Pyrinomonadaceae. The sequence goes on from CAXSHW010000002.1 coordinate 59,881, forward strand.
TAAAATTCGGCAGACTTATTTTCTGTTGCACTTGTCGTCGTCTGAAATTTCTTTCAAACGCCCGGACGTTATCCGGCTCGCTGCCCTTCGGTGTTCGGACTTTCCTCTTCCGAATTTTATTTCAGAAGCGACTGCCTAATTTATTCCGTTTGCTTGGCAAGAGTTATATTAACAAGAAATGTTCAACAATTACAATTTCTTTTTATAAAGTTTTGTCCGCTTGAGTTGCCGATTTTACTGTCGGCTTTCAAACTTCATCCGTCATAACTCCGGCAAGCTAGTTTCCGACCTCGATTGTGTCGCCTGCCTCAAGTAATGGATCAGGTTCTTTTCCTTCATTAACAGCTTTAAGACTTACCTCTGTCGCCACCAGCAAACCTTCGGCGTTTTTTCGGCGAATAATGGCTTTTTTGATGGTTGTTCGACGCAAACCGCCCGAAACTATTATTGCCTGAGTTAAAGTTAATCCTTGATAAAAATCTTTTTGTCCGACAGACATTACATTTCCGCCGACATAGAAAAACTGCGGCTGTCGAGATTCGCTTTTCTTATCTTCGGCAAATTTGAATTCGATAATATCACCGGGAAAAATCAAAACATTGTCGCTTTTGGAGTCATTTAGATCAATTGTTTCGCTGCCCATATTTGAGTGTTTAATTACCGCTTGATTTGCCTTTGACTGAACAACCGCTTCGGCACGAACATAATATAAAGGCATCGCTTCGCGCGGAAGAAATTTTTCGCCCGCTTTTTCGACCAAGCCGAGAACAGTTATCGAGTGGCTCGCAGGTTCGCGCACTTTAACGGCAACTTGCGGATTTCCAAAAAGTTTAATCTTTTCCTTTAACAAATCTTCAACTTCTTCGGTCGTCAAGCCGGCGACCGAAACCATCTGACCGGCGAGCGGATAATCAATCGTTCCGTCGTTTAGAACCGTAAAATAAGTAGAAGAATTCGGCGGCGCGTTTTGCAAGCTGATAAATAAAATATCGCCGACGCCGATTTTGTAAACTTCAGTCGGCGAGACGGTTTCAGCGCCCGCTTTTTTGGCAATTTCTAAAGTCCTTTTCGCAATCGAGG
>CAXSHW010000002.1:60970-62412 GCA_964237245.1 uncultured Pyrinomonadaceae bacterium
TTTGAAGCGGTTTTAGAATCCGGTTGCGTAACTTTTTTTTCACCGTTTGAAGAATTTCCTTTATTTTTGTCGGAATCGGGTTTTTCTCTTATTTTCGGATTCTGAGAATAACTGAAATTAACCTTATTCAACGGATTTTCGGTTGTTTGCGCAAAGCTGTTTCCACTTAACGCAAGAATAGCAAACAACATCGGCAATAAATTTTTAAGCAATTTTTTTGACATAAAACCAATGGAACAATTGAAATTTGCTCGGGAAATTTCATTGTTTAGCACGAGAAATTGTTTTGGTAAAATACAAGATAAAATACATTCGCTTTTTCAGCAAGTATTTTTTTTCGCTTGACGGCTCAAAAACCGCTGTTTCTATAAACGTTTAAAACGATAAAATTTCTACTTTTCCGGCAGATTTTTATTTTTTATTTGCGGGCAGAGCGTCCGGCGAGAAAAGATGCGACCATTTTTCCGTAAAAAGTTCAGAAACAAGACTTTCGACCGCATCTGAGGACTGACATTTTAATAGTTTTTTTGTAATTTCTTCGGCTTCTTCAAAGGCGATTGCCGAGACGGTTTTCCTAACTCGCAAAATCGAATTCGGATTCATACTCAATTCATTCGCGCCGAGTCCGATCAAAATCGCCGCGTAAACCGGAGAACCCGCCATTTCGCCGCAAACGATAACCGGAATTTTACCCGCTTCCGCCGCGTCTAAAACCCGTTTTATCGAGCGCAAAATCGCCGGATGAAGCGTGCGAAACCAATCGGCGACCGATTCATTATCGCGGTCAACGGCAAGAATATACTGCACCAAATCATTTGTTCCGAGACTCAAGAAATCAGCTTCCCGAACGATTTCTTCAATCATAAAAATCGTCGCCGGAACTTCAATCATCACGCCGATTCGAGGATTTCCGCATTTAATTTTTTGTTTTATTAAATTCCTTTTTTCCTTTTCCAAAATAGATTTGGTCAGCATAATTTCCGAAACGTCGGAAATCATCGGCAGAACAATATCAATTTTATTTTCGGCTGAGGCTTGGAGAATCGCGCGAAGCTGCGTCTGAAATTCCTTTTTTTGCAGTAAACCGAAGCGAATGCCGCGCAAACCGAGCGCCGAATTTTGCTCTTTTTCGACATTTCCCTCTGCTAATTGTTCAATGTTTATGTCGAAAGTGCGAATACAAACCGTATCTTTGCCGACCGCTTTCGCCACTTTTTTGTATGCTTGAATTTGTTCCGTTTCGGTGGGAAAACCTTTATATTGATTAAACAAGAATTCCGAGCGATAAAGCCCTATGCCCTGCGCGCCCAAATACTTCGCCTTGATAAAACCCGCCGGTAAATCAACATTCGCGCGAATCGTTATTTCACGCCCGTCAAGCGTTTTGAGAGGAGATTTAATTTGTTCGATTTCGTCTGAACCGATTTCCGGCAATTGCGCTG
>CAXSHW010000002.1:62422-67817 GCA_964237245.1 uncultured Pyrinomonadaceae bacterium
TCGCGCGTAAATTTCTGTGCCGTTTCGGGCGTCGGATGCAAAATAACTTTGCCGTTAAAGCCGTCAATAATAACTTCATCGCCGGTCTGAACACGCCTCAAAATTCCTTTTAAACCGGTTACGGCAGGCAGATTTAGCTCGCGCGCCAAAATAAAAGCGTGTGATGTCCAGCCGCCGCTTTCTGTAATTATCGCTTTCGGCTGGCTGCTTATCAGTTCGATTAAAGTCGAAGGTTTGACATCTTTCGCCACGATTATCGAATTTTTCTCCAACTGCGCGGTTAGCTTTTCGTTGCCGCCCAAAGCCGCTTGAATTCTGTCTGTAACATCTTCAAAGTCAATATAAAATTCTCTGAAATGTCCGTCGGCAATCGTTTTATAATCGGCAATGTAAGAATCCGTAACGAGTTTGACCGCCCATTCGGAATTAATTTTTTCGTCTTTGACGGTTTTCTCAATTCTGGAAAGTAGAATTTTGTCTTCTAATATCAATAAATGAGCGTCAAAAACGTTCGCCCGATTTTCTCCGAAAATTTCAATTTTTTGCGCGTCTATTTTTTTTAACTGATTTTTGGCGCGCCGGACGGCAGAGCGAAAACGATCAATCTCTTTTTCGACTTCGGAATTTTCTAAATTTATTCGATAGAACTGTCTTTTTCGACCGTGAAGACAAATGATGCGTCCGATGGCGACGCCTCTCGAAACGGCTCGCGCTTTAAAGATAACTTCGCCGCTTTTTTCTCGTGAGTGAGAATCTTGACTGTTTTCGTCAAAAACGACCATTATTTCTGTAAATAAAAGAGTTTAGGAAAGATAACTCTTGCCTGAACTCCTCTGACTAACTTCCGAAATCTATATTAAATCCGCTGCCGCCGGTGCTGCTGCCGCTTTGTGACGGGAAAAACGGCTTTAAAAGACCTGCGAAAGCTCTTAAATTCCTGGTTTGAATAAGAATTTCTCCCGGACCGGAAAACTCCGCGACCAAACCTTCACCGCTCAGAAAACTCCTGAAAAACCCGCTTTTCGCCGCCTTTCGTAAATTGTATTGCATATGAGCTTCCCAAGCTACGAGATGTCCGGTGTCAACAACGTATTGCTCTCCCGGACGCAAAGTTTTTCGATGAATCGCGCCGAACGACGAGACAAGCAAAAGTCCTGTTCCCGCTATTTGCAGTAAAAATAAACCTTCGCCGCCGAGCCAGGATTTCGCACCGCCGAATTTCGTATCAACTTGAAGGCTCGTGTCGCCCGCCAGATACGAACTCGATTGCACCATAAAAGTCTGGTTGTTCATCTCGATTCCGGCGACATCACCGGGCGCGCCGGGCGCAAACGTTACTTCACCCGCGCCGCCTTTTGCCGTAAAAGTAGAAACGAACGCCGATTCGCCGCCAACCGCGCGTTTTAAAGCGCCGAAAACCCCGCCTTTCATTTCCGAGTAAAGGTCAACATTTGCCGACATTGAAACCATCGCGCCCGCTTCCGCCGAAATCGCTTGTTCGGGCTGTAAATTGACAATCGCCAAAGCAAATGAACCTTGATGGTCAATTTCCCAGGTGTAACCGCGTCCTTGTCCGCGCCCGTCAGCATCAAACCTGAACACGCTGTCGGTTTGAGATTGCCCGTTACCATAGCTCGGCTGCCGGTTGCCGGAATTAATTTGCGGTTGTTGATTTGCACGATTCGCCTGCGGTTGATTTTGCGCCTGAATCGGCGGCGAAGGCATTCGATAACCGCAGCTACCGCAAAAATTGGCGTTCGGTAAAAGCGCGGCGTTACATTGCGGACAATTCATTTAATCAATAAACCACTAAAAACAATCGGTGAAAAGCGCGGATAAAGGCAGTCTGCCGTTTATCATTTTCGGTTTTTGATTTTAGTTGATTTTCACTCCTTTTGATTTTTCAATAATAATTTGACACGCTTCGGCTGCGGTATCTGCAAAATCGAGCCAGGATACATCTACATTGCTGACCGCCAAATTTTCCTGCCAGCATTTGACGACCGGCTTCCAGCAATCGCCGAGTAGAACCAGCGGTCGCCTGTCAATCACTCCGGTTTGTAATTTATTCCAGACCAGCGAAATCTCCGTTACCGTTCCCATTCCACCGCGAATGGCGATAAAACCGACCGAACGCATAATCAAGTTTTGAAGACGGTCATAGAAATGATTGGTCGCAACTTTGTCGGTCAAATAACGATTTGGTTCGGAACGAAATTGGTTCATTACGATTCCGAAAACTCGTCCGCCTTTCTCGCGCGCGCCGCGCGACGCCGCCTCCATTACGCCCAGATAACCGCCCGTACAAATCGTAAAACCGGCTTCGGCGAGTGTTCTGCCGACCTCTCGCGCCTGTTCGTATTCGACCGAGTTTTCATCGCAGCGCGAACCGCCGAAAATTGTTACTATTTTATCTTGATTTGTTTCGTTCACGATTATTTTTATTCAGATTTTATTTGTTTAAATCTAATTTTTGATTATATCCGAATGCTTTCGCAAGATAAAGTTTTTAGGCAGCGAAAGATTCGTCCGGCACTGAATTTCCGGCTTCTTTTATGGCGCGATTCGTGTCGGCAAAAAACAAAATAATACTGCCGACAATAAAGAAAAAAATCAGTGCGAGAATTGCCTGGCGATAAGAATTTGTTACTTGCGCGACGACACCGAAGACGACCGGACCGATCCAGGAAGTTCCGCGCTCGGAGATTTCATAGATTCCGAAAAACGCCGATTCCCTGCCTTTCGGAATCATTTTAGAGAACAGCGAGCGTGAAAGCGCTTGCGAACCGCCTAAAACAAAGCCGATAGCGCCGCTCATAATGTATGCTTCAATTAAAGTCTCCAAAAAACCGAAAGCATAGACGACGATTGCCGACCAGATAACCAGCGAAATAATAATTGCCGTTTTTGAACTCGTAAAGTGTGCGATTCGTTCAAAAGTTAGCGATCCGAAAAAGGCGACGACCTGTGCGATAAAAAAGGCGATAAAAAGAACCGAATTATTAACTTCCAAACCTCTGGCGACAAAAAGTTCCTGCGAAATAAAAATCGCCGAACTCGTAATCACCGTTTGAATTCCATCATTGTAGAGTAAATACGCGCAGAGAAAAATAAGCGTGTGTTTGAGCTTGAAAAGCTCGCGGAAAGTTTCGATTAATTCGCCGAAGCTCGCGCCGACGACATTTTTCCCTGCGGGAACGGCGCGTTGCGGATGACGTTTTTTCAGCAATGAAAAAGTTATGAGCGCGAAACCGCCCCACCAAATTCCTGCCGTCAACAAACAAATTCGCACGGCTAATCCGGTCGAAATTCCGAACGATTCGCAATAATTCAGAAAAATAAGATTTAAAATTAGCACGAGCGCGCCCGAAGCGTAACCGGCGGCGAATCCCCAACTCGAAATTTTATCGCGCCTGTCTTCGGTCGAAATGTCCGGTAAAAACGAGTTGTAAAAAACGATTGACGCGCCGGCGCTCAAATTCGAGACGATGAACAAGACCGAACCCAAAAGATACAAATTTCCTTCGACGAAAAACAGCAGACAGCAGGCGATTGTTCCCAAATAGCAGAAAAATGCCATAAAGGTTTTCTTCAAATTCGTGTAATCGGCAATCGCACCCATCATAGGCAAAAAGAAAATTTGAAGAAAAACCGACAAACCGACCGAATAGGGAAAAAGTGATTTCGCGGTAACGACGAAAAACCCGAAGTCCAGAACGACGCCGTTTTCGCCGACCGCTTTCTGCGCTAAAACCGTGATGTATTCACCGATTAAAACGCCGACGACCGTCGTAAAAAAAACCGAATTCGCCCAATCGTAAGTTATCCAACCTAAAATTTCGCGGCGATTATTTTTTTCCGGCATTGCTGTTTCCATATATTGTTTCGGAATTAAACTTGCGGGCTAATAACGTTAGTCCAAAGCAGAATCAGAATCGCAGTTCCGACGATAATGCGATAAACGATGAAAATCGCCGTGGAATTTTTTCGCAAAAAAGCGAGTAAAAACCAAATCGAAAGATAACCGACGATTCCCGCGACGATTGTGCCTGTTAGCAGCGGCTTGAAACTCTCCTGAGGCAACAGATGCCATGCTTCTTTGAGTTCGAGCAGACCGCTCGCCGTGATCGCCGGTATCGAAAGCAGAAACGAAAATCTAGCGGCGGCTTCGCGTTTTTGTCCGGCGAAAAGTCCGCCCATAATTGTCGAACCCGAACGCGACGCGCCCGGCATCAGCGCCAAAACTTGCGCGAATCCGACAGCCAGAGCGTCAATTATTCCGAATTCTCTTATTTCCTTGCGCTGGCTTCCAACTGCTTCGGCGATGGCGAGCAAAACGGCAACGAAAATCATCATTACGGCAATAATCCAGAGATTTTTCGTTCCCGGACCTTCGATTTGTTTTTTAAGCAATAAGCCGAGCGTTCCAATCGGAATCGAGCCGATGATTATCAGCCAACCGAGCCAGGCGTCTTCGGACAGCCAAATCGGACGAATTCCGTGTGTGCCGGAAAATCTCATTTTTCGTTTGCGAGTAAAAAACTTCCAGTGGTCGCGCACAAACGCGGAAGAAATGCTCCAAATTTCCGGCGCGAAATAAATTAAAACAGCAAGCAGAGTTCCAAGCTGCAAAACCGCAATCGTCGCCGTTGTCTGTTCCGGCTGACCTTCGTATAGATGTATAAAACGGCTGGCAAAAACCAGATGCGCCGTTGAACTAATCGGTATAAATTCAGTTAAACCCTGAACAATTCCGAGAATTATCGCTTGTAAAAAATCCATATTTGTCGGTTGGAAATGAATGAAAGACTTTTAGGATTTTCCGCTTTTTAGCCGAATTCGTCAAAGCGGCAGGTTAGTTTGAGATTTTTTTGAATGCCCAAACGTATTGATGAACAAAACCGTTTTTCGCCGCTTCAGTCGGTTTGATATAAATTTCAAGCGGCTGTCCGGCTTGCGGAAATTGAAAAGAATAACGATTTTCCCCGATTTTGTTGAGAAGCATTTCCTGATTGAATTCTCTGATAAAAAGTTTTCCGTCGCGGATAAAAATCTCGATTTTGAAACGATTCGGTTGTGAATATGTTCCGGTAATTGCGGACATTTCCGCATTTGTAATTGTTTGCGTCATTCGCGGTTTCTCAATTTCTTTCGGTTTCAAAGGCAGCATCAATTCCAGAGCTTTTTCCTGGGTTTTACTTAACACGACATTGTTTGTATTGCCCAAAATTATCAGTGCAAAATGTTGTTCCGGCACAAACAAAATTGAAGCGACGTAGCCGGTCATTGAACCTTCGTGCCAGAGTTGACGCACGCCGCGGTTGGTATTCATAAATAAACCGTAACCATAACTCGTATCATCCGCCGCGCTCAATTGTTTAGCGTGCGGCGCGGA
>CAXSHW010000002.1:67827-89791 GCA_964237245.1 uncultured Pyrinomonadaceae bacterium
TTTCAATAACGTCAGCAGCGATAATTTGTTTTCCGTCAATTTTTCCGGCGTTCAAAAAAGTAATCGCAAACCGCGTTATATCGTTTAAGCTCGAATATATCGTTCCCGCCGGGTAAAGCCGCGCGTCTTGCGGCAGAGGTCTGACAACCGTCGGCTTTCCATTCGGTTTCGTCAAATGTCCGACGGCGAGCGGATAAGTCATCGCAACCGTCGGTCGAAAAGTCGTGCTTTGCATTCCTAGCGGCTGAAAAATTAACTCGCTCATCAAATCCGTGTAAGGTTTTCCGCTTTGCTCCTGTGCCGTAAAACCTGCCAGAGCATAGCCGGAATTTGAATAAGAAAAAACCTCGCCGCCGTCGAATAAACAATAATCGTCTTTCCAGGAACGAATATAACTCGCCATCAAACTTTCGTCGCCCGCGCCGTATTCGTCCGCTTCGTCAATAATTCCGGCAGTTTGGCTTAAAAGTTGATTGAGCGTGACTTTAGAAATTTTCGGACTTAAATTCTTCGCGTAATCACCGATTGGCTGGTCTAATTTTAATTTTCCTTCCCCGACGAGCGAAAGAATCATCGCGGCGGTAAATGTTTTGGTAATCGAACCGATTTGAAAAAGCGTGTCGGCGGTTATCGGCGCATTTGTTTCAACGTTTGCCGTGCCGAAGCCTTTGGCGAAAATTACGCGGTCGTTTTTAACGATTGCGATGCCTGCGCCGACCGCGTTTTTCTCTCGAAGTTCCGCCCGCGCGGTTTTTTCCAGTTCAGTAAAATCTTGAGCGAAAACGTTTGCCGTCAAAAAAACCGATAAAATAAGAATCGTTATTTTTTGTTTCATTTTTCACACTCGAAACGAGGCGCGGTTGGCGATTCTGTCGTAAAGCCACACGGGGAAAATTCTGCCAGCGCGAACTAAAGTCGCCAATTGCCAGGGAAAAGCGGCGAATTTTTTTTGCTTTTCAATCGCGTTTAAAAAGTGCGGAATCGCGTCTTCGAGTTCCATCAGAAACGGCATTTTGCTGACTCTGCCGGAAGTCAGCGGCGTTTTAATAAAACCCGGCTGAATAATAGTTACGCTGACGCCTTTATGCCGGACATCAAGCCTGACGCTTTCAAAAAATGCGGTCATTCCGGCTTTTGAAGCCGAGTATGCAGCCGATTTCGGCAACCCGCGAAAACCTGCGAGACTCGAAATCGCAACCAGTTGTCCGCTTTTGTTTTCAAGCATCTGCGGCAAAACAGCGAAAACGGCATTAGCCGCGCCGAGCAAATTTATGTTGATAACTTTGGCGACCGCTTCTGGTTTCAAATCTCTGGTTTCAGAATCGTTTCCGCCGATTCCCGCATTGGCAATCAAAATGTCCGTTTTGCCAAATTCGTTTCGCAACGATTCAGCCGCGTCCGCGACGGCTTTCGCGTCGGTTACGTCAGCCGCGAAATATCTTGCCTTGCCGCCGTTTCGTTCGCATTTTTCGGCAAGTTCGCACAATAAATCTTCGCGCCGCGCAAGCAGTCCGAGAATCGCGCCGCGCCTGGCAATTTCAAGCGCCAGCGCTTCGCCGATTCCGCTCGACGCGCCGGTTAGAAATACGACTTTATCTTTCCAAAACATAAATTAAACGAGAAATTGAAAATGGAAAGTTGAAATTATTTTGCCGCTTTAATCAGCAAAGTTCCCCGACGAATTCGCCCAAAACTTTCAGGGCTTTCGCTAAATCTTCCTGTTTTATCAATAAATGATCGCGCGAAAAAGCTGAAAGAGCGACGATTGAAATGTTTGCTTCGGCTAAAATTTTTGAAATCTCCGCCAGAAACCCAACCGTATCAAAATCCAATTCAACATCAAAGCCCAAAAGCCTGAAATTTCCTTTGATTTTAGCGTCTCGAATTGCGTAACGAATGGTTTTGAAATCTATTTCATCAAACAAAAGCGTAACTTCCCATTTGTCCCGAAAAATCATAAACGGTGCAGTCATTCGCGGCGAAAGCTCTGGATTTTCGAGCAATTTCAACCAATCTTGATGCGTCAATGAAATTAGAAAAAATGTTTCCGGCGCGACTTCGACGCGAGCGCTTCGCAAAATTTCAACAACGCGGTTCATTCTTTAAACCTCAACTATCGTCGGAACAATCACGGGTTTCGCGCCGATTTCACGTTGGATAAATCTTTTCAGATGAACGCGCAAATTTTCTGTCAGGCGATTTTTGTCTTTGAAATCTTCGCGTTTTAATTCCGAAACGACATCGGTAATTGAGGCTTGGGCGTTTCGCAAAAATCCGTTGAGCGGGTCAATTCCGGCGACGCCCTGAATCGTAATTTGCGGCGCGGAAATCATTTTTTTTGTCTCTTTGTCAATCGTTATAACGAGTGTAATAAGACCGCCGAAAGCGAGTTTTTTTCGTTCGCGGACAATTTCATAATCAATCTCGTCAAGCCCGTTTTCGTCAATAAATGTTTTGCCGATGTCGTGACTTTCGACGACTTGCGCGTGGTTTTCGCTCAATTCTAAAACATCGCCGTTTTCAATCAAAATCACGTTTTCGTCCGTGTAACCCGCGACGTGGTGTTTGACAAATTCTTTATGACGAAAAAGCATTCGATATTCGCCGTGAATCGGCACGACGAATTTAGGTCGAACGATTTCGGTCATAATTTTAATGTCTTCCTGCGAAGCGTGACCGGAGACGTGGATCAGTCGCCGTTTTTCTTCGATGATGTTGCCGCCGCGTTTGTAAATTTGTCCGATAAGCCGCGAAATCGCGCGGTCGTTTCCGGGAATTATTCTGGCTGAAAGAATCACCGTGTCGCCTTTTTCAATCTCCAAACCTTTGTAAGTGCTTGACGCCATATTCCACAAAGCGGCGCGTGATTCGCCCTGCGAGCCGGTTACAAGATAAACGATTTCATCATCGTCCAGACTTCTCGATTCGCCGAGTTCGACCAGGATATTGTATGGAATGTTGAGCAAACCCAAATCAGAAGCAATCTCGAAATTTTTCTGCATCGAACGTCCGAGAACGCAGACTTTTCGATTGAAAGAATGCGCGACATCCAAAACGACTTGCAGACGATGTAAGGATGACGAAAACGTCGAAACGATAATTCTGCCTTCGGCGGTCGAAAAAATTTCTTCAAACGCCGGAATAACGGCTTGCTCGGAAGGAGTTCTGCCGGCGACGGTCGCGTTGGTCGAATCGGCAAGCAGAGCCAAAACGCCTTCGTCGCCGTATTTCTTGAGGGTTTTTAAATCGTAAGGTTTGCCGATGACCGGCGTTTCGTCAATTTTATAATCTCCGGTGTGAATAATCGTTCCGATTGGAGTTTTTATCGCCAGCGAAAAACAATCAACTAATGAATGCGAAGCGTGAATATACTGGATTTTGAAACTGCCGATTTCCGAAATCTCTCCGGCTTCGACACGATGCAGCAAAACGTCGTCGAGCATTTTGTGTTCGGAAAGCCGCTTGTCGGCGAGCGCGATTGTAAAACGCGAAGCGTAAACCGGCAAATTGAATTTTTGCAGAAAATAAGGCAGCGCGCCGATGTGGTCTTCGTGTCCGTGCGTCAAAATCAAAGCCGTTAAATCGTCGGCGTATCGGTCTAAAAAATCAAAATTCGGAATTGAAATATCAACTCCGTAAGGCGTTTCTTCGGGAAATCCCATTCCGGCGTCAACGATTATCATCTCGTCACCGTAGCGGATTCCCATACAATTCATACCGAACTCGCCGATTCCGCCGAGCGGTATTATTTCAATTTTATTCACTCTTTTACTGAATTATCTCCGGTTCAAATTAAACAGATATTTTAACACAAAAACAACTTTCCAGCCTGTTGACGGCAAATCGAATTAAATAAGGTAGAGTTGAAAGCTGTCAGAAGTTCTTTGTGTTAATCATTTCACTCAATCGTTTCCATTGCTCAAGCGTCAAATCTTCGGCTCGTCGCCCGGCATTAACGCCGGATTTTTCGAGCGTGCTTTTCATATCGAGCGATTCTGAAAAGTTTTTAAGATTATTCAAAATCGTCTTGCGTTTCCGGGCAAAACCTGCCGAAACAATTGCGCGAAACAATTTTTCGTTTTCGATTCCGACATTCGATTTCGGCGTCAATCGCACAACCGAACTCCAAACTTTAGGCGCGGGACGAAAGGCGTTTGGCGGCACGTCGAAAAGTTTTTCCGCCGTCAAATACGCTTCAGTCAAAACCGTCAGAAAACCGCGTTCCGAATTTTCGGCTTTTGCCGTGATTCGTCCGACAACTTCGCGCTGAAACATCAAAATCATTTCCGAAAAACAGTTTTTTTGCTCGATCAGTCTTTGCAAAACGGCAGTCGAAATATAGTAAGGAAGATTGGCGACGAGTTTGATTTTTGCCGTTTTTGCCTCCGTTTTTGTTAATTCAAAAAAATTTATTTTAAGCGCGTCAGCTTCGACGAGTTCAAAATTCTCGAGATTTTTGAATTTTTCTTCGAGTAGCGGAATCAAATCTCTGTCGAGTTCAAGCGCGTAAACCTTGCCTGCTTTTTCGACGAGCCTTTCGGTCAGAGCGCCCCGACCGGCGCCGATTTCAACGATTGCTTCATCAGCTTGCGGATTGAGCGCGGCGATTATTTTATCAATATAATTTTGGTCAACGAGAAAATTTTGACCGAAAGATTTTTTGGCGAAAGCTGGTTTTCGGACTTTGGAATTTGAAACTTGAAATTTGGTTTTATTCATTCCATTTTGGATAACCGATAATCTCTAAATCTTCGCCTTGAGCCGTGATTTCAATATCGCGCAGGCGCATCGCGCTCGAAAGCTGCTGCGCGCCTTGCCCACCGATTGATGACGGAGCGTTTTTTCCGCCAATTATGATTGGCGCGATGAAAAAAGAAACTTTATCAATCAACTTCGCGTCGTAAAAAGCGCCCGCTATCATCGCGCCGCCTTCGACCAAAACGCTCTGCAAATTTCTTTTGCCCAATTCCTGCAAAACGCCGAACAAATTTCTTCCGCCTTCGGCAATTTGAACGACTTCGACGCCTTCATCTTTTAAGAATTTAATTTTTTCTTCGTCGCGGCTGTCCGTAAAAACAATTGTCGGCGTTTCCTTTGCATTTAAAACCAATTGCGAATTTAACGAAAGGCGAAGCGCATTATCCAAAACAACGCGGACGAGTTTTCGGCGACGCGGTTTTCCGCTTCTGTCAGTCAAACTCGGATTATCAATTGTCGCCGTGTTCGCGCCGATCAAAATCGCATCGTATTCGTGGCGCAATTCTTGAGATTTCCGTCTTGATTCTTCGCCGGAAATCCAGCGCGAATCGCCGGTTCGGGTCGCAATGTGTCCGTCAAGCGAAATCGCCGTTTTGAAATGCACAAAAGGTCGTTTGGATTTGTGCCAATTTATAAATTTTTCGTTTTGTTTTTCGGCTTCTTTCTTCAAAATCCCGACGACGACTTCCACGCCCTTTTCGCGTAAAACTTCAAAGCCTTTGCCCGAAACCAGCGGATTCGGGTCTTCAATCGGACAAACAACCCGTTTAATTCCCGCATTTATCAATGCTTCGGTGCAAGGCTTCGTGCGCCCGTGATGACTATGCGGCTCAAGCGAAACATAAGCCGTCGCGCCTTTCGCCCGTTCGCCCGCCTGATTTAACGCGAGAATTTCGGCGTGCGTTACGTTTTCATAAATATAAAAACCTTCGCCGACAATTTCGCCGTCTTCCGCAACAATCACGCAGCCGACCAGCGGACTCGGAGAAACCTGTCCGACGCCGAAAGACGCGAGTTCCAAAGCGCGCCGCGTCATTTTTATATCAAGTTCTGAAAAATTATCGCTCAATTATTTTCTTGGTTCGTTTCTTCGTTCAAATCTAAAATGGATTTGCTTTCGTCTTTTCCGAGAATCTTTTTACCGACGTTTTTCAAAACTGTTGCCGGATTTAGATGTAATCCAAAGTGTTTTATTAAAAATTCGCTCTTTCCAACTTCAAAACCATCACAAAATTTTTCAAGTTCTTCTTTGTTTTCGAGTGAATCAATCATTATTGATTTGCTTGTAATTTTCTCGATAATTTTATTTTGATTATCAATAAATGAATTTTGCCGAGTGATTATTTTGTCTTGATTTTCAATATTTTGTTGAGCCAAACGAAGCGCGTATTGGGCAGAACGTATTTCCATCTCTTTCATTCTTTGCGAATGTTGCAGATTTTCGACCTGCTGTTTTAATTGCATTGATTGAAAGCTGTCATTATACAAAATCGGGTTGGAAGGCAAATTCAAATAAACGGCAAGCGCTTCACGAATTTTGTCTAACGCTTCAACGTCATCGGTCGGCGTAACTGAAAAAAGAACTTTTCCCGCTTCTTCTTCTTTCAAACTTGAAGCTGCATTTATTCCCAAGTCTTGGAGAAATTTGGCAAAGTATTCTAGGTATTGCCTACAAAAAACTTTAATTTCATCTGGAAATTCAAAGAAAGTTTTTAGAGATGTTTGGTTTGTATCTAAAGATAGAGTTTCCAAAACCTCCTGATGAACTGATTTTAATTCTTCTAAATAAGGTGAAACAAACTCGTTAATAGATGATTCAAATCTTAGGACTACAATTTCAATACTAAATAAAGGCTGTTCCTCTTCATAATATTCAAAATCTCCAAACCGTTTTTTAAGACTCCATATTGCACCAAATATATTTGAATACTGTTTGAAGCTATAATTTTTATTCCAAAATAGTAATCTTGGCTCAAAAACAAATGATATTAAGAGTTTTTTCGTTTTAACCTTTTTACTATAATCAAACCTAATCCATAAAGTATGTTCGTATTCAAACCAAGGAAAAACATCTTCTAACCAAATTTCCTTAAAGGATGGGAATTCATTAAGTTTATAATCTATTAGTATCTGGCTTGCTTCTTTATTTTCTGAATGATAATCAAAATCATCGTTTCCACTGGCGTAAACTCTGTTGTAACTCTTTCCGTCGATGATTACATCAAAATAAAACTTTTCAGAATTTTTTCTCAATTCAATCATTATTTTAATTAAACAAACCGTTCACATAGCTTTCCGCGTCAAAAACCATCAAATCGTCAACCTGCTCGCCGATGCCGACGTAGCGGATCGGGAGATTTAATTCTTTTGAAATTGCTACTGCGATTCCGCCTTTTGCCGTGCCGTCGAGTTTGGTTAAAACGATTCCGGTTACGTCCGCCGTTTTCAAAAATTGGCGGGCTTGTTCTAGTCCGTTTTGTCCGGTTACAGCGTCAATAACTAAAAGCGTTTCGTGCGGCGCGCCTTCGACTTCGCGTCCGGCGATGCGTTTCATTTTTTCTAATTCCGCCATTAAGTTTGATTTGTTGTGCAGTCTGCCCGCCGTATCAACAATTAAAACGTCGGCGTTTCTGGCTTTTGCCGATTTCAGAGCGTCGAATAAAACCGCTGCCGGGTCAGTTCCATGTTTTTGCTGAATCAGCGGAACGCCCGCGCGCTGCGACCAGATTTCCAGTTGTTCGGACGCGGCGGCGCGGAAAGTGTCGGCGGCGCAGATTAAAACTTCGTTGCCTTCGTTTTTGATTCGCTGCGCGAGTTTGCCGATAGTCGTCGTTTTGCCGACGCCGTTGACGCCGACGATCATTAAAACATACGGTTTAACAGCAATCGAAACTTCGGTTTCGGAAGCCACGCCGGAATTTTTCGATTGGTCGAGAATTCCCAAAAGCTCTTTTTTCATCAATGCTTTGAGAGCGTTCAAATCATTGATTTCCTGACGCGAGACGCCGCGCCGAATCGCGTCTAAAATTTGCAGCGTCGTCGTAACGCCGATGTCTGTCGAGATGAGCATTTCTTCGAGTTCGTCTAAAAATGCTTCGTCAATCTTTTTGCGGTTTTCAAAAATCGTGTCGAGTTTGTTGTTCATCGAATCGCGCGTTTTCTCGATTGCTTTGTGAAAACGCACGCCGATTTCCTTTTCTACCGCCGCTTCCCGCGCTTGCAGTTGTTCGATTGATTTATCCAAACCAAGCACGGAAGTTGAAAATTTGTCTTCGTCTTTTTTTCTTCGCCAAAAAAATGCCATAACTTTATAAAATAAAAACCCGTTCGTTTATAAATTCAAAATAGAAAGTATAAACGAACGGGTGATGCGAAACAAAAGAGGCTTTTTTAATTGTGCCGGAAATTCAGCCTTTCGGAATTTTTAGATAATACGATTCCCAAAGCGACCGAAAAAACAATCGCCAGGTAAAATGCGAAAACACCGGCAATGGCTTTTGCCGGCAAATTTCCGAGCATCGGCAAAGTTAGAGACGAGAACGCAGATTGTAAAATCGCGTTTAATCCAAACGCCGCAGTTATAAAAATCGCGCCGATAATGACAATCTTGAAATAATCAATTCCTAAGCGTTTGATTGTATCTAATCCGATTAAAGGATTGATGGTCGCCGTTAAACTTCTGGTGTAACCGGCAACGGCGCAAGCTGCCGGAAAATAAAAAATGCCCCACAGAAAGGCTAAAAATATCGGAACTGAAAAAAAGAGCGACAATCTTAAAACCGTTCCGAACGTGCTGTCAAAAATTCCCTTTTCGCTTTCGGTATTTGTGCCGGTTTCGGCTTGTGTCTGCGCCTGCAAACTCTGTTGAAGGCTTTCCTGTAATTTTTGAAAATTTGCAGATTCATTTGTGTTTTGCTGTAATTGAGCAATTGCGGTTTCATCCGACAAATTTTCGTTCGGCGCTTTATCAGCCAATTTCGATTGTTCGGGATTTTGATTCGGCTGAGAAATTTGTTCGCCGGAATTTAAGATACTTTGCGCGCGCGGCAAAACCGTGGCGACGATTTTTTGTTTTTCCTCGCCGATTTTGTTTTCCGAATTCGACGTTTGCCACAACGCGCCGAAAAACAAAATCAAGAAAAATCCAAAGGAAGCAAAATAGACTCCGAAACTCAAGAAAAACGGTTTTATAACATCGTCCCACAGCTCGAAATCATCAAAACCCGGCATAAAATTCAAGTTTGTTTTATTCTGTGAGAAATTTTCAAGTGTGTTTGCCAGCGAACCGAAGACGAGCGTGTTTGCCAGCATCAAGCAAATGACAGCGGGAAAATACATCGAAATGCCGAAAGCCGAAACCGTCTGTCCAAGCATAAACAGCATAAACAGCGCCGCGCCGAAGATTAAACTCGTTTTGAATCTAAACGGATAGACGACGGCTTTTGCAAAATCGGCAAAACCGAATCTCCCGAATCTGCCGTCTTCCGATTTATCCTGGTCTAACTCGCCTCTCGGATAAGGTTTATTCATTGCGCCGACCGATTTAAAATCCACTTCGCCCGTATAAATACGGCACATCGCGCCGCAATCGAGACAAATTTTGACGTTTCCGCCAAACGAATTCGGACAGCTTTTGCAGAACAAAATCAGGCAAGTTCCGCAAATAAACTCTGCCTTGACATCTGGATGCACGGAACAGCAATCGGTCGAGGTGTGCGGTGAATCAACCGTCTGCTGATTAATGTTTTGTGAAATTTTTTGATTCTCCGATAATTCATTTTTCTGCTTCGGCTTTTCGGCTTCATCCGACAAAAAACTTTTTATCAGTTCAATGTCTTTCTCATTGCTTCCCGCCATTTTCTCGCAGCGAACCGCATCCGTTATTGAGGTTGTCACAGAGGAATCGTTTTCAAAATAATTTCCGAAAAAGTGCGTGTAAAGTTCCGGCACTTTTTCGGCTTTCAGCCACCGCAAACTTCCTTTGCGAACTTTGTCGTCCGGTTGAATCGAACCTTCATTTATCCATTCGATTATTTCTTCGATATTGGCTTCGTAAATGTGTCCCTGCACTTCTACCTGCCACATTTCCTGGGAGTTCATAATGTTAGCCTCAAATTGTTAGGATTTTTATAATTTTATGCCGCTTGTTCCGTTACTTTATTTGTCTCCTCCAATTTGGAAGTCGAATCGTCCGCTTTTATACGCGCCGTTCCGACAGCTCGAATTTGTCCTTCGGCGCAGGCGTGAATCAACGCTTCGACGACTTTGCCGTCGTAGCGCGAGCCGACGAAACTTTTGATTCGATTCAAAGTATCTTCCAGAGTCATTCCCTTTTGATAAGGTCGGTCGGTCGTCATCGCGTCGAAAGTATCGGCAACCGAAATAATTTTCGCCTGCATCGGAATTTCTTCGCCGCGCAAACCCTGCGGATAACCTTCGCCGTTGATCATTTCGTGGTGCATATACATTCCGGGCAGAAATTCCTTCATCGCCGGAATATGCGCCATAATTTTGTAGCCGCGCTGCGGGTGCGTTTTCATAATTTCAAATTCTTCATTGGTCAGCGCGGAAGGTTTTTTCAAAATCGCGTCGTCAATCGCAATTTTTCCGACATCGTGCAGAAGCGAACTGATTCGCAGCGTTTCGAGTTCTTCGGCATTCATTCCCAATTTTCGACCGATGGCAACTGAAAAACGTGAAACTCTTTCAGAATGTCCGCGCGTGTATTTGTCTTTTCCGTCAATCGCGGCGGCGAGCGCTTTGACCGTTCCGACGAAAAGCTCTCGATTTTCCTCTGCGGCTTTGGCGAGATTGGCGATGTGTTCTTCCAATTTGTCACTCATCAAATTGAAGGTTTCGCCCAAAACTCCGATTTCCCTGATATTTTTTGTTTCGACGCGCGTTGACAAATCGCCTGCCGCAATTTTTTGAGCGGCGGCGGCGAGTTTCAGAATCGGCGCGGTCAATTTTCTGGCAAACAAACTTCCGATAACCAACGCGGCTAAAGCAAAAGCCAGACTTATCAACCAGGTTTGCCGCCGCATTTCGCCGACCGAAGCCAGAGCTTTGCTTTCATCCTGCATCGCAACGACGCCGAATTTTAATTCTCTTCCGAAATTTGCCGTCGAATACGCGCCGATCATTTCGTGTTTTTGATTGTCAAATTCCGCCGTGAACGGGAAGAGCGCGGATTGGATTTGACGATTCGAATTCTGCCATTCCTGCACGATTTTCAGATTATTCAAAGGCTTTTGACCTGCGACGATTGTTTGGTCAGGATGAAAAACCGCCCGACCTTGTTCGTCAACGACAAATATGATCGGCAAACCCGCGCGCCAGAGTTCTTCTTCGCTCGTCGGTCTGGCTT
Organism: uncultured Pyrinomonadaceae bacterium; assembly: GCA_964237245.1. Taxonomy (GTDB): domain Bacteria; phylum Acidobacteriota; class Blastocatellia; order Pyrinomonadales; family Pyrinomonadaceae. The sequence goes on from CAXSHW010000002.1 coordinate 78,953, forward strand.
CCGACATAATTCGGGAAAACTCGCGCAGTGAAACGACAGCCACAACCGCCGCCGAGATGTTTTTTTCCATCACAACCGGCGCCGCGATTGCAATTACAATCTCATTATTTGAATTGATTTTTTGCGGTTCTCCAAAATAAAGTTTTCGCTCGGCGAGATTTGCGATTGCCGCCGCCGAAACAGTTTCGACATCGTTTCTCCCGATTGTTTCGGCGCGAAAAACCGACAAAGACTCGCCTTTTATCGGCTTAACAAAAAGCGCCAGCAAATTCGGATTTTCTTTGAGCGTCTGACTTAGTTTCGCTTCTGTCTGCGGGGAAGAAAGCACGGAAAGATTATTTGAAAGTTCGAGCGCGTTGGCATAACTTGCCACCAAATCGCCGTATCGCTGCCCGAATAGTTCGATTTGACGGGCTTTATCCTGAACAAGCTGTGTTTGATAACGTCCTTCGACGGCGCGAATTTCCCTGCCGCTTCTTTCGGACAAAAACCATCCGGTCAGCACAAGCGGAACTAAACCGACGAGCAAAAGCGTGATGATGACAAAATAAATTAAACTGATTTTTTTTGATTTCGGAGGCATCGGTGTTGTTGAACGCGAAGAACTTCGCCAATTAGATTTTAGAACAAACAATCCGATTGGTCAACAACTTTTAACAGAAAGCAAATTGGTTTTTGAAACTGATTAATTTATTTTCTCTTAACAATTACAAGAGTTATATCGTCGTTCGGAGCGGCGGTTTTGGTAAATGCGGAAAGCGCGGATTCGACTTTATCGCGCATTCCGGCGGCGGAAGAATTTAAGTTACGACTGACAACTTGAATCAGTCTCTCCATTCCGAATTCTTCTTCCTGTAAATTATTCGCTTCCGACACACCATCAGAATAGATAACGAGCGCTTCACCCGCGTCGAGATTTATTTCACCGACTTCAAAATCAGCCATCGGCAAAATTCCGAGCGGAAAACCGCCGGATTCGAGTTGCTCGACTTGTCCGCCGGAACGTGCGACGAGCGGCGGATTGTGTCCGGCGTTGATGTATTTGAGCGCGCCGGTTTGCGGGTCGAGTTCGGCGACGAAAAGCGTTACGAAACGGTTTGAAGGCGTGTTTTCAGCCAGATATTGATTAACCGATTTGACCATTTCATAGAGAGAGGTTTTAGCGGCGACCTGCGCGTGAATAGCCGCGTGGACGCTCGACATCAATAATGCGGCGGCTGTTCCTTTGCCGGAAACGTCGCCGAGCGCGACGAGCATTTTCCCGTCGTGACGCGGGATAAAATCATAATAATCGCCGCCGATTTCATAACACGAAAAGGAAATTCCCTGAAATTCGTAATCGTCCATTACGGGCGGCGCGGAAGGTTGAAAACTCTGCTGAATTTCCGTCGCCAACGCAAGCTCGCGCTCCATCCTTTCACGCTCGAATCGTTCTTCCAAAAGACGCGCGTTTTCGACGCGAATCGAAGCAACCGAAGCTAAAGTCGTCAAAATATTCAAATGCTCTTCTGTAAAATTCGCTTCAAAAGCGGGCGAATCGGCATAAATAATTCCGAAAACCTCCGTCTGACTGATGCTCAGAGGCACAGCCAAAACCGAGCGGATGCCGAGCAGGGACATCGTTTGGCTGGCAAAACGCGGGTCGTGCTGTGCGTCGCTGGTTAAAACGGATTTTCCGTTTTTCATAACTTCGTCCAAAACCGTCCGGCTGATGCGAACTTCCTCAATTTTTTCTTCTCTGCCGCGAACTCGCGCCACAGTGATTTTCATTCCGCCTTCAGCCGTTTCGTCGCGCAGCATAAAAACGAGTGCGGCGACCTGATGTAGAGTATCGTCCAAACCGCTCGAAGAAAGCAGCGCGACTCCGACTTTACTTATCAAACCAAGCAAATTATTACGCGAAGAAAATTGCGATTCGAGAATTTCCGCCGTCGGAACTTGCCGCGTGAACGAAATCGTCATCGCAGGGTCGAGCGCCTGTGTGTTATCGGCAATCAAAGTCGCGTTGACATTTTCTCTCAATCTTTCATCTTCAAAAACGATGCTTGTTTCGCCGATTTGAATTTCGCCGCCGGGCGTGAGCGGAATCGGCATCGAAACCGTCGAACCGTTATAGCGCGTGCCGTTTGCCGAGCCTAAATCGTGCAGCCAGTAAGCATCGCCTTCCTTACGCACTTCGGCGTGCAGACGCGAGGCGAAAGCGTCCGGGATACAAACGTCGCTTCTGGCTGAACGCCCGATTGTCGTCCGAAGTCTGGAAAGCGGATAATTTTCCGTCGGATGCGCCGAATTTGTTATAATCAGTTGTGGCATAAATTCATTTAAAAATAGAAATCAAAAAAGAATAATTGAAAATGTAAGATTACATATTAAAATCTGTGCAATCAATTTTGAATTTTAATTCTTAGTTTTTAACTTCTCTTCTTCGCTTTCCGTAAACAACAACCGTTCCCGCCAGAAAATCGTGCAGGGCGCGACCTTTCCGATTAAAAATAGAAAGTAAAAAGCCCAATCCGAGCGTCAAAACGGTTAAAGGGTAGCCGACTAAATGGCGAATCAGCAAAGAACTTACTGAAGCCGGATTGCCATCGGTTTTAACAATTTTCAAGCCGGTCAGCATTTTCCCCAAACTTCTTCCGCTCGCCATCGGAAAAATAACGAAATCCGTCAAGGCAAGCAAAATCATAATCAGCCAACCGGCATTGCTGAACTCGCTGTTGAGCAGTTTCGCGCCGTCGTAATTAAACGCTCTGCCGAGTAAAAAACTTATTACCGGCACCGAAACCAGCAATATATAATCAATCAAAAGCGCTCCGCAACGCAGCAGAAACGGTGCTTTCAGACGCTCAACATCAAAATTCACGATTACCTGTTCGTTTCTCAAACGCTTAATTGGAACGGTTCTTTCAACACGCGCACTCATAAATTATTAAAACTGCTAAATTATTTTTTTTCGGGCAAATACTTTACTTAGGCGAGAACGAAATGCAGAGTCGTGTCGCCGAGTTTAATTTTATCGCCGTTATTCAAAGCAAACGGCTGGTGCGGTAAAAGTCTAACGGTTTCTTTAACCACAGGCAAAACAATCGTTCCGTTTGAAGAACCCAAATCTTCAACTAAAAAACTCGTTCCTTCGCGCCAGATGCGAGCGTGTTTTCTGGAAATTTTTGTTTGCGGGTCGAATTTCGACAAATCAATTTCGGGAAATATATTCGACATCGGATCGCGCCTGCCGACCAGATTTTCGTCTTTTTCGAGACGAAACATCGGCGCTTCCAGATCGTTTGTGCCGACAACCAGAAGCTGCGCGGTAAAACGCTCCGGCGAATAACCGTGCAAATGAACGCCTTTTTGCGCGAGCGGCTGTTTCGCGCCGCAGAAAGCGCAAAACATATCGGTCGCCACGATTTTTTGCCCGCAGAATCCGCAGAAAACCGGCTGATCGGCAAACGCCGCCGGCGAAGGCGTCTCTTTTACTCCGAAAGTAACTCTGTTTGCCCGTAAATTGTCGAGATGTTTGGCAAGCGCGTCGCGCAGTTCGGCGGCTGAGGCGAAACGACTGTCGGCATTATATTCAACGGCTCGCATCAAGATTTTTTCCATCTGGTCGGAAATCTGCGGATTTATCTGTCGCGGGCGCGGATGCTTTTGGAAATCGAAAATGAGCAGCGGATTGCTTTGCGGGTCTGCGCCCGTTAGAAGATGAAATAAAGTCGAGCCGAGACTATAAATATCCGAACGCGGCTCGACGTTTCCCGAAAAAAGTTCAGGCGGCGCGTAACCCATTGTGCCGACCGCAGTTACGCCTTTTTCTTCCTTGTTGACCCAACGCGCGATGCCGAAATCAATCAGCATAACACGATTTGAGTTTCCGTCAATCATTATATTGGACGGCTTTAAATCGCGGTAAATAATCGCGGGTTGGCGATTGTGCAAATAATAAAGCACGTCGGCAATCTGAATCGCCCATTCGGTCACGATTTTCTCTTCAATCCGGTTTTCCGGCGCCGAGCGCAGACGCGAAGACAAATCGCCGCCGGAAATATACTTCATTACAAGGTAAAATCTGGCTTCCTTTTCGTCAAAGAAATAGTCGTAAATCGTCGGTATGGATTGATGTTCCAGCGACGTTAAAAGCAGCGATTCACGCTTAAAATCGTTAATAGCTTTTTCCTGCTGCGCGTCTTCGATATACGACTGCACCATTTCTTTGACGGCGCGAAGAACGCCGCCTAAGTTTTTATCGGACGCGAGATAAACCGCGCCCATTCCGCCGCCGCCGATTTTCCGCACGATTTCATAACGACCGTTCAAAACCGTTCCTTCTTCGAGCTGTTTTAATTTGGCTGATTTTTTTCCGTCCGTTTCGGTAAAAGCGATATTCGGCGCGGTAAACGAACGCGCGTCGGCTTGTTTATTTTGTGTCGAATGGGAAATTTGCGTCTCAAGCGGCGATTCTTTTTTCGGTGTTTTAGCGGATTGAAGATTTCCGGCGTTGTCGCCAAAGGAATTTTCTTTATTTATTGAAGCTGGTTTTTCCATTATCCGCACCGAATCAAATCGCGGCGGCGGACAATTACCTTCTGCCGGTTCGAGTTCCATTTCAGGCTTTGAAATCGGCTGCTCGACATTTGTTTCAACGTTCGGAGAATTTTGCGCGGTCAAATTTTCAACCGCTTTGTTCTCATCCGAAGCTGCTTTTGCATTTTCAGATTCGGGAACATCGCCGCTCGAATCCTGTTCGGCTTCCGTTATTGATTGTTCGAGCGAATTTTCCGCCGTTGGACTTTCCTTTACCGCAACTTCTTCGTAAGACATCATTTCCGATTCGGTCTGAGATTCCGAAGAAGGATGAATTTTTTCGTTTTCGCCCGGAACAAAAACAAATTCTTCGGTCGCCCAAGTTTCGGAGTCGTTTCTGTTTGATTCTCTTTCGATAACAAAATTTTCGTATTTTGCTTTCTCAATATCTTCGCCCGTATCGTCTTTTCTTTCTTGAATTAAAGCCGATTCGTTGACAAATGAATTTAAGTTTTCGGCGACTTCGGAAGATTCGGTTTCGCTTTCTTTAGCGGTTTGCGCGGCGAAAACGTTATTATTCGCGTAAATTTCTTTCGGCGCTTGAGTCGTCGAATCCGATTGGTTTTCCGGCGTCTCGTTTTCTCCGGCGTTCGATTCAGGAAGATTGTTATTTATTTCACCTTCAAACGATTTATTTTCAAGCAAAACCGGATTATCTTCTGTTTCTCGCAAATCATCATCGCCGCCGTTTTCAGCAGCAGCGGCGTTTTGCCGCAGATTGATTCCGCAATACGGGCAAAATACGGTGTTTTCAGCGATTTCCGAGTCGCAGCCGGGACAATGAGCCATCGTTTTATTTTATCAATCCTCGATGTAAAACCGTAAAAAAGTTTTTCCGACGATTATTTCATCGCCGCTGTTTAAAACCTGCGCGCTTCCGGGAATCAAACGTCGTCCGCGATTGACGAAAGTTCCGTTGGTCGAACCTAAATCTTCAATCGAAAATTTTCCGTCAGCGCAAATTATCCGCGCGTGGCGTCTCGAAACTTTCGCCTCCAAATCGTGTTTGTCCAAATCAACGTCGGGGAAAATTCCGTTGTCGGCGTCCCAACGTCCGATATACGATTCGTCGGCGATTATCGAAAACTCCGTTCCGACCTGATTTCCGCGTTCAATAACGAGTTTCGCGCGAACGTTTTTCGCATTCCGGTCAGCTTCTTTTTCAAAGGAATCGTTTTGCGGCGGTAAATTTTCCGCAATCGGCGGAATGCCGATTGATGTAACGTTTGCGGGTTGAAAAATCTGCGATTCGGAAATCAGTTTTTGAAATTTCGGCGACTCGATTTGCCGTGTGCTTTTTCTCAGTTCATTTTCAAGGCGCGAGCCGCATTCGTCACAGTATTGTGAATTGTCCTGATTTTCTCTTCCGCAAGCCTGACATTTTATCATTTTCGTTGAATTTTAGGAATTTTTGATTGTGAACCCAAAAACAATATCTATCATTTTAACCTGTAATTGTTTGTTCGTAAATCCTAAATTGAAAGTTGCCTCGAAAGCCAACTTTTTTGAAACTCTCTGGAATTCCTAATCGTAGTAAAAACAGAACGCTTAAAAACAAATAATTTGTGTTTTTTATAACCAAATCAAAATATAACGCGAAAAAGAGGAACAGTTAAAAATGGCTATCAGCCGCAAAGGTAAAATTGTCATCGGCGCAAGTGCCGCCGTTTTATTAGTTATAATTATCATTGCCAGTGTTTTTGCCACTCGCAAAGATGTTCCCGAAGTAACTGTCGTCAAAGTCGAAACGAAACGCGAACTGCGCTCAAACGTTACGGCTTCGGGCGAAGTGCGTCCGATTCAATTTATCAATCTGACGAGCGAAGTTCAGGGACGCATCGAAGATATTTACGTTAAAGAAGGCGACCAGGTAAAAGCCGGACAACTGCTCGTCAAACTCGATCCGAATCAATTGCAGTCAAACACGGACGCGCAGATTGCCGCGCTTCAAGCCTCGCAAAACGAAGTTCAAGTTTCGCGCTCGCAAGTTACGGCGGCGCAAAACCAACTTTCTCAAGCACAGCAAGGCTTGAATGCTTCGCAGGCGCAGATTGATACGGCGCTGCAACAGGTTGCGACGGCGCGCCAATTAGTTGTCTCGGCGCAAACCGATATTGACCGCGCTCAGGTTGATTTGACTACGGCAAACCGTGAATTACAGCGAACTGCGGAATTGGTTGAATCGGGCGTCGAATCGCGCGCGAATTTTGACGCGGCGAAAGATCGCGTTGCGACTGCTCAAGTTGCTCTGCGAAACGCCGAGGCGCGTCTGAAATCTCAACAGTTGGGAATTAACGAAGCGCAAGCCAGAGTCAATGAAGCCCGCGCCCGCGCCAAACAACAGGAAGTTACCATCAAAGACGCCCGGCGCGGAGTTGATACGGCGAACTTCAGCGCCAACGCTTCTGCAAGTCGTTCGCAGCAAGCCGCCGCCATTTTGAGCGGTCAAAAAAATCAGCGCGATAAAACTTTGCAGGTCGCGCCGATTAACGGCGTAATCGCCGATATTCCTTCAAAAGTCGGAACTTTCGCGGTTGCCGGACTTTCGACAACACCGCTTTTAACGATTGCCGATATGTCTGCCGTCAATGTCGAAGTCAAGGTTGACGAAACCGAAATTGACAAAGTCGCCGTCGGACAACCCGTAAAAATTCGAGTTGATGCGCTCGGCGATAAAGAGATAATCGGTGAAGTCTTTCAAAAAACACCGCTCGCCGTCGGTAAATCTCAAACCACAGGCGGACTTTCGACAAACATCAACGTGCAGGAAGCAAAAGAGTTTCGCGTCGTCATCCAAATGAAAGACTTGACGGATGAAACTCGCAACAGCTTGCGTCCGGGTATGAGCGCGACCGCCGTAATCAATACCAAATCAGTCGAAAACGTGATTGCCGTGCCGCTGCAAGCAGTCATTGAAAAAAAACCGGACGCCGCGCCTTCGCCGTCTCTGCAAACGGACGCGCCGGTCGAAAAACCCAAAAACATCAAAGGCGTTTTCGTTTTGGACGGAAACAAAGTCAAATTCGTCGAAGTTCAAACGGGCATTACAGGCGAATCGGATATTCAGATTACCGACGGTTTATCGGAAGGTCAGGAAGTTATCACAGGTCCAAGCCGTATTTTGAATACTTTGAAAGAAGGCGCAATCGTCAAAAGACAGGTTAAAAAAGAAGGCAGCGATACTCCAAAAACGTAAGTTGAGTTTATTTTTAATTTTATGCCGCAGCAAGAAGCAGTTAATTCTCCAATTAACGGAAGCGTAACAAACGACGTTCCGGGCGCTTTAATTTCGATGCGCAACATTTGGAAAACTTACCAAATGGGAACTGAAAAACTTCATGCTCTGCAAGGCGTGAGCTTTGAAGTTCAAAAAGGCGAATATCTTGCCATTATCGGACCTTCCGGTTCGGGCAAGTCAACGTTGATGAATTTAATCGGCTGTCTCGATTCGCCGACGACCGGGCAATACTGGATAAACGGCAACCTGGTTTCGACGATGACCGACGACGAACTCGCCCGAATTCGCAACAAGGAAATCGGGTTCGTTTTTCAAACATTTAACTTACTGGCTCGCGCTACCGCGTTGCACAATGTTGAACTTCCCTTGATTTACGCCGGAATGAAAATGTCGGAAAGACAGGAACGCGCTCAAGCGACTCTGGCTTCGGTTGAACTTGGCGACCGCGTTATGCATCGTCCGAACGAGCTTTCCGGCGGTCAGCGTCAGCGCGTGGCGATTGCCAGAGCGCTGGTTAATCATCCTTCGATTTTACTCGCGGACGAACCGACCGGCGCGCTCGACACGAAAACGAGCTATGAAATTATGGCTCTGTTTGAAAAACTTCACGCTGACGGAAACACGATTATTCTGGTGACGCACGAACACGATATTGCCGAACGCGCCCACCGGATTATCACAATCCGCGATGGTGAAATCGAAAAAGACGAGAAAATCAAATAATCATTTATCATTTAACGATTGCTTTTTGATAAATGATAAAGGATAAATGAAAAATGAATTTCACTGAAACCTTAAAACTAGCCTTTGCAGCGATTACGGCGCATAAGCTGCGTTCGTTTCTGACTCTTCTGGGAATGATTATCGGCGTAACGGCTTTTATGGTCGTGCTTTCGCTGCTTCAAGGTTTCAACACCTACGTTGACGAAAAAATCGCCGGCATCGGCTCAAATTCGTTTACCGTCAGACGATTCGGTTTTGAAGATTTCAAAGATTCCGACGCCATCAACGCCGCGCAGCGTCGCAACAAAGATTTGACGTTTGACGAAATGGATTTTATTCGCAGCCACGCGCAGTTGATTGACAAAATCGGCGCGCTGGCAAATCCGTCTTCGCGCACGATTCAGCGCAGCGGAGTTTCATTGGAAGACGTGGGAATTGACGGTGCGGAGCCGATTATCGGGGAAATCGAAAACAAAGATGTCGGCGAAGGGCGTTATTTTACCGACGCCGAAAATAACAACGCGATGCGCGTCGCCTTTGTCGGTTCGGAAGTGGCGAAAAAACTCGTACCGTTCGGTTCAGCCGTCGGCGAAGAATTTACGATGGAAGGAATTCCATATCGCATCATCGGCGTGCAAACCGAAAAAGGAACGGTTTTCGGGCAGTCGCAGGATTTGTTCGTCCAGCTTCCGCTGAAAACTTACGGCTTAAATTTCGGCGGCTTGACGCGCAGCCGCGGTTTGTATTTTGAAGTAACAACCAAACCGAATGTAAAAATGGATGACGCGGTTGAAGAAGTCCGCACACTGATGCACATCAAACGCAAGCTCGCCTTCGGTGAAAAAGACAATTTCGGAATTTTCACGCCGGATTTTATTTCCGGCTTGCGCGACAAAATTTTAGGTCCGATTTTTGTCGTCATTCTAGCTGTTCCGGCAATTGCTCTGCTGGTCGGCGCGATTGTCATTATGAACATAATGCTCGTCGCCGTTACCGAACGCACCAAGGAAATCGGCATCAGAAAAAGTTTGGGCGCGCGGCAATCTGACATCTTGAAACAATTTCTGCTTGAATCGGCGACGCTTTCAGTCATCGGCGGAATCATCGGCTTGATTCTGGCAAAGCTGATTGGTTTTATCGTTACCGTATATTTAATAAAAACAATTATTCCGTGGTATGCGGCGGTTATTTCCATCGGCGTTTCGGCTCTGGTCGGTGCGCTTGCCGGACTTTTTCCGGCGTGGAAAGCCGCGCGGCTCGACCCGATTGAAGCGCTGCGCGCCGATTAAAATATTTATCATTTATCATTACAAAATTGTTAATTGATAAATGATTAAATGAAAAACGACAAACGTTTATGAATTATCTTCGCACGAGTTTTTACGAAAACTTAAAAATGGCGCTCGCAACTTTGCGAAACAATAAACTGCGCTCGTTCTTAACAATTTTCGGCGTGATTATCGGCGTGATCACCGTGATGCTGATTTCTTCAATCATCAGCGGAATTGACACGGCGGTCAAAAAACAGGTCGAATCTTTCGGCACACACACGATTGTCCTTCGCAAGTTCGATATATCGGTCGGACCGCACAGCCGCACGCAAGAGGAAAGAATGCGTAAACCGCTGACCATAGACGACGCAGAGGCGATTAAGAAACTTCCGGCGATTGACACCGCCGTTCCGTTTCTGAACATCAATACGAGTTTTTTCGGACAGCGATTTCAGATTACGGGCAAAAACGGCAAAACATCTTCGTCGGTAAATTTGCTCGGAACTCTGCCGGAAGTCGAAAAAGCAGGAAACGAAGTTTTAATGGAAGGTCGCTGGTTTACTCAAAGCGAAAGCGACACGAAAACCGATGTATGTTTAATCGGCTCGTCGGTTGTTGACTCTTATTTTCCATACGAATCGCCGATTGGGAAAACTCTGGAAATCGGCGGGCGTGAATTTCGCGTCATCGGCGTTCTGCAAAAACGCGAACAGCTTTTCGGCGGCGGCAGCGGCAATAACGACCAGAGCAACATCATTTATATGCCAATCGGCGCGGCTTTGCGGCTTAAACCCTACGCCGAAGATTTGTATATCTACGCGATTTCAAAAGAAGGAATGCTTGATGAAGCCAAAGACCAAGTGCAGGATTTACTGCGCGTGCGCCGTCAAGTTCCGTTCGGCGAGCCGAATAATTTCGGAATGGAAACGGCTGAAAGCATCATCTCGACTTTTCACTCGATCACCGCCGGTGTCGCGCTCGCTATGGTCGTTATCTCTTCAATCGGCTTGATGATCGGCGGCATCG
>CAXSHW010000002.1:89801-91611 GCA_964237245.1 uncultured Pyrinomonadaceae bacterium
CATGAACATTATGCTCGTTTCCGTTACCGAACGAACGCGCGAAATCGGCATTCGCAAAGCTCTCGGCGCACGTCAGAGCGATATTTTACTTCAGTTTTTGATTGAAGCGGCGACGCTGACCGGACTCGGCGGACTCGTCGGACTCCTTATCGGCTGGACTTTGACTTTTTTGATAAAACTCGTTTTCCCTTCAAACGTCCCACTCTGGGCGCCGATTGTCGGTTTTTTCGCAAGCGTCGGTATCGGCATTGTTTTCGGACTTTTTCCGGCGTGGAAAGCCGCGCGGCTCGACCCGATTGAATCTCTAAGATACGAGTAATCAATTACGGATTACGAATTGAGTGGAATTTTTAGTTCCCAATTCGAAATCCGTAATTTGAAATTCGTAATTGATTTTACACCGGATTGCCTGAAAAATACGCGGACAAAATTCTAAATGTCAAACCGACCAAAGCCAGAATAAGCACGATTGACCAAGCCGAACTTTTCGACAATTTCATAACCTTTTGCAAGCCGATTGCCGCCAGAACCCAACCCCAGATTTGAAAAAAATCAAACGTTGCGAGCAGCGTCGCCAAAACCGGCATCGTTTTTCCGTCAATGAAAAAACTCGGATTCGCGTGAATCAGCCCGCGCTGGCTGGCTGCAATGTCAATTTCATCGGGCGATTTTAAGAACAAAATCAAGATATTGGCAAGCATCATCACCAAAGTCGGCGGCAAACTCGAATAAGCCCAGACACTCAAACCGTGCAAAAAATTTCCCGAACCGCCCATCACTTTGCCTGCCAGCCAGTAAATCAAACCGCCGATTAAAAGCACAATCAACAAAATAACCGGAAATAAATATCTGACGATGCTTCCGAATTTTGTCCCTCTTTCGATTGCGGCTTCTTTTTGATCGGGTGGTAAGGATTGCAACTGCGGATTTTTTTCCATTTGTTCGACAACGGCGCTTTTCATCCGATCTTCGCCGAGTTTCTGCACGAACAAAAATTGAAAAACTCCCATTACAATCAACATCAGCAGAATAGCCAAAATGAATCTCGGCTTTCTTCGCAAATCCTCGAAGGTCTCGCCGGGCGAAATGAAAATGTTTCCGAGCGTCGCGGCTTCGGACATTTGCGGCGGCTCTTTGATTTTTTGAAAATCATCGGGCGGCGGCGGCGCTTGCCAATCGGCGGCGTTATCGTAGTTCAAATCTGCGTTTTCTTCATTCATAAAATTTTCCTCTTAATTTTTATTGAGATAAAATCTGCGTTTTCCGGTAAAAACTAAAGCACCGCAATTTTTTGGATTATTTTCTGCCGTTATAAAACCTGCAAAAACTTTTGACGACCGTTTGATTAAAATTACGCCTCTTTTCAATTAATAGTTTCAATTTTCGAGTCGTAATCGTAACCTTTAACGCGAATGCAGGCGGCAAAATGATTCGGCTCGATTTCACGAAGTTCGGGAACAATTCGCGCGCATTCATCAATCGCAAACGGGCAGCGCGTTCTGAAACGACAGCCGGAAGGCGGATTTATCGGCGTCGGCACGTCGCCCTGCAAAACGATTCGCGTCCGTTTCCGGCGCGGATCGCCGACAGCAACGCTTTCGTATATGGATGAAGCGGATTTTGGTAAAGATTGTTCGAGTCGGCAATCTCGACGATTTTTCCCAGATACATCACCGCGACACGCTGTGAAATATGTTCGACGACCGCCAAACCGTGCGAGATAAAAAGATATGTCAAGCCGAATTCGGCTTGCAAATCCTGAAGCAGATTAACGACTTGCGCCTGCACGGAAACGTCCAGAGCCGAAACA
>CAXSHW010000003.1:0-18815 GCA_964237245.1 uncultured Pyrinomonadaceae bacterium
CGCATTTGGGCGTCAGCGCGCCTTTCAGTCCGGCAAATCAAGCCGTTCCAATCGGCAAACTCGGACTTCGTTTTGACCGCAATGAATACGAAACGAACGGTCGTTTGAAAATTACGGAAATTATTGATTTGAGTCCGGCGGCGGTTTCTCAAAACATCAAAGTCGGCGATTATTTAACGAGCGTTGACGGAACGACGATTGACCGAACGACGAATTTGGACGAACTTTTGGAAAACAAAGTCGGACGGCGCACGGTTTTGAGTGTTTCGTCTTCGGCGGACGGCGCGAACAAACGCGAAGTCGTTTTGAAACCGATTTCGACCGGCGCGGAAAAGAATCTGTTGTATCGCCAATGGGTCGAAGACAATCGCGCGTATGTCGCCAAAATCAGCAATAATCGGCTCGGCTACGTGCATTTGCCGGATATGTCGCAAAATTCCCTGTCTCAGCTTTTCATTGATTTGGACGCGCAGAACGAAGCGAAAGCAGGCGTTGTGATTGACATTCGCAACAATAACGGCGGTTTCATCAATCCGTATGTGATTGACGTTTTATCCAGACGCGGTTATCTGCATTTCACGCCGCGCGACCAATGGACGACTCCGGCGCGTTCGGCGCTCGGTCAGCGCGCGCTCGAACGCCCGACGATTCTTGTTACAAATCAACATTCACTCTCTGACGCGGAAGATTTCACGGAAGGTTATCGCGCCTTAAAACTCGGCAAAGTCGTCGGCGAACCGACCGCCGGCTGGATTATTTTCACGTCTAACGTCCAGCTTTTCGACGGCACGACGTTTCGCATTCCTTTCGTTCGCGTAACGGACAACAACGGCAAAACTTTGGAACTTCATCCGCGACCTGTAGATGTTGAGGTAACTCGTCCAATCGGCGAAACTTTGACCGGAAAAGATTCGCAATTAGATACGGCAGCGCGTGAACTTTTACTGCAAATCGGAGGCAAATAATTCAGAGAATGATAAAGACCGAACGATTGGATTTGATTCCGTGCCGGATTGAACATTTTGAAGCATTTGAGCGAAACGAGAACGAGTTAGCTCAAATGCTCGATGTCGAACTTGCCGACGGCTGGCTCGTTTTTCCCGAAGTGATCGGTTACAGTCGGGAATTTCTTAAAAATAATCCTGATGCGGCGAATTGGTGGATGTATTTTTTTATTGATCGCGCTGACCGCAGGCTTATCGGCAACGGCGGCTTCAAAGGCAAACCTGATGAAACCGGAACAGTCGAAATCGGTTACGCCGTCGCGCCCGCGCATCGCGGAAAAGGTTTAGCGACCGAAACGGCGCGAGGTTTGATTGATTTCGCCTTGGCGCATTCACAGGTGAACGCGGTTCAGGCGCACACTTTAGCCGAAGAAAACGAATCGGTCAGCGTTTTGCTTAAAATCGGAATGACTTTTGTCAAAGAATTGAACGATCCAGAAGACGGCGACATCTGGCAATGGCGGTTGAATCGAAAAACTTAAAAACAAAAGAGCGCGAACAAATTGATTTGTTTGCGCTCTTTAGTTTTGCTCGTAAACTGTTATTCCTGAGAAAGCTGCGTCGTCTGCGCCGCCGGTAAAACAAGTGAATTATCTCCGGCTTGAATCGTGACCGGCGAACTCCAGACCGCAAATCCGCTGCCGGTTTTGTGAATGCCGAACAGAAAATAGCTGTCTGGAGTAACGGCTTTCATCTGCGCTTTGCCGCCGGAATCGGTCAAAGTTTTGTAAATCGTATGTTTGCTGATCGCATCGAGCGCTTTTTTTCTGACTTCCGGGTATTTTTCCGGGTAAACTACCGACAAGCCGAAAGCGTTTGTCAAACCCTGACCGGTTGTGTCTTCGATACCGGCGTCGCTTAAAATACTTTCCAAATCTTTGTCGAGCAGATAGAAATTTTCAGCTTTGACCGGCAGCGTATTGCCGGATTGATTGGCGACTTTCGCTTCGAGATTGACCGTGCCTTTGTCCGGCGGCAGCGTCGTCGAAGTCGGCGGCTCGACGCTCGTCACAGTCGTTTGCGACGGCGGCATCACCGGAGCAGAAGACGGCGGAACAACGACTTGTCCGGTTTGCGACGGCGGCACGACGATTTGATTCGGCGGCGCTGATTCGATAGTTGTTGTGCGCGTCGTCGAATCCAGACTGTTGCTCGGCTGTGACGCGATGCGGACGTTGATGTTTTGCGTGTCATCGTTGCTGTTGCGCATATAAGCGAGCAAAATAAACAGCAGAACAACGCCGAGAATTCCGAGCGGAATAAAAATCCACTTCGGAAAATCATCGCGTTCGCGCGGAATTTCGCTGACGACAACATTGCGCTGCACGACCGGTTTGACAAACGGATGACCGCAATTGGTGCAAGCCGCCGCCGCTGACGAAACTTCGTGACCGCATTCGGGGCAAATTATTAAAGACATATTTTGAAAATTTTTCCTCCAAATCTAACTCAATCTAACATTAGCATTTTTTGCAGTGAAAAAGATACAGGATTTTTCCCCGCAAAACGAGTCGAAATCTCGAAAATAATTAGCCGCAAATTGATTTAAGTGCTTTTTCAATCAACAGTTTCGCCGGGAATTGACCGCCGAAAAAGTTTCGCGCGGCAAGAGTTTTATCGCCGAACAAACAAATGTCGAAAAGGTCGAGCAAACCGTTTGCGAAATGATGGGAAACTGCGCTATAAGCTAATAAACGCTTTGAAAAAAACTTTTCTTTGTTTCCCAAAATTATGAAAACCGAAAAACCGAATCGCCGCGAATTTCTGCAAACGAGCGCGGCAGGAATCGCCGCTTTGAGTCTGATGAAAAACACAAATGCCGCTGAAAATTTCGTGAGCGAACCGAACGCGGAATTAGAAGAAATAACCGTCGCCGAGCTTCAGGCGAAAATGAAATCGGGCGAACTTTCCGCCGGAAAATTAGTCGAAAAATATCTCGAAAGAATCAGCGCGATTGACCCGAAAATTCACTCAGTTCTCGAAATCAACCCGGACGCCTTGAAAATCGCTGATGAAATGGACAAAGAACGCAAAAAAGGCAAAATGCGTTCGATGATGCACGGCATTCCGATTTTAATTAAAGATAATATTGACACGGCGGATAAAATGCACACGACCGCGGGAAGTCTCGCGCTGTTCGACGCGCCGACGCCGAAACAGGACGCTTTTTTAGTTCAGCAATTGCGCAAATCCGGCGCGGTGATTTTGGGCAAAACCAACTTGAGCGAATGGGCGAATTTTCGTTCGACCAAATCAATCAGCGGTTGGTCGGGACGCGGCGGACAAACAAATAATCCTTATGTCTTAGACAAAAATCCGTGCGGCTCATCGTCGGGAACGGGCGCGGCGATTTCCGCGAATCTGGCGGCGGTCGGCATCGGCACGGAAACGAACGGTTCGATCATTTGCCCGTCGGTGCGCTGCGGTCTGGTCGGCATCAAACCGACGCTCGGTTTAATTTCGAGAAGCGGCGTGATTCCGATTGCTCATTCGCAGGACACTGCCGGACCGATGTGTCGAAACGTGTCGGACGCGGCGATTCTTTTGGGTGTCCTTGTCGGCGCGGATAAAAGCGACGCAGTTACTTCGCAAGCCGCAAAAGGCGCGAAAGATTACACAAAATTTCTCGACGCGAACGGTTTGCGCGACGCGAGAATCGGCGTAGCGCGGCAGTATTTCGGCAAAAACGAAAAAGTCAATCAGATGCTCGAATCGTATCTGCAAATCTTAAAAGACAGCGGCGCGACTCTGATAGATGTGACTTTTCCAACCATCGAAAAATTCGGTGAAGATGAAACGAATATCCTGCAATACGAATTCAAAACCGATTTGAATAAATATCTCGCCGCGAGAAATTCGCCGTATAAAACGCTTGCCGATTTAATCAAATTTAACGACGATAACAAAGATAAAGAATTGCCGCTGTTCGGTCAGGAACTTTTTCTTCAGGCGCAGGAAAAAGGCGATTTGGAATCGCGCGAATATCGGCTCGCGCTGCAAAAATTAAAACTCGGAACACAGGCAAACGGCATTGACGCGGTAGTTATAAAAGACAATCTCGACGCGATTTTCTCGCCGACCGGCGGCACTTGGTCGCTCGCCGCCGTCGCCGGTTATCCGTATCTGACCGTTCCGACCGGCTTTAACGACGGTTTGCCAACCGGAGCAGCCTTTTTCGGACGCGCGTTTTCCGAACCGCAACTGATAAAATTCGCCTACGCCTTCGAGCAAAAAACAAAATTGAGGCAAACTCCGAAGTTTTTGCCGCATTGATTATAAGATTTCGAGCTGGTGAACGGCAGTTGACGGTTTTTGTTCGAGGTAGAATTGAGGCGGTTTGATTAAACGACACACGAAACTCTCTGTAAAATGAGAGCATAATGCGAAAATCTGACGATGAATTTAAGCGTTATGATTAGAAACGTTTTTCTGACGCTCAATTCCAACAACTAATCTTTTTTCGTTTTATTCTCCGGCGAATCTTCTTTGTTTGCCTCATTTACTACTTGCGCGTGTCCGAGAACCGCAACGAGCGAGACACCGCCAAGGACATTACCGAGCAACGTCGGGAGCAGCCAACCGCCGATGTAAGTTGACCAATCGGTAACACCCATTAAAACGGCGTAAATGATTTCGACCGAACCGGCGATGATGTGTGCGTAGCCGCCGAGCGCGACCAGATAAGTCATTATAATTATTACCCAGATTCGAGCGCTTTCAGCGGCAGGTAAAAGCCAAACCATCAGCGCTATCAGCCATCCGGCGAAAATCGCTCGCAGGAAAATCGTCAGCCAGTCGCCTCGAATCGCTTCACGCCCGATTTCGCCGAAAGTGTGTTTGGTGTCGGCATCAAAAACGTCTGTGTGCGCGATGACAAAGGCGAAGATGAACGCGCCGCCCAGATTTGCGATAAAAACAATAATCCAAAGTCGCAGCACCTTAAAGAAAGTTTCGGAATTTTTACGCAAAAGCAGAGGCAGAATAACAGTCAGCGTATTTTCCGTAAAGAGCTGCTGACGACCCAGCACAACAATCAGAAAACCCGCGCTGTAACCAAACTTGGAAACGAGCGGTCGCCAAATCGTATCGGGCAGATGCGAGCGAAACAAACCCTCTGAAACGAGCGAAAAGCCCATCGAAAGTCCAGCCGCGAGAGCTGACCAGGCGAGCGTCGAAACACTGCGGCTTAACTCAAATTCTCCTTCTTCGCGGACAGTCTCATAAACCACTGCCGCACGCGGATTCGCGCGTTTCTCAACTTGCCTTTTTTCGGGTGACGACAAATCAGGCTTGTTTTTTTCGACATCAGCTTCAGCTTTTTTTTCGGATTCATTCATAATTGATTTCTGCTTTAAACGCGCCTGTAATTTATCCAAATTCATTTGCAATAGCGGATTTAGCCGCGTGAAAGCCGCACATTCCGTGGACGCCGCCGCCGGGCGGAGTCGAGGACGAACAGATATATAAACCTCGCGCCGGAATTTTGTAAGGGTCAAACTTCATCACCGGACGAGTAAAAAGCTGGCTCAAAACGTCCGCGCCGCCGTTGATGTCGCCGCCGATGTAATTGGCGTTATAGTTTTCCAAATCGGCGGGCGACATCACGCTTTTTTCCAAAATGCAGTCACGAAAACCCGGCGCGAAGCGTTCGATTTGATTTTCTATTTTCTTGGTCATATCAACTGTCGAACCGTTCGGAACGTGACAGTAAGCCCACGCGATTTGTTTGCCGTTTGGCGCGCGCGAATCGTCAAAGAGACTGTTTTGCGCGAGCAGAACAAACGGCTTTTCCGAAATTTCGCCGCGCCAGACTGCTTGCTCCGAGTGGGCAACTTCGTCGAAACTTCCGCCGATATGAACTGTTCCCGCCAATCCGCATTCCTCTGCCTTCCACGGAATCGCTTCGTTCAGCGCGAAATCTACTTTGAACGCGCCCGCGCCGTATTTGAATTCTTCGAGTCGGCTTTTATACTTGTCCGGCAGGCGATGTCCGGCAATTTTCAAAATCTGGCGCGGCGTGATGTCAAATAAAATCGCTTTTGATTTAGGCAAATCGTCAATATTTTTAACGGGAAAATTTGTCTGAATTTCGCCGCCGAGCGATTCAAAATAAGCGGCGAGCGCGTCGGTAATTTTTTGCGTTCCGCCGCGCGGAAATTGCCAGCCGACCGAATGCGCCGTCAAGGTCAGCACAAATCCGATTGCCGCGCTCGGCAGCTTTTCGAGCGAAATCATCGAATGTGCCGCGCATCCGCCGAAAATCGCGCGGGCGCGTTCTTTGTCAAAATACTTTTCGGCAAAATCGCGTGCCGAATGAAAAGCCTTTAACCCGAATTTCGCCAGCAAAAACGGATGCGCGGGAATGTGTAGCGGCGCGAGAATTTCCGGCGCGAGCGCGTCCCAATTTTCGATAAAAGGTTTAACCAGACTTTCATAATTTTTTTCGTCGTCGCCCAAATTCGCGGCGGTTTCCGCGATTGATTTTTTGAACAAAACCGCTGTTCCGTCATCGAGCGGATGCGCTAAGGACGCGGGCGGCTCGATAAATTCCAGACCGAATTTGTCGAGCGGTAAAGATTTGAAAAACGGCGAAGCGACGGCAAGAGGATGAATCGTTGAGCAAACGTCGTGCAGAAATCCGGGCAAGGTCAGTTCAGCCGAACGCGCGCCGCCGCCAATCGTTTCTTTCGCCTCGACAATCAAAACGGAAAGCGACGCCTGCGCCAAACAGATTGCCGCCGCCAATCCGTTCGGACCTGAACCGATGACGACCGCATCATATTTGGAATTTTTCATTGTGTTATTTAGATTGCGGACACTACACAAAACTGTTTTGATGCCTTGTTTCAAAGCCGACAACATTGAACTTTACTGCGCTGTCATTGAATATGCGGCTTCACATTTGATTCTCCGCTATTTTTGACGATTATATTTCATTTTTGTATTAAACCCGAATTAATAAAAGTCTGGATAATTAAACAATAAATGCTAAAGCTGAAAAAACTTCATTTTAGTGTCATCTTACGGACATAAAAAAGTTGTATTTTGATAGAAAATATGAAAAGGTTGGGAAAACCTAAATTCGTATAGAGAATATGGCACAAGTCGCGGGCGGAAAACATAGATATTTTCAGCCTTCCGCTAATGAAGTTACACGGCTTTTACTCGTTCTTTTCGTAATAATTGTCGTTGGCGGCAGCTTCGCGCTGACCAAAATTTTCAGCTCGCCCTATATCACCCGGCAAAATTTGACACCGCCGCAGCCGGTGCCGTTTTCGCACAAACATCACGTCGGCGAAGAAGGCATTGACTGTCGTTACTGTCACACATCGGTCGAAAAATCGGCTTACGCGGGCATTCCGCCGACGCCGACCTGTATTAACTATCATTCGCAGCTTTACACAAATTCGCCGATGCTCGAACCGGTGCGGGCGAGTTTCAAGTCTGACGAACCGATTCACTGGACGCGCGTCAATAAGTTGCAGGGTTATGTCTATTTCAATCATTCGGTTCACGTTACAAAAGGTGTCGGCTGCGCGTCGTGTCACGGGCGCGTGGACGAGATGGACTTAACGTATCAAGCCGCGCCGCTGACGATGGAATGGTGTCTTTCGTGTCATCGCGAACCGCAAAATTACGTCCGTCCGCGCGAAGAAGTTTTCAATATGGAATACCAGCCCCCCACGAATCAGGCGCAGCTCGGCGCGGAACTGGTGAAAAAATACGGCATCAAAGACGCGCACGCTCTGACGAGCTGCTCGACTTGCCACAGGTGAATTTTGGATTTTAGACTTTAGATTTTGGATTTCGGATTTTTTGGACGAAGGATTTTTAGCCACAGATTTATGGATTTTTAAGAGATAGATTGAAAATATTGATTTATAAATTGCTGTTGGCTCGACGGACATTCAATCTGCGGCTGTGCCGCCTGATGCGGAAAGGCTGTGCCTTTCCGCAGCGTGTCCATTTTCTTCGCGGCTGTGCCGCCATCTTTGCTCCGCCCATTGCGAAAACCGGCGGCGCAGCCGCAAAAAGCGGGAGCGAAATACACGGAAAGGCACAGCCTTTCCGCACATCGGCGGGCATAGCCCGAAAGGATATTTTGTTAGTTTTATTTGATTAATCATAAGGCTGGTGGCAATACAAAAGGCGACAATAAAATGACGAACTACAAACCGGAAAATCTGCCCGTCAATCAAATTAACCGCCGCGAATTTTTGCGTTTGATGGGCGCGTCGCTCGCGTTGACGGGTTTGGCGGGATGCAATTTGCAGCAGCCGGTCGAGGAGATCGTGCCGTATGTGCGCCAGCCGGAAAATCTCGTTTTGGGCGTGCCGCAGTATTACGCGACGGCGATGACGCTCGGCGGTTTCGCGCAGGGTTTGCTGGTCGAAAGCCGCGAATTTCGCCCGACGAAAGTCGAAGGCAATCCGCTGCATCCGGCGAGTTTAGGCGCGTCCGACATTTTCGCGCAGGCTTCCGTGCTGTCGCTTTACGACCCCGACCGCGCCAAAGATGTGTTGAATAACGGGCAAATCAGCACTTGGAACACGTTTCTGACGAGTTTGCAAAGCGGTTTGGCGAAACAAAAAAGCGTCAACGGCGCGGGTTTGCGGATTTTGACCGAAACGATCACTTCGCCGACGTTCGCTTCGCAGATCAAAAACCTGCTCGGCGATTTCCCGAACGCGGTCTGGCATCAATACGAGCCGGTCAACCGCGACAACGAACTGGCGGGCGCGGCGGCGGCGTTCGGCGAGCCGGTCGAGACGATTTACAAGTTCGACCAAGCGGAAATCGTTTTATCGCTCGACGCGGATTTTCTGTTCGACGCGCCGGGCAGCGTCCGTTACGCGCGTGATTTCAGCCAAACGCGGCGCGTCCGCGACGGCAAAGCGGTGATGAATCGCTTTTACGCGGTCGAATGTTCGCCGACGGTGACGGGTTCGATGGCGGATCATCGGCTGCCGCTGAAATCTTCGGAAATCGAAAATTTCGCGCGGATTCTGGCGGCGAAATTCGTGGCGGCGAACGATTCGCCGAACG
The DNA here is from genome assembly GCA_964237245.1 of uncultured Pyrinomonadaceae bacterium. GTDB lineage: Bacteria > Acidobacteriota > Blastocatellia > Pyrinomonadales > Pyrinomonadaceae. The sequence goes on from CAXSHW010000003.1 coordinate 9,051, forward strand.
ACGCGCCGGTTGAAACGGGAACGCAAAAATTTATCAACGCGCTCGCCAAAGATTTGAATGAAAATCGCGGAAAAAGCGTCGTCGTCGCGGGCGGAAATCAGCCGCCGTTCGTTCATTTCGTCGCGCACAAATTGAATTCGCAGCTCGGCAACGTCGGCAAAACCGTTTTCTACACCGCGCCGATTGTCGTCAATCCGATTCCGCAAGTCGAATCCCTGGGCGGGTTAGTCGCCGCGATGAACGCCGGCAAAGTCGAAATGCTGGTCATCATCGGCGGCAATCCGGCTTACAATTCACCGTCGGATTTTAATTTCGCCGACGCTCTGAACAAAGTCGCGTGGCGGGCGCATTCGAGTCTCTATCACGACGAAACTTCCGCGCTGTGTCAGTGGCAGATTCCGCAGACGCACGAGTTGGAGATGTGGAGCGACGCGCGCGCTTTCGACGGCACGGCGACGATTATTCAGCCGCTGATTGCGCCGCTCTACAACGGCAAATCGGCGCACGAACTGCTGACCGCGTTCACTGAAAATTACAACCAAACGGGTTACGAAACCGTCCGCCGATTCTGGTCGAAATCGGCTGCGACGGCAAATGTTTTGTCAGAACCGTCTGCGTCAGCGGGCGGTATGACGACGCGAACTCAAAACTCGACAAATAAAGGTGATTCGCTAAACTCGAACGCTTCGACTAATGATTTTCAGCCGCCCGCTGACGCAGACGGTTCTGACAAGGCTGACAAATTCGATTGGGAAAAATCGCTGCGCGACGGCGTGGTTGCGAACACGGCTTTCGCGCCGAAACAAGTCGCGCTCAAAGCGAATTTAGTCCAAAGTCCAGAGTCCAAAATCCAAAATCCAAATGCAGTCGAAATAGTTTTCCGCGCCGATCCGTCCGTTTATGACGGGCGATTTTCCAACAGCGGCTGGCTTCAGGAATTGCCGAAACCGCTGACGAAACTGACGTGGGACAACGCCGCTTTGATGAGTCCGGCGACGGCGCAAAAGCTCGGCATTAACAACGAAGAAGCCAGCGTCGGCGGCGCGCACGGGCAGACGAACGCCGATGTCGTAGAGTTAAATTTCGGCGGCAAAACGCTTCGCATTCCCGCTTTTATCGTCGCCGGACACGCCGACGACGCGGTGACGCTTTCGCTCGGTTACGGCAGAACTCACGCCGGACAAATCGGCAACGGCGCGGGTTTTAACGCTTACGCGCTGCGAAATTCGGGCGCGATGTGGTTCGGCGGAGATTTGCAGATTACGAAAACGGACCACACCTTTTCGCTCGCCTGCACGCAGACGCATCATTCGATGGAAGGGCGCGATTTGGTGCGCGTCGCGTCGCTCGACGAATTCACGAAAAATCCGCGCTTTGCCAAACGTGAAGCCGACGATCCCGAAAAACGGATTTCGCTTTTTTCCGATTGGAAATACGACGGACACGCGTGGGGAATGTCAATAGACACAAGCATTTGCAACGGCTGTAACGCCTGCGTCGTGGCGTGTCAGGCGGAAAATAATATCCCGGTGGTCGGCAAGGAACAGGTTTTGCGCGGGCGCGAAATGCACTGGATTCGCGTTGATACTTATTACGAAACCGACGCGAAAGGCGAACCGCAGACGCTGCATCAGCCGATTCCGTGTCAGCAGTGCGAAAACGCGCCGTGCGAAGTCGTCTGTCCGCCGGGCGCGACGGTTCACAGCGCGGAAGGTTTAAACGATATGGTTTACAACCGCTGCGTCGGAACTCGTTACTGCTCAAACAATTGCCCTTATAAAGTGCGCCGTTTCAACTTTTTTCAATACGCCGATTACGACACGCCGGTCGTGCAATTGCAGCGAAATCCCGAAGTGACGATTCGCAGTCGCGGCGTGATGGAAAAATGTACTTATTGCGTGCAAAGAATCCAAAACGCGAAAATCAACGCCGAAACCGAAGGGCGGAACTTGCGCGACGGCGAAATCACGACCGCGTGCCAGCAGGCGTGTCCGACCGAAGCGATCATTTTCGGCGACATCAACGATCCGAACAGCCGCGTGTCAAAATTGAAAGCCGAGCCGACCGATTACGGGCTGTTAGCTGATTTGAACACGCGTCCGCGCACGACTTATTTGGCGACAGTGAAGAATCCGAACGAGGAAATCGAGCAGGGATGAGGAAGATTATTAGCCACGAACAAACACGAAAGGGACACGAAATAAGAAAAGAGAAGAAATTTTAGCCACAGATGAACACGGATAAACACAGATTTTTAAAGGCGGATAAAAGAGATTTTAAAATCATTTCTTTTGATTTATCTTTTAGATTTATCAATTCTTATCCGTGTTCATCTGTGAAAATCTGTGGCTGAAATTTCTTGGTATTTTTCGTGAATTTTCGTGTTTGTTCGCGGCTAAAAAAATAATGCAGACGAAGCTCAATAAAAATATAGAACCGCCGCCGGTCGTCACGGGCGAACACGATTACGCCGAGGTTTCGGAGCGGATCAGCCGCATCACGCTGGTGCGAAAGACGCATCCGTTGTGGTGGGTCGGGTTCGGGCTGACGTTTGCGATCACGATGGTTTTGTTTTACGCCGTTGCCGCGCTGTTTTATTACGGAGTCGGCATTTGGGGCATAGATATTCCGGTCGCGTGGGGTTTTGCGATTGGGAATTTCGTCTGGTGGATCGGCATCGGACACGCCGGAACGCTGATTTCGGCGATTCTGCTGCTTTTGAATCAAAAATGGCGCACGTCAATCAATCGGTTCGCCGAAGCGATGACGTTGTTTGCGGTGGCTTGCGCCGGACTTTTTCCGCTGATTCATCTGGGGCGACCGTATTATTTTTACTGGCTGCTGCCGTATCCGAACACGATGGCGTTGTTTCCGCAGTTTCGCAGCCCGCTCGTGTGGGACGTTTTCGCGGTTTCGACTTATTTGATCGTGTCGCTCGTGTTCTGGTATATCGGGATGATTCCCGATTTGGCGACGCTGCGCGACCGGGCGAAAAACCGTTACGCGTGGCGAATTTACGGGATAATGGCGTGCGGCTGGCGCGGCTCCAGCGAGCATTGGCATCATTACGAACGGCTTTATTTGATTCTCGCCGGACTCGCCGCGCCGCTCGTCGTCTCGGTTCACACGGTCGTCAGCTTCGATTTCGCGGTGGCGATTGTTCCCGGCTGGCATTCGACGATTTTTCCGCCGTATTTCGTCGCAGGCGCGATTCTGTCGGGCTTTGCGATGGTTTTGACGCTGGCGATTCCGGTTCGCAAGGCTTACGGTCTGGAAGATTTTATCACGATGCGGCATCTGGAAAACGCGGCGAAAATCATTATTGCGACGAGTATATTCGTTACTTACAGCTATCTGTCGGAACTTTTTTTCGCGTATTACAGCGGCGATCAATACGAACATTACATCGAATTTAACCGGATGTTCGGCAGATACGCGTTTATATATTGGATTTTAATCGCCTGCAACGTCGTCGCGCCGCTGACTTTTTGGTTCAAAAAGGCGCGGACGAATATCGTCTGGCTGTTCGTCGTCTCGATTCTCGTCAACGTCGGAATGTGGACGGAGCTTTACGTCATCGTCGTCACGAGCCTGCACCGCGATTTTATGCCGTCGGCGTGGGGAATGTATTCGGGAACGTGGTGGGATTACGCGACGCTCGGCGGCACAATCGGACTTTTCTACTGTCTGTTTTTCGTCTTCGTGAGATTTCTGCCGCTGATGTCTATGGCGGAAATGCGAAAACTGATCGCGCCGCCGAACGCGAAAAAGGAGGAAGCGTGAAGAAATTTAGCCACAGATTTACACAGATGGACACTGATAAAAGACAGATAAAACCAAAAATTATTTTTGTTTTATCTCTTAGGAATCTGTGTGTATCTGTGTAAATCTGTGGCTAAAAATTCTTTGTAAAGTTTTATGAAAATCGGTTACGAACCCAAAATTTACGGCATTCTCGCCGAATTCGACGAAGCCGAAAAGCTGATCGCGGCGGCGCGGCGGTGTCGCGCGGCGGGTTACGAAAAAATGCAGACTTACACGCCGTTTGCGGTTGAAGAATTGTCGGAAATTATGCCGGGAAAATATCGCAACCGGATTCCGGCGATAGTTTTGATCGGCGGGATTCTCGGCGGTTTGACCGGATTTTTTATGCAGTATTTCGGCGCGTTGTTCACGGCTTACGCGGCGTTTCGTTATTATTATCCGGCGGTTTTCGCCGAGGCGAGTCACGGTTTGAATGCAATTATCGGCACTGTCAACACGGCGATTTTAATCGTCAGCAGTCTCGGAATGGCGATTGCGGGTTACGCGGCGAGAAACGGTCAGCGCAAAAAATTACTGGTCAGCTTATTGTCGGCGATAATTCTCGGCACGATGTTTATGGTCATCAAAGGTTTCGAGTATTATGACCATTATCAGCATCGGGAATTTCCCGGACTCGCCTTCAATTATGCCGTGCCGCACGCGCACGAGAAACAGGTTTTCTTTTTTATGTATTTTGCGATGACCGGCTTGCACACGATTCATCTGACCATCGGAATAATTCTAGTTTCGGTAATTTTCGTAATGGCATATCGCCGCAAATTTTCGCCGAGCTATTATTCGCCGGTCGAAAACGCCGGTTTATATTGGCATTTTGTTGACGTTATCTGGATATTTTTGTATCCGCTGTTTTATTTGATTGATATTCATCATTAAAAACGGTGTTCCTTTAAATTTATGGCAGCGAAAACTGTTTCCGAATTTACAAATTACATTGTCGGCGGTGCGTTATTGTTATTGACGCTTTGGACTTATCTGCTCGCGCTGGTTGATTTGGGAATTGGCAATTTAATCGTCGCGCTCGTCATCGCGGCGGCGAAAGCGTCGCTGATTGTTTTGTATTTTATGCACGCCCGTTGCAGCGATAAATTGACGCGGCTCGCCATCGGCGCGGCTCTGCTGTGGTTCGGCATTTTATTTGTGCTGACGATGAGCGATTACGTTTCGCGCTATCCGACGATATAGAATCGAAATTTTAGGGGAAAATTCAAATTTGTTAATATCTCAACAAAGAAAGACGGATTTGCAGCTAAGGATGTTTAAATGGGAAGAAGGAACAACATTATAAAATTTTTTAATGTGAAAATAATTTGTTTGATTTCAAATTTTACTTGACCCGAAAAAAAAAATATGTGTAATATGTTAAAAGTCTTAACAATTTGCACATTTCCAGCGAATTTATTCTATATTTCTCGGTTTATTTATAGAAAAGGCAATTCTTTACAAGAATTTGCTAAGTGTTTTGCACAGACCTAATTTAATTTGTTAGCTTTCTTAACAAAAAGATGAGAAAGATTAATCCGAAAAACTTTACTTTGGCGAAACGGGGAACTTCGCGTGAAATTAACCGGCAGATCGCACTGACTCTGGTCGGAACTCACCAACCCGTTTCACGAGCCGATTTAGCGCGTCTGATGGAAACTAATCGCGCTAATGTAACATTTTTAATCAATGAATTATTGGGAGAAAATCTAGTTCGTGAAGGCGCGCAGGGAAGCGAAAAGGTGCGCGGGCGAAAGCCGACCTTTCTTTATCTCAACTCACAAAAAAGTTTTGCCGTCGCAATTGATGTGCGGGCGAGCAGAACTTTTTTGATGATAACCGATTCTATCGGCAAGCAAACAGCGGATATTATTAGTTTTCCGACCGAACTTAACCCGCAAAATTTTGTTCAATCTTTAACCGCGAATATCAAACGGGTGTTGAAAGAAAAGCTGGAACTTTCCAACTGTGAGGGCATCGGAATCGTCATTCCGGGAATGCTCGACCGAAACACAGGCGTTGTTTTGCACGCGCCGACGCTCGGCTGGCGCGATGTCAATTTGCTCGCGCCGCTCCAAAAGAAGTTTGAAGATGTGAAAATTCATCTCGAAAATTCCGGCAAAGCCTGCGCGCTTTCGCAGATATGGACGACGCAGCGCGACCATTCGGCATTTAGCGATATAGTGTTCGTCAGCGTTTCGGACGGTCTCGGAGTCGGAATTGTTATCAACGGCGAGTTGATGCGCGGCAAACATAATACGGCGGGCGAATTCGGTCACGTTCCGCTCAGTATTGACGGACCGCCGTGTTCGTGCGGCGCGAACGGCTGTTGGGAAGCGTATGTGTCAAATCTAGCGACGCTTTCGCGTTATTTCGGCAGAAATATCACGCGGAAAAAGCCGCAGTCTTTGGAAACCGCCGAATTCACGATTGAAGATTTAATTTCACGCGCTCGCGGCGGAGACAGTCGAGCTTTAACCGCTCTGCATTCGACGGCACGCTATCTCGGCTTGGGATTGGCTTCGATAATTAACGCCATTGACCCTTCGCGCGTTTACATCGGCGGCGAAATTACAGAGGCTTGGGATTTAATCGAACCGCACGTTCGGAATGCGATTAAGGAAAGAACTTTGACGAAAGAACTCGGAACGACGCCGATTCGCATCGTTCCGGCGATTGAACATCCGCGTCTGCGCGGCGCGGTCGCGCTTGTAACGGCTCCGGCTTTTGCCGCTCCGAAAGTAGCTTAGTAAAACAAACGAAACGAAAATTACCCGACAAAATCGGTCAAGTTCAAATCCGACCGATTCTTTGCGCGGGAGAGGTTTGCTCAAAATTCAGAAAATAATTTTAGAAGGAGAATTGTAAGAAATGAAACGACTTAGAGCATTTTTGAGTTTGACGAATAAGGTTTATTTCCGCAGTTTCGGAATGACAATCTTGATATTATCGGTTGGTATTTCCGTCGCTCAAGCGCAGACAAATACCGGGCGCGTCTCAGGCACGGTGACAGACGCGACCGGCGCGATTATTCCCAACGCGACGATTACGGCTGCCAGCCCCGCGATAAATATCTCGCGGACGGCGACGACCGACGACAACGGTTTTTATACAATAACAAACTTGCCGGTCGGAGTTTACACAGTTACCGCCGAGTTGCAGAATTTTAAGAAATCCGTCAAAACCGAAAATACTCTGAATGCCGATTCTCGTCTGACGGTGGATTTCTCGCTCGAAGCCGGTCAAATTTCCGAAGTCGTCGAAGTCACTCAAACCAGCGGCGAAACGGTCAATACGACTTCGGGCGAAGTTGCGAAAGTCATTGACAATCAACAGATAAACAATCTGGCTCTAAACGGGCGCAATTATTATCAATTGCTTTCGATTGTTCCCGGCGCGGTCGTCACGGCTGACGATTCGCTCGACACGAATTTAGCGACGAATACGATAAACATTAACGGTAATCGCGGCGTTTCCAACAATTTAACGGTTGACGGCGGAAACAATAACAACGCTGGCAGCAACGCCAGCCAGATTAATAACGTCGGACTCGATTTTATTCAGGAAGTTAAACTTCAAACCTCAAACTATTCCGCCGAATACGGACGAAATTCGGGCGCGCAGATTAACGTCATTACCAAACGCGGCTCAAATAAATATCACGGAAGCGGATTTGAATTTCTGCGAAATGATGCCTTTGACGCGCGTGACGCTTTTGCGGCAGCCAGACCGTTTCTGCGTTATCATAATTACGGCTACAGCTTTGGCGGTCCGCTGCCGTTTTTACATTTCGGCGAAGGCGGACCGGAGTTTACATCAGGCAAAGATAAGTTATTTTTCTTCTTCGGACAGGAATGGAAATCTATTCATCGTTTCGCTTCTTCAGCCACGCAAACTCTTCCGACCACTGCGGAATTGAACGGCGATTTTTCATTTCGCCTGCGCGGAGCTGACGGAATCGTCGGCACGGCTGACGACGGAGTAATCAAAGACCCGACAAAAACAGGAACTTGCAGCACAACAAACCGCGCGGCTTGTTTTCCGGGAAATATAATTCCGACAACGCGCATTACGGCAGACGGCAGAGCAATCGCTAATGTTTATCGAACAGCGATTGGTTTGGCAACCAGATATGTTGATACGCCGACCGGATCGAACGCCACTTTTCAACCGGCAATCAGAAGCGATTTTCGTCAGGAGTTTATACGGGTTGATTATATTTTTAGCAAATCCAATTCCATTTACGGACGTTACATTCACGATTCCAATTCGGTAATTGATCCGTATGGAACATTCATCAATTCTCCTTTACCGACTTCCACGCAATTGCGAAATCGTCCCGGCAACGGCTTGCAGTTAGGAGACATTTGGAACATCAAATCAACGCTGATCAACGAGGCGAAATTCAATGCCGCCTGGACTGACCAGCGTATTGTTCCCAGCACGCCTTATTGGGAGAGAGCAACTTACAATTACGCTTTTAATCAAGTTTATCCGAATGGCGGAGCCTACGAAAATTCCATTCCAAACACCTCTATTACCGGCTTTGCGAGTTTTTCGGGCGTTGCCGCCAGTTTAACGGCGCTTGCCCACGATTATGTCGGCAGCGATACATTAACCTGGGTTAAAGGCAACCATACAGTTAAATTCGGCGGTCTCTATGATTGGAGTCAAATCGTTCAAAACGGACGTTCGCTTTACGCGGGTAACGTATCTTTTAGCACCGGCGGCAATACAAATTCAACCGGAAACGCTTTAGCCGACGCGCTGCTCGGCAATTTCAGAACTTACAGCGAAGCTCAATATGATCCGGTCGGACATTTTCGCTTTCAACAATATGAAGCCTTCGTAAATGATGATTATAGAGTTAACAAGCATCTCAGTTTAGAAGTCGGACTTCGTTATTTATACGGAGTTCCTTTCTACGCGGCAGAAAATAATATCACTAATTTTGACCCGACGCTTTATGATCCGAGTCGTGCCGTCACATTAAATTCGACAGGTTCAGTAGTAACAATTGCTACCGGCGCAAGCAGATACAACGGTTTGGTGCGCGAAGGAAATGTGCCGGCTCAATATCTGAATACAGTTCCAAGCGCCAATAGTCCGAGCGTCTTGTCTGTTCCGGCGAGCGCGCCGCGCGGTTTTTTTGAAGCTAAAAACCACTTAATGCCGCGTGTCGGCTTTGCTTATTCACCGTTTAATGACGGCAAAACATCAATTCGCGGCGGGTTCGGAACTTTCTATGACCGGATTGAAGGAAATATCATTTTTCCGCTGGAAAATAATCCGCCGTTTGTAGATTCCGCCAGTTTTGAAAACGGAAATCTTGCTAATATCACGGGCGGTTCCGCTTCAGCACTTGCTCCGTTCGGAACTTTAACGACGATTGATCCGAATATGAAGGATTCATACACGGTGAATTTCAGTCTCGGCGTGCAGCGCGAATTGCCCTGGGGACTTTTTGTCGAAGCAAACGGAGTCGGAAATCTCGGTCGCCATTTAACCAGACAGGTTGATATAAACGGAGTTCCGTTTGCGATTCAGGCTGCCAATCCGACTACGGCATTGGCTCTTTTGCGCCCGTATAAAGGATATTCAGCCATTAACCAGCGCAGAAGCGACGCGACATCGCATTACTACGCGATGCAGCTTTACGGCGCGAAACGAAAAGGCGATTTGCTGATGACGGTAAGCTATACGTGGTCAAAAGTTTTAACCGATGCCAACGTATTAACCGAAGCGGCGGAAGAAGGTTTAGCCAATCGGGAATTCAACTACGGTCCGGCGACTTTTGACCGCACGCACGTTTTTGTTGCCACTTATACATACAGATTACCATTCTTCGGAAAATCAAGCGGATTTCTTGAAAACTTACTCGGCGGTTATGAATTAAGCGGCATCACACGACTTCAGTCAGGCAGACCTTATACGATAACGGGTTCGACTTCGACAGGAACT
>CAXSHW010000003.1:18825-28693 GCA_964237245.1 uncultured Pyrinomonadaceae bacterium
AGCACGCGACGCGCGGATGTCGTCTCAAGCGACTATTATATTAGAGATAATCGTCAGTGGCTAAATCCGGCAGCTTTCGCCGCTGCGCCGGCTAACCGTCTGGGAAACAGCGGAGTCGGAATTGTCAGAGGTCCGTGGCTGGAAACAACGGATTTTGCGCTGCGGAAACGTTTTCGTATAACTGAAAGAGTGGGTTTGCGAATCGAAGCCGATATGTTTAATGCTTTCAATCGTAATAACTTCAGCAATCTCCAAACAGTTATTACAAATGCTTCCTTCGGAGTTTTCACAACATCCGGTCCGGGAAGAAGTATTCAACTCGGCGCTAAGTTAGAGTTTTAACAGGCAACAAAGTTTAGGAAAAATCACAGCCGGAAAACAGAGTTCGCAAGGATTCTGATTGAGTTTACTGTCCGAACTCTGTTTTACTGACTGTAATCAATAAACTTAAAGCGTTTTAAGCAAAACAATCATTATGTCGGAAAAGAGAAAGTTTGTTCGTTTTTACATTTCAACCGTCTGTGTCTTTTGCTTTTTTTTTCTGCAAATTCAGATTTCCGCTCAGACCGTCGAACCGCGAAATTCGATTTCGACCGCTGCGTTAAACAAAGAAATAGAAGATTTCACGGCGCGTGAAATCGCCGCGCATTTCGCCGACATAAAAACCTTGAATCCGCCGCCTGACCGTGTGATGAACGCGCTGACCGTCGGCGAGTTTTCGTGGGGCAGTTTTGCCCGCGCATTGGCAGCGCAGGCTGATGTCGGGGGCAGTCAAACGATTGCCGGAAAAGACACGGCGCGGGCGATTGCGGAAATGGGTTTGATCGAAGCGCGGCACGGCGGCAAGGCTTTCGCGCAGCTTTATTCGACGCTTGCGCTGCGGCATTACGGCACGGATTTATCGAAAAACGCTGTCTGGCAAAGTTTGAGCGAACCTGAAAAAAAAGAATGGAACGCGCTGCTCGATCCGTCCAGATTTTACGACGCGAAAAAGCGGCAGGTGATAAATTTACCGGAAAATTATCTCGGCGTGGCGGCGCGGGTCGCGGCGATGAGTTATCAGTTGGGAGTTTTGAAAGACCGCGCTTTTTTAGATTCGGTTGTGACGCGCGCCGCCGAACAATTTACGAGCGGCAAACTTTTCTCCGACGACAATCCGCCGACCGGACGCTACGACCGCTATTCCAACGAATACGCCAGATTTTGTTGGGACGCGGCGGAAATCGCCGGGCGTAAAGATATTCTGGAAAAGCTGAAACCGACGCTCAAAGTGCAGATGAAACTCTGGTGGGATTTGGTTTCGCCCGAAGGTTACGGCTACAACTGGGGCAGAAGTCAGGGACTTGTCAGCTATCTCGACACGCTCGAAATCGCCGCTTTTCTCGGACAACACGCCGAATTTCGTCCGACGAGTTTGGCGAATATTGCGAGCCTTTACAATCTCGCGTGGCGTTGGGTTCGCGCCGATTACAGCGACCAAACTCATTTATTTACGGTATTTAAGTTCGGGCGCGGCAATTATACTTACATCAGTCGAGAGCGCGAATGGCAGCAGGCGGGAACGAGCTTCGGGAAAATAATTCTCGCCAACGCGAATTTTATGCCCGTTTTGGAAAAGGAAAATATCACGCAAATTCCCGCGAAACCCGATTTGCCGAACGTCGCCCGTTTTGAATTCTTCGAGAAAAAGCCCGACCGACAATTCGGCGTGTGGCTCGTCCGGCAGGGGAAATTTCAATTCGCCCTGCCGATTACGACCGGCACGAAACCGGCAATTGCCGATTATCTGCCCGCGCCGTTCGGCTTGCCCGGATTTGCCGCGCCGGTCGAAGAAGTTTATCCGTCGCTCGTGCCGTTTCTGGAATTAGAAGACGGCGTAACTTACGCGGCGAGTGAAGGCGCGGACGAAATAATTCCGTCGGCTGACGGCAAATCTTTAAAAATAATCTGGCGCAAATGGGCAAAAATCGGCAGCAAATCGGGCGAAACTTTCGTCAACGGATTGACGAGCGAAGTCGAATTTCGCCTCGAAAATAACAAACTGATTCGCCGCGAAACTTTGACCGCCGAAAAAGATTTAACAATCAAAAATTGGCGCGTCGCTGTCCCGACGACCGCCGACAGAGAGCGTTTTGAAATGAACGGCGATTCGCGCACAGATTTTTTCACGGAGCGCGAAGACACGCTTGCCGTGACTGTCAAAAGCGATTGGAAAACGAGTGCCGAAATTTTCGCAACAGGCGACAGCCGTCTGGGGAAAGGCGTTTTAGGCGCGATTCCGATTCATTTGATTTACGAATCAACCGATTTACAGCTTAAAAAAGGGCAAAAAATGAATTGGGAAATTAGTTTGGAGTTAATGAAATAGCCGAAAACCTGATAAGGTTTTATAATTTTTTACACGAAGCGAAATAAATAATTTTATGATTGGTGAGAAAACGCAGATAGACGCACTGGTTACCGATTGGAGCAAAATTTCGGTTGAACAAATCGCAAAAGGCATCGAACGGCAAATGATTGTCGGAGAAAATATGATGATGTGCCGCTTTCGTTTCGCGCCGTTTGTCATAACCAATGAACACAGTCATCCGCACGAGCAAATGACGCTCGTCGTCAAAGGAAAGGTCAAATTTACCATCAGCGGCGAAGAACATATTTTACGGGCGGGCGACGTTCTCTATTTTCCGCCCGACAACCGGCACGGCGCGACGATGCTCGACGAAGAAGTCATTTTGATTGATATTTTCTCGCCGATTCGGGAAGATTTTTTGCAAAAGTAAATTGTGTTTGAGAAAAATCGCCGGTGGGTAAATCGCTTTATCAATTGAAATATGAATTACCGAAAATTGATTAGTTTTATATGCTTTTTCAGTTTGCTGATTATCAGCGGAACTTCGATTTACGCGCAGACAATTCAGCCCGATGCGCCGCGCGTTTTTCTCCTTGACGCAAAAGTTTTGCGCGAAAATAAGAAGCTGGTTTCTCAATCGAAAACGCCGGACAGCGCTTTGAAAATCGCGCTCGAAGAACTTGAATCCGATGCGCGGAAAATTCTAAAAACGCAAATCGCTTCAATCGTTTCCAAACAGGCGACGCCGCCGAGCGGCGACAAGCGCGACTATATGAGCCAGGCGCCGTATTTCTGGAAAAATCCCGCCACGAAAGACGGATTTCCATACGTCCGGCGCGACGGCGAGCGCAATCCCGAAATCAAGCAGTATCCCGACCACGACCTTTTGGACAAAATGACGAACGCGGTTGAGAAACTCTCGCTCGCGTATTATTTCACCGGACGAGAAGAATACGCCGCGAAAGCGTCGGAAATTTTGCAAATGTGGTTTCTCGACGCGCGCACGAAAATGAATCCGAATCTCGAATTCGCGCAGGCGATTCCGGGACAAAATACAGGTCGCGGCATCGGTATAATCGAAACCAGAGGTTTAACGCGCGTAGTTGATTCAATCGGACTTCTTGCAAATTCAAAATCCTGGACGAAAGATGAGCAAGCGGGACTCGAAACGTGGTTTTCCAAATATCTCGAATGGCTGACGACGAGCAAAAACGGGCGCGACGAAGACGCGGCGAAAAATAACCACGGAACGATTTACGATGAGCAAGTCGTTTCATTCGCCCTGTTTGTCGGAAAAAAAGATTATGCCCGGAAAGTTTTGGAAACCGCCAAACAAAAACGCATTGCCGCGCAAATCGAACCGGACGGCAGAGAGCCGCTCGAATTGGAGCGCACGAAATCCTGGGATTACAGCACGATGAATCTCGAAGGTTTGGCAATGCTCGCCCAACTCGGCGAAACAGCCGGCGTTGATTTGTGGAATTTTCAAACCGCCGACGGACGCGGCATTCGCCGGGCGATTGAGTTTTTATACCCGTTTGCGAGCGGCGACAAGAAATGGACTGACAAACAAATCGAATCGTTTAAGCCTGAAAGATTATTTCCGATTATGCGCCGCGCCGCGCGACAATATACAGATGAAAAATTCTCACAGATGATGCGGACGATTCCGAAAATGAGCGGCGAAAATACTCTGGTCGGTTATTGAAATTTTGGAAATCGTTGACGCGCGGATTTTTTGCTATCTTTAAAAACGCAGTATCAAAATTCTTTTAAATTTCAAGGTTATCGGAAATCATTCGAATTCATCTTTGAAATCGAACTTTTTTTCCAAACAAAAATTATGTATCAAAAAACTTATTACGCAACACATCCCGAATCAATTTACGTGGCGACGAACGACGATTTGCGCGAACTTTATCTTGTGCAGGAGATTTTCGCCGAAAACGAAGTGCGGCTGAATTACTCGCATTTCGACCGCATCGCCGTCGGCGGCGCGTTTCCCGTGAGCGAGAAAATTTCGCTGCCAACGCATACCGAACCCGAATCGGCGAAAGGCAAGCCGTTTCTCGACCGCCGCGAAATGGGCGCGGTCAACATCGGCGAAGGCGCAGGCAAAATTACGGTTGACGGCGAAACTTACGAACTCGGCAAAAAAGATTGCCTGTATATTACGAAAGAATCGGCGGACGTTTCGTTTGAATCTTTGGACGCGGAAAATCCGGCGAAGTTTTATCTGCTTTCGACGACCGCGCACAAGCGTTTTGAAACCAAATTATTAACCGCCGAACAAGCCAACAAACTGCATCTCGGTTCGCTCGAGACTTCCAATAAACGAACGGTTTATCAACTGATTATTCCGGGCGTTTGCGAATCTTCGCAATTGGTAATGGGTTTGACGACGCTCGAAACGGGCAGCGTTTGGAACACTTGCCCGCCGCATATTCACGAGCGGCGTTCGGAAGTTTATTTGTATTTCGACCTCGACGAAAAGGCGCGAATTATGCATTTTATGGGACAGACCGAAGACACGCGCACGATGATTATGGCAAATGAAGAAGTCGTTTTGTCGCCGCCTTGGTCAATTCATATGGGCGTGGGAACGTCGAATTACAGTTTTGTCTGGGCGATGGGCGGCGAAAATTTGGATTATACCGATATGAATGTTTTGGACATTTGCCAGTTGAAATAACTTTTGAAAATGACTCCAAATAAAGTTTGTCCTGTTTTGATTAGAAAAGCGAATGATAATTGGCAGATTCTCGCCTTTCATCATCCGCTTGCCGGAGATCAGCTTATCAAAGGGACAATCGAAAAAGGCGAATCTGCTGAAATTGCCGTTTTGCGCGAATTAGCCGAAGAATCAGGTATTAGTTCAGCGAAAATCATCCGCAATATCGGAGTTTGGGAAACAGATGTGGAAGGACAAGTTTGGTTGGTATTTTTATGCGAAGCGGAGAATTTACCTGACGAATGGATTTTTCACGCAGATGATGACGGCGGACAGGATTTTGCATTTTTCTGGCATTCACTAAATTCTGATTCTGGAAAATTTCACCCGCTTTATCAGAACGCGTTGATATGGATAAAAGACAATCTTTTCGTGATTTCATCAGAACATTTCTATTTATGAGAATTTCCTTTTTGCTGATTTTAATGATGCTTTTTAACTGTTTCGCGTTTAATCTCGCGGCGCAGGACGCGAGCGTTTTTCCGAAGAAAAATATCTATTTCGATACTTGGACGGATTTTAATAAAAATGGCAAAAAGGATGTTTATGAGGATTCAAAAGCTGATATAAACGCCAGAATCGAAAATCTTTTGGCGCAGATGACTTTGGAAGAAAAGACAAATCAGACGGCGACGCTTTACGGTTACAATCGCGTTTTGAAAGACCCGCTTCCGACTGCCGATTGGAAAAACGCGATTTGGAAAGACGGCATCGCCAATATTGACGAGCAGAATAACGGCTGGGACGACAAAAATCCCGACAGTGTTTACGCCGCCGACATCAAAAAACACGTTTGGGCGATGAACGAAGTTCAAAGATTCTTTGTCGAACAAACTCGTTTGGGAATTCCCGCCGATTTCACCAACGAAGGCATTCGCGGCGTGGCTTATACGAACGCGACAAGTTTTCCGTCGCAGCTTGCGCTCGCCGATACGTGGGATAAAAATCTCGTCCGCGAAGTCGGGCGCATCACCGGAATCGAAGCGCGAGCGTTAGGTTACACCAATATCTACGCGCCGATTATGGATATGGGACGCGACCAGCGTTGGGGACGTTACGAAGACACTTACGGCGAAGACCCGTTTCTTGCCGGAATTCTCGGCGTTGAAATGGTCAAAGGTTTGCAGGAAAATTTCAACGTCGCCGCAACCGCCAAACATTTTGCGATTCACGGTGTAAACAAAGGCGCGCGCGAAGGCGAAGCGAGAGTTGATCCGCAGATTCCGCCGCGTGAAGCCGAATATATTTTCGTTCGACCGTTCGGCAAAGTCGTCAAAGAAGGCGGACTTTTGGGCGTGATGGCTTCGTATAACGATTATGATGGTTTGCCGATTATCAGCAGTAAGTATTGGTTAGTTGACCGTTTGCGAACCGAATTCGGTTTTCGCGGTTACGTCGTTTCCGACAGCGGCGCGGTCGAAGACCTTTATAAAAAACACGGAACTGCCGACGATAATAAAGAAGCCGTCCGACAATCAATCGAAGGCGGTTTGAACGTCAAAACTAATTTTAATCTGCCGGAAACTTTTATTTTGCCTTTGCGCGAACTCGTCAAAGAAGGCAAAGTTTCGATGAAAACGCTCGATGACAGAGTGCGCGACGTTCTGCGCGTTAAATTTACGATTGGATTGTTCGACAAACCTTATGTTAAAGACGCGAGCGAAACGGAAAAAATCGTCAATTCCGCCGCGCATCAAAAGATTGCGCTTCAAGCAGCGCGTGAATCAATCGTTTTGCTCAAAAACGCAAACAATATTTTGCCGCTCGATAAAAATATCAAATCAATCGCCGTCATCGGTCCGAACGCCGATAATAAATCGAATATGACATATCGCTACGGCGTTTCGCGCGTCAATAACGGCGAAACGGCGTTGCAGGGAATTAAAAATAAACTCGGCAATTCGGTTCAAATAAATTACGCGAAAGGCTGTAATGTAACGAGCGCGAATTGGGCGAACGAGGAAATTTTGCCGACCGAACTGACCGAATCGGAAAAATCGGAAATCGGAAAAGCCGTTGAAGCGGCGCGAAAATCCGATGTTTCAATCGTTTTTTTGGGCGATCAAACGACCGCGTTTCAGCGTCCCGAACCGCTGACCGTCGGCGAAAGCGCGTCCAGAACAAGTTTGGATTTGCCCGGTCGTCAACTCGATTTAATCAAAGCCGTTTACGCCGTCGGCAAACCGACCGTTGTCGTTTTAGTCAACGGTCGCCCGATGAGCATTAATTGGGTTGATAAAAATGTTCCCGCGATTTTGGAAACATGGTTTCCCGGCGGGCACGGCGGCGCGGCGATTGCGGACGTTTTGTTCGGCGATTATAATCCGAGCGGAAAATTGACCAGCACTTTTCCGAAATCTGCCGGACAAATTCCGTTTAATTTCCCGTCGAAGCCGAACGCGCAGTGGGAAGGCGAAAAATCCCGAGTCAACGGCGCACTTTATTATTTCGGTCACGGTTTGAGTTACACGACTTTTTACTATTCAAACTTAAAAATTGCGCCCGAAAAACAAACTGAAAATGCAAATATTTCCGTCAGTTTCGACATAAAAAACACGGGAACGCGCGAAGGCACGGAAATCCCGCAATTATATGTGCGCGACGAAGTTTCGAGCGTCATCACTTACGAGAAAAATCTGCGTGGTTTCGAGCGCGTTAATATCAAACCGAATGAGACAAAAACCGTAACTTTTACTTTAAAACCGGAAAATTTGGAAATGCTCGACATCAATATGAAATGGATCGTCGAGCCGGGAAAATTCAAAGTGATGATCGGTTCTTCGAGCGAAGATATTCGCTTGAATGGCGAATTTGAAATCACTGCAAATTAAGAATTCAGAAAATGAAACCACAGATGTTCACAGATAAACACAGATAAAAACAAATCAAAAAAATCTTTCTTCATCCGTGTTAATCTGTGAACATCTGTGGCTAAAAAGGATATGAAAAAAGCTCGAATTTATTTTGCCGTCGTTGTTTTACTGACGTTTTCATTCAATCTTTTCGCGCAAAAAGACGAGATTTTTCAAAAGAAATTCATCAAAGCGCGAATGTTAAAAGTTGCCGACTGGCAATTGAAAAATCCGAATCACGCCGCGAACGATTGGACGAACGGCGCGTTTTACGCCGGAATTTTTGCCGCTTATGAAACGACAAAATCGCCCGAATTGTGGAACGCGCTGCTTGATTTGGGAAAGCAAACCGATTGGCAAACGGGCAGACGTTTCGACCACGCCGACGACATCGCAATTTCACAAACTTATATTGACGTTTATCGTTTGAAAAAAGATCAAAAAATTATTCAGCCGACCGTTGAAACGATTAAAAAACTGCAAACGGAAAAAAGCGTCGAAGCCGAAAAACACGGAATTACATGGTGGTGGTGCGACGCGCTGTTTATGGCTCCGCCGACGCTTGCCAAACTCGCCAAAACAACCGGCGACAAATCATATCTCGCCGCAAATGAAAAACTTTTCGAGGAAACTTACGATTTGCTTTACGACAAAAACGAGCATCTTTTCGCCCGCGATGCCGGATATTTAATTGACAAAAACGGCGACGGCAAGCGCGAAGCGAACGGCAAAAAAGTTTTCTGGAGTCGCGGCAACGGCTGGGTTTTGGGCGGTTTGGCGCGTCTGCTCGACGAACTGCCGAAGGATTATCCGCGCCGCGCATTTTACGAAAACCTCTACAAAGAAATGGCGGCGAAAATTATTACTTTGCAGCAAGCGGATGGACTTTGGCGTTCGAGTTTGCTCGATCCCGATTCATATCCGGGCGGCGAAGCGAGCGGCACGGGATTTTACACTTACGCGCTCGTCTGGGGAATAAATAATAAACTGCTGGATAAAAAACAATATTTACCTGCCGTCAAAAAAGCGTGGATGGGATTGAATACGCTGATTCACGAAGACGGCAAAGTCGGCTGGACGCAGCCTATCGGCGCAGACCCACGCAAAAATTTCAGTGCGGAGAGTTGGGAAGTTTACGGCGCGGGCGCGTATCTGCTTGCGAGTTCGGAAGTTGTCAGATTGAAATTGTAGAATTGCATCGGGCGGGAGAACCATCCGCACAGGCAGGAAAATTTTTTTGAATTCTTTATCACTTTGTTCGTGATGAGAAATTCACAATGATTCAGTTCAATTTGACCTTTGAAAATGTTTTCGTAATTTGTCCGACACAGGCTCGTTTAGACTTTGACGAAGTAACAGTGCAAAGCAACTTGTTTCTTATGTGTTTGAGGCAATTTTACGGAATCTTTTTACCACCGCAAACGCTGTCCTGTATCGCCGTGTAGTTTAGTAAATCTACATCCTTACCGAGCATCACGAACTAAAAATTACCGGGCGAATAACTTTTTATATCGCAATCGGTCGGCGTAGCTTTAACGACAAATTTATTTATTATTGCTTTTCTGTTATATAATCTGGAGAGAAATTTCCCTGAAAAATATATGTCGGATAAAAGTTCGCATCAGATAACGCTTCTGCTGACCGAATGGAGCAAAGGCGACGAGTTCGCGCTCGAACAGCTAATGCCGCTGGTTTACGACGAACTGCGCCAAATGGCGGCGCGGTATATGAGCCGACAGCCTTCCGGTCATACGTTTCAAACGACCGAACTGATTCACGAAGCGTATTTGAAACTTGCGGACGGCAGAGAGCAAAACTGGCAAAACCGCGCTCATTTTTTTGGGGTGGCGGCAAAAGCGATGCGGCATATTCTGGTTGATTACGCCCGTAGCAAACACAGCCAAAAGCGCGGCGGTTATAGAGAGAAAATTACTT
>CAXSHW010000003.1:28719-78328 GCA_964237245.1 uncultured Pyrinomonadaceae bacterium
CGTTGAAATGAAATTTTTCGCCGGTTTGAAAATTGAAGAGATTGCCGAAGTTTTGAAACTATCGCCCGAAACCGTCAAACGCGACTGGAACTTTGCCAGAACTTGGCTGCTGCGTGAATTGGCAAATGAAAATTAAACCTTTTTTCCTTTAATGTTTTTCCGCCGGAAAGGAAATTTCTTTGGATGAATCCTGAAAGACTAAAACAAATTAAAGAAATCTATCAATGGCTCTGGAGGGTTCATCGGCTAAACGCAAATCTTTTTTCGATGAATTTTGCGGCGCAGAAGAAAACCCGCGCCGTGAAGTCAAATCGCTGCTCAATCTTGAGAAACAATACGACAGTATTATTGATACTTCGCCTGAATCGCTTTTCACGGAAGGTTTTCCAAAAAACAGGATTCCGATCTTATCGGCAGACAAATTAACCAATACAAAATTCTCTCGCTGCTCGGCGCGGGTGAAGTGGGCGAGATTTATCTGGCTCAGAACACTAAAATTCTGCGCCGCGTCTAGCTTGAGTCATCCGCATATTTTAACGATTTACGATAAAAAATCACGTCATTGACGAAAGTTAATTCGATTACCAATTTACCCCGACTCGGCGGCAGCGGGCAGCGCGAATGAGTCGGGAATAAACGCGATGTGTTTCGGTATTATTTTATTGAAAGACAAAAAATGTCCGATGGAAAAACTATTATGAATTATAAAATCTTATTCGCTTTATTTGCTGTTTTAATTACAACGACTTTAGTTGTTTTCGGTTGCGCCCGCTCGATGGCGTTTGAACAAAACAGTCAACCGGCAGTTGCCACGACCGATAGTGACGTTATAAATAACAAATCTGCCTCGCAGGGTGAAAATTCTTTTGCTCCTAACGCTTTGCCGACGCCGTTAATTAATGGAAAAGACACACAATCGGCTGTTTTCGCCGGAGGCTGTTTTTGGGGATTAGAAGCCGTCTTTGAACACGTCAAAGGTGTCAGCGACGTAACCAACGGTTATTCGGGCGGCGATGCGAAAACGGCTGATTATGAAACGGTCAGCACCGGGACGACCGGACACGCTGAATCGGTGAAAGTCACTTTCGATCCGGCAAAAGTTTCATACGAACAGTTGCTCAAAATTTATTTTGCGGTCGCCACCGACCCGACGACGCTGAACCGTCAGGGACCCGACACCGGAACGCAGTATCGTTCGGCGATTTTTTATGCGAATGATGGACAAAAACAGGCTGCCCAAAATTACATCGGCAAATTGACAGCCGATAAAGTTTATTCACATCCGATTGTGACGCAAGTTGTTCCGCTCGAAGCATTTTACAAAGCCGAAGATTATCATCAGGATTATCTCGATCATCATCCGGATCAGCCGTATATTGTTGTCAACGATCAACCGAAAGTAGAAAATTTGCAAAAGCAGTTTCCCGATTTGTATGTTTCAAAATAGAAGTTTTGAAAATCTTAAAATTATGTCAATTAAAATTTTTTCTTTGTTAATGTTGATCTGCGCTTTGTGTTTTAACGTTTTCGCGCAGAAATCGCCTGACGACGCGGCAAAAAGCGGCTTAAATGTCGGCGCGAAAATGCCCTCGTTCAGCTTAAAAGATGCGAACGGCAAAACGGTCAACAGCGGTGACTTATTGAAACAAGATAATCTCGTCGTCGTTTTTTATCGCGGTTCGTGGTGTCCGTATTGCAATCTTTACCTGCGTAATTTGCAGAAAAATCTCGCGCAAATCAAAGCGGCGGGCGGAAATCTCGTCGCTATTTCGGTTGAGAATCCCGACAATTCCCTGAGCGTCGCCAAGAAAAACGAAGTCGAATTTACGGTTTTGAGCGATCCGAATCTCGACGTGGCGAGAAAGTTCGGCATCGTTTACGAATTGCCGAAGGAAACCGACGAGCTTTATAAATCGCACGGTTTGGACGTTGCCAAACATAACGAAATGGAAAAAGCGGAGTTGCCGCTGTCGGCGACTTACGTCGTCAACAGAAAAGGCGAAATCGTTTACGCCTATCTCGAACCCGATTACAAAAAACGCGCCGCGCCGGAAGTGATTATCGAAACGCTTTCAAAGATCAAATCATCTTCGGTTAAAAAGTAGCGATTGAGCGAGTCGCAAATAAAAAATCAATTTGCGGAAACTTTTTGAATGACAAATTAACGATTCAGGAAAGTATTTTAAATTAAACACGGGAGAAAAATGATGAAACGAATTACAGGATTAATGGCGGCTTTACTTTTGGTCATCGGTATCACGACGACGATTTTCGCGCAGGAAGATATGATGAAACAAACCAATACGATGACCAAGCAAAACGATACGATGATGAGCAAAAAATCAATGATGAAGAAACATCATCGGACGATGGCTAAACATCGGATGATGAGCAAACATCGGATGATGAGCAAAAACCATCACAAAAGAAAAATGATGAAAAAATCAACAATGAAGTAAGAAAGATTTTATTGATTTTCGGCAATCGTAGCTTTTACTTGCGTGCGGAGGCGTTTCGGCAATAGGAAATAAATATCTTGCTGCTTTTCGAGTCGAATTAAAGGTAAACTCCGATTGCAAACTGAATCTAAATATGTTCTGTAATCGAATTCTTATTCAGAAGGTATAATATGGAGGAAAGAAGAATGGATAGACGGGAATTTTTTGCAAACGGAATGAAATTAGGCGCTTTAGCCGGTTTATCAAGTATGTTTCTTGCAGCGGCGTGCAGCAGTGAAAATCAGGCAACTCTGGCGGCAGCCGGTGAAAGTGCGGCAATAGGCGGAAACATCGAAAATTTAGCGAATGTCAAAACCGACGAACTTCCGTTTAAGAAAGTTATTAAAACTGATGCCGAATGGAAAAAAATATTGACGCCTGAACAATATGAAGTTGCTCGTAAAGCAGGAACCGAAGCTCCGTATTCCAGTCCGCTGAATGATATTCACGACAAAGGCACTTTTGCCTGCGTTTGTTGTGATCTGCCGGTTTTCAGTTCAAAAACTAAATTCGATTCGGGAACAGGCTGGCCCAGTTTTTACGCCCCGATTAATAAAATCAACGTGCGCGAAAAAGTTGATAAAACTCTGTCGGAAACCAGAACCGAAGTTTTATGCAATCGGTGCGACGCGCATCTCGGACACGTTTTCGACGACGGACCGAAACCGACAGGTTTACGTTATTGTATGAATGGCGTCGCTATGAAATTCGTTAAAACTTAAATGGCTGGAAGAGTTTTTCTCTAATATGCGAATCAGTAGTAGAAAAGATAGACGAACGATTGAATTAGTAGAATTTTCTTGCGATGGAAAATACTTCAATTCAAATTTATCTGTTCGTGCGCTCAAACCTACGATATTTGTTCGAGAACCTGTTTTCAACGCTTGAGCAATAATTCCAAACCCGATTTTACTGATCAGGAAATAATCACGATTTATTTGTTGGCACATTTGAATCAAAAATATCAGAAAAACAGATGCACGAATTTATCAAAAACTATTGGCTCGCGTGTACTGATTCGCATAGAAATTCGATATATTTATAAACTCCGGTTGAACCGCAAATGTCGAATAAACTTCCGCATTATTTTTTATTAACGTTTAACGTGAGTTGGGCATAAGAATTGAAAAGAGAACAACAATTGCTAAGATTTAGTTAGCTAAAACTTAATCATTTTCAATCAGGAGTTCTCTTTTATGGTTGAAACAGACAGCTTTCTCCAATTCCGTTTAGCGGATGCGGCAATAACCGAAACAGCAAAAGATTCCTATTTAGTGGTTACAGAAGATAATCCGCTTTTCAGCTATTTAATCAATCAGAAAATTGCCACTGTAAATCTAGACCAAATTAGAATGATTTTGTAAAACTAATTTTTTGAATTTTATCTATTGAAGACTCACAACTATTTTCCGACTAAAACTCGCGCGCTTCCCGTATTGCCGTTGGCATCGAAAACTCGCAGAGAAACCGAATACTCGCCTGCATTTTTCAAAGGAATTTCCAGAGAATAGCGCTCTCGCGGGCTGTCGGAAATTCCGTCTTCGGCGTAAACTTCCTGCCAATCGCCGCCGTTGATGCTGTATTCGGCTTTGTTTAGAAAACTTGACGAATCGCTTGCTTCAAATGTTACGCGCGCGCGTTCGCCGCTGATTTGCGGTGTTCCAATCGCTGTAACCGTCGGCGCGGTATTGTCAATGTCAACAGGTTCGCTCAATTTTTCGCCCGAAAGACTTTGCGAAGCCGGATTTGAAGGCGCGTCGTTTGCCACAATTCTGAAAATATATCGTCCGTCGGCAAGCGCCGCGCCGTCAATCGTAAAGAAATTTTCGCGCAAATTTTCGCGCAGCAGCTTGAAATTATTTTCACCCGATTCACGGTAATAAACGGCGTATTCCAATTTGTCGCCGTTGCGGTCTTCGGCTGTCCACTGCAAAGAGCGCGCGCCGCGTTGATAAACTCGTCGCGGCGGAATATTCGTCGTCGCGGGAAGTCCGAAGGTTGTCGGGTCGAGTCCTGAATTTTCGATATTCGGATCAACCTGCGCGGGCGGATTTGCCAGCAGTCCGACGTTGGTCGGCAAAATCTGAATTGAAAGAACTTCGGGCGCGATATTTCTGGCTAAATAAGAAACATTTACTTCGTCCAAAGTTGTCGAATTCGAAGAATTTTGCGAACTTTTCAAAATCGCCCGCCACTGCAAAAATTTTGCTTTCGGACTGGCGACTTGCGCTCCTTTCGGGTCTGTCAGATTCGCGCTCCACGCGCTCCACGTTTCGTCCGGTTTTTCCGTATTTCCGCTTCTGGTTTGCAGATTGACGTTTCCGTTTGAACGCCACCAGATTCTACCCCAATTCGCGCTTGCTTTCGCGTCTAAGACAGATGATTCATAACTGCCTTCCGCAACCGTTTCCGCGCTTGTGCGATAAAGTTTGCCTTGATTGCTTGAAGTCGCAAACATCTGATTGCCGCGCGTTTGCAGAGTTGAAATTTGTCCTTCGTTCGATTGCAATAACAGAGTTTCCTGTCCGGTATCGGTTACAGAGTAAATTCTTCCCTTGTCGCTTGTTCCGATCAAAACGCCGTTTCCGCTTGGATTTGCCTGAACGGAAAACGCCGTAACTGTTGCCGAATTCCAGATAATATCGCTGCCGCCGTCGGGCAAAATTCTATAAACCGCGCTTTTCGCGCCTGATAAATCATAACGGCTTTTTGGCGTCGGTTCTGGCTGGGAGGCGACGGAGGACGTTTCAGTTGCGGCAACGGCTGAGGCTTCCGTCGCCGGTTTTGAAGCCGCAGATGCCGAATCGCTCAAAGCCAACGCGTAAACCGAACCGTCTTTGCCTACTGAAATTTGATGGATTTCCCTTAAACTCGAATCAAGCAGGGCAAACGGCTTGCCGTCGGGCGAAAATCTCAAAACTAAGCCGTTTGAATCGGTTCCCGCGTAGAGATTGCCTTGTTTGTCAATCGCCAGAGAAATAATGTGAGTTTCACTCGTGTCGAAAAGCAGGGAAGACTCAGGTGTCGCGTTTGCCGATTTTACGCGAAAAATCTTACCGTTTTCGCCTGTTCCGACCGCGATACTTCCATCATTTAAGACGGCTAGAGACCAGATATATTTTTCCTTCGGGTCGAAGAAAATCTCCGCCGCGCCGCTTGCGGTAATGCGATAAACTTTGCCGTCAGGCGAAGTTCCGGCGTATAACGCGCCGTCTTTGCCAATTGCGAGCGCCGAAACATTTAGTTCGTTTAAGTCCGCGAACATTTTGCCGTTGCCGCTTGCGTCAACGCGAAAAATTCTGCCGTCGCCGCCCGTTCCCAAATAGACGTTTCCCGCCTCGTCAATCGCGCTCGACCAGACGTAAGGTTGTTCCGCGTTAAAAATTTGCGTTAATTTCGGCGCGAGCGTAATAGTTCCGTTATCGGCTATCGAAACGCCTTTCGCGTCGCCTTTTAAAACTTCGGCGCGTGTATTAATTGACCAAATCATCGGCTCGCTCGCCCTTGCGGAAAAGCCGCACAAAAGACTTATAAAAATAAAATAAAAAATACTTTTCATTAGATAATCACTGAATTTTTTGCAAGATAAACCAAATTATCTTCATTGTTTATTTTCTCAATTCCGCGCTTTGCAAAACCGATTTTCTCCAAAACTTTTTGCGAAGCGACATTTTCTAAATCAGTCATTGCGATTATTTTGCTAAATTTTAATCGTTCAAAACCGTATCGCAGACAGGCTGAGGCTGCTTCGGTCGCCAGACCTTTTCCCCAGAAATTTTTTGCTAAAAGATAGCCGAGTTCAATTTCTTCAGTTCCGTGCGGTCGCGCAAAACCGCAACTGCCGATGATTTCCTGATTTTCTTTCAAAAAAACTGCCCATCGGCAAAATCCATTTTCCTTTTGATAATCTTTCGCCCAACGCAAAAATTCGTTTGCTTGTTCAATCAATTCGTAAGGTTCTCCCGTTCCGAGATATTTCATTACTTCGGCATCGCCGCAAATTTCAAATAATCTCGGCGCGTCTTCCAGCGTCCAGGTTTGCAAAATCAAGCGTTCGGTTTCGAGTATTTTTGTCATTTTGCCGGATTAAACGCCGACGAATTTTGCATAAATCGAACGCGCGGTCGAAACGTCGTCAGTTCCGCGAACGATGGCGCGCGCGTCGCGGAAAACCGTCAGTTCATATTCGCCTGAAATGAAACGCAAAAGATATTCGTTTTGTTTCACTTCGCCGACGTTTTTCAGCTTTTCCGCCAGCGTTAGCAAATCTATTTCAGCCGAATGCGCGGGTGCGATCTGCACGGCGTTTCGTCCGCATAAAACGGCTGAAAATTCGTTGTTTTCAGCGTCGAGAAATTCAAAATTTCTCTGTCCGCAAGTTTTACAATCGGCGTTCGGTTCGCCCAATTTGATTTTTCGCCAGTCGTTTTGCCAGACATCGAATTGCATCAAACTTCGATGCAGTTTTTCGGAATTTCCCGTTAAAATTTTTAAGGCTTCGACGGTTTGAACGGCGGAAATCGTCGAGATAATCGGCTGAATCACGCCGGCTGTGTCACACGTCGGCGAAGTTCCGGCATTCGGCATTTCCTCAAAAATGCAGCGCAGACAGGCAGTTTTATTCGGAATTATCGTCATCGTCGCGCCGTAACTCGAAACCGCCGCGCCGTAAACCCAGATTTTATTTAATTTTACGCAAGCATCGTTGATTAAATAGCGCGTTTGAAAATTGTCCGTTCCGTCCAAAATTAAATCGCAGTCCTTGATTAAATTCTCGACATTTGAATGATTTACGTCGGCAACGACGGCTTCAATTTCGATTTCCGAATTGATTGCGGCAAGACGGTTTTTCGCCGCAACCGCTTTCGGCAATCTATCTTTCGCATCTGTTTCGCTGAACAAAGTTTGTCTCTGCAAATTTGAAAATTCGACGAAATCACGATCAACGATTCGCAGAAAACCGACTCCGGCGCGGGTCAGAGTTTCGGCGTGCGAACAGCCGAGCGCGCCGCAGCCGACAATTAAAACGCGGGAATTTGAGAGTTTTTCCTGACCGGATTTTCCGATTGGCGAGAATAAAATCTGTCGGCTGTATCTTTCGTTCATAGAGAAAATACAGATTAGCACAGACAGACGAAAAATTTATCAGGACAAATTTAATCGAATAAAAATCGGACGAATTTCCGAATCGCCGGACTCAAAAAGTCTTCCTCGTCAGCCGAATCTTCAAAGATATTTTCCCCAAACGCGGCTTGATGATTTTCAACACGCAGACGTTTCATCTGTTCGCTGATTTCCAATTTTTCTTTCTGTCGAGCGTGGTCAAGTCCGCCTTTTTTAATAAATTCGATTATATGCGGCAATTCTTCAACATCGAACCAAACGCCGTGCTGCTTGCAAATGTCAACGATTACGCCGGAAGAGTGCGCGAAATTGCTGCGATTCATCAACTGTTTACAGTCTGGACACGGAACGTAACTGATTTTGTCGAAAAATTTATTTTCTGCGGCAGGTTGTCTGTTTGAAATCCAGCTTAAAACCGACGTTTGATTTTCACGGCTCGCGCAAATGTCTTCAAACGTCTGCGCGTCAGCCCACAAACCGTCGCATTTTCGGCATTCGCGCAAAACGATTTCTTCAATGTTCATCAAATTTAGACGAACTTTGCAACGCGGACAATTTCCGGCGTTTTCTTCGGTTTTAATTTCGGTTTGGACAGCTTTCGCGCCGCATTTCGGGCAGTGAACGCTTCCGAGAAACATTAGTCCGAGACATTTCGGACAAGCCATTGTTTTCAATCTGGTATCGCAAAATTCGCATTGCGCCGCGTCGCTCGAAACGCCTGCGCCGCAATTCGGACAGTTTAAGGCTTCAATATTCATAAACTTAAAAGGCTTTTACGTTTGGAGTCTGCGAATTGCGATTTGGCTCATTTCTTTTAACGGCGCGTCTTTTCCTGTCCAAATCTTAAACTGCCGCGCCGCTTGAGCGACGAACATCGCCAAACCGCCGATTGTCGGAACGCTCGCTTCTCGCGCTTCTTTTATCAGGCGAGTTTCAAACGGATTATAGACCAAATCATAGACGAGTTTGAGATTTTCCATTTGTTCGGCGAAAACGGGCGTTTCATTTTCAAATTTTCCTCGCATTCCGAGCGGCGTCGAATTGACCAAAACGTCAAAATCTCTGAAATCGGTTTTTGGTTTTCGGTTTTCGGTCTTTGGAAATTCTCTTAATTCGACTTGGAATTCATTGCTTAAATCTTTTGCCTTTTCAGTATTTCGCGCGAAAACGCAAACGTTTGCACCTTCCGTTTTCAAAGCATAAACACAAGCCCGCGCCGCGCCGCCGTTTCCGAGAACCGCGACTTTCGCGCCGCGCAAATCGCCGTAAGAATTTAAAAGCGGCTCGATAAATCCGGGCGCGTCGGTGTTAAATCCATAAAGTTTTCCGTCCGAGATTTTTACGGTATTGACCGCGCCGATTGCTTTTGCGGTTTCATCAATCGAATCGAGAAATTTGATAATCGCCTGTTTGTGCGGAATCGTGACGGAAAAACCTCTGAAATTCAGCTTGACTTCGCACGTTTTCTCGTCAACGAAACTTTTTATAAATTCGTCCAAATTTTTCACTTCAAGCGGAACGAAAACGGCGTTGAGATTGTGAGATTTGAACAGCGCGTTGTGAATGTAAGGCGACATCGAATGCGAAACCGGATTGCCGATGATGCCGTAAACTTCGGTCTGTTCGTTTAATTCTTTCGCGCGATAAACTTCAATCAAATCTTTAGCCGAAACTTGTCCGGGCGCGGTTTCAGTGCCTGCGTGAAACGACGCATAAGTCAAAAACGCGCCGTGCGCCAAACCCAAAATTCGCGTCCATTTTCCCGCTTCGCCCATTGCGATTGGAATGATTTGTTTATTTTCAGATTTGGCTTTTTCGAGCAATTTCCAGACGGCGATTGTGTCGGTGATTTCATTTGCTTGAGAGGCAATTTTTATAACCGCAGGATTGATGTTTGTAAATTCTTTAGGTTCGTCACCATCAATTTCGATTTTTGATGATAATTTTTCAAATGTTTCTTCTAAATTTGAAACGTACTCAAAGAAATGCTCTGAAGAAATCAGTTTACGTTCTTTGAGTTTTGCAGCTAAGTCGATTTCTGATTTTGCGTCTAATTCGCTGGTCAAACCATTAACAAACATCATATTCCAACGAAGATAGCTATGGATGTCATACTCAAAATCAACATATTCTACGTTTTTTATATCCAAAATCCCTTCCCAACCTTTGAATCTGTAGTTAGCTTTTATTTGATGTAATTTCCTTTCCTCATCATTTTTGTAAATTTTTTTTACCGGTGTGAGGTCAGCGTATTTGTCTTTCGGGCGAAAAGTTGCAAGAAGAGGTTTATTAATACTCAAATTGGAAATGTGTTGCAAGGCTGAATCAAATTCGCTTTCTTTCAAACAATCAAAACGAATCTCAATTACGTCCGCCAAATCTTCGGCGCGTTTGATTTGTTCAATTAGTTCGTCGGCTGTTTCCGCGCAAACCGAAACGCAGATTTTTCCTTTGTTCATTGAATTTTATTTTTTGTCTGTAAAAGAATTGTCAGCGTGGAAATAAGCAAAGCGATGACGCAAACCGCGGCGCAGACAACAATCATCGTTTGTCCGCTCTGTTTGACGGCGATGGCGGTTAAAGCCCACGCGATTGCCAGCGGATACGCGAAATTGTCGAGTTTGAAACGAATGATTATACCGAGCAAAGTCGCCGCGATTATTAAAACGGAAGCTAAAACGCTCGTCGTAAAATCGGAAGTTTTGACATTGAAATAAACGAGCGCGACCGTAAAATTGAGAATCGCGGCAACCGTTATCCAGCCGAAATAAATGTTGAAAGGAACACGCGCCAGCCAGTATTCCGCCGCCGATTCGGTTTTTAGTAATTTCACGTTAATAAAAATCAGCGTTGCGAGCAGCACAAACATTACGATTAAACTCGCCGGAATTTGCTCGTAATGCCACAGATAAATCCAGGCGCAATTTGCCGCGCAGTTCAAGATATAAACTGTCTCGATTTTCGTAAAACGCGCCGCGTTTTGCGGCAAAACCTGATAAATACTAAATGCCGCCAAGCCGAAATATATCAAACTCCAAATGGCGAAAGCGTAACCCGAAGGCGTCAGCAATGTCGGATATTTATCGGAAATAACTTGCGGCGTTTGGTGATTGATAAAGCCTTTCGCAGCGAGATAATTGACAAAAATTACGCCGGAAGTGGCGACAATCACAAGAATTTGTCTGATACGTTGATTGTTGTTCGGCATTTTATCGCTTTTCTACTGATTGTTTAGATTAGTCTCACTCGTTATTAAAAATTATAATCATTTTGAGTAAATTCGCACCGATGCGCTGAAAAATTTATTCAAAAATCGTATTTCTTTCCAAAAATATGCAAACGATTCTCGATTGACGTTTTCGTGCGAACTTTACGGAAAACGTTAATCATTAATGTTGTATCAAAGCTAAACAGAGAATTTTTGATTTATTTCATTGACGCATTGACGAAAAATGTTTTTGGCACTGGTATTGCCTAACAAAAGTGGCGCACTTTCATTTTTCCCCTGGTGCCTTAGAAGTTAAAGAGGAAAAAATGTGATGAAAACTTTGAAACAACTATTATTTGCAGTGATAATCGTTATCGGCGTTTCGATGACGGTTTCAGCACAAGACAAAGAAAAGAAAACCCCGCCGAAACCGCCGCCGCCCGTTATCGTCGTTCCGCCGAGAAATCCTGATAAGCCAAAGGACGAAAAGCCGAAAAATGACGACAAACGGAAGAAACCGGAATCGGTTATTTTCGAGTTTACCGAGTAATGAATTCTGTTAAAAACCTCCGCAGTTGATTTAAATATAAAAAGGCGACCTGAAATTTCAGGTTGCCCTTTTTGATTGTGGAATGCCGACTACAAGATTTGAACTTGTAACCACTTGCGTGTGGAGCGACAGTCCTATTCTTTCACCTGTTTTCAGATACTTTCCAAAACCACTGTTATTCAATAAAAATCGGCTTAAAGTGTGATTTGCGGTTAAATATTATTTCACATTCTTTCACAATATTTCTACAAATTAAGACATTCTTGGTGGGAATTTTGGCGGGAATGTTAAGCCGATAAAACTAAAGAATTAAACAGTTTAGAAACAAGAAAAAATAATACAGGTGGAAAAATGAATATAGTTTCTAAAGTTTTCAAAAGAAAAACGGGCAAAAGCAAAGGGAAGTGGGGTATCAGAATTGAGCATTTTGATGAAATCTTAGGAAAAAAGTGGTTTATTGAAAGACACGCCGAAAAGCGTAGCGATGCGACCGATGAAATCAGCAGATTGATTAATGATCTCGAAAAGTCACACGGGCAAATCCAGACGGGCGAAAGAATGACTTTTAACGATCTGGTGGATATTTGTGGAAGAAACTTTTATAAACCTGCCGTGATTGTCGAAGGGCGCAAAATCGCCAGTGTAACTCTACCAAAAACACAGGCGAACCGCGTCTGACGCTTTCCAGAAGTCGGAATGAACGCTGGCATCCTCGCGCTGAAGTTTCTTTTGGACGCTGGCTATACGGTTCTAATCTGTATTCGTTAGATGAAGATGAACTAAATCACGCGCTGATTTTATTGAGCAAATATGTCGAAAGCAAAAGCGGAATTTTCTTTGACGCGCACGACTGCAAAGTAACAAGAGTTGATTTTACTCGTGATTTCCAAGTCGGCGAAAATGCCGTCATTCCGATAATAGCTCAATTCGCCCCGCAAAAGATTTCGAGATACACCAGAACTTGTATTGACGATACGACAGTTTATTTCAAAAATGCCGGAAAAGAAAAAACAAAGCAATTTCAGATTTACAGCAAATATCACGAAAGATTAGCTAACGGTAAAGACGCTGCCGAACAGGAAAAGGCGAAAGGCTTAATCAAATTGGAATCATCTTTGAGAAAAAGCGCGGTTAGAAGGCTTGTCAATACGCTCAAACTGCCGGGAAATAGGGTCTTCTATTTCAATCATAAATTTCACCTCGTAAAAATTGCCTGCTATTTCTTAGGCAAAGTCATCGTTTCGCCTTCGTTATTAATTTCGAGATGTCTGGTCGTGCCTTCGACGACGCTCGGCGGCGCGACGAGTTCGCCCGTGTCGTAGATTGAGCCTTGCGGTTTAATATAATCATTTTTTGAAGGCGGCAATTCAACATTTGAGACAGGCGCGAATACTTGATTTGTTTGTTGCGGCGAAATAAGACTTTGATGCTTCTCGGTTTTTTTTAGCTGAATAATTTGCGCGATTCCGCTTCCGATTGAACCGAAAGCCGGAATCAGCATCCAAAACCACCAGCCGTGTCCCATTTGCGAAAAAGCGAGCGCAATCGAAACCACTAAAAATGCCAGACCGCTGAAAAGTTTGGTTATTGCGCCTTCCCAATGAATTGGTTTTTCCTTTTTGCCCGCCATTCGCATATTTCGCCGCATCTGACGCGGCGATGTCATCCAGACATCAGGTATCTGAAAATTTGATCTTTCTCCCGACAGCGCGTCGGAAACAGGCGATAAATCTGTTCCGCAATTTCGGCAAAATTTTCCGGTTTCAGGATTTTGTGTTCCACATTTTGGACAAAACATAATTTTTATCAGTGCTAAACGGTAAGTAGTAAGTTAAGAAACTTTATTATACTTATCACTTACCGTTTAGCATTTACCATTTTTCTCTGTCTGACTGCTTCAAAAAGTATTACGCCGGCGGCGACCGAAACGTTCAAGGATTCGATTTGTCCGAGCATCGGAATTTTTACCAGCGCGTCGCATTTTTCTGCCGCGAGACGATGCAAACCTTTGCCTTCGCCGCCTAAAACCAACGCCGATTTTTGCGTCCAATCCCAATCGGTATAACTCGTTTCAGCTTCGCCGCTCGCGCCGACAACCCAAATGTTATGCTCTTTCAGTTCGTCAATCAAGCGATTTATGTTGGCGACTTTAGCGACTTTGACATATTCGGTCGCGCCCGCCGAAGATTTCGCAACCGTTTCGGTCAAACCGACGGCGCGGCGTTCGGGAATAAAAACCGCATCTGCGCCCGCGCATTCGACGGCGCGCAAAACCGCGCCTAAATTTCGCGGGTCTTCAACGCCGTCTAAAATCACAACTAAAACGTTTTCCTTTGAATAAAGTTCTTCCAAAATTTCGTCTGCGTCAACATAATTCGCCGCTGCGACCAACGCGATAACGCCTTGATGATTCGCGCCGTTTTCGACATAGCGTGAAAATTGTTCACGCGGAATTTTCTGAAATTGAACGCCTTTTCTCTGCGCCAAATCCAAAATGTCAAAAAGGCGCTTTTCCTTTGCGCCATCAACGACGAAGATTTTTTCAATGCGGCGATTTTCCGCTCGCAGCGCTTCCAACACAGGCAAAACACCGAATAAAATCGCGGATTGCGAATCGCGCATTACTGAATTTGTTTGTCGGTCTTCGGTGTTCGGTCTTCGGTCTTCGACTTTGAACTTTGAACTTTGAACTTTGAACTTATTCTTCATAAAAGTTGTCGTTGCAGGCGCGAATACTTTGTAAATTGCGACAAATTGTTTATCGTCGTGACGTTTCCCAGATTGAACTTCCCGAATCCTTCTCTTTTTAAACCCTGCGAGTCAATTCTTTCTTCGACTTCCCAAACCGTTCCCAAAATTTCGCGTATTTGCAGATAATCGTCAACGAATTGCGCGTCCGGCGCGACTTCACGCAATTTTTGAGCGAGTTTTTTCAGATTTTTCGTCGCAACGATTTCCTTTTCCGTTTCAAGACTGGAAAAGTCGAAACCTTTCGCCAAAATTCTGTAACCAACTTCGTTGTCGCGGCTGTAAATGTCCATTAAAAACTCATCCGAAGCCGTTTCGTTTGTTTGCAAAATTTTGTTTTCGCCTTTTTTAACTCGCTTTTCGGTTGCCTCGACGCGCCGCTCAAAAATCGCGCCGGTTACAATCAAAACTAAATCTTTGCTTGAAATTTCAACGATTTCGTCTTTGTTGAAAAGCAGCAAAACAATTCGGTCGTCAAAAAACTCGATGCCGCGAAGTCTCCGGGAAGGTTTTTCAATTGCCAAATTCTCATCGCTGACGATCAAAGTTTCGATTCCGAATTCGCCAAGACGTTTTTGAACAATTTCTGTTTCTTTCTCAAATTCGACTCGCGCAAGCGGCAAAGTTTTTTTCGCTTCTATCAGTTTTCGCAAAAATTCCTGATCGCATTTGAGCATTTTTGCGATTTCGGACAATTTCGATTCATCAAAGTTGTCCGCAATCGTTGAAAAAACAAGATTAAAACCTTTTTCCCAATTCTCAAGTTTTCGCAAATTCGGTTTGATGATTTCACTTTGAGCTTCGGTGAATTCGAGTTCCGCGCCGCAGTAGAGACAATCGAGGCGCGTCGGCGGATTTGCTCGCTCGCATTTCCGGCAGAGAATCATTTCTTCGGATTTGAAGGCTGGATTTTCAAGTTGAATCGGCAAATCTTTAAGCCAGCGGTCGTCGTGAATTTTTTCGGCTTTCTTCTCCATATTTTTTGATTATACGACGAAAAACGAGTATTCTATTAAATGAATCGCCCGACCGTCCGGCAAACGGAAAGGCAAATTATTAAACAATATATTTTATAAAATCGCGGTTAAAATTTTTAGAAAAAACGAAAACAATATAATAAAAGAATTTTTTGAAAAACCATTTTCTAGTTTTCAAGTGTAAATTATACATTGATTTGTAGTAAAAACTTTCAAGACTCTAAAGTATAAAAATCGAAATAAAACTCTCGATTCGTCTTTTCTCCAAATCCGGCTGCGATTCTGATTTATCTCGAAAAATTTTAACTAAGAAGGTTTAATCAAATGCAGTTTGATATGACGAGTAATCCGTCCTGGAAATTCGGGCATCGCGGGCGTGTCGCGGTGTTTATTGACGGAAACAATCTTTTTCACGCGGCGCGTTTTCATAATTTAGATATTGATTATAACAAACTTCTGCGCTTGCTTTTGGGCGACGGCAGACTGCTTCGCGCGTTTTTTTATACGGGCGTTGACGCGGGCGCGGAACGCCAGCAAGGTTTTCTGTTGTGGATGCGGCGCAACGGCTTTCGCGTCGTGCAGAAAGAGTTGAAAACTTTTTACGACGGCACGCGCAAAGCAAATCTCGACGTTGAAATCGCGGTTGATATGCTCTCGCTTGCCGGACGTTACGACACGGCGGTTCTGGTTTCGGGCGACGAAGATTTTGTTTACGCGCTCAACGCCGTCGCTTATAAAGGTTGTCGCGTCGAAGTCGCCGGTTTTCGCTCGAACACCGCGCCGCGCCTGATTGACGTGGCGGATTTTTTTATAGATTTGGGCGAAATTGCCGAACTCGTCTGCAAAGATTCGCATAGCGGACAATATGATGTTCCGTCTTTTGTGCCGCCCGAAGAAGTTTTACCGCCCGATGCGCTGCGCCCGAACACGGCGAAAAATTTTCCGGCGGTTTCCGATAATATCCGTTTTGAAACAAATTACTCTGAAGACGAAGCGGAAAATTTTTCCGATTTGGTGCGCGTAACCGACGACAGATGAAACTTTTTACAGTCGAAGAAGCCAACGATTTACTGCCCGTAATTCGCCCGAAGCTGGAAAAAATCAAAGCCAGATACGCTACAATCGCTGTTTTTCGCAAGTCATCAAAATCGGCGGCGGCGGCGTCCGGCGGCGGCGGTATGAAAAGCGGCTCGGTCTATGTCGAATGTCTTTATGAAATCGGCAAAATAACGACAGAATTTCACGAATTCGGTATCGAATTAAAAGACTACTCGCGCGGTTTGATTGATTTTCCGAGTTTGCGCGACGGTCGCGTCGTTCTGCTCTGCTGGCAGCTCGGCGAAGATGAGCGAATCGAATGGTGGCACGAAATCGAAGCCGGTTTTGCGGGCAGACAACCCTTGTGATTTTGGATTTTAGATTTTGGATTGGATAAATTAATTACGGATTGGTTAAAGCTGTCGAGATTTTTAAGAATTTATCTTAATCAATTTTGATGAATCGTAAATAACGGTGTTCCATTTTTCTTTACCAATCTAAAATCTAAAATCTAAAATCAAGAATATCTCTTATTTTACTTAAATTTACTATTGACGAGTTAAAGTAATTTCTGATACTATCCACTCAGTTTTTCATTTCGCGTAATTTCCCTGGACCTGTAAAAAACTTTTCCGATATTTTTATTTTTCAACCATATGAATTGTCCCGTTTGTAATAGAATTAACGCCGCTAAGTTGTCGGTTTGTCCGAGCTGCGGAACGATGATTAACGACTCACGCTCCGACCTTTTAACTAAAGTTTATTCGGTCGCAAAATCTGCCGAGACGGAAGCGAAAATAAATTCCTCATCTGCGGGCAAAGCAAATAAAGTTGTTAAAAACACAAATTCACCCGAATCGGCAGCGGTTTCAAATGTAACTATTTCAACGAAACTGACAAGTCCGACGCTGGTTGAGTTTCACACGTCGAGCGCGACAGTTCCCGAATGGCGTCTGCAACTCCAAAATACTGTGCGTCAGCGCACAGAACGAATGCAGAACGTTACGGAAAAACCGGTTACTTCGGCAATCCGTCAACCGAATCTGGTGACGAAAGGCGCGACGGCGTTGAAAATCGAGGCGCTTGAAGAAGTCGCGGAATCTGAAATCGTCCAAACCGGCAATCCGAAATTGGCAAGCGCGCTCGAACGCATCAAAAATTCACGGAAAAAATTCCTGGTTGAAGAAGAAACGACGCCTGTCGCGCCTGAACCCGTTCCGGCAACACCCAACAAAAATTATCCATTCTATATTGCCTCGAAAACAAATGAAGCTGATGTCCAAGCTACGGTTAATACGAGCGTAAAGCCGAAACTCGCTACTTCCTTGCGCGCGGAGACGAAAGATTTAGACACCAATAAACTTCCGCCTCTGCCGATTGCGGCGAAAATTGCGACGAGCTTCGAGAATGATTTTGCTGTTTCCGTTCCGCAGGAAGTAAAAATCGAAGAAAAGAAAGAAGAAACAAAAATCGAAGAAAAGAAAAAAATTGAAGTCGAGCCTGTTAAAACCGCTGAAAAAATTCAGGCTCAAGAACCTGAAATCGAAGAAAACGATGATTTCGCGCCGTTTGCGATGCGCTTTAACGCCGGACTTTTCGATTTGATAATCGGTTCGTTTTTGAGCTTGATTTTGCTTGCGCCGTTTATTTTAATGAGCGAAGGCTGGATGTCGTTTGCCGGCATTTTCGCTTTTCTCGTAACTTGCGCGACCGTGATGTTCGTCTATCTGACGACAACCGTTAGTATGCACGGCAAAACTCTTGGAATGCGGCTTTTTTCTCTGGAATTGATTGACGCCGAAAATGAAGATTACCCGACGCTTCATCAAGCGGCGGTTAGTTCCGCAGTTTATTTGTTATCGCTGGCTTTCGTCGGCGCGGGATTTTTAACTTTGTTTTTTAATGAAGAGCAGCGCGCCGC
This sequence comes from uncultured Pyrinomonadaceae bacterium, assembly GCA_964237245.1. Classification (GTDB taxonomy): domain Bacteria; phylum Acidobacteriota; class Blastocatellia; order Pyrinomonadales; family Pyrinomonadaceae. Next base: position 46,784 of record CAXSHW010000003.1, read on the forward strand.
TCACGACCTTGTTTCGGGAACAATCGTCGTCAAAGAACTTTAAAGCTAATCTAAAAATCAGAAATCCAAAGTCCGATGTTAGAATATAACGCATTGAACTTTGGATTTCTGATTTTTAAATGAAGTGAACGAAAAAACTCTCGAACAAATCCGCGCCGAACTCGCCTCCGTTTTAATCGGGCAGAAGTTCGGCAAAATTTTTCCGCTTTCGCGTTTTCAGATGGCGATTGATTTTCGCCTGCGCGATTCAAACTATCTGTATATCAATTTCGAGCCTTCCGCGCCGCGCGTTTATTTGATAAAACGCCGCTTGCGCGACCTCGAAAAACAGTCGAAAAACCAGACGCCTTTTATTTTATTATTGAGAAAAAGATTGGCGAACGCCGTTCTCCAAACGATTGAAAAGCTCGCGGCGAACGCATTTTGCGCTTTTCTTTTTCGGCGCGCGACGAACTCGGTCGAGAGGAAAATTATTCGCTTATCATCCAACTCACGGGACGCTCGGCAAATCTTTTTTTACTCGATAAAAACGATTTCATTCTCGACTCAGCCCGCGAAAATTCCGGCACGGGTCAGGAAATCGCCGATAAATACGCCGCGCCTTTTCGAGAAGAAAAGAGAAAAAGCGCGGGTGAAATTTTCTCGCAAGGAAAATTTGAAACTTTGTCCGAAGCGCTCGATTCATTTTATCTGGAAAAGGACGCTGAGAGAGTTTTTCAATCTAAAGCGAATTCGGCGCGAAGCAAACTAAATCAGGAACTCGCAAAAAACGAAAGATTAGTAAAAAAACTCGGACAGGATTTGGAAAATCACGGCGACGCGGCAAAATGGAAACGCTTCGGAGATTTGATTTTAGCGAATTTAGCGACGGCAACGCGCGGCGGCGGCAAAGTTTGCGTAACGGATTTTTTTGACGAAAACGCGCCGACGATTGAAATCGAAATTGACGAAAATATGTCGCTCACCGAAGCCGCCGAGAAATTTTTCAAACGTTACACAAAAGCTCGAAACGCGCAGGCGGAAATCTCGAAACGGCTGGAAATCGCCAATCAAACGATTGACAATCTGCGGCTTCAAAAAGAGAGAGTCGAAGCGGCAATCGTCGAAGAAGACGAAAGTTTTCTGTCTGATTTTTTAGGCGAAAAGCCTGAAAAACCGAATGTCAAATCAAGAGAGAAGCAGACGGAAAACTTTAAAGGCGCGAGAAGTTACAAATCGAGCGAAGGTTTTGAAATTCTGGTCGGAAAAGCGGCGAAAGACAACGATTTCTTAACTTTTCGCGTCGCCAAATCTGCGGATTTATGGATGCACGCGGCGGATTATCCGGGTTCGCACGTTGTCGTCAAAAACCCGAATCGTCAGGAAATACCGCAAAAAACTCTGCTCGAAGCCGCGCAAATCGCCGCTTTTTTCAGCCAGGCAAGAGAACAGCCGAAAGTCGCCGTCCATTACACGCAGAAAAAATTTGTCAATAAACCGAAAGGCGCGAGCGCCGGATTAGTGAGTCTCGCAAGTTTCAAAACACTTTTGGTCGAGCCGAAAATCGTAGAAAACGGAAAATGGAAAACGGAAAATGGATAATTTTTTGTGTTCCGTCAAATTTTGAAAATTGATTATACCGACAGATATTACTTTTTATTTTCCGTTTTCCATTTTCCGTTTTCCGTTTTTTGCTTATTCATTGACCGCTTTTTCGACCGCATCTTTGATTTCGCCGACTACGCGATTGCCGCCGCCGCCGACAAGAAAACTCATCTGTCCTTCCCGATTGATAATCATAGTTTGCGGAATGCCGCCGACGTGAGTTCTTTTATCGAATTCGCTGAAAATTTTATCGTCTCCGTAAGCGATCTGGTAATTTATTTTCCTTTGCTCGATGAATCTTTTTATGTTTTCGACGGGTTCTTCCTGACCGTCGTAAGTGCCTGCGTTTAGTCCGATTACTTCAAATCCTTTATCTTTATACTGGTCTTGCAATTTAACGAATTCCGGCATTTCCGCCACGCAAGGTCCGCACCAGATCGCCCACAAATTAACTAAAAGGACTTTGCCTTTTTTGTCTTCGAGTTTGAACGTATTGCCGTCCAAATCTTTGATTTCCGTTTGAACGACGGCGGAAGGCGCGGGCGGATAATTGGCGTTTTTCGTTTCCGTCGAATTTTGATTAGCCTCGCCGACCGAGACGTTTGAAGTGTTTGTATCAGTTTTTGTGCAAGCCGTAAAAGCTGAGAACACAATGCTTAAAGCTGCAAATAAAACTGCATTTGTAAAAAATCTTTTCATTAAAACCTCTTTATAAATATAATCTTCGCAAATCGCGCATTTATTAAAATGATGAAAGCCGACAGGGTAAACATTAGCATCAAAATCGGTTGATTTAAAACCTCTTTCATATACGAAGACAAAAAATTGCCGGTTTATTCCTTGAATAAATCTATTTTTCGGTGATTGATTTCAGCTTGAAATTATAAATTCGCATTGATTTTGTTTGAACCCAAAAAGTAAAAAGCACAGGAAGAATCACTTTTCTTTCTGTGCTTAGGCTTCAAAAATTAAAGCGGCTGTTAGAAATTCTGGTTCGGCTCAAATGTTGTGAAAATACTTCCCAACTCGCCTTTCACGCCGACATCGTCAACGCTCGTAACTTCTGGCGAAACGGAAGTGGCGAGCATCGTCACGACAAAGCCGTTTTTTGTTCCCGGTCGGGCTGCCGGAATCCAAAGCCGTCTGCCCCAGATTATCAATTTTTTCTCGCCGTTTTCTACTTTGCCGCCGCCTTGAAATTTGACTTCATAGGCTCGCCAATCTCCGTTGACTTTTGTTTCGCCTTCGGACATCGTTTGATAATTCGGAACGATTTTGGCTAAATCTTTATTCGACTTATCGGCAAGTTTCGCAAAACTTTCCTTATCCATATTGAAAGTTCCCTTGCTGTCGTAATAACTGACGAGAAGTTGTTCAATCGGCAATCCGTTGGCGGAGTTTTTCGAGATGTCCAAAAATTTATTGTCAGATTCGTTGCGCGTCCAATCCTTAGGATAATACAGCGAAAAGCCGACAAAATTTCTCAATAAATCGCCTTTCAAATTTTGTTTGCTGGTTTCAAAAAAGACGGTGTTCGGCGGCTGCGACATTGAACGGGCAGGCGGCGGAACTTCGATGTCTTCGAGTTTCGGAGAAGGCTTCACTTCGACGTTAAAATTCGCGGGCGGCGCGCTTTCCGCATTTTGAACGGGCGTCATAACTTTTTCCGGCGTCGGTTGTATGACCGTCGCGCCATTATTCGGACGATTCAGAATGTAATACCAGACGGCGAACAATCCAGCCAGCAGAACGGCGATGCCGAGTATCGAAAGCCACGTTTTACTCGAACTTGCCACGACGGGCGGTTCGGGCGAACGTTTTTCCCACGTTAAATCTTTTGGTGTTTTCACCTCATTTTTGCTGAAATCCTCTGCGATTAGCGGTGCTTCCGCGATTGCCGGCGCTTCCGGCGCTTCCATTGTTTCCGCGAAATTAACCGGACTGACTGTTGAATCGCTCTCAAGCGGCGGAATTTCGAGTTCAAAATCATTATTTCCGACACTGCTAACCAAAACGGGCGGCGCTTGAACTTGGAGCGGCGTTTCTTCAGACTGGTAAATTGCCTTTCTGACATTTTCCTCGACTTTCTCGTTCGGCAACGTTTCGCTTTTGTCTGTTTCCGACGATTTTTCGTCTTTTACCGAAGTTGCGGCATTAAGCGCGTTGTAAAAAGCGTCGCCGAAATCACGCGCTTTCGGATAACGTTCTGACGGGCTGAAAGCCAGCGCTTTTTCAAAAATAGTATCCGCGGCAGGCGGCAAATCGAGCCTCAAATTCGTTGGTTGCAGACTCATTCCTTCACGCTGCGATTTGAGCAGAGCATTTACCGATGACGAATTAAAAGGCAGGCGTCCGGTCAGCATTTGATAAGCTACAATTGCCAGAGAATAAATATCGCTGGCGAAAGTCGCTACGTTTCCTTCAATTTGTTCGGGCGATTTGTAAGCGATATTTTCCTTGTTTATTGTTCCGCTCGGCACACCGAAATTAATCAGTTTTACTTGCTCGCCGCCTTCTTCGTTGAGCGTTAAAATTATATTTTCCGGCTTCAGATTGCGATGCAGAATGCCGTTTTGGTGAACCGTACTCAGAGCGTTTGAAACCTGGCGAACAATTCGCGCCGTTCGCAGAGGATTAAATTCGCCTTTGCGGTTGAGCATATCTTTAACCGAAGTGCCTTCGACATATTCGGTAATTATAAAAGGATTGCCTTCCAGTAATTCTCCTGAATCAATGACGCTGGCGACGTTCGGATGATTGACGTGCGAGAGCGAGACGCGCTCTTCGGCGAAAATCTTATTGGTAAATTTGTCGTCCGCGTCCGGCTCCATCAAAATTCTGACCAGAACCTTTTTGTTCGGGACGAGTTTGTCTTCCGCCAAGTAACCGATGCTGTTTTCGTCCTGTTCGAGTTTTTTAGTAATTAAATAACGGTTTTTGACGGTTTGCTGAAGCAGCACGTTCGGATTTTCCCAGCTTAAAGCCGGTCTGCCCGTCGGATTGGTTTTCCGGTCGCCAAGCGTCGCCTGACTCTGCGGCACTTCACTCGGTTTGATGATGCGCGGCAGAGGCTTTTGCGGCAGATTGATTTCGGGCAGCGACAATAAATCTTCTTCCGCCTTAAACATTTTACCGGCGGGCGGCGAAAAGCTCGGAAAAGAATGCAGCGGATTTTCGTCCGGCTCATCAGGCTGCGGATTTCTGTTCAAGATTTTTGAAAAAACGCCGCCCGTCCGATTAACGGATTTACCGGAAGACGGAGCGGGAAGCAATCTCGCGCCGTCTTTAAGACAAAATCTTTGCGCCGCTTCTTCGTAAGTTTGTTGACATTTCGGACAATAAAGCATTGTTTCTTTTTTGCTGAGAATTTAGCTCGGCTGAAATTAATAATTTGAAATTTTTACCTTTAGTGAATCAATTAATAGATCGTATTAATTATCAATTAATTCGCCTGCGTCTTTGCCAACTTGTCCGACAGGGAAACTTTTTCTCTGTCGAGCGCGATGGCTTGACGATAAACGCGAGCGGCATCCTTGTTTTTACCGGCTCGCAAAAGTCCGTCGCCGACGGCTTCAAAATCCTGCGCCAGACGCTTTTTTTCATTGGTCGAAACAAGGCGCATAGCTCTCATCAGATATTTTTCAGCGTCGTCAAATTTTTCGCGTCTCGTGTAGAGCGAACCCAAAAGCGCGTAGGAAACAAAACTATTCGGACTAACATCGGCGCTCTTCTTCAAAACTTTTTCGGCTTCATCGTAGTTTCCGCGAGTCGTCAAAGCGCGACCGAGCAAAAAAAGCGCGGTCGGATTCTTCGGGTCTTGCCGCAGAGCGCGACGCAGAAGTTCTTCCGAATCCAGATAACGCTGCTGTGACTGCATCACGTCGGCGACCATAATCATTGTCGGCACATCGGTTGATAATTCAATTGCTTTGCGATATGCGGCGGAAGATTCCGTGTTTAGACCCGTGCGGCGAAGCAGTCTGCCCAAATGCGCGTAGGCGAGCGCGAAATTCGGGTCGAGTTCAATCGCCTTGCGATATGAATTTCTGGTTTCATCGCCGATTTCGCCGCTGAGTTCGAGCGCGACTCCGAGTTGGTCGTAAGCGAGCGCGTTATTCTGGCTGATATTGATTGCCTGACGCGCCAGTTTTTCGGCTTCCGCATATCTGCCTCCCAAATCCATTCCGATAATCGGCTGCGTTAAAACAAAACTCAGCGCGATGTAGGCATTCGGACTGCTCGGTTCAAACTCGATTGCCAGCCGATACGCGGATTCGGCTTCTTCCCAGCGCTGCTGGTCGCTGTAAAGATTTCCCAGACCGAAAATAGCGCGTGAATCTTTTGTTTTCAGACTTTGCGCCCGAAGATAAGCGGCTTCCGCTTTTGAATAATCACGCTCGTCCCGCGCTTGATTGCCTTCTTCGATAGACTTTTCAAAAAGCTCGTCATAATCGGCTTTCGGCTTATCGGTTTTTGGCGGCGCGTCGGTTTTTGGCAAATCGGTTTTAGCCGTCGCCGGTTGCCCGACCGTAATTACCACGTCGTTTCCAAGCGGCGGTTTCGTCGGTTGTTTAGATTTGGAAGCGTTCTGCGTTTTTGAATCAGGTTTTTTTGCCGAATTGGTTTTCGACGTAGCTTTTTTTGCCGAATCGGTTTTCGGCGCGTCTGATTTTGCGACGGCGGTTTTTTGAGCTTTTGATGTCGCTGCTGTTGTGTTTTTCGTTTTTGGCGCCGGCTTCGGCGTTGTTTTGTCAGCCGCCGTAGCCGTATTTTTCGCTTTCGGAGCAGCTTTTTTGGACGCGGTTTTAGAGTTCGATTTCGATTTCGCCGAATTGAAAAGTCCGCTGCTGCTTCCCAAATCCTGCCCGAAGATATAGACGGGCGCGAAAGCAAGCAGAATTAAAAGTAATCCGCAGCGATAAAATTTTAACTCTTTACGCATAAAAACTTTCTAAATTTATCAGTTCGGAGCGCGCGGAACGAATTTTACTTGCGCGTCTGTTTTACCTTGAAAACCGGCAGTATGTGGAAGCTATAACGACGTTTTTCGTTTGATTTTGTCAAATCCAAGCGGACAAATCGTTTATTCCGATAGTAACAAGTGATAATAAACCGTAAATTCCAATAATTGTTGTGAATACTTTTTATTTGCCTTGTGCAAGCCTGCGTAGAACTTTCATTTTCCGCTTGAGATTAAAGCGATAAATCCGGGCGGAACGACTCTTTTATCTTATCACAAAAGATTCCAATTTTTTAGCGCTTTGCGACTGAAAAAGAGAAAAAGCGCAGGCTAAACGAAACGGAATCGCCTTTCATCCGGCTTAATCTCTTATCAATAAAAGCAAATTATTTCACTACGATATTTACAAGACGCTTCGGCACGACGACAATTTTCACGATTTGCTTACCGCCGGTAAATTCTTTTACCTTTGCGTCCGCCAGAGCAAAAATTTCCAAATCTTCCGGCGAAGTTTCGGGTGAAACGACAATGCGCGAACGCAGTTTGCCATTGATTTGAATCGGAATTTCCATTTCGTCTGCTTTCGCCAGAGTTTCGTCCGCAAAGGGAAATCCTGCGCCCGATTGCAAAATTCCTTTATCGCTTCCGGTTATAACTTCCCACAATTCTTCGGCGACGTGCGGCGCATACGGCGCGAGCATTAAAATCAGACTTTTCAACGCTTCGTTGATCGCAAACAAATCGTCCGCGCCTGCCGTGTTCGGTTCGATTTTGAAATCGCCCAGTGCGTTCGAGAGTTCCATCAAAGCGGCGACGGGCGTGTTGAATTGTCCGCTTTCAAAGTTCTCTGTAACGCGCCCGATTGTTTGATGCGTTTTTCGTCGCAGTTTTCGCGCAGCGTCTTCCGATTGCGGATTGCGGATTGCGGATTGTGAAGTTTCATTCGCGCCTTCAATTTTCGATTCCGCATTTTGCATTTCGTATTTCGCAATCGGCTCGTGCCAGCGATAGACAAACCGCCAGACGCGCTGCAAAAATCTGACTGCGCCTTCGATGCCGGTTTCCATCCAGACGAGTTCGTTTTCGATTGGCGCGGCAAATAATACAAAGATACGCGCCGCGTCCGCGCCGTAAATCGAAACCATATCGTCCGGGTCAACGCCGTTATATTTGGATTTCGACATTTTTTCGACAGCGACTTTAACGGGCGAATTATCCGATTTCAACTTCGCTTCGACGACTTTGCCTTTATCGTCGCGGACGATTTTTACTTCGTCCTGCGGAATGTAACTTTCCTTTTCCCGGCTGTAATAAGATTCGCCGACGACCATTCCCTGCGTCAGCAATCGTTTGACAGGTTCGTCAAACCCGACCAAATTCATATCGCGCATCGCTTTCGTCCAAAATCTCGTGTAGAGCAGGTGCATTACGGCGTGGTCAACGCCGCCGATATACTGGTCAACCGGCGCCCAATACGCCGCGACCTTCGGATCAAACGGCATTTCGGAATTGTGCGGGTCGGTGTAACGAAAATAATACCAGCTCGAATCAACAAACGTGTCCATCGTGTCGGTTTCACGCTTTGCCGGTTCATCACACTTCGGACAAGTCGTATTGACGAATTCGGGAACTTTGGCGAGCGGCGATTCGCCGATGCCGGTAAACGGCGCGCTTTCGGGCAGTTCGACCGGCAAAACTTCATACGGAACCGGAACTGTGCCGCACGTTTCGCAATAAACAATCGGAATCGGCGCGCCCCAGAATCTCTGCCGCGAAACGCCCCAATCGCGCAAACGAAAAGTCGTCGCCGCTTCGCCGAAACCTTTTTCTTCGGCAAACTCGGTCATTTCCCTTTTTGCGTCTTCCGAAGTTTTTCCGTTCCATTCGCCGGAATTTATCAAAACCCCGTAGTCGGTAAAGGCTTCATCAACTTGATTTTCTTCATCTGGAATTTGGAATTTGGAATCTGGAATTTGAATGACGCGGCGAATCGGCAAACCGAATTTTTTCGCAAACTCGAAATCGCGTTCATCGTGCGCCGGAACGCTCATCACCGCGCCCGTGCCGTATTCCATCATCACATAATTGCCGACCCAGACCGGAATTTCTTCGCCCGAAAACGGATTAACCGCTTTTAATCCGGTATCAATACCGTCTTTTTCAACTTCTTCGTCGTAATCCTTCGGTTTGGCTTTTTCGATTTTGATTTCTTCGATTTTCGCCTTCACTTCATCGGAAAAGTCAGCGTAATTTGCCTCGACAATCGGATGCTCCGCCGCGACGACCAAAGCATTCGCGCCATAAATCGTATCAATGCGCGTCGTGAAAACCCTGACAGATTCGAGATTTTCAGATTCTTCAATTTGGAATCTGAAATTTGAAATCTGGAATTCGACAAACGCGCCTTCGCTCTTGCCGATCCAGTTTTTCTGCATCGTCAGAACGCGCTCCGCCCAACCGCCTTCGAGCGTTTTGATTTCCTGCAAAAGTTCTTCGGCGTAAGCCGTGATGCGTAAAAACCACTGCGCCAAATCCTTTTTCTCGACCGGCGTTCCACAGCGCCAGCAGACGCCGCCGCTCGCCTGTTCGTTCGACAAAGTTGTCTGATCTTTCGGACACCAGTTGACCTTGGTCATTTTCTTATATGCCAGATTCATTTCGAGCATTTTCAGGAAAAACCACTGGTCAAATTTGTAATATTCGGGGCGATGCGCGGCAATTTCGCGCGACCAATCGTAACTGATGCCCAAACGCTGCAACTGTTCGCGCATCTGCACGATATTATCTTCCGTCCAATCGCGCGGATTAACGCCTTTTTTAATCGCCGCTTGTTCGGCAGGCTGCCCGAAAGAATCCCAGCCAATCGGGTGCAGAACATTAAAACCCTGCAAGCGTTTATACCATGCCAGCGCGTCGCCAATCGAATAATTGCGAACGTGTCCCATATGCAGCCGACCCGACGGATACGGCAGCATTTCGAGCGCGTAAAATTTCTCTTTTTTGTCGTCAATCGCGGCTTCAAACGTCCTGTTTTCCGCCCAACGCTTCTGCCACTTCCGCTCTATTTTTTGTGCAAAATATTTCTCGTCCATAGCTGTTAAGTTCAAAGTTTCAGGTTCAATGTTCAAAGTTTTAGAACACGAAAAAACGTAAGTTTAGCGGATAAACTTTAATTCATCCACTTTTGAATTTTTAATTTTGAATTTTTAATTACTAAACGGCTGCGCCACGCGCCGCGAACAAATCGGGCGAGTGGCTATCTAAGGGCGAGATATTTTAGCTGATGAAACCAAATCATAGCTATATTGATAATGCCTGAAAAGTTTATTGTCAAGTTTTTAGAAAAGAGGGTAGTGTCCTAATCTTGTGGTGCTATATTTTTAAAGTTTCAAAAACGACCCTTGTTTGAGGCAATTCTCACTAAATGGATAAAACGGATTACTACTTTCAGCATCATTTGTCCAAGACATTCACGAAGGTAAATTAATTGAGTGATTGACTCTTGCAAGTTAAAATAAAATGTTGATGCTTACGGAAATAAGTTGAAACTAAAATCGGTGAATTGTATGAGGATTTGGAATTCATTATTAGTGAAACAAACAATTTATCTGAATATTTTGCGCCTTATACCTTAAATAAACCAAATGAATATACTTCCTTAGTTTTGAGCAAAAATAAAAATCAGAATATAATTGGGAATTGCAAAAAATAGTTTGGACTTCGAAAGATTTGCTAAGATTCTAATTTTCCGTTCCAGTCTAATTTCAGCGCGAAGATGTTCGGATTCTAGACGGGTAAATCATAAATCTTAACTTGTTTTTCGTATCAGAAAATATTTTCGATATTATTGAGGGAGAGTGACTTTTTATGATGACTAATTTACCGAAAAGCCGTCAATCCGAAATGGTTGTGCAGGCGTTAGGCAAGGAACTGCTTGTCTATAATCTATCAACGCATAAGGCGTTTTGTTTAAACGAAACCTCAATGATTGTTTTCGAGGCGTGTGCCGAAGGGAAAACGTTTGAAGATTTAAAGCGAGAACATCAGTTCACGGAAGACTTAATTTATCTGACGCTTGATACATTGGCAAAAGAAGATCTGATTAACCGAGAATATCAATCGAAACTGGCGGGAATATCAAGACGAGATGCGATTCGCAAGCTCGGAATGGCGACAATAATTGCCTTGCCTGTGATTTCCTCTTTGGTTGCCCCAAAAGCAGCAAATGCCGCCAGTGTTCGTTGTGTCAATCCTGGAGGAGCCGCAGCAGGAACAACAGTTTCTACCTCAACAACTAATCCATCTGACGACACTTCAACTAACCAAAGTTACGCTGCCGCATCCTTAAGATCAAAATGTTGCAGTGGTGCAATTGCAACCTATACAACAAATGGGTGTTCTAACGGGGCTGGACAAACTTGTAATGCTCAGGGAACTTGTAACTAAACAGTTAGCCAAAAGTAATGCGGTATTTAGATGTGTTGATCTGATTGACATATCAGTATGCGGTGTTTACAAAGAGTTTAGTGTTAACGCTATTTGATCCTAAATTTTTTGTGTCTTACCTTCTTATGCCCCGAAAAAAAACAAACGAGAATTTATCCAGCTTTTATTTGCGGTCAAGCAAACTGCATCAAGAGAAACAAATGGAATTAATTTCATTGCTGACTCAGAGAAGAGATTGAGAGCTTACTAACGGCATTATAGTCAATCGAACAAAAAGCCGTGAGGGTTAACTTACGGCTTTTATTTTTGTCTCGAAAACACTCGTTTTTGAGACAATAATTTTCTCATTTCATTTACTCGATTATTAACTTGGATCAAATGTCTTGAAATCCGTCGCCTAATCAAAATCTCAAAACTAAATCTCTTTGCCAACTTTTGAGACTTTTATAAATTGTCCTTCATAAGAATCAAAATCACTTACTTTCATCGCCACAAGATTAGGACACTACCGCTTTTTCAAACTCGTTGCCTTTCAAACAAATCGCGTGCTATTATCTGAAATGCGTTTTTCATTAAATGAGACGACGCAAGATTTACAGGCATTAAAAAACGCTTAATAATGAGAAAAACCACATCGCCGATAGCCGAAACTTGAAATTTTAGTTTGAGAGTTTGACTGTCTGCCGCGAAAAGGAGATACGGAGATGGTCAACCAAACGAATCAAACAATTGTCAGCGAAATTAATAAATTAAACGAACACGAAACCGCCGCCGTCGCCGGTTACATTTCCCAACTTCTTTCCAATCGTATTTCCAAACAAAAAGAAAATTTTTCAAACGACGATTTAATCGTGTCGTTGTCGGACGCCTATGAAAATAAACGCGCCCGGCAAGTTTTGGAATGGGAAAAAGTTCGCCGTCAAAACGCGCCGCGCGCCGCCTGAAAATGCGAATTGCCGATTGCGAATTGCGAAAAGTTGAATTGAAACGCGCGTTTAAAATCGTCGCGCTTTTCGGCGTGCTTCTGCTTTTTGCGCTGAATAATTTCGCGCAGAAAAATGCCGCGCTGACACAGGCGGAAATTGACTGGATTGCGACGAAAACTTTTTGGGAACAGCAGCTTAAATCGGGCAGCGACGAACAAAAACGCGACGCACTTTATCAAATTCGCAATTATAAATCCGCTCGCGCGTCGTTCGTCGCCGTTCCCGCTTTGCAGGACAAAGCCGAAATCGTTCGCGCGACCGCCACTTTTTCCGTCGTTTACCTATCGCCCGGCGAAGCGATAAATGCTCTGTCGCCGCTGCTTCACGACAAAAAATCGGAACTAGTTCGCCGCGAAGCCGCTTACGCGCTCGGCAGAGTCGGAAATTCGGCGGCGATCAATTTTTTAATTCAAACATTTCAAACTGACAAAAGTTCCGACGTGAAAAACGCCTGCATTGTCGCGCTCGGCGAAATCGGCGACGTTGCGGCAGTTGACGCGCTCGTCAGGATTTTGCAAAACAAGCCGAAAAAGGAAAATCCGGCTGACGATTTTTTGCGGCGTTCGGCGGCGCGTTCCGTCGGGCAAATCGCGCAAATCATTCAAATAAGTAAACGCGAAACGCTCACGCCGGAAAGTTTTCTGCCTGAAAAATACGATTTGATCGAAACGCCGCAATATCCGAAAATCATCGAAAAATTTCCCGTTTTTCAAACCGCAATCAATGTTTTAATTCAGACTCTGCAAAATCCGCGCGAAGCCGCCGACACCAAACGCGAAGCCGCGTTCGCGCTCGGCGCCGTCGGTGACGAATCCGCCAGAAACGCTCTGCAACCGAATCTCACCGCCGCCGATTATTATCTGGCGGAAATCTCGAAAGAATCGCTGCGCAAAATCGCCTATTACGCGCTGATTTACCAAAGAGAAAAAGACCGCAGAAAAAATTCGGAATAAATTCGCCTGCCAAATCCATTTATTAACAGAAACAATTTAAAAACTTTTTCTTTGCCGCGAATTTTGGTTTAATAGAAGTATGCAAGCAACACACAAACAAAAAATCGCCGCTCAGAATTTGGCGAAATTTTATGCGGAAGTTCGCCGTTACACCGAAGAACTCTGCGCTCCGCTCGAAATTGAAGATTATATTCCGCAGCCGTCAATTGACGCGAGTCCGCCGAAATGGAACGTCGCGCACACGAGCTGGTTTTTCGAGGAAATGATTTTGAAGAAATTCGCCGCGAATTACGAAGAATTTAATCCGAATTTCGGTTTTCTGTTCAACAGTTATTACAACTCAATCGGCACCAGAACGCTGCGCAGCAATCGCGGCGATTTGTCGCGCCCGACGGTTCGGGAAGTTTTCGCGTATCGCAAATATGTTGACGAAAAAATGCTCGAACTTCTCCAAAACGATTTGTCGCCCGAACTCGAAGAATTAGTCATTCTCGGACTCAACCACGAACAGCAGCATCAGGAATTGTTTTTGACCGATTTGAAATACACGTTCAGCGTCAATCCGCTTTTTCCCGTTTATAAAGACGATTTCGCGTTAGTCGAAAAAAGCGAAACTTCCGGCGGCGATTTTGTCGAAATCAAAGGCGGCATTCACGAAATCGGATTCGCGGGCGAAGGTTTTCATTTCGACAACGAACTCGGCAGACACAAAGTTTATCTGCACGATTTCGCCGTCTGCAAAAATCTCGTCACGAACGCTGAATTTCTCGAATTCATCGAAGACGGCGGCTACGAAAACTTTCGTTTTTGGCACGCCGAAGGTTTCGATTGGGTCAATCAAAACGAAATCAACGCGCCGCTTTACTGGACGAAAGAAAACGACGAATGGATGAATTTCACGCTTTCGGGTTTGCGAAAAATAAAACCGGACGCGCCGGTCTGTCACGTTTCGCTTTACGAAGCGGCGGCGTTTGCCGAGTGGAAAAAAATGCGTCTGCCGACCGAATTTGAATGGGAAGTTTCCAGCGATAAATTCGATTGGGGTTTGCGCTGGGAATGGACGAATTCGGCGTATTTGCCGTATCCGAATTTCACCAAACCGCCCGGCGCGGTCGGCGAATACAACGGCAAATTTATGATCAGCCAGATGGTTCTGCGCGGCGCGTCGGTCGCCACGCCGCCAAATCACAGCCGCAAAACTTATCGCAACTTTTTTCATCCGAGTCTGCGATGGCAATTCGCTGGAATTCGGCTGGCAAAATAATTTCAAACAGGATAGACAAGATAATTAGGATTAAAACTAAACTCTCAAACTGATTTTATCCTGCTGATCCTGACTATCCTGTTAAAATTTCTCTTTATGCAAAGTTCAAGCGTGACGAAACAAAACACTTTCGCCGACGACGTTCTGCGCGGTTTGTCCGCGTCGCCGAAATTTTTATCGTCGAAATATTTTTACGACGACGAAGGCTCGCGGCTTTTTCGGCAAATTATGGATTTGCCCGAATATTATCTGACACGCGCCGAATTCGAGATTTTCTCGACCAAAACGCGGGAAATTTTTGAGGCGTTTACAAAACAAAATAAGTCGTTTGACCTGATCGAACTCGGCGCGGGCGACGGCACGAAAACGGCGGTTTTGATTGATTATTTCTTGAAACAAAATGTTGATTTCAGCTATATGCCGATTGATATTTCGCAGGAAGCCGTAGATTCGCTGACGACGAAATTCAGCAATGAATTTCCGACGCTTTCGATGGACGCCAAAACCGGCGATTATTTTCGCATTCTGGAAACGCTCAAAACCGAATCGAACCGCGCGAAAATCATTTTGTTTTTAGGCTCGAACATCGGCAATTTCAGCAAAGAACAGGCGCAGGATTTTTTCCGCCAACTGCGCGACGCGATGAACGAAAACGATTTGCTGTTCGTCGGTTTTGATTTGCAGAAAGACCCGCGCGTTATTCTCAAGGCTTACGACGACGCGCAAGGCGTTACCGCCGCATTTAATTTGAATTTGCTGACCAGAATCAACCGCGAACTCGGCGGCGATTTCGACGCTGCAAATTTTTCACATTACGCCGTTTATCGCCCGACCGAATGCGCCGCGCGTTCGTTTTTGATCAGCCGAAAAGCGCAGACAATTTCAATCGAAGCGTTAAATAAAACCTTCGATTTCGCCGCGTGGGAGCCGATTTTTATGGAAATCTCGCAAAAATACAACTCGGAAATGATCGAAAATTTAGCGCAGACGAGCGGTTTTCAAGTCGAAAAAGAATTTTTCGACGCGAACAAATACTTCGTTGATTCACTCTGGAAAATAAGCGGCAAACGGTAAATGGTAATTGGTAAGTCAGGAAATTATTTGCTGATTGCGAATTGCAAACGTTTAATTATTAAACTTACCACTTACAACTTACCGTTTACCACTATTTATGAATTTCACAATTTTACGTTTTGATTCCATCGCATCAACCAACATCGAAGCTCTCAATCAGGCAAAACAGGGCGCGGCGGAAGGTTTGTGCGTTGTCGCAAACGAACAGACGGCGGGACGCGGACGGCACGGCAGAGGCTGGATTTCGCCGAAAAACGCCGGACTTTATTTCAGCATCGTTTTGCGCCCGAAAATCGAAATTAAGTTTTTGCCGCTTTTGACTCTGATGTCGGCAGTCGTCGTCGTGGAAGTTCTGCGCGAGCTTTACAGTTTGCCAGCCGACATTAAATGGGCAAATGACGTTCTAATTAAAGACAAAAAAATCTGCGGAATTTTGGCGGAAATGTCCGAGACGAAAATAGGTCTCGCAGTCGTCGTCGGCATCGGCATCAATCTGACTTCGGCAAATTTTCCGCCGGAACTTGACGAAATTGCCGCATCAATCGAAGTCGAAACCGGCGAAAAACCGTGCGTCGAAACGATTCTGCAAAATCTGACCAAACAATTCGCCGAATTTTATCGTATCTTTTCCGGCGCGAACGGCGCGGAAAAAATTCGTGAAGAATGGGCGAAACGCTCGTCTTATTTTTTCGGAAAATCGGTGCGCGTCAATCTGGAAACGGAAACGATTACGGGCAAAACCTGCGGCATCGAAGAAAACGGCGCGTTGCGCGTTAAAACAGCAAATTGCGAAATCAGAATCATTCAGGCGGGCGATGTCGAAAAACTTCGCAAAATCTAAAAGCGAATTTTTAATACTTAGGATTTTCTCAATTTAAGAAAAATTTTAACGCGAAAGGTGCGAAGACGCTGGTGGCGCAAAGTTTTTTCACCGAAGCAATCGAAAGATTTTAGGAAAATTATTAAATTTTTGCGTCTCTGCGTCTCTGCGCCTTTCGCGTTAAAAGTAGTTTTTAAAATAATTTTGAGAAAGTCCTATAATTGAACTTTGCGGCGCAACGGTGTAATTTGTAGATGGCACTTTTAATATAATTTTATGAAAAACGATTTTGATTTTGAACCCGAAGATTTGGAATTTGAAGATTTCAGCGACGATTTGGACGAGTTTGACGAATTCGACGAGTTTGACGAAACCGATCTGAGCGAAATAAATGTGCGCACGGCAGTTTTGTCGAAAAATAATATGGTCGCGCTGCTGTGCATAAAAACCGCCGACAAAGGCGGCGCGATCTGCCGCGTTGACCCGCGCGAAGCAAATCCGGCGGTGCAGATTTACGACGACCCTGAAAAAGCGCTCGAATGGTTTAACAAAAGCCTGCGCACGAGCCGTCAAAACGGCTGGCAAATCGTCTATGACGGCTTGCCGCTGCAAGGTTAAATCAGTTCTAAGTGGTAAATGGTAAGTGGTAAGTGAAAGAAGATTTTTCACTTACCACTTACCATTTACCACTTACCATTTAAGATGCTTTTAGCAATTGACATCGGCAACACGAACACTGCGCTCGGCGTTTTCGACGGCGAAAACTTAATCGCGCATTGGCAAATGGCGAGCGTCCGAAATCGAACTTCGGACGAAATCGGTGTTTTAGCCAGACAAATGTTTTCTGTTTCTGAAATAAACCACAAAAAAATTTCCGCCTTTGTTATCTCTTCAGTCGTTCCGCAACTCAATTTCGCTTTCCGAAAAATGTCCGAAAAGTATTTCGGATTGAACGCGATTTTCGTGGATTCGACTTTCGATTTCGGCTTAAATATCAAATACAATCCGCCGTCGAGCGTAGGAATTGACAGAATAATCGCGGCTTCGGCGGCAGTTTATAAATACGGAAAGCCTTGCGTCGTTTGTGATTTCGGAACGGCAACAACGATTGACGCCGTAAATTCGCAAGGCGAATACTTGGGCGGAACGATTACGCCGGGAATCAATGTTTTAGCCGCTTCGCTTTTTGAAAAAACCGCCAAACTGCCGAAAGTTGATATAAAAAAAGCCGAAAAGGTTATCGGAAATTCAACGATCAACTCAATTCAAGCCGGAATTTATTTCGGTTACGCTGGATTAGTTGAAAAAATAATTAGCCTAATGATTACTGAACTCGGCGAAAAACCGAAAGTAATTGCTACCGGCGGACTCGCTGTTTTCGTCGCCGAAAGCTGCGAGTTGATTGAAACGATTGACGAGACTTTGCTACTTGAAGGTTTGCGTATGATTTATAAAAAAAATCGTCTCAAAACTTAATTTCAAACAAAATTTCTTCCCAAAAAAACCCACAAATCCGCGCTGACATTTAAAAATCAAACAAAATCTGGTTTAATAAAGCTAAATCTTCTTAGAAATCTCCTGTTAAAAAATATGAAAAAAGTATTCTTTGCTTTAGTCGCTCTTGTATTTTGTTTGTCTAATCTGCCAAATGTTTTGGCGCAAGGCTCATACAAACAGCCGCCGCAAAATGTGATGGACGTTTTGAACGCGCCGGCGACGCCGACGACTTCGGTTTCTCCGGCGAAAGATGAAATTTTGCTGCTCGTGCCGCTGCGTTATCCGCCGATTTCCGAGCTTGCCGAACCGATGCTGCGGATTGCGGGCGAGCGCATTAATCCGGGCAATAACGGACAGCATCGCCAACTTTATTTTGTCAAAATGTCGTTGAAAAACATTAATGACGGCAAAGAAATGGCGGTTGATTTGCCGAACGGCGCGGAAGTGATTTCGCCGAATTGGAGCGCAGACGGAAAATACATCGCGTTCGGCAATCAGACGACGACGGGAATTGAGCTTTGGATTTTGGACACGGCGACGGCGAAAGCGAAAATGCTGAAAAACATTCGCGTCAACACGGCGTTCGGCAAATTCGATTGGATGCCGAATC
Organism: uncultured Pyrinomonadaceae bacterium; assembly: GCA_964237245.1. Lineage (GTDB taxonomy): Bacteria > Acidobacteriota > Blastocatellia > Pyrinomonadales > Pyrinomonadaceae. The sequence continues at coordinate 64,978 of CAXSHW010000003.1, forward strand.
AGCGCGATTTGATTGTCAATCTCGTCCCGACGAAACGCGGCGGCGCACCGACGAGTTCGGGCGTTCCGACCGAGCCGAGTATTCAGGAAACCGCCGGAAAAAAAGGCGGCGTGCAGACGTTTGAAGATTTGCTGAAAAATCCGACCGACGAAAAACTTTTCGATTATTACGCGACTTCGCAGCTTGCCGTCGTTTCGCTCGACGGCAAAGTCAAAGAAATCGGACAGCCCGCGATTTTCAACGACGCGACCGTTTCGCCCGACGGAAAATATATTTTGACGAATCGCATTCAACGACCGTATTCGTATCTTTTTCCCGCTTCGTATTTTCCGAAAGAAATCGAAGTTTGGGATTTGAACGGCAAAATGATTTACAAAGTTTCGACTTCGCCTTTGCAGGATAATTTGCCCGTTCAAGGAGTTCCGACGGGCGCGCGCAGCGTTGATTGGATTCCGACCGAAAACGCGAGTTTGATGTGGGCGGAAGCGCTCGATGAAGGAAATCCGAAAAATAAAGTGACGCCGCGCGACAAATTGATGATGCTCGCCGCGCCTTTTTCGTCTGCACCAACCGAAGTCGTCAAAATCGAACAGCGTTACGCGGGCAGACAATTCGGCGAAAAAGACGGCTTGCTCTGGTTTTCCGACACCAACCGCGACACGCGCCATCGCCGGATTTTTATGACGGATTATCGCTCGCCAAACGCACCGAAACTCGTTTCCGATTTGAACGTCAACGACAAATACAACGACATCGGAACGCCGGTTTTGAAAACTCTGCCGAATGGCGAACGAGTGATTCAGCAAAACGGAGACAATATTTTTTTGAGCGGTTTGGGCGCGTCATCTGAAGGCGACAGACCGTTTTTGCGTCGAATGAATTTGCAGAATTTGAAAACCGATGAAATTTTTCGTTCCGGTAAAGATTCTTACGAGAGTTTCGTAGCATTGATGAAAGATGATGGCACACAGATTATAACTCGCAAAGAATCAATTGCTGAACCATCAAATTTATGGGTCAAGTTTTTTAACGGTTTTCAAGCTGATACTCCAGCATTTGAACCGCGAAAATTGACAAATTTCACCGACCCCGCGCCACAACTGCGCGGCATTACGAAACAGCTTGTAACATATAAACGCGCTGACGGCGTTGATTTGTCGTTCACGCTTTATCTGCCGCCGAATTATCAGAAAGGCACGCGGCTGCCGACGGTTGTTTGGGCTTATCCGCTCGAATTTACCGACGCTTCTACCGCCGGACAAGTTTCCGGTTCGACCAATCGTTTCACGTCAATCGGCGGTTATTCGCATCTGTTTTTTCTGCTGCAAGGCTACGCGGTTTTGGACAACACGACGATGCCGATTGTCGGCGATCCTTTGACGGTCAACGACACTTTTATCAAACAAATCGTTGATTCGGCGCAGGCGGCGATTGATAAAGCCGTCGAAATGGGCGTTACCGACCGTGATCGCGTCGGCGTCGGCGGACATTCTTACGGCGCGTTTATGACGGCGAATCTCTTGGCGCATTCGGATATTTTTCGCGCCGGAATCGCTCGTTCGGGCGCTTATAATCGCACTTTAACGCCGTTCGGTTTCCAATCGGAACGCCGCAATTTCTGGGAAGCCAAAGAGCTTTATGAAAACGTCTCGCCGTTCTTTTTCGCCGACAAAATCAACGAACCGCTTCTGATGATTCACGGCGAAGCCGACGACAATCAGGGAACTTTCCCGATTCAATCCGAACGCCTTTTCGCCGCGATTCAAGGCAACGGCGGCACGGCGCGTCTGGTTTTATTACCGCTCGAAGCGCACGGCTACGCGGCGAAAGAATCAACCGAACACGTTTTGTATGAAATGATAAATTGGTTCGACAAATACGTCAAAAACGCCAAACCGCGTGATAAAAATATGACGGCGGCGAAATAGTTTTTAAGAACTTTAGCCGCAGATTTTCACGGATTCACACGGATAAAAGAATGATAAAATGCTTTTGCTTTATCTTCTTAAAATCGGTGTAAATCCGTGAAAATCTGTGGCTAAAAGTTCTTTAAAGAAGTCTTTCAGCAATTTTTTTCCGCAAACTTCGTCCTTTTAGAATTTACCTGCGTCTTACACAGTGAAAAAATTCTCCCCTAATTTTCAAGACAATAAATCAATTTTGGAGGCAGTATGAGAAAATTAGGAACAATTGTATCAATGGCGATGATTTTGGGTTTGGCGGGCAGTTCGCTGGCGCAAAATTATCATGGCAGACAGACAAACATCAACAAACGTCAAGCGAAACAGGAAAGACGCATCGAAAAAGGCGTCGAAAACGGAAGTTTGACTGCGCGTGAAACTCAGCAATTAAGCAGACAGGAAGCACGCATCAGCGATTTGGAAGCAAAAGATCGCGCGTCGGGCGGCAGATTGACATACAAGGAACGCGCGGAGTTGAATGGTCTTTTGAATGCGGAAAGCAATCGCATTTCTCGTCAGGAACACGATAACCAAGGCAGAAATCCGAATTCCTACAACATCAACCAGAGACAGGCAAATCAAACCGACCGAATTCAGAACGGCGTCGAAAACGGCAGACTGACGCCGCAGGAAACGCAGCGTTTGACTTTGCAGGAAGCGAGAATCGCCGATCTCGAAGCAAAAGACAGAGCGTCGGGCGGCAGATTGACTTTGCGTGAAAGGACTGAATTAAATCATCTTTTAAATACGGAAAGCGGACGAATTTACCGGCAAAAACACGACCGGCAAGGTGCGCGTCCCTAACTTTTCAGTTAAATCTTGAGATTAAAAAGAGCAGTCATCAAACTGCTCTTTTTTTTTACGGTAAATGCGGATAGAATCGATAAAGATTTCAAAAATAATTCGAATTTTATATGAAAAACAAATCAATTTTCCTGCTGTTTTTTTTAGCGTCGCTGTTTTTTTTAGCGTCGCTATTTTCTTTTACGGCGCGAATTTTCGCCCAAACTATGCCGGCGGGCGCAGACCCGAAAATTTGGGCGCAGGCATTGAAGATTCACAAAAAGGCGATTATCGTTGACGGACACAACGATATTCCGACGCCGATGTATGATGAAGATTACGATCTGGCGACGCCGACGCGCGGGAAATTTCATCTCGACGGCGATCCGTTTCATTCGGATTTAGAGCGTTTCAAACAGTCCGGCATTACGGGCGAATTTTTCTCAATTTACGTTTCGGCTGATTTCGTCAAAACCGGCGGCTCGGCTTCGCACGCGCTCGGACTTATTGATTCGACTTATCGCGCGGTCGAAAAATATCCGCAGGAATTTAATTTTTGCACGACCGCCGAAGACATTCGGCGAGCGAAAAAGCAAGGGAAAATCTGCGCTCTGATGGGAATCGAAGGCGGACACGCGATTGAAAATTCGCTCGCCGATTTGCGCGAATTTTATCGTCTCGGCGTGCGTTATATGACTTTGACGCACAACAACACCAACGATTGGGCGGACGCGCACCGCGACGAACCGCGCAACAACGGACTTTCGGATTTTGGCAAAGATGTCGTCCGCGAAATGAACCGTTTGGGAATGCTCGTTGATATTTCGCACGTTTCAGCTAAAACAATGTCCGACGCGCTCGACGTTTCGACTGCGCCAATTATCTTTTCGCACTCAGGAGCGCGCGGCGTTAACGATCATACACGCAATGTGCCGGATGATATTCTGAAACGCCTGCCGAAAAACGGCGGCGTGGTAATGATAAATTTCTATCCGTCGTTTCTCGACGCGCGAACCAACAAAGAGGAAAACGAACGCGCCGAAAAATTCAAGCCACAGGTCGCTGCATTGAAAGAAAAATATAAAGATGATCCTGCCGCCGAAACGGCTGCTGAACGAAAGCTCGCTGCCGAGAATCCGATTTACATTGCGCCTTACACGCGCATCGTTGACCATATTGACTATATCAAAAATCTCATCGGCATTGATTACATCGGCATCGGTTCGGATTTCGACGGTGTTCCAATGCTGCCTGCCGGAATGAACGGAATGGAAGATTTGCCGCTCGTCACTTACGAAATGCTGCGGCGCGGTTATTCGGAAACCGAAATTCGCAAAGTTTTGGGCGAAAATTTTCTGCGGGCATTTGCGCAAGCGGAAAATGTCGCTAAAATTAATTCGCGCAAAATCAGCGGTGACGGAAATTTGAGAAAAATCAAATGAAATTTGCCAACAAAATTTTATCGCTTTAAAGAAGGAATAAATGATAAGGCAGGCATCCGAATATGAACTGGACAATGAAATTGATCGAACAAACTAACACTGTCAGAATAACATCCGACGGAGTTTTCGATGCCGATGATGATCTTGAATTAGTCAAAGAAATTATTTCACAAGATTATTGGAAGCCGGGAATGAATATGCTTCTCGATCATCGGCAAGTTGAATTTAACGGAACAGATATTGATTTGCTAAGACGTGTCAGCAATCATCACAAAAAATACGAGGCGCAAATCGGTGCCGGGAAAATGGCTCTGCTGATGAAAAACCTAACTGACTTTGCTCGCGGAAGACAATTTGAATTGCTTACCGAACACGGTATGGAAGCCAAAATCAGCGTATTTTTGGACGAAGACAAAACTCTTGAATGGTTGAGTTCCTAAAAATGAAAATATGAAAATCGAGAAACCAAATCGCCGCGAATTTCTTCAAACCGGCGCGGCTGGCGTTGCCGCTCTAAGTCTTATGCAAAACGTATCCGCGCAAAACGTCTTTCGAGATGATACCAACGAAGAGCTAATCGAAACGACCGTCGCCGAGCTTCAGATGAAAATGAAATCGGGCGAAATTTCTTCCAGGAAATTAGTCGAAAAATATCTCGAACGCATCAGAAATGTTGATCCGAAATTAAATTCCGTCATCGAAACGAATCCCGACGCGCTGAAAATCGCCGAAGATTTAGACCGCGAACGCAAAAACGGCAGACTTCGCGGCGCACTACACGGCATTCCAATTTTGATCAAAGATAATATTGATACGGCGGATAAAATGCACACGACCGCCGGGAGTTTAGCACTGCTCGACGCGCCGACGCCGAAACAGGACGCATTTATTGTCCAGCAACTTCGCAAAGCAGGCTCGGTAATTTTGGGCAAAACAAACTTGAGCGAATGGGCGAATTTTCGCTCGACCAAATCCTCGAGCGGCTGGTCAGGACGCGGCGGGCAAACACATAATCCGTATATTTTAGACCGAAATCCGTGCGGCTCTTCGTCGGGAACAGGCGCGGCGATTTCGGCGAATCTGGCGGCAGTCGGCATCGGCACGGAAACCGACGGCTCAATTATTTGTCCTTCGGCGACGTGCGGTCTGGTCGGCATTAAACCGACACTCGGTCTGGTTTCGCGTTCGGGAATTATTCCGATTGCTCATTCGCAGGACACCGCCGGACCGATGGCGCGAACCGTTACTGACGCGGCAATTTTGCTCGGTGTTTTAATCGGCGCTGACAAATCTGACGCGATAACATCGCGAGCCGCAAAAGGCGAAAAGGATTATACGAAATATCTGCAAAAAGACGGTTTACGCGGAATGAGAATCGGCGTCGGGCGACAGGTTTTCGGAAAAGACGCTAAAATTGACGCGCTGATCGAGCCGCAGTTGCAAGCGTTCAAAGACGGCGGCGCGAGTTTAATTGATGTTACTTTTCCGACTTTCGGCAAGTTCGGCGACGCCGAGTTTGAAGTTTTGCTTTATGAATTTAAAGCCGATTTGAATAAATATCTTGCAAACAGAAATTCAAATTATAAAACTCTGGCTGATTTAATCAAATTCAACGACGACAATAAAGACCGGGAAATGCCTTACTTCGGTCAGGAAATCTTTTTGCAGGCGGAAAAGAAAGCGGATTTGAACGACCGCGCGTATCGTCTCGCGCTGCAAAAATCGAAACTATTGACGCAGGCGCAGGGCATTGACGCCGTGATGAACAAAAACAAACTAGACGCGATCATCGCGCCTTCGGGCGGCGCGGCGTGGATGACCGATTTAGTCAACGGCGATTGCGGCGTATTTGAAGGTTTGACGAGCTTTGCGGCGATTTCCGGCTATCCGAGTATGACCGTTCCCGCCGGTTTCGTTCAAGAATTGCCCGCCGGAATTACGTTTCTCGGACGCGCGTTTTCCGAACCCGTTTTAATAAAAATCGCCTACGCTTTCGAGCAGGCGACACGGGCGCGGCAGAAGCCGAAATTTTTGCCAACTTATCAGTAAGAAATTTTTGCCACAGAGGACACAGAGTTTACCGAGAGATTTTTCAAAAATTTTTCTCTGTGAACTCTTTGTTCTCTGTGGCTAATTCTTAAAAATGCCTTCGCCCAAAAAATTTTCGCGCAGGTAAGAAATCGTGTCCTGCAAAGTCTCGTTCGGTTCGCGCGGGGCGAAATCTAATTCGTCTTCCGCCTTTTGCGAAGTGAAATACCAGAAATATTCCGCCTGCTCGACTTCTTTGGGTTGAACGGGCGAAGTTTTGTTCCAGTTTTTATAAATCGAATCAATCCAATTCGAGCCAGCCAGCGCTAACTTTTTCGGAACTCTAAGCACGGGAGCGGAGACTTTCGACAGTCTTTCGAGCCGTCCGAAAAATTCCGCGAAAGTCATATTCGCCGCGCCGAGCAAGTATTTTTCTTGATGTCTGCCGCGTTCCAGAGCGTTGACGAAAGCCGTCGCCGCGTCGCGCGCGTCAACGAATGAAAGACCGCCCGACGGCGTGTATGGAATTTTGCGCGCGAGAAAATCTAAAATCGGTTTGGTCGAACTCAACCTTTCATCGCCTGTTCCCAAAAGCAGCGACGGATTCAAAATGACGAGTTTCAAACCTTTGCCGTCGAAATTCTCAAGCGCGGTTTTTTCCTGATAAAATTTGCTCGCGTAATAAGCCCAGCGCGAAGTAATCTCAAGCGGCGTCGGGTAAGTTTCATCCTTTATTTCATCCGTTTCGCTGACGGCAATCGTGCCGCTCGACGAAGCCAGCAGAAAAGTTTTCACGCCCGCTTCCTTCGCCGCTTCGCACAAAAAGCGCGTGCCTTCGAGATGGATGTTGTTCATATTTCCCGCGTCCGCGTTGTCGCGCGAAACCTTGCCCGCAAGATGATAAATCGCTTCGACGTTTTTCACCGCATCGGCGACCGCTTCCCGATTCGTAACCGAACCTTCCGCCGCGTCAACGCCGGCGTCTCGCATCCAAACCGGAACGCTCGAAGCCATCACGCGCAAATTCTTTTCGCCCGCCGCAAGAAATTGCCGGACAACGTGCGCGCCTAAAAATCCCGTGCCGCCGGTGATTAAAATTTTCTTTTCGGTTTTTGCTAATGCTTTTGTTTTTTTCGCTGCCATTTTATTCATCAATCACAGGTTCTTGTTTTCTCGTCTTTCTTCGCTCGGCGCGCCATCGTTTGCGAACTGCCGCGACATCGAATTTATCGCGTTTGCCGTCGCGCATATTTTCGATTTCGTGCTGGACGCGGGCGGCGATCAGGCGATAGGCTTCGGTGTTCGGAACGCCGCTCGTCATCTCCGCGAGTTCTTCGTATTCTAAAAACTGTCCGACTTTCGCGCCGATTTCCGCGCCGATGCTCGCGCGTTTCGGGATTGTCATTCCTTTCGGAAACGCCTCGTAAGTTCCCCACAGATAAACGGGCAGAATGCCGGTTTTTTGATTCAGCGCCAGATAGCCGATAATCGGTTTGAATTCGGTGATTTGCCCCGACGTTTGACGACCGCCTTCGGGAAAGATAAGGGCGTTGTAACCTTCGTTCAAAATTTCGGTTACGTGGCGCAGCGATTGACGCAGACTTCCCGTGCGTTCGATTGGCACAAGCGTCGTGAAATTATTCATATACGCGCGTTTGTATTTCGTGTCGAACCAGTAATCAGCCGCCGCGACCGCGACGGTTTGTTCCGCCATATCTTTGCCCAGAGCCTTTTTCACAAGTCCCGTATCGAGATGCGAAGTGTGATTGGGCGCGACGATAAAATTGGTGTGCTGCGGCACATTTCCTTCACCTTCGATTGTCGTGTTCAAAATACCTTCATACAAAGTCTCCTGCGCGAAATCAACAATCGAGTTGCCGATTTTTCGGACGATTGACGGAACTTGAATTTCATCTTCGTCTTCTTTTTCTTCAACGCGCGGCTCGTCGGCGAATTTTTTCGATTTATCAACTCTTTGAACAGCGGTTAAAAGTTCGCGCACAGTTTGCACTTCGTTCAATGTATCTGGCGATAAAACTCGTCCGCCCGCATCTTCGACGGCGGATTGCAGTTCGACAAACATTAAGCTGTCAAAACCCAAATCGGCGAGCGAGTCTTCCAGGGCGATTTCCGACAAACTGCGGTTTGAAACAGACGCGACGATTTTGCGAACCCACAAAGCAGTATCGTCGCCTTTGGTTTCGGCGACCTGTTTCGTTTTATTTTTCGCTTTGCTTTCGAGTGCCTGAAGCATTTCGATAACATCGCGGCGTTTGACTTTTCTGGTCGCCGTGCGCGGCAACTCAAACGGCGTCAGATGCAGAATTTTCACGCGCTTGAAAAACGGAAGAGATGCTGAAACTTCCCGAAAATGTTCTTCCGCTTTGCGATTTGTGTCGCTTCTGGAAAGCGCGATGTCGTATTCGTAATCCGGCACGACGAGCGCGGCGATTTTTTCGCCGCCGTCCGCGTCGGGCAAACCAACCGCCGACAATTCTTTGATATACGGCGACTGCGAATAAAGTTCTTCAATCTCGTCCGGGTAAATGTTTTTGCCGTTCGAGTCAATGATAATATCTTTCGAGCGTCCGACGATATATAAGTTTCCGTCTTCATCGAGCTTGCCCAAATCGCCCGTCCGCAGCCAGCGGTCTTGAATCACATCTTGCGTTGCCGCTTCGTTGTTAAAATATCCGAGCATCACGTTTTGCCCGCGCGCCCAGACTTCGCCGACGCCGTTTTCGTCCGGCTCGTTGATTTTCACTTCGACGCCGGGCAAGGCTTTGCCGACGCTGCCTTTCATCATTTTATTTTGCGGACGCGCGACGGTCAAAACAGGCGAAGATTCGGTTAAACCGTAACCTTCAAGAATCGTAAATCCTAAACCGTGCAAATCTTTCTGCACTTTTTCGCTTAACGCAGAACCGCCCGAAATTAAATATCTCATCCGTCCGCCCATTCCTTCGTGAATCGGAAAAAAAATAATCGGACCGAGATTAAACGGCGTGTGGTCGCGCAGCCAGGCGTTAAATTCGATGATGTTGTCGGCAATGTCGGCGAACCAATCGCCGCGCTCGCGGAAACGGGTTTTGATGCGGCGATGCAGCATTTCCCACAACGCGGGAACGCCGACCATTCCCGTGATGTTGCCGTTTTCCAAAGCGCGAGAAAGTTCTTCGCCGCTCAATTCGTCCAAATATGTAATCTGTGTTCCGTTGGCAAAAGGCGTGAGAAAACCGGCGGAAAATTCAAACGTATGATGAAGCGGCAGAACGCTCAAAACGCCGTCGGTGATGCTCATATCGAGAACCGAGCCGAGCATCGAAACCATATTGACGAAATTTTTGTGCGACAGCATAACCGCTTTCGGCGTGCCGGTCGTTCCCGATGTAAAAATCAAAGACGCGGGATTGTTTGCCAAAACTTTCGGCGGCAGAAGCGCGAGTCGTTTCGCTTCTTCGGTTTCGCTCGTCATCTCGAAAACTTTTGTGAAATCATAGATTGAAATTTCGAGATTTTGTTTTTTCAATTCGTCGGCTAACTCTGGATTTTCATCTTCGAGTTTCGGACTGATCAAAATCATCGAGGCTTCGCTCGCTTTTGCAAACTTCGCCACGTCTTCTGCGCTCGAACTCGGGTCGAGCGGCACGGCGACCGCGCCCGCTTTCAACATTCCGAAATATGCCAAGCCCCATTCGGGCATATTGTTGGAAAACAGGATGACTTTTTGCCCGGAAGCGATTCCGTTTTTAGCAAGAAATCCGGCGGCGCGTAAAGTTAATTCCCGAACATCTTCGTAAGTATATTGTTCTTTTTTGCCGTTGCGCTCTATTCGCATCGCCACGCGCGTCGGAAAACGCTTGGTCGCCGTGTCGAACAAATCAATCAAGTCTTTGTATGTGTGGTCGCGCTTTTCCTGCAATTTCAAATCTTCTTCGAGCTGCGGCAAAACCCATTTGCGAAGTCCGGGAAAATGCACGTTCAGCCAGTAATCATACCAATCGAGCTTTTCGGGATACCACGGCAGAAGTTTCTTTTCGCTCTCTTTAATCAGCGAATGCAAAGCCCGCGTATTGTCGGCGCGGTAATTATATTCGTTATCAACTACAAACGGCTTGAACATCTCGAACGCCTGTTTGGTTTCTTCGGTCGTGCGCTCGAACGTTTCAAACGATTTCTGCACGTCGGAAACGATGTCGCCGATGCGCCCGCCGCCCCAATTCGGCTTGGCTTTATCAAGCAGATTTGACGCGCCTTTCGCCAGCCGATTGAGCATCGGCGCAGATGTTAATTCATAAGTTCGCTGCGTAACGGGAATTGCTTCAATCATTCCGGCAATGCGGTTGGCGACTTTATTTCCCGTCTCTTTTTCGTTGAAATGCCGACGTTTATAAAGCCCGACCAGTCCGACCATTCTCTTCATATCGTTCGGATTCACGTCGCCCGAACAGGCTTGAAAAACGAGCGGCGGTTTGTCGTCAACAAGCGCGTTCATCGCCGCTTGCAGCATCGCGCCCGCGACCAAATCAACCGGAATAATATCGAGAACCAGCTTTTCATTGACGGGAAAAACCGGCTGTCCGCGCAGCGCGATTAAAATCAGCGGCGCGGTCGTCGTAAAGCCTTCGTTCCAGCCGGGAAACGGATAATTGACCGCCGATTCGACAACCGAGGGACGCAGAAGAACTTTTACAACATCGTCCTGCTGCGCGACGATTTGTTCGGCGAGCGATTTCGAGTAAGTGTAGATATTCGTCCAGCCCCAAAAATCAGCGCGTTCAGAACCGAGTTCGGTCGTGCGTTCACGAATCCAAACTTTCCGCTCGCGCAGCATCGCCAAACTCAAAGCATCTTCGTCGTCTGCGTCGCGCCCTTCGTCCATCAATCTTTCACGCGCCGCCTCACGAAATTTCGCAATCTGCATCGCGTCTTTCGCTTCCTCGCGAGCCTGTTCAGAAAGCCGCGCACAGTCGGCGATTTCCTGATTGACATCAAATTTCGTCCCGATCAATTCTTCCTTTCTGGGAAAATAACCGACGACCGGCTCGTTCTCCCAAATCGTCCCGCTTTTTTTCCCCGCGACAAAACAGGTCGAAACGTGAACCAGCGCGGGACGCTTCATCATCCGCGCCATTTTCAAAACATTATTCGTCCCGACGACGTTCGTTCTGAGTGCGCTTTCAAGCGGCGGATTAAACGTAACATTGCCCGCCGAATTGATAATGATGTCGCAGTCTTTCATCATCTTTTTGGCTGACTTTTCATCCAACCCAAGAAATTCATTCCCGACATCGCCGTTCACCGGAACAACTTTTTCACGAATAAATTTCTCAAACCCGTCGCCGTATTTTTCCCGCAGAGGATCGAACGTCGGCGAAGTTACAACGCTCGTCCAAAAACGATTGCTTGACTCCGCCGCATCACGCGCCCGCACGGTCGCATAAACTTTTCCAATATCAGGAAAATTATGCAGCAGCATCGAAAGCGTAACCTTTCCGACAAAGCCCGTGCCGCCGATAAAGAAAATCTTTTTACCCTTGAAAATTTCGGTTGGTGATAATTTCATTACTTAAGTTGCAAAATATAAATTTAATAAATTTAAGCTCCAATGACAGGAATTTCTCGATTGCCTGCCATTATATATTTGCTGTCTCCTTCTAACTCCATTATTACGAATTTAGCTAGACAAGATGAACACTTCAAATCGCTCTCATTGTGAGGAAATTGCCATTTATGTTCATAACCACACATACAATTCAAAACAATTTCTTTTTCCTTTCCAATCAAGCCTGTTTTAACTGGAAAAACATAAGATTTTAATTCTGGTTGAGCGTTTTCAGTATCTTCTTTTCCAATTATTCTAACTATTTGCAACGTCCCAATTTCTTCTTCAATAATAAATCCTAAGTTCCCATCATCAACAGTTACAAAGCCATCGTCAGTGCCTATCACCTTGTTCATAATCCCATCTTTTGAAACCAAAGCAATCCCATCGCCAACTCCTGTAAACGCAAAATGACTTGCACACCAACTGCAATGCAATTTTTCATAAGGAAATTCAATTCTGTTTGTGAAACCACATTCGCACGGAGCGTCAAAATCTGAATTTTCTAAAAGCAATTTCCCTCTGACATATAAATGGTAGGAGTCTTTTCTTTTTGAAAAATCTTCTTTTAGGTATTCGTGAAGCGGAAGATTTCTTGTCGCGTTTGTAGTTAAATTCCTTAATGTTTCTGTATTATGAGCCAATCCAAAATGATAAACTTTTTGAATCTCTGGTTCACGTTCGTTTGTTTCGGGGTCAATTCTAGCGAAAGATGTGATTAGAGCAACTTCGTTCTGTCCGAATATGACACCGAGAACTTCACGAGAACCAGATTTAAACAAAGGCGAACCACTGAGTCCTTCAGGCGTTGGCATATCCAATTCGTAAGCATAACCACGACCAAAAACTGAATCATCTCTCCAAAAATTTCTCGTTATGTATCCCTTTAACAATCTGAAATCAATAGCGGGAGTTCTTTCACCTGTTACTTCATTTAGCTCAAAGTTCATCAAAGGATAACCAAAAGAATGAACGTCTGTTCCTTCATAAACATCTTGTTCTGCTAAAGCAAATTCCGCCTCTGGCATCATAGCAAGGTTAGCAGTAGCTAAATCTGTATTATTGCTATCTTGTTGAATGTTAAATAAAGGAAATAGCTCTGCTTTTTGTTCTCGATTAACTGCATATGTTTGGTTTTCTTCTAGCGGTTTTCTCACACAATGCCAACAAGTTACAAGTAGATTAGGAGCAATTAAAAATCCTGTCCCTTCGTTAGAAATAATTTTTGCTGGCACTGTCTTAGTAATTACAAAAATGGGAACAACATCCACATCCAAATGCCGTTTCCAAGTTTTTCTTTCCTCACTCATAAAGAACTAATCAGTTACATTACACAAACCGATAATCGGCTGATGCAGCATCGTGATTTCCGCGCTTCTGCCCATATACGAACGCGCCATCGCAATTGCTTCGGTTAAATTATCGGCGCGTTCCCAACCTAACATTTCGGGAACGTGCGCGTTTTCCGCGCCGGCGACGATGACTTTGCCGACGTGCTGGCGACCGTTTTCGCCCCAATACCACATAAAAAA
>CAXSHW010000004.1:0-35159 GCA_964237245.1 uncultured Pyrinomonadaceae bacterium
AGGCGGGCGAACAGTCGGAGCGGGAACCGTCTCAGACATCGTTGAGTAATTAAAAAAGAGGTAGAAATTTATGCCGAGAGATAACATAATTTTGCAATGCACAGAGTGTAAAGAGCGCAATTATGTAACGACTAAAAACAAAAAGAACACGCCCGGAAGGCTTGAACTTAAAAAGTTTTGTAATCGTTGCCGTTGCCACCGTTTGCACAGAGAAAATAAGTAAGTTAGCAGATAATTGATAATGTAAAACCAACTACTATCAATTATCTGTTGATAAAGGGGTATGGTGTCAATGGTTAGCATGTCGGTCTCCAAAACCGTAGGTCCGGGTTCGAGTCCTGGTACCCCTGCCAGAAAATTTTTTGAGGAGATAAACAATTGTCAGAAGCAGTTGATACCATAGACAATAAGAGCGGCAAAGAAGGCGTGGGCGACTTTATTCGTCATACGCGCGAAGAACTCGATAAAACTTCGTTTCCTTCTTCGGACGTAGTGAGAAATACGACGCTAATCACAATCGCCGTCGTTATATTTTTTGCTATTTATCTTTTCTTAGTTGATCGGGCGTGGGTTTATATTTTGGACGCGCTGACCTGGTTGATTAATAAAATTGTCGGTATATAAAGGACTACAGATGAGACAGTGGTATTTTATCCACACATATTCAGGACACGAAAATAAAGTGCTTGAGAGTCTGAATGCACGCATCCGCGATATGCAGTTGGGCGAGCAAATCACCGAAGTTTTGTTGCCGAAAGAAACGGTCGTCGAAATGCGCGGCAACAAGCGCATCGAATCGTCGCGGATGTTTTATCCGGGTTATGTGCTGGTCGAAGTTGAATGCAACGAACAGGGACGCATTCCCGACAACGTTTTTCACGCAATTAAATCAACGCCGAAAGTTACGGGTTTTTTAGGCGGGAAACAGCCGACACCTCTGACGCAAGCGGAAGTTGACCAGATTGTTCATAACGTCGAAATCGCGGCGGAAAAACCGAAGCCTAAGTTTTCTTATGAAATTGGTGAAGTCGTTCGCATTAAATCCGGACCGTTTGCGAGCTTTACCGGAAAAGTCGAAGAAATAAACGAAGAGAAAACCACTCTTAAAGTTACTGTGACGATTTTTGGACGTTCAACGCCGGTCGAACTGAATTTTCTGGACGTTGAGAAAGTTACGTTTGCAGAAGAAGAATAATAAAAAAGAGGACATTTTTGAGTTGAGCGTTTGACTCCTCAAAATCGTAAATCATTATGGCTAAAAAGATTACAGGTTATATTAAATTACAAATTCCGGCGGGAAAAGCGAATCCCGCGCCGCCGATTGGTCCGGCGCTCGGACAGCACGGCGTCAACATTATGGAGTTTTGCAAAGCGTTTAACGCCAAAACTCAAAACGACGACCCGGATATGAAAGTGCCGGTTGTGATCACGGTTTTCGCAGATCGTTCGTTCACTTTTGAAACGAAAACGCCGCCTGCTGCCGATTTGCTTCGCAAGGCTTCGGGCATTGCGAAAGGTTCGGGAACGGCGAATAAAACTAAAGTCGGAAAAATCACGCAGGCTCAGATCGAAGAAATCGCCAAGAAAAAAATGCCTGATTTGAATACGACAAATCTTGAGTCGGCTGTGAAGACAATTCAAGGTACGGCGAAAAGTATGGGCTTGACGATTGAATAACGAAGCGCGAAAAAGTGCTTTGAACAATCTTTAGATTTTTTGAAAGGGAGAAACGAATGTGGTGAACCCACAAATCTAAAAACGTTTCGGATGAACCTTAAAAAACAAAATGGCTAAAAAAGGAAAGAATTACAGAGCCGCGCTTGAAAAAGTCGAGCCGGGAAAAAAATACGATTTGCAGGAAGCAATCGGTAAAGTTAAAGAAATCGCTTTTGCTAAATTTGACGAAACCGTTGAATTGACGATGTGGCTCGGCGTTGATCCGCGAAAAGCCGATCAACTTGTACGCGGAACACTTGTTTTGCCGCACGGATTAGGCGGCAAAACGAAAGTCGTCGTGGTTATCGCGCAAGGCGACAAAATTAGAGAAGCCGAAGAAGCCGGAGCGGATGTTGCGGGCGGCGAAGATATTGTTGACCGGATTAAAGGCGGCTGGCTTGATTTCGATGCGCTCATTGCGACACCGGATATGATGGGCAAAGTCGGGCAGCTCGGTAAAATTTTAGGTCCGAGAGGTTTGATGCCTAATCCGAAAACCGGAACGGTAACAATGGACGTGAAAACGGCGATTCAGGAAACGAAAGCAGGAAAAGTCGAATATCGCGTTGATAAAACGGGCGTTATTCATTCTCCGGTCGGAAAAGTTTCATTTGATGAGGCGAAACTTCTTGAAAACACCAGAGTTTTAATCAACGCTGTAGTGAAGGCGAAACCGACAACCGCAAAAGGTCGTTATTTAAAAAAAATCAATCTGGCGGCAACGATGAGTCCGGGCGTTTTGCTCGATGAATTGGCATACGTCTAAAAAGTGAGGAGCGAATAAGAAATGAAAACGAGAGAAAGAAAACAAGCGGATTTAAACGCTCTCACGGAGCAGTTAAACAATTCCAAATCGGCGATGATTGTTAGTTTTAACAAATTAACGGTGACTAAAGATCAAGAATTTCGCAATCGGTTGCGTGATGCCGGAGCGCAGTTTCAAGTCGTCAAAAATACACTGGCAAGATTAGCGGTCAAAGGAACGCCTTATGAAAATGCTTCAGAGTATTTCAAAGGAGTTACCGGAATTGCCTGGACGAATGAAGATGCTGTCATTTTATCAAAAGCAGTTTCCAAATTTGTTAAAGACAACGGTGATATTTATACGTTTAAAGCCGGTATTGTCGAAGGCAGAGTCGTTAATTTGAAACAAGTGGAATCAATCGCCAGCCTGCCTTCAAAAGAAGAGTTGATTTCAAAATTGATGTTTGTCATCAACGCACAGGCACAGCGCATCGTGACGGTTATCAATGCCGTGCCGCGCAATTTGGCAATCGTCGTCAAACAAATCGGCGAGCAGAAAGAATCGTAAAAGAATTTGGGAAGCAATGTGTGAATTGAAATTTATTTTTGATTTGCACATTGTTATCGAAAAAGCCGACTCAAGGTAAAAACGAGCAAAGCGGTTTGTCAGGTCGCTTTTGTTGCTCGGACGCATTGTTAGTCTCGATGCAAAAAAGACTGAAAATTCGTCCCATTGGGTTCTCCGGCTGACATTTAATAAACAATAAACACAGAACCCTAAACGGAGGAAAATAAATTATCATGGCAGTTACAAAAGATGAAGTAGTCGAGTATTTGAAAGGTATAACGCTTCTCGAAGCGTCCGAATTGGTTAAAGAATTGGAAGAAGTTTTCGGTGTTTCCGCTGCGGCGGCAGCCGCGCCGATGGCGATGGCAGCGGGCGCGGGCGGCGGTGACGCTGCTCCTGCGGCTGAAGAAAAAGACACTTTTGACGTTATTTTGACAGCCGCCGGCGGTCAGAAAATCAATGTCATCAAAGTTGTCCGCGAAGTTGTCGCTGGTCTCGGTTTGAAAGAAGCCAAAGAATTGGTTGACAGTGCGCCGAAGGCAATCAAAGAAGGCGTTTCTCAAGCGGAAGCCGATGAAATCAAAACTAAATTGACCGATGCAGGCGCAACGGTTGAAATTAAATAACTTACTTGTTACACTAAAAAGCAAGCGGTAAAGTCTTTTTCAGATTTCTCGCTTGCTTTTTGGTTGGTAAACTTTTTCCAAGTTTACCGCATCAAAAGATGAGTTTCTCGTAATCGAAATAATAGCTTGGAGCGTCGGTGTCTTTTTTGGCACTCTCGAAAAATTTATATTAATAGCAAAACTGCTAACAATTAAGCGGTCAGGGTAGATTTTACCCGCGACCGCATTTGCCGTCTTTATACAAAAGTTGATTGATATGTTTCGCTGAGGAATGTTAGCAATAAACGACATAAAAATCAACAAAAAAATTTTCTCTATTCCGAAATTATCAAAAAATTATGATTGCCAATCCGCTACAAACCAATACCAACGGGCTTGGTCGCCGAACGAGCCAGGCGCCGAAGCGCGTAGATTTTTCAAAAATTTACACATCTGCTCGCATTCCGAATCTTATCGAAGTGCAGCGTGAATCATACAATCGTTTTTTGCAGATGGATCTTATTCCCGAAGAGCGCGATAATGTCGGGTTGCAGACGGTTTTCGCGTCCATCTTTCCCGTGTCCGATTTCCGTGAAACCGCGACGCTCGAATTTGTCGAATATCAAATCGGCAACTGGCAGTGCAAATGCGGAAATTTGGAAGGACTCGAACATCTTCGCGCCAACTGTAAAGAATGCGGCGCGAAAATCAAAGTTGACCCGTTCGGTTCGGCTGAAGTTTTGTGTAACAACTGCGGAACTTTCAACATTGTGCGTCCGAAACTCTGCTCAAATTGCGGCGAACCGGTCGGTTTGAAGCACAAACACGACCAGCAGGAATGTCAGGAGCGCGGAACTTCTTACAGTGTGCCGCTCAAAGTCAAAATTCGTCTGACCGTCTATGATAAAGATGCGGAAACAGGCGTTTCGACCATCCGCGACATTAAAGAAGAAGACGTTTTCTTCGGTGAAATTCCCTTGATGACTGACAACGGAACATTCGTTATCAATGGCACGGAGCGCGTCATCGTTTCACAATTGCACAGAAGTCCGGGCGTATTTTTCAAAGGCGACCACGATGCTTATTTGGCTAAAATCATTCCGTATCGCGGCTCTTGGGTTGAGTTTGAATACGACGCGAAAAATATTCTTCACGCTCGTTTGGGAAAACGCAAAATTTTGGCGACTATCTTTTTGCGGGCGCTCGGTTTGTGGCTCAATCCGCAGATTGATATGAAGACGGTTTCCGACAATATTTTAGAAGAAGTGATCAAAAACGCCGAATTTACCAACGCCGATATTCTGCGTCATCTTTATACGACGGACGAAGTGGGCATCGAAAAAGGCAAACTCTTCGTAAAAATTAAAGAAGGTGAAACCAGCCTTAAGGGAATGCGCGCGGAAGAAGATATTACCGATAAAAAAGAAACAATTATCGGTCACGGGAAAAAAATCACCGCTTCGGCATTAAAGGAACTTAAAAAACTCGGCATCGAACGAGTTGAAGTTTCTCCGCAGGAATTTGAAAGCGCGTTTGCTTTAGATGATGTTGTCAATACGGAAACCGGCGAAGTCGTAATCGAATCAAACACGGAAATTACGTCCGCCAAACTTTTACAATTGATTGAAGAAGGTGTCGAAACCTTTTCGGTGTTCTTTCCTGAAAAGGACGTTATCGGCGGAATTATCGCGGCGACCTTAAAGAAAGACACAATTTCCAAACCAGTTGACGCGCTGCTTGAAATTTATCGAAAGATGCGACCGGGCGATCCGCCGACCGTGCCGACGGCTTATCGTCTGCTCGAAGGAATGTTTTTCGATGCGCGTCGTTTTGATTTATCGCGCGTCGGTCGCTTGAAATTTAATATCAAAATGGGCAGACCGGAACGCGAAGACATTAATAATTCGCTTCTGAAAGCCAGCGATTTTTACGAAGTCGTAAATTATCTTTTGCGGATGAAAAGAGACAGCGACAATTTTGTGCAGGACGACATTGACCATTTGGGAAATCGTCGTGTCCGCGCCGTCGGCGAATTGCTCGAAAATCAATTCCGCATCGGTCTCGAAAGAATGGAACGCGCGATTAAAGAAAAAATGTCCATTCAGCAGGATATGTTCACAACGATGCCGCGCGATTTGGTCAATGCCAAACCGGTGACGGCGGCGGTCAGAGAATTTTTCGGCTCGTCGCAGTTGTCGCAGTTTATGGATCAAACGAATCCGCTGTCGGAAATCACGCACAAACGTCGTCTGTCAGCATTAGGACCGGGCGGTTTGTCGCGCGAACGCGCCGGATTTGAAGTCCGCGACGTTCATCCGACGCATTACGGTCGAATTTGTCCGATTGAAACGCCGGAAGGTCCCAACATCGGTTTAATTTCAAGTTTGTCGTGTTTTGCACGCATTAACGAATTCGGTTTTATCGAATCGCCGTATCGCAAGGTCGAAGACGGTCGCGTAGTCGAATATGCAAATATCATCAATGGCGGCGACACTGACTTGAAACCGCGCCAACACGTCCCGATTGAGCAAATCGAAGCGGCAAACAAAAAGCTGAAAAAAGACGAACGTCAAGCTGAATTCGAGCCGTTTCCGTTTTACCAGACTGCCTGGGAAGAAGATAGATACACGATTGGTCAGGCAAACATTGAGCTGGACGAAAAAGGTAATTTGGTCAACGAGCGCAACGCAGCCAGAAGAAAAGGCGAATTTATTACGGCTGACCGCGATGAAATCGAATATATGGACGTTTCGCCGAAACAGCTTGTTTCGGTTGCCGCGTCACTTGTTCCGTTTCTCGAAAATGACGATGCGAACCGCGCTCTGATGGGTTCAAATATGCAGCGTCAATCTGTTCCGCTGCTTCGTGCCGAATCTCCATTCGTCGGAACGGGAATGGAAGCAATCGCGGCGCGCGATTCAGGCGCGGTCGTTATCGCTAAACGCGATGGAATAGTTGATTTTGTTGACTCGGAACGTATTATTGTTAAAGCCGACAACCAGGTCGGCGGCACGATTTCGCGTGAAGTTACGGCGGACATTTATTCGCTTGTTAAATTCAAACGCTCGAATCAAAACACTTGCATCAATCAACGCGCGATTGTCCAGGTCGGCGAACGAGTGAGAAAAGGTCAAGTCATCGCCGACGGACCTTGCACCGACCGAGGTGAGTTAGCTCTTGGCAGAAACGTTCTTGTAGCGTTTATGTCTTGGCGCGGCTACAACTTTGAGGATGCGATTCTTGTTTCCGAAAGGTTGGTCAAGGAAGATTATTACACTTCGATTCATATCGAAGAATTGGAAATCGAAGCCCGAGACACCAAACTCGGACCCGAAGAAGTTACGCGCGATATTCCGAATATCGGCGAAAATATGCTGCGCGATTTGGACGAATCGGGAATTATCCGCATCGGAGCGCAGGTCAAACCCGGCTCGATTCTCGTCGGAAAAGTTACGCCGAAAGGCGAAACACAATTAACGGCGGAAGAAAAACTACTTCGCGCGATTTTCGGCGAAAAAGCGGGTGACGTGAAAGACGCATCTTTGACTTGCCCGCCGGGAATTGACGGAACGGTTGTTGATGTTCAGGTTTTTACGCGCAAAGGTCAGGAAAAAGACGAGCGTTCACTCGACATCGAAGCGCTCGAAGAAAACGATTTGCGGCGCGACCTCGAAGACGAAATTCGTATTTTGAGCGAGCAGCGCGACGAGCGAATTTTTGAACTTTTTGAAAATCGAAAGCTGGCGAAAGATTTATCGGACGGCAAAGATGTTTTCGTCAAAAAAGGCGAAACCTTGACGCGCGAAATGCTGAAAGGCGTTGACACGAAAATTCTTCGCAAAGCGGATGTCGCCGCCGGAACAATTGATATTGCCGGGGAAATGAAAGAATACGAACAGCGCACGGCGCGTCAGATTGATATTTTGAGCGACATTTACGAAGAAAAAATTACCAAGTTGAAACAAGGCGACGAATTGCCGCCGGGCGTTATCAAAATGGTAAAAGTTTTCGTCGCAATGAAGCGCAAACTTTCGGTCGGTGACAAAATGGCTGGACGACACGGCAATAAAGGAGTTATCGCCCGAATTTTGCCGGAAGAAGATATGCCGTATTTGCCGGACGGAACGCCGGTTGACATCGTGCTTAATCCGCTTGGCGTGCCATCGCGTATGAACGTCGGTCAGATTCTCGAAACGCATCTCGGCTGGGCTGGAAAAGTTCTCGGTCTGCATTTCGCCACGCCGGTTTTTGACGGCGCGAGCGAACGGGAAATCAAGGAATATATTCAGCTTGCCAACGACAAATACGATGAACTCGGCATTCCGCCGTCGGTTGGTCTGTCGGGCAAAACCAGGCTTTATGACGGAATGACGGGCGAGCAGTTCGAGCAGAAAGTAACCGTCGGTTACATTTATATGCTCAAATTGTCGCACCTTGTTGACGACAAGATTCACGCGCGTTCTATCGGACCATACTCGTTGATTACGCAGCAGCCTCTCGGCGGTAAAGCGCAATTCGGCGGACAGCGTTTCGGCGAAATGGAAGTTTGGGCGCTCGAAGCCTACGGCGCGGCGCATATTTTGCAGGAATTACTTACCTGTAAATCCGACGACGTTGCCGGACGCTCGAAAATTTATGAAACCATCGTCAAAGGCGAATCGAATTTCGAGCCGGGCATTCCCGAATCGTTTAACGTTTTGGTGCGCGAACTGCAATCGCTGTGTCTGGATGTCGAACTTATCACCGAAGACGAGATTGATCCAAACGTGGTGCTGGCTGGTGTCGGCGAAGTTGTTGGGGCAGACTAATTGAATGCGAATTGCGGATTGCGAAATGCGGAATTAAAACAAACTCAAACCATTTCGCAATCCGCAATCCGTATTCCGCAATGGAGAATATGTTTAGATTTCAAAACGACAATAAAACACAATTAACCCCGAATTTCGAGGCGATTCGCATTTCGTTAGCGTCGCCCGAAAAAATCAAATCGTGGTCACACGGCGAAGTTACTAAACCCGAAACCATTAATTACCGCACTTTCAAGCCGGAACGCGACGGGCTTTTCTGCGCCCGTATTTTCGGTCCGGTTTCCGATTGGGAATGTCTGTGCGGAAAATATAAAAGAATGAAACATCGCGGCGTTGTCTGCGATAAATGCGGCGTCGAAGTTACGCAGTCGAAAGTGCGGCGCGAACGTCTCGGTCACATCGAACTCGCTTCGCCTTGCTCGCACGTCTGGTTTTTCAAAGGCTTGCCGTCGCGCATCGGGCATTTGCTCGATATAACTCTGCGCGATTTGGAAAAAATTCTTTACTTTGAAACGTATATCGTTGTTGATCCGGGCGATGTGCCGGAACTCAAGGAAAAAGATTTGCTGACCGACGAGCGGTATCGTGAATTGATGCAGGAATATCCGCATCAATTTGTGGCGAAAATGGGCGCGGAAGCAATCAAAGAATTGTTGATGAAAATTAACATTCCCGAACTCGTTACCGAACTTCGAGCGAAGATGAAAGAAGAAACCTCGCAGCAGAAAAAATTGAAGTATTCCAAACGTCTAAAAGTTTCCAATTCATTTTTGAAGTCGGGTAACAATGCCGAATGGATGATTTTGGATATAATTCCGGTCATTCCGCCGGAGCTGCGCCCGTTAGTGCCGCTCGACGGCGGACGTTTTGCGACTTCGGATTTAAACGATTTATATCGCCGAGTGATTAACCGCAACAACCGTCTGAAAAAATTGATGGAACTGCGCGCGCCGGAAGTCATTGTTCGCAACGAAAAACGAATGTTGCAGGAAGCAGTTGACGCGCTGTTCGACAACGGTCGTCGCGGTCGCGTGCTGCGCGGCGCGAATAATCGCCCGCTCAAATCTTTGAGTGGAACGCTCAAAGGAAAACAAGGACGTTTCCGTCAGAATCTGCTCGGCAAGCGCGTGGATTATTCGGGACGTTCGGTGATCGTCGTCGGACCTGAATTGAAACTGCATCAGTGCGGTTTGCCGAAGAAAATGGCTTTGGAACTTTTCAAGCCGTTTATCTATAACAAATTAGAAAAAGACGCGCACGCCGCGACGATTAAGCAGGCGCGTGAAATGGTTGAAAGACAAGAGCCGATTGTCTGGGATATTCTCGAAGAAGTCATTCGTGAGCATCCGGTTTTGTTAAATCGTGCGCCTACGCTTCACCGTCTCGGAATTCAGGCTTTCGAGCCGGTTTTAGTCGAAGGCAAAGCGATCAAAATTCACCCGCTCGTCTGCACGGCGTTTAACGCCGACTTTGACGGCGACCAGATGGCTGTTCACATTCCGCTTTCGGCTGAAGCTCAAATCGAAGCGACGGTTTTGATGCTTGCTTCAAACAATCTTTTGAGTCCGGCGTCGGGTCAACCGATTACCGTTCCGTCGCAGGACATCGTTCTCGGCTGTTATTATTTGACGCTCGACCGCGATGAATTGGTCGGTGAAGGCAAATCGTTTAACTCGGTTGATGACGTTCTGCTTGCGCTCGACGCGAAAGCGGTTGCGACGCAGACGAAAATTAAATTGCGCTGGAAAGGTGATTTGATTGATTTGACGAAGGAACACAACACGCAGGACGTGATGCGTGCGATTATTCGTCCGAAAGTTGATACGTTGATTGACACGACAGTCGGGCGCGTGATTTTGAATGAACGTCTGACGCGCGACGGCTTGCCATATGTCAACGGAACTTTGAAAAAGAAAGGTTTGCAATCGCTTGTCAGCTTCTGTCACCTGCGGCTCGGACACGACCAGACGGTTGTAATGCTCGATGATTTGAAGGCGATGGGATTCCTTTACGCGACAAAATCAGGTGTTTCAATCGGCATAGACGATATGGTTACGCCGCCGAGCAAAAAGAAAATCATCGAAGAAGCGCGTAAAGAAGTTGATAAACTGCAAAAGCAATATGAAGACGCGACGATGACGAATATGGAGCGCGTTAATAAAGTTACGGCAATTTGGTCTGATGTAACCGACCGAGTGGCGAAAGAAATGTTTTTAGCGATGAATAAGCGCGAGAAAGACCGTAAGGAACTGAATCCGATTCTCGTAATGGCTGATTCTGGAGCGCGTGGTTCGGAAGCGCAGATTCGGCAACTTGCCGGAATGCGCGGTTTGATGGCGAAACCGTCAGGTGAAATCATCGAAACGCCGATCATCGCTAATTTCCGTGAAGGCTTAAACGTGCTGCAATACTTTATTTCGACGCACGGCGCGCGCAAAGGTCTGGCTGATACGGCACTTAAAACGGCTGATTCCGGCTATTTGACCCGTCGTTTGGTTGATGTAGCGCAGGATGTGATTGTTTCCGAAATTGACTGCGGCACGCTGCGTGGCATTTGGGCTGAAGCGATTATTCGCAACGGCGAAGAAGTCGAATCTTTACGTGATAGAATCGTCGGCTGCACGTCTTTAGACGACATTATTGATCCGGTTGACGGTACGACGATTGTCGAGGCTAATCGTGAAATTGACGAAGATTTAGCCGCGCAAGTTCAGCTTTCGGGTTTGCAGAGAGTTCGCCTGCGTTCGCCTTTGACGTGCGAATCGCGTCGCGGCATCTGCGTCAAATGTTACGGTCGAAATTTGGCGACCGGAAACACTGTGGAAATCGGCGAAGCGGTCGGCGTTATCGCCGCGCAAAGTATCGGCGAACCGGGAACGCAGTTGACGATGAGAACTTTCCACGTCGGCGGAACGGCGCGGCTCGAACAGGAAACCAAGCACATCGCTTCGATGAACGGAACGGTTAATTTCCTCGATGATTTCAAAGTTATCACTAATCGCGCCGGCGAACAGATTTCAATGAAACGCGGAAAGTCCGATCTGGCTTTGATGGACGAGCGCGGGCGCGAAGTCGCGCGTTATCAAATCGTTTACGGAGCGCACGTTCACGTTAAAAACGGTCAAAAAGTTAAGGAAGACGATATGCTGGCGACTTGGGATCCGTTCACGTTCGCTATTTTGACGGAAGTTTCGGGGACTGTTAAGTTTCAGGATTTGAAGGAAGGCAAAACGCTCGAAGAGGATGTTGATAAAGTTTCGGGACAAAAACGTCTTGTGGTTAAAGACTCGGATGAAAAACAGCAGCCGCGTCTGGAAATCCGCAATGGCAATAAAGTTTTGAAAACTTACCAGATGCCGATTCGCGCTAATTTGCACGTCGAAGACGGTCAAGCCGTCGAAGCCGGTGACATTATCGCCAAGATTCCGCGTGAAACGACAAAGACGAAAGACATCGTTGGCGGTTTGCCGCGTGTCGTCGAGCTTTTTGAAGCGCGTCGTCCGGGCGAAACAGCCGTAATGTCGGAAATTGACGGAACGGTTAAATTCGGCGCGATTGCTAAAGGTAAGCGCAAACTTATTATCACGGGCGACGACGGTGCGGAGCGTGAATATGATATTCCGCGCGGAACGCATATTGCCGTTCAGGAAGACGATCACGTGAAGGCAGGCGAACCTCTAATGGACGGACCGCTCAATCCGCACGATATTTTACGTGTTCTCGGAACTGAAGCGTTGCAGGAATATATTGTCAACGAAATTCAGGAAGTTTATCGTTTGCAGGGTGTGAACATCAATGACAAACATATTGAATGTATCGTTCGGCAGATGCTGCGCTGGGTAAAAATCAAGGATGTCGGCGATACGGATTTCTTGTTGGAAGAACAGGTTGACCGTTTCCGCTACGAAGACGAAAACCGCCGCGTGATGGACGAAGGCGGACAGCCTTCGAGCGCTGAACCTTTGTTGCTCGGCATCACGAAAGCGTCGCTCTCGACCGATTCGTTTATCTCAGCGGCGAGTTTCCAGGAAACAACCCGTGTTTTGACCGAGGCAGCAATTAGCGGTCGCGTGGATTATCTGCGCGGTTTGAAGGAAAATGTCATTATGGGACGACTGATTCCGGCGGGAACCGGAATGAAGTATTATCGCAACGTTAAAGTTGATTATGACCCGACGGTAAATCAGAAGAAGGAAGAGGAATATGACGATTTTCCGCTGATCAGCGGCGGTCTGGATTTACCTGTTCCTATGGATGTTCCGGGCGTTGAAGCCGACGATTTAGACGAATTAGAACCAATCGAAGATTTTGACTCGGAAGAGGAAGAAGTTTTCGACCTCGACGAATCGCTCGAAATTGAAGACGAAATTGACGATTTATAAAAAGAGTCGTTAGAAAGAGAAAAGACTGAAAGTTCTAGAACTTTCAGTCTTTTCTCTTTCTCTGAAATTATCCGCGTATTTTCTTTAGCCACCAACGCAAACCGACGAGTAAAAATCTCCAATCCTTGAAAAATTCCGGCGGTTTTCCCTCGAAAAAATGTCCGACGAATTGCAGAATCCAACCGGCAACAAACATTGCAGTCGGTAAAATCCAGAAACCTCTAATAAATATCGCCACAATAATAAGCGGCAGCGATAGAGCAATCATCGGAATTCCGATTTTGTGCGTCAGCTTATTTATCGGGTTTTGATGAGAATGCGAGTATTCCTCAATCCATTCTTCTGAAGTTTTTCCGCCGAGCATAATTTTCTCCTTGTGGTTTTTGGAATGTTAAATCTGCCGGCAACTATCATTCTGGAAGTCCGACGCGGCGCAGCAGGTTTTCAAAACGAGGGTCGTCACGCAAATTTCTGCCCATCAAATTTCCTGTTCCGATTTTGGTTAAAACGTCGAGAAAAACCAACTCGCCGTTGCGTTCCTCGACCGATTTATCGAGCCATTCAAAGGCTTTATCAATATTGCCGAGTCCGCTGTAGATGCGCGCGACGTGCATCGCGGCGGCATATTGACGTTCTCGCATTTCGAGCAATTCGTCGAGCGCGCGCAAGGCTTCGTCCGTTCTGCCCGAAAGCGCGTAAGCGCAGCCGAGATAAGACAAATTTAGCTGAGTTTTGCCGAGCAAAACCGCTTTTTTGCAGGCTTCGACGGCTTCTTCAAACATTCCAGCCGCCAGATAGATAGAGCCTTGCAGCCAGTAAGTCGCATAGTAACGCGGTTCAATTTCAATCATTTTCCTAACTTGAGCCGAAGCGTCCATCGGGCGATTGCTGAATAAATAAATCCATCCGGCAAAGATATTTGTAAGCAGGGAGAGCGGGTCAAGTTCGATTGCTCGCCGACTTTCGATTAGCGCTTGCCGAAAATCGTTTTGGGTAACCAAAAACACCCCATACCAGCAATGCGCGTCGGCGCTGTTCGGATTGAGTTCGATGGCGCGTTTGAATCCGGCTTCGGCTTGCGCCCAATGCCATTCGATAAAAAATCTGGAATTGGCGTGCGAAATGTGAGCTTCGACCAAATCCGGGTCTAATTCCAAAGCGCGATTGGCGTTCGCACGCCAGCGCGAAATTGTTTCCTGCGGCGAGCGAAAACCGAAATAGACGCTGATTCCCAAACTCATCGCTATTCCGGCATACGGCGGCGCGTATTCGGGTTCGAGCGTAATAGCTTTTTCGTAAAATTCAATCGCCGTTCGCCGCCCGTCTTCGGTATATTTATTGTGGTAATAACGTCCTTTGAGATACAGTTCGTAAGCCTCGGTATTATCGGTGTGATGTTTCAAAACGGCGGATTTTTTCTCGCCTAAAAGTTTTACTTTCAGCGAATCAACGATACGAAGCGCGATTTCGTCCTGAACGTCGAAAACATCTTTCATCTCGCGGTCATAACGTTCCGTCCAAAGATGATAACCGTTTGCGGCATTGACGAGCTGCACGTTTATTCGCAAGCGATTTCCGGCTTTTCGCACGCTGCCTTCAAGCACGTTGACGACTTTCAGAGCGCGACCGATTTCGTCAACGCTGACATTTCGCCCCTTAAAAGAAAACGCCGAAGTTCTGGCGGCGACTTTCAGATTTTCGATTTTCGACAGCGAATTCAAAAGTTCTTCCGCCAGACCGTCGCAGAAAAATTCGTTTTCCGCGTCCGCGCTCATATTTGTAAACGGCAAAACGGCAATTGAAAGCGGCGCGTTGGTTGGCGCGAATTTCTGGTCGGAAAGCGCGAGTTCGCCCGACGAAGTGCTGCGGTTGAGTTCGGCGATAAATTCCAGCTTTTTTTGCAGATGCCTTAAATCGTCCAGCAAATTTCTGGCTGACTGAATGCGTTCCGCGCGGTCTTTTTTTAGAGCTTTAAGAACGATTTCTTCGAGTTCATCGGAAATTTCAGGATTAAACCGACGCAGTTTTCCCGGCTCTTTCAGCAAAATCGCGGCGAGCAAATCGCTGATTGTTTCGCCCGTAAAAGGATGTCGTCCCGCCAGCATTTCGTAAAGCACGACGCCCAGACTCCAAACGTCCGTCCGCGCGTCAATTTCTTTTCCGCGCGCCTGTTCGGGCGACATATAACCGGCAGTTCCCAAAATCATTCCCGCTCGCGTATTCGTTTGCACGCGCGTGTCGGCTTCCGCGTCAACGTCTTCGGATTTTTCCTGCGCTAGCTTCGCCAGACCGAAATCAAGAACTTTGACCAAACGGTCGGCACGCAGCATAATATTTTCCGGCTTGATGTCGCGGTGAATGATGCCGGAAGCGTGCGCGGCTTCGAGCGCGGAAGCGACTTGCGCGGCAATGTCGAGAGCGTCGGAAACGGACAGACTTTTCGCTTTCAATTTGTCGCGCAGAGTTTCGCCTTTTATATATTCCGAAGCGATGTAGCGCGAATTTTCGGTTGTTCCGATTTCGTAAATCGTCAGAATGTTCGGATGATTCAGCGCTGAGACGGCTTTTGCTTCGAGCATAAAACGGCGCACGCGGTCATCGTTTTCGGCAAATTCGGCGGGCAAAATTTTCAGCGCTACAAGACGTTCGAGTTCCGGGTCTTCGGCAAGGAAAACCTCGCCCATTCCGCCCGCGCCGATTGCCGATTGCAGTTTGTAGCGCCCGAAAGATTTGTCAGGAATAGCTTTCATCGAAGTGAAAAAATTATATCACTCGCGGGCGCTTTTTAGAAATTTTTGTTTTGATAAACGTTTTTAGAAATTTTAGTTTAATCAGCCAAAACCGGAATCGCCGGACGCGCTTTCATCGCCGGAATTTCGACAGTTTCGGGCGCGACAAGCGGGCTTTTTTGGCGCAAATCAAGATACAGCCGACGTTTCAAAATGCTTTCGGGAAAATGCGCGAGTCGCATCATCGGATATTTCATAGCTTTGCCGAAAAGCCTGCGACCCATCGTGTAATAATAAACGGGAACGCCCAGGTTAAATTTGCGGTGAAAACTCGCGTCATCGCGGTAAAAATCCAGATTGTAACGCCAGCAGGTAAAGAAAAATTCCCATTGCAGCTCGGTCAGTTTGTAAAGCTGCGCGCTTTCGGTTTGTCCCATTTTGGTTTCGTCCAGTGAGACAAATAAAGTCGGAATAATCACCCATTTCGCGTCGTGAAGCGCGTGCAGCAAATCGAGCGAGAGTTTTGAATCTTCTTCGGTTTCGCCCGGCAAGCCGACAATCCAGGTGCAGAACGGAAACCAATTATGTCTGTTCATAATTTCCATTCCTTTTAACACGACATCGTGCCATTGTTCGGCTTTATACGGATATGCCTTGCCTTTCATATATTGATTGAAAAGGCGCGGCGAGCCGGTTTCCAAGCCGATAAATAAACTCGCGTATTTTCCTTCGGGATGCGTCGAAGCGTGATGTTGATGCGTTGATTTATTAACCGCGACGGGCGACAGAACTTCGATGACTTCTGGGTTGCGGACAATCGGCGCGATTGTGCCGTGCGATTGAACGACGTGCTTGACGCCCGGAACGGCGGCGACCGATTCAAACAATTTCTTCAGCGCGGGAATGTTTGTGTCGAATTTCGGACCTTGTTCATATAAAAATATGTCTTCGGTCGTCAGCATAATCGTGTCCGCGCCGTTTTCAACCTGGACGCGAACGTTTTCCAAAATATGTTCGAGCGGCAGACTTCTGCCTTTGCGAAGCGCGATTGAGCAGAATTGACAGCCGCGCCCGCAGCCGCGCGTAACTTCGACGACGCCGAAGGTCGAACGATTTTTAGTCGTCGGAATCCGTTCCATATTCGGCGATTTGCCGTCAACGTGTTTCGGCAAACTTTCGCCGCGCACGGCGCGTTCAAACAAATCCAGCACAAAATCTTCGGCTTCGCCTTCGACGATGCAGTCAATGTTCCATTCATCCTGCAAATTTTTCTTTTCAATTTGCCACGAACCCGGACCGCCGACGATAACTTTTAAGTGATCCTTGTGTTTCGCCAAAACCGGATGAGTGACTAGCCGTTTAAATTCGGCGGCATTGATCGGTTCGACTTCCGAGCCGTAAAAATGCGCGTAAACGTCGGTGGCAAAAGTAATTCCGAGCGGATTGTGCGCGTGAATGCCGACGGCTTTCGTCTCTTCGCCGACGAATAATTCGAGTTCGTCGGTATGACAAACCGCAATATCTTCGGGCGCGAATTTTTCAAGTAAAAGCGATTCGACGACGCGCAAACCGTTCGGCACGGCAACGGCTTGACCGTCTTCGCGCTTGTCGTTTTTCCAGGAAATATCAATTAAATAATACGGAAACCGCGAGTAACGCGCCGGTAAAGTTCCCAGAAGCATTTGCCGCCAGGTGCTTTTCATATATTCGGACGACTCGGAAGTGCTTGCCGCCAAAACAATTTTTTTACCTTTTATTCCCATTAAAATAAATCCTCCGAATTCCTTATAACTTGTTTTATATCAAAAAAACAAAATTTATTCCGTATCGGACAATACATATGAATACAGGAAAAATTAACAGTTCAATTATTAAAATATTTTTTCCTCAAAGTTTCAAATTTGGAACTTGGAAAAACCAAAGTTTGGGTAAAGATTGATAATTGAAAAATAAAAAATCGGTGATATTTTGAATCAAATATCACCGATTAAATTGAAATAAAATCTCGAAAAATTATTGAAAACAAAAAACATCGCGTTAAAAGCAAAGTTTTTACCTCATCGGATGCGGATAAACGACCGGACTTTTATTGCCGCTTTTATCAACGGCGCGAACGCCGAAAAAGTAGTTGTCTTTAGACATTTCCTTTGCTGTATATGTCGTCACATTGCCGACAAAAACAGAATTCGTCCAAAACGGCGAAGTCGTGTCGCGCCAGACGACTTCGTAACCGGCTAAATCCGCGTCGGCGTTCGCATCCCATTTTAAGTCTGTGTTGTTGGTTAATTCTTTCGTTAAAATTCCGACGTTTTTCGGTTTGGCAGGCGCGAGCGCGAGCATCGCCAGACTCGCGGCGTTGACGCGCGTGACGTTCGCCACATAATCAAAATCAACAAATTCGGGCAGATCGCCGTATTGTTTGCCGTCCACGATTTTCACCGATTGATGCTGGTGCGTGTAATCTTCGTGCGGTTCGGTAAAACGCACAGCCGCAAAACCGTTTTCGAGAAACGGAATATGGTCGCCGCCGCGCAAATATCGGTCGCGGCGATAAATCAACTGGACGGCAAATTTCGGCGAATAAATGTCTGCCGCGTCTTTGATAAAACGTCCGAGCTGGCGCGAAGCCGAATCGTTTTCGCCGCCGACGCTGCGCCGCGAGTTTGCCTGCGCTTCGGTTTCGTCCGACGGAACGCCTTCGGCAAAGACGCGCACCGATTGACGGTCGGGCGCGTTTTTATAGCTCGTTACGCCGCCGATAATGTCGTTGGTGAACATCGCTTCGATATTCATTCCGGTTTTTTTGGCTTGTTCGGCGAAATACGTCGCGCCGAGCAAACCTTGTTCTTCGCCCGGAACGGTCATAAAAATAATTGTCGCGTCGAATTTATATTTCGACATCACCCGCGCCATTTCCAGCGAAGCCGCCGTGCCGGAAGCGTCGTCGTTCGCGCCCGGCGCGTCGCACGTCGCGTCCGATGCGTCCAGATTGCACATCGAATCGTAATGACCCGAAACGACATAAACTCTCGTCGGATCGGTCACGCCTTTCAAAATCGCGTAAACATTTGTCAAAACGGTCGGCGATTTAACACGCCTGTTTGCCGTCGGCGCTTGCGTAAAAGTCTGCTTTTCGACTTGCAGACAATTTTCGCAATCGGCTGAAATTTTCTGAAATTCGCCAAACAGATAATCACGCGCCGCGCCGATTCCGCGTATTGGATTGTCCTGCTCGCTCAAAGTGTTGCGCGTGCCGAACGAAGCCAATTTGCGAATCGTCGTTTCGATATTCTTCGCCGAAATTTCTTTTACTATTTTTTGAATTTCCGGGTTCGGTTTTACTTTTGTTATTTGGGCGAAAGAATTTGACACAAAAACGCAAAGACACACAGACAGAAAAATAAAGATTTTTGTTCTCATAATTTTAAAAGGAATAAAGCAAGAATTAACCACAGATTAACACAGATGGACACAGATAAAAACCAAAAATCCGCGTTTATCTGTGTGTATCTGTGGTTAATTAGTTTTGAAAACTCTGTGTTTTTAGTGTCGAAACTACCTATTCAAAACATCGAAAGCCCGTAATGTATTTCCGTCCGCCGAATAAAGCAAACCAACGGTTTCGTCAATCGTAAAACGCGCGTCGGGTTCGCCTATTAAAACGAAACGCGCATCTTCTCCGGTGTGGATGTTGACGCCGATTAAGCCTTTGCGGTCAAAAGGTTTCGGCAAATCGGTGTAAAAATACATATAATTTCCGCGCAGATCGGCGAGACTTTTGCGGCGCAGAAAATAGCCGGAAAGTCTGTCTAACTGTCGCGTCGGATCAAGTTTGTCGAGCAGACTTTCCTGAATGTCGCCGCGTGAAGGCGCGGCTTGATTGATCGCGCCGCCGATGATTCTGCCGCGCAGATTGCCGGAATTTATAATCTGCAAATTGCCCGCGCGATTCAGCAAATTCGGCGTTCTCGCGGCGATTCCGTAAAGCGAGATTTGATTTGTCACGTAATTTTTTGCCGAATTTGAAGCGAGCGTCGTCAAATCGAACGACGAAAAATTATCCCGCAAACCCGACCAGCGCAAACCGAGAATCGAACGAGCGACACTCGCGCCGCGCACCAGATTCAGAGCTGAAGTTGCCAATCCGCCGTAACGAAAATAAAGCGCGGTCGCCCGCAGAGCGATTCCCGCAGCCGTTCGTAAAACGCCGCGCGACGGCGGTTTGTGTCTGACGCGCCAGATTTCCTGGTTTTGGATTTTAGATTTTGGATTTTGGATTTCAAAAGACGAATTTAGAATTTTGAAATTTGAATCCTTAATCTTTAACCGGCTTTGAACTTTGAAATTTGAACTTTGAACTTGAAAGGCTGCGATTTCGCTTTGTCCGCCGACAACCGCCGCGCCGCCTTCGTTGATTAAAACGAACTGCGCTCGTTCTATTTTGTGTTCAAATTTGTCAATTCGCTTGCCGTTTCTGGCGTCAATAGTGATTAAATCGTCTCGGTCGGCAATCAAAATTGTCTCATTGTCGGCGAACGCGAAATTCGTCAGACCTTTGTCCGCGCCTTTGAAACGCCAGAGAGTTTTGCCGTTTCGCGTGTCAATCGCCGACACGCCGAACGCGCCTTTTTCCTTGATTTCGCCGTCTTTAACGCGCGTAAATTGTCCGCCGGTTCTGACATACAAAACGTCGCCGACGACTGCCATTTCCGGCGTAACGCCCAAATCTTTGGCTTCCCATTCGACTTTGGAAGTCTGCCGGTTGACCGCGCGGATTTTTCCGTGTCCCGAAGTGTAAAGAAATTTGTCATCGAAAACCGGATCGGCTTCGGTTAGCGCGAGTCCGTCTTCGTTGACGCTGAATTTGTCGCGCTCGCCTTCGCGTCCGGTTTGCGCGTCGTAAGAAGTCGCGCCTTCGTAAAACAAATAAAGTCTGCCGTCCAAAATCAGAGGCGCGCGGTAATTGTCGAGCGTGTAAGCGACCTCGCCGTTCGAATCGAAACGCGACGGCATCATTTGAACGTCCGAATCCAATTCTTTTTTCCAGAGTTCTTCGCCGCTCGACAGGCGAAAAACGTGAACGATTGGCGAGCGTTTAAATTCTTCGCCCGTTTTTCCCTTCGCTTTTTTGACCAAAACGGCGGCGAGTAAATCCTGCGCGGGTTCGACCGCAAGCTGCAAAACGCCGCCTTTGACTTTATCCGAACGCCAGATGGTTTCGCCGCTCAACAAATCAACCGCTTCGACGCGCGATTTTTCGCCTTCGCCGGTCGAAACCAAAATCAAATCCGTCGCCGGAACAGGCACGATTGAAGTTTCGTCCAATCCGCGCGTCCGTTTCCGCCACAAAGTTTCGCCCGTCTGTCCGTCAAACGCATACAAAGAATCGTCCGTTCCCGCCAGAACGATGCCGAAATCCGTCGTTTGATAAAACGCAATTTTCCCGTCGAGATTTTTCTGCCAAACTGATTGAGCTTGAGAATTTACCGCTAAAAAGCACGAAAGATACAAAAGTAAAGCCAAAACTTTCATATGTTTATTTTAACTTGGTTTGCGATTAAATGAACAGAGATTTGTGATGCGCGAGCAGTCGAATTTTGCCGAAAAATTAGCGAGTTTGAAAATTATTGAATCCGATAAGCCTTATCTTTCCATACGACAATGATTATTCCGCCGAGATTTTCGGCAAGCGAACGCAAATCGGAATCAAGTTTTTTGAATTCATCTGTTCCGCGAGAAATGTTGATTGTCGTCTGGTTTTTGTAAGCCGAATCCGTCCAAATGCTGTTTTTTCGCTCGAAAGTTTTTCCACTGATTTGTTTGGTTTGAGTGGTTTCTTCAGTTAATTTTCGGTTGTTTCTTCTTCCTGCGGAAAGTTTAGCAACAACAGAATTATTAGAATTTGCCGTCGTTGAGTCAGCCGTCGAAGAATTATTTTCCGCGCCCGCAACCGTTTGGTCTGACTTCGGCGCCGGTGCGGTAACTGTTACGGTTTCGTTGTTATCGGATTTGTCAGCGTCTTTTTTGC
Source organism: uncultured Pyrinomonadaceae bacterium (assembly GCA_964237245.1). GTDB lineage: Bacteria > Acidobacteriota > Blastocatellia > Pyrinomonadales > Pyrinomonadaceae. The sequence continues at coordinate 21,581 of CAXSHW010000004.1, forward strand.
TTTCCTGTTTTTGCAAAGAAAAGTTATTCACGGCTCTGCCGTTGATCGGCAACTCGGAAACCTGTCTGGAAGTTATTGTGCTGTCAGTCTGCGCTCCGTCGGTCGTAAATTCGTTGGCGGAAACAACCGGTTTGGTTGCAGCGGGCGCAGAATTTGCCGATGAGTTCGCGGCGGAACTTCGCGCGGCGGAGTTTGTCGAAACGTTGGACATTGAAGTATTTGACCGCGCCGCATTTGACGGCAAAGGCGCGGCGGCATTTGACATCGCGGCATTCGACATCGAATTCGACATCATCATTGCATTGGAATTCGGCGTTTCGATGATACCCGCTTCGCCGTCCGACGACATTCCTTTGCCGTTTAATTGTCGTTCGGAAATTTGCGAAACTTCGGCGTTTTGAGTCGTTCTGACGCTCTGCACAACTGTAAACGCAATTATTCCGGCAAATACAACCACGAACGCGCCGAGCGTATAAGCCAAATTCGGAAACGCGAAAAGTCTTCGATACCAGGGAATTGTCGCCGGAAAAAGTTCAATCGGCGCGGCAGTCGAAACTGTTTCGACTGCCGCGTTTTCCGCGATCACATTCGACAAAATCTCTCGACATCGGTCACAGTCGGCAAAATGCGCGATTGCCGTTTGCCGCCTTTTCGCGGACAGAGCGTTTTCGGCAAAAAGCGAAATTTCGTCGGCGTCAAGGTGAAGCGATTTTGGATTTTGGATTTTGGATTTTGGATTGTTTACAGCAAACGCGGCTTCGCCTTGCGCCGTCTGCCGCAAAAGAGCGTCAATTTCTTTGTCGAATACTTCTGTCATTTCTGGTTTATTATTTATCATTCATTATCGAACTCTGATAAATGTTCAATGACGAATGATAAATGTCCGATGTTTGAACGTCTCACGTCCAAAACTCTTGCACGAGCCACGCGCACAGCAAAAGCGCGAACATTTTTTCGAGTCCGATGTCGAGTTTTGATGCCGCGTCGGTCAAATATCGTTTGACTTCATCTTTCGTCCAGCCGTGTTCGTCGGTTAAAATTTTCTCGATTGATTTTCTGATTTCCGTTTGCAGGCGCGCAACTTTGCGGCTCGCCGTCGCTTCGTGAAATCCGAGCGTATTTCCAATGTCTTTTAATTTCAAATCGTCGAAATAATAAAGTTTCAAAATTAAACGATCTTCGGCTTCGAGCGCGGAAATCGTTTTTTTAAGCGCGTCTGAAACGTCGCGCTGCGTTTGTTTTCGGCTGAAATCTTCTTCCGGGTTTGCTGCCGTATGAACTATTTTTTTATTGTCCGCGCTTTCCGCAGAATCGTTTGCCAGACGTTCAAATTCGCGCGTTTCTTCGACTTGCACGAATTTCGAGGTTTTGCGAAAACCATCAATCGCAAGCTGCGAAACAATTGCGCGAAGCCAGCCGCCGAGACTTCCGCGTCCCGAATAATACGACAACTTGGTTTTCAATTTCCCGTCTTTGTCGTGTTTCAAACCGTAAAGTTCCGCCCAAATCGAACTCGCCAAATCTTCCGCGTCTTCCGCGTTATTTGAAATTTTCCGCGCCGCCGATTTTACCGTCGCATCGTAATTTTTAACCAAGTCTTCCCAAGCCTTTTCATTTCCTCGTTCGCAGGCGATTATCAAACACAAATTGTCGGCATTAAGCGCGTCAACGAATTCCTTTACTTCTTTAACGGAAGCATTTTCGTCGCGCAAAACATATTTTTCGATTGACTTTTCGACGCGCCCGCGCAAATCCGCAATTTCCAGATGACGCGAATCTTTTGCGCGAGCAAGAAGCCGCGCAATCGCTTCTTCGATCTGATTTTGATATTTTGCTGCGTCGGTGGAATTCATTCGGCTAAAAGATGCAAAAAGTTTAGCACAACATTCTTTTCAGTGATATTTAGAAAATAAAGTGTATGGCTCTAAACTTGTTTTGCAGGTCGGCAAATTTTGATTATAAAATTCTGGATAAGCAACAACTTATGACGCAAAAAAAGGCGGACTAATAACGAATTTTGGTTTTTAACTATTTATCAACAACGCTTTACAACTAAATTGAATCAAATTAATCCTCTGCGTTTTGCAATGGTTAAATTAAGTTCCCGATAAAGCGCAAAACTAAACTGACGCAATAGTCTTATTTTTTGGACGGCAAATAATTAAAAGTGAAGAAAACTTACAAAACATTGTAAGACAGAAATTATTTGTTGCAACAGTTGAAATTTCTCAATGATTTATTGTTCGCTTAAAAATACTGAAATAAAATATATTTACAAAAAAGGAGTATAAACAAAATAATGAAAAACTTACTTTTACTGGCAATTCTCGCCGTTACATTTTGTATGAACAGTTTTGCTCAAACTGATAAGGATGCTGCGAAGTCGCAAAAATCATCGAAAATGACTGCCGAAGAAGTGGTAAGCAAGCATCTGGCTTCGATTGGTTCAGCCGCAGATTTGGCGGCTGTCAAATCTCGCATTATGGTCGGAGTCGGACAACTCGGTTCGTCTCTCGGTTACAGCGGTCAAATCGGCGGACCCGCGCAGTTTGCCTCGGAGGGCGACAAGGTTTTGTTTGCGATGATTTTTAGCGCTAACGATTATCCATACGAAAAAGCGGGTTTTGACGGCGAACGATTAACGGTTGGTAAACAGGAAATCGGCGTCCGCTCTTCGTTGGGAGACTTTCTCAAGTCCGAAGATATTATTTTCAAGCAAGGTTTGTTCGGAGGAACTTTATCGTCCGACTGGGCATTGCTTGACCTCAATGCGAGAAAAGCGAAGGTTCAGTATGCGGGAATCGAGAAATTTAATAATCGCCAAGCGTATAAGTTGAAATACATATCATCAAGAGGCGGGAATCTTAAGATAAGTCTCTATTTTGACACTGAAACTTTTCAGCATTTAGGCAGTGAATATGAATATGTTATTCCTCCGAAAATAGGCGTTTCAGACCTTGACACGGCTAATCAAAGGGAAAGTCGGTTTATTTTAACGGAAACATTCGCGGATTTTAAGATTGAAGGGCGATTAACATTACCCCATACGTATGTACTCAATCTTACTACGCAGACGGATTCTACAAAATCATTGCAGTGGATAATGAAATTCTCACAGTTTATTTTCAATCAACCGCTCGATGCTCAATCGTTCAGGTTATCGTAATTGCTTTTATCAAATGACTTTCAAAAGAAGCATTTAGTAAAAATAAACAAGTTTTTAGCATCAATGCGTTAGATTGCGGTCAATAAACATAAGGAAGTAAAAGTTACAATGACAAATTTGTTATCGTAACTTTTACTTCTTTGTTTCAACTTAATATTTCCTTTAACTCGCAAAATTTTTATCGCAGATGCTTTCGCAGAAAACTCACAATCTTCCAGCCGTCTAAATAAACCCAGGGTTTTTCGCCCAAAGTGTAATGTCCGCAAGGGATTACAACTTCTTCGTGTGCGATGTTTTTGCTGCGTAAGGCTTGCATCATTTGGCGCGACAAATCTATCGGAAAAGTTAAATCGTAAAGCGTGTAAATGTAACGCTGCGGACGCGCGGGCATTCGGGCAAGTTTGTCCATATATGCCATCGGCGAGATCGGCAGCCAGAATTCGCGCAGTTCGTCCAAAGATATGTCGGTTTCCAAACCTTGTTTGACGTGATAAGTCGAAAGTCCCTGCCAGACGACATCGGCGACGTAGCCGGAGACGTGGTTGAAAACTCCGGCGTCAATTGACAAATCGTGCGCGAAGGCGAAAAATCCGACGCAGCTTCCGATGCTTGTGCCGACGACTCCGACTCGTTCGTAACCTTGCTGTTTGAGCCAGAGAACGGCGGCGCGTGTGTCAACGACTGATTGCTGCAAACTCTGCAAAGTGCGTCCGACATTCGGCGCGACCAGATAATCGGCTCTTTCAAGCTCCGGCGGCATTCGTTCTTCGTGATAAGGCAAAGTTAATCTCAAAGCCGAAACGCCGACTCGTCTGAAAACTTTACACAAATCAAAATAAGTTCCGGCTTTCGCGTTCCAATGCGGCAAAACAACTACTGCCGCCTTTTTGTCCTTTTCGTGCGGGAAAAATCGGGCGTAAGCCGTGTTGTTTTCAGGTGAAGTTGTTTCAATTTCGCTTGTCCAGGTTAATTGGTCGCCGTTTAATTTGTAATCTTTAACGTTCGGCGCGAAGAAAAATTTGTCGCTGTCTGTCAGAACTTTTTTTGTATATTCGCGGAAAACTTTTCGCGGGTCGTCGCCGTTGGCATTTTTGTTGATAAATTCAGTTCCCCAACCGAACGGGTGAACGATGCGGTTGTCGTTGAGAAATGCGAAATGGCGTTCGCGTTTGTGCATCAGGCGTTTGAGCATATCTTTAAAGTGTAAGGTGTAAAGTGTAAAGTGAAAAGCGAGAGGCAAAAATTTTAAAAATTGAAAGGTGAAAGTTTGATTTCAATCAAACTTTCACCTTTCAATTTTTAGTTTTTCACTTTTAGTTTTTCACTTTTTCAGCAAAACGACCGGCGATTGTTCCGCCGCCAGGATTTTTGAATAAAATTCCTTGACGGAATTGTATTTATCAATCGAAACGGTTGTTCGATTTGTAACCAGACTGCGCGTGAAAACGAGTTTGCCTTCTTTTGCTTCGTAGCTGGTCGTGTATTTGCCAAACGGCGTTTCGAGCGAAACGGGATCGGGCATTTCGTCAACGACGAAGCCTTGCGGCAAGTTGAAAACGGCAGTTTCCTTCATCGAATTTGAATCAAGCACAACCGGCTGGTCGCGCTTTGCTTCGGTCAAAAATACGCCGTTACGTCTGCCGACGATGACGGGTTTGAAAACCAGCAGCCGATTTTGCATTAATTGAGCATAATTGGCGGCGGAAAATTCGACATCCAAATCAAAGCTGGCGTCGGCTTGTTTATCGGTCGGCGTCACTTTGACAAGCTGCGCGCCGGTCGCGCCGCGTGTCAGCCAGCCTTCAATCGCCTGTTTATATTGCGTCGCGGAAAGTCCGCGCAGCTCGCTTCGGAAAGTAGTCGAGGCTTGTCCGCTCGCGTGTTCGGATATTTTCCCGTTAATCGTGCCTTCGGCTGTTAAATTTACCTCAATTCGTCTGTTCAAAGAATTGGTGTCGGGCGGCGTTACAGGCATTTTTGCCAGACCGCCGTTGTCGCCAGCCATTATCAGCGCGTAACTTCCTTGCAAATAATCCGGCAAATCGCCGACCGTCGTGTATGGGTCGGTCGCGTCGAAAATAAGCAGTCGTCCGAGTTTAGGTTGATTGATAACGGTCGGCGTTTTTGTTTCGTCGCTGACTCTGATGGCGACGATGCAATGATTAAATTGACTTGGGCTTGCCCATTCAGCGCGAACATAAGTCGGGTCGCCTGAATAAATCGCTATCGGATAGGCTTCGATTTTGATAGCTTTAAGCATTGCCCGCATCAAATTCGCTTTATCTTTGCAGTCGCCGTAACCGCGACTTAAAACGGTAGTTGACGGGCGCGGAATCATTCCGTTTCCGTAGCCGACGCCGATGTCTATGGCAATATACTGCAAATTTTGGACATACGTTCCGATGGCGCGAATTTTTTCGAGTTCGGTTTTCGCATTTGCCGTTAAATCTCTGGCTTTGACGGCAATCGCGTCGTCAACAATCACTTGCGGGTCGTGCAGATTGCTGCCCCAGCGCGAAACCGCTGTCCAATCCGCAAATGCTCGACCGACAGCTTGACTGGCATCGGCAGGCGAATAATTGACGGCAATGTGCGGAGCGAGATTTTTGACCGAAGGACTCATCGGTTCGGGCGGAATCGGCGCGAGATTGCGCAATTCCCAAACGTAGCTCGAACCGCTTGTTTGCGGCTGAATTGTTTCGTGATTGAACGTAATGCTCGATGCTTTCCAATTATTCGGCAAGTTAAGCGTGTAGCGCGAAAGCATCGTCGGAAGTCTGTCTTGAAAACTCCAGATGTCCTGATAAAAAAGCGGCGTGTCTTCGGTTGTAACCGTATAAGCGAAAACGTATCCGGCATCAACTTCGCCCGAAGCGTCAATTACCTTGACGCGCCCTTCGTTATACACATCGTCCTTGTCGGCGATTATGTCCAGAATGTCTTTTTTGCCGTATTCTTTGGTCGAACCGTCGGGGCGAATCAGCCAGCCGTTCATATCGCGCACTTTGTTAAAACTCGACAGATAAAACGCCGTCGCAACCGCCGCGCCTTTGCCTTCGCGGACAAGAATTTTGACGGCGTAATTTTCAACCGTCGTCAGCTTGCCGTCGCTGCCGAGCGTAACCTGCTGCTCATTATGCAGAACAACCGCCGGAACATCCTTCGCAAACGTCGGCGTGCTGACGGAAGCAGCTTGCCGAAGCCATTGCGGAAGCGAACCTTCGCCGTTTGCGAAAGCGTTGACAGAAATTAAAACAACAAATAAAAGTGAAAAAATAAGACGGGAGAATCGAATCATAAAAACCTCCGAAATTTACGGCAGGCGAATCTTGAATTGTGAAATTCAAGATTCGCCTCCGAAATTAGCTTTGTTTGAGTGTAATTGTATGCGTATCGGCTTTATTGAAAGCGTCGAACAAACTTTTAAGCGGTTGATATGTTCCCGCCGGAAACAAAGTGTTCCCGCCGCCGCCGAAATGAAACTGGCGTTTATAGACCAGCGTGTTTGTCGCGTTGTCAACACCGATGTGAATATCCAAAAAACCGATTTTTTGCGGGTCGGAAATCTCGCCCGGAGCGTCCGCGTTGTCAAGCGCGAAGCCTTTCGGCAGAGTGATTTCAACCGTGTCCTGCTCCGACCACGGATATTGAAAATAAATATCGTATTTACGATTCGCGCCGGAAAAAATTGAATTTTCTCCATACTCGAAAAATCCGGGCTGAAGGAAAAGACGTTTGCCGGTTCGCTGCGCGTAATTCGGGACGCGCACTTTGAACGCATAAACAAAAGGCTTGTCCGCGTCATTCGTATTTTCGACCTTGATGTCGGAGATTTCCGCCGTGCTGAGATGTTTTTTGATTTCTTCCTTCAAATCATCTTCGCGTTTTCCGGCAGATTCATTGTAGTTTTCCATTTTATGACCGTAGCCGAGTTGTCCGTTGTATTCCATACGCACGACGCCTTCGAGCGTGCCGTCTTCGAGCAGATTAAATTTGCCGGTGCGTTTGGCGTCTGATTTTTCGTAGCCGGTAATCGGCGTCTTAACCCAGGTAAATTCTTTCTCGCCGACCAGAAACGCCCAAACGTCTTCTTCAGACCAGACCAGCATTCCGTATGGCAGAAAGCTCGAACCCGGATTAAAAAATTTCCAATCGTTTCCAACGTGGACGGCGATTGCTCCCGGATGAATAAAGAATTCGTTTGTCATTCGCGGGTCAAAAAACATCTCGCTGCGGTCGCCGAGATAGGCGATGCGAGTTTCGAGTCCGAGCGAATTCGCCATCGCTCCGAACAACAAATCTACTTCTACCACATTGCCCGATTTGCGTTTTAGAACTTCGGCGATTGATTTGAATTCGGGAAGTTTCTGCCGATCTTCGTCGGTCAAAGAAGCGTCAAAAGTCGTGTTCTTGATTTGCGACTGGCAAAATTCATAAAGTTTTTTCAGCTTGTCTTCCGGCGTCGAAGCTGTCGCGGTCGCGTCTTCCGCCGCTTTTTTAACATCGCCGTTCGGTTTAATCATCAGCTTTGTTAATCCCGTGCGTTCGCTGCCGACCGCGCCCCAGTATTGATTAGAATTGTTCGGGTCTTTAATCCTAAATGAAATACCGGTATCTGAAACACTGGTAATGTTGACGCTGACTCCTTGCAGCAGCATCCACGGGCGAACCTGGTCTTCAGGCGGCATTCTGGGTTCTTCTTTAAAAGAAGGAACGTTTACTCTCGAAGCCAGATAAAAGCCTTTATCGTCTTTGACGAACTTGGTGTCCGTCATATTGAAACTTTGAAAATTGGGCGTGTTTTTATTGTATGGTTTATAATAATAAGAAAGATTCTGCACCGGAATATCGCGCTGAAAAGCTAGCCGCATACCTTTTGCCGAAGCGTCTTCGATAACTTCACGGTAACGATATTCAATAATTACGCCCGGCTCTATATTAGGCACGGCAAAGGATTTAGCCTTGACTTTAGTTCCGCCTGCCTTGGCAATTTCGCGCTCAAAAACGTCTTCTTTTTTAAGCTCGACGATTGAACCGTCCGGCTTGATGACGCGGGCGGCAACGTCCTTAATTTTCCAGCCTTTTAAAAACGGAATATCAACTTTACTGAATTTTTCGCGTCCGCGGTCGGTGAAAATCTTCACGCGGGCGTAATTGGTTCTCGACAATTTTTCAGATGAACTGTCGTCAATGCGAACTTCCCAAAAGATGGCTTCGGCATCGGCGTCCGGTTCGACTCTCGGCGTTTTCATTGCCAATTCCTCAGGCGTTACCTCGCGCCAGTCTTTATCTTGAGCAAAAATCGTTTGCGAAAAAGCCGATAACAAACAGAAAATGGAAAGCGCGATAAATTGCTTTCCGCCAATTTTAAACATAGTTTTATACCTCGGGAGTAAATTTTTACCGCGAAAGTTGCGGGTTGATCAGGATTATGGGAAATGTTGAAATTTGAGATACAATCGTGATAAATACGATTTATACCAATCTATACTATCATTAATTTATCAATCTTTACAAGAAAAAATCTTGTTAAACCGTGAAAGAAATTTCGTGTTACAATTTGTCATAAAACGCTTTATTGAATTTTTATATTTGGAGATTATTAATGGATACTAATTACAGTAAGATACAAAATCTTCTCGGCGACGATGCCGAAATGCTTTTGAATTACGAGTCGAAAACGATTCTGAAAGAAAATCTACAGCTCCCGGGCGCGGATTTTGTTGACCGCGTTTGGCTGCAATCCGACCGCAATCCGAACGTTTTGCGCTCACTTCAGACGCTTTTTGATAATGGAAGGTTGTCTAAAACGGGTTATCTCTCGATTTTACCTGTTGACCAGGGAATAGAACATTCGGCAGGAGCGAGCTTCGCGCCGAATCCGGCGTTGTTTGACCCGGAAAATATCGTCAAACTAGCCGTCGAAGGCGGCTGTAACGCGGTCGCTTCGACTTTCGGAGTTTTAGGAATTGTTTCGAGAAAATACGCGCATAAAATTCCGTTTATCGTAAAAATCAACCATAACGAACTTTTGACTTACCCGAATAAATTCGACCAGATTTTATTCGGCACAATCGAACAAGCGAAAAATATGGGCGCGGTCGCCGTCGGCGCGACAATTTATTTCGGTTCGGAAGAGTCAACGAGGCAGATTACGGAAATTGCCAAAGCCTTCGCCTACGCGCACGAACTCGGAATGGCAACGATTTTATGGTGTTATTTGAGAAACCCGGCTTTTAAAACCAAAGAAGCCGATTTTCACACCTCCGCCGATTTAACCGGACAGGCAAATCATCTCGGCGTGACGATTCAAGCAGATATTATTAAACAGAAACTGCCGACGAATAACGGCGGTTTTAAAGCTCTTAATGTCGAGAGCAGTTACGGAAAAACGAGTCCGTTAATTTACGAGAAATTGACGACCGATAATCCGATTGACCTCGTGCGTTATCAAGTTGCGAATTGTTATATGGGACGGTGCGGCTTGATAAATTCGGGCGGCGAATCCAAAGGAGAATCCGATTTAGCGGACGCCGTTCGCACGGCGGTCATCAACAAGCGCGGCGGCGGAATGGGACTTATTTCCGGCAGAAAAGCCTTTCAGCGCCCTTTAAAAGAAGGCGTCGAACTGCTCAACGCAATTCAGGACGTTTATTTGTCCCGCGAAATTACGGTCGCGTAAGCGCGCATAAATTAAAATTCAAACAAATCTATCTTTTATTGCGTCAGCGAAAGAAATTTTGCTGACGCGGTTTAACTTTAAAGTGACGATAAATTTTAACATTCGGGAAAAATTTAAATTAAATAAACTTTTTTATCTGCATCTGTTTTTCGCAATCAGACGAAACCATATACAAAGAATGCTTTTTGTTCTTAAATTTAGGTGAAAAACGAGGAAAATATATGAAAAAATTAACTTTAGCGATTTTTACAATAGCGATTGCGTTTCTGGCTTTCAGTAACGTTTCGGCACAAATGTCAGGCGGAAAAATGTCGGGCGATAAAATGTCGAATATGAAAATGAACGGCAATCCGATGGTCGGCGGCGCGGCGATGTATAAAAATAAGGACATTATTGACAACGCCGTCAATTCAAAAGACCACACGACGCTTGTTGCCGCAGTCAAAGCCGCCGGTTTGGTGGACACATTAAAGGGAAAAGGACCGTTCACGGTTTTCGCGCCGACTAATGAAGCCTTTGACGCGCTTCCTGCCGGAACGGTTGACACATTGCTCAAACCGGAAAACAAATCAATGTTGGCGAAGATTCTGACTTATCACGTCGTCGCGGGCAAAATGGACTCCAAAGACATTATGAAAGCGATTAAAAAAGGTAAGGGAAAAGCGACTTTCAAAACTGTCGAAGGTGGAACATTAACTGCTTCAATGAGCGGTAACGACCTTATTTTAACTGACGAAAAAGGCGGCACATCGAAAGTTACGATTGCCGATGTAATGCAATCGAACGGCGTTATTCACGTTGTAGATACTGTTTTAATGCCTAATTAATCGGATAAAAATTCTTTTTAAGTTAAGCAAAAAAGCTCGTTCGTTTTCAAAATGAACGAGCCTTTTCTTTGATTTAATTTTTCACCTTTCGATTTGATAAACGCCGGTCAAAAACGGATTCGTCGTCTTTTCGTGTTTGATATTTGTTTCCGCGCCGTGTCCGGTGTAAACCGTAAAATCGTCGCCGAGCGGCAAAATTTTATCGTTTATCGAACTCATTAACTTGTCAAAATCACCGCCCGGTAAATCCGTTCTGCCGATTGAACCTGCAAACAGACAATCGCCCGCGAAAACTTTTTTCAAACTTTCTTCGGCAAAAACGACGTGACCGGGCGAGTGTCCGGGACAATGCAAAACTTTGAATTTTAATTTTCCGACCTGGTAAATTTCACCGTCCTGCCAATTGCGCGTCAATTTCGGCGGAATTTCGTATTCAAAGCCCAAAATTTTTAACTGTTCCGGCGGAACGCCCATAAAAAGCGGCTGTTCGGGCAAGCCGTAATACAAATCTTCGTCATCGCTGTGTAAAATAATTTCCGCCTGCGGAAAAATTTTGTGCAAATCGGAAACTCCGCCGATGTGGTCCAGATGCGCGTGCGTCAGGATAATTGCCTGTAAGTCGAGATTGTTTTCGTTGATAAAATTCGCAATTTCCCGCGCCGAATCGCCCGGGTCAACGCAGACAGTTTTTCCGGTTTCCTCGCAAGCTAAAATGCGCGTATTTTGCGTGAAAGCTGTTGTGATAAAAGTTTCAATAATCATTTTTAATTTTTTGTTCAAGATTTCCCGTTAATTTTTTCAAATATAATTCTGCGTTAAATTCTTCGGACTTTCTGTTTTTCAAAACCAAGAAAATCGCGTTTCGATAAGTTTCGGCGTCGGGCTTTCCGCTGAAACACGGAGTTTCGATTTCCGATAAACTCAAATAACAAACCAGACAACCGAGCAGCATCCATAAAAGAATTTCCTCCGGCTCACCGATTGGATTATGTTTGCAAATGTTCTCACGGTCTTCATAAATCCCCGCGCAAAGACGCGCAAACTCCGTTTCACTGATTTTAAGCATTCTGATCTAATTAAATCATAAACATACCGTTGAATTAAAATCAGACGATAAACCGTCTGAAAAACCGATGTTGTATGCAAAAAAGACATCGGGCTTTATTTGTAAAAAAATGTTTCAAGTTCCAAAAAATAAAATAAACTGTGTGTTTTCAGATAAATACGCAGTTATTTTACTCTGGCACGGGGCTTGCTGATTTTGATAGTGCTGAAGGAACGCGCTTTTAATCACTTAGAGATTTGATGAAAATCTCAAATCCTAGAAGCGATAAACCTAAAAAAGTTTTGATTCGGGGAGGAAACTAAACCGGAGACATGAATACAATAATGCTAAAAGACGATGATATTCAGACAAATACGGCAAATTTGCTTGAATCTCAAGCACAAGTTGAAACGCAGGTCTTCGGTGAGAAGGTCGGTATTTTGGTTCGCTTATTTGGGTGCGGACATCGAAATTTGAGCCGACCTTTCTCCCATAAAAAGGTTGCTTACCGCAGTTGCCTGCAATGCGGCGCGAGAAAGCAATTTAATCCGCAGACGCTCGAAACCAGCGGTGGATTTTATAATCCGCCAACGGCAAGAGTTGATGTATTATCAACGGTTTGACGAATAAAATTTGAAGCGAATTTTCTTTTTCCTTATAATGCAGATTTTTAGATTTTACATTTCCAGTTAGTTTTTTCGCTTCGGATTTTTATTTTTCAATCAAAGACCGAAATTTTTACAAAAAATTTCGGTCTTTTCATTTAATTATCTCTTCAAACATCAGATAATGTGACGCATTCATACCGCAATTTTCATAAACTTTCTGCGCGTTTGTATTTTCCCGTTCGACATAGAGACGAAAACCGCAGACATCGCCTTTTTCCGCGGCAATTTGTTTGACGAAATCGTAAAGCCTGCGATATATTTTTTTCCCTCGAAATCCCGGCAAAATATACACGCTCTGAATCCACCAAAACCAATTGTCGCGCCAATCGCTCCATTCAAAAGTTACCATCAAACCGCCGACGATTTTCCCGTCGCTTTCAGCTACCGCGTAAAATCCCTTTTCATTATCATGCAAAACGGCTTCGACGCCGCTTCGCAGAATTTGCGGGTCAAGCTGTTTTCCTTCGGTTTCGAACGCCATCGCTTGATTGAATTCGACTAAAGATTTGGCATCTTCAAAATTTGCCGCGCGAATGTTCATAAACTTTTCCTTGACGATATTTGTTTTGAAAACTAATCTAAAATGTTTTGTTCATTTTACGAAATTAAACAGATTTTATGAAACTTCGCATACTTTATCACGGAAACTGCTTTGACGGCGTTTCGTCTGCCGCCGTTTTTTCCAAATTTTACCTGACGAAAATCAATCGAAACGCAGAGATTTTTTACACGCCGACGATGCACCGAGCGGGAAACGCTTTCGACGCGGAGCAGTTTGACGGCGACGAAAACGCGATTGTTGATTTCAAGTATTCGCCCGATAAACGACTTGATTGGTGGTTCGATCATCATCAGTCGGCGTTTCTCACGCCCGGAGACGAAGCGGATTTTCTGGCAGATTGTTCGGGTAAAAAATTTCTCGACACGAGCAGCAAGTCCTGCGCCGAATTTATCGCTCGCATCGCCCGCGAAAATTTTGATTTTGAAGACGAATCGCTCACAGAATTGATTCATTGGGCGCACATTATTGACGGCGCGCTTTACGAATCGCCGGCGCAATGCGTCGAACTTCGCTCGCCTGCTTTGAAATTAATGCAAATCATCGAAGGCGAAAAGGACGCTTCATTTGTAGAAAAAATTATCCGCGATTTGATGGAAAAAAGTTTGGACGAGATTGTCGGCAGTGAAGAA
>CAXSHW010000004.1:35169-63938 GCA_964237245.1 uncultured Pyrinomonadaceae bacterium
TTGCAGCCGATTTTAGAACAGCACCGGCAAATGGTCGAGCTTATCAAAGAAAAAGCAATTTATTCGCGCGGCGTCGTGAGTTTCGATTTAACCGAAAATTCGGTTGACGGCTACAACAAATTTATTCCGTATTATTTTTATCCGCAGACGACTTATAACGTATCGCTGACGCAGAGCCGTCTCAGAACTAAAATCTCGGTCGGCTCAAATCCGTGGTCGCCGCGTCCGCGCACTCATAATATCGCCGAAATTTGCGAACGCTACGGCGGCGGCGGACACGCCGTAGTCGGCGCGGTTTCGCTCAAGCCGGAAGAATTGGAAAAGGGAAAAAAAATTATGCGCGAGATTATTAAAGAATTGCAGTTTGCTGATTAATCTTTCGACCGGATTTTACTCGTTAAAATTAATCGGATTGTAAAAATTAAAGCTGAAAATTTATTTTGCGGGCAAACTTTACCTTTAGCCGGTAATCATAACTTTATTGACACAGCCCGAAAAAATAGGTAGGTTGTTTAAGTATTATTTTGCACAAAAACAAACTTTTCATCAGCAATCATTGAATTTCTTCTCTTTAATAAAATTAAGTTACGAAGCTTGATAGTTGTAAAAATTTATTCGAGAAAATAGCAAATGTTAAGTTTTGTAATCGTAATTTATACACTCAGCCCAAAAATTTCATACATTTTTTAGCAACCTTTCGCATAGGTTTAGTTTCTATAATATGAAACTTCGGCGTAGATTCCTGCGAATAAATATATCAACTGCAATGCGGCGAAAATCCGATTTTTTCACCGCTGCGGTTTTCTACTGTATTTATTCTTTACGCAATTATTTCAATCAGAGCAATCATTTTTTGGAGGAATAGTAAATGAGTTGGAAGTTAAGATTATCGTTTGTCGTCGTCACGGTTTTAGCAGCCGTAATTTGGCTCAAACTGCCTTCGCAAGCAGATACGGATGTCGCGTCTTCACCGAATCAGAATAAAATTCCGTTTCAGCAAGATAAAGTAACGAAGTATGAGAATGGCGTTATGAGAATAAAGCCTCAGAATTTTGCCGTCTCGACTGCCGTGCGCGATTTGCCGACAATTGACCCTGACGCTTTAGTTAATCGGGCAAACACTGTTGACCCGGAAGAACTGCGCGAGGAAGCGGTAGAAAAAAACAGTAAGGGAAAAGAAGTTTCAGCGCAGGGCGATGACAAAGATGTAGAAATCAACGAACAAAATGCTGAAAGGGTCAAAAAGATAGTTCCGGGCGCGGGCGCCGCGGATAGTCCTTTTATAGACCCGCTGCTTAAGAAAGAATCGAGACTTTACGGACCCGAGTCGCCGCAGACGATGCCGACGCCGAGCCTGACGTTCAAAGGCGCTTCGCAGCCGGACAATGCTTCACTGGGAATCGGCGGGCTGACTCCGCCGGATGTCAACGGTGATGTCGGTCCGAACCACTATGTCAGCTCAGTCAATCTGGTATTGAAAATGTTTGATAAAACCGGAAATGTAGTCGCCGGTCCGATTAAAACGAACTCTTTGTTTGCTGCATTACCGGCAAACGACCCGTGCCGCGTAGATAATGACGGCGACCCGGTCGTGCTTTACGATTCACTTGCCGACCGTTGGCATATCAGTCAATTTGGCGTTCCCATCAACTCCGGCTCAGGTCTCGGTATTAATTATCAATGCGTCGCGCTTTCCGTAACGGGCGACCCGACCGGCGCGTATTATGTGTGGAGTTATGCTTATCAGGCAAATTTATACAACGATTATCCGAAAGTAGGTGTGTGGACAGACGGTTACCATATGACGTTCAACCAATTTTCGACTACTGGCGGCAATTATCTGGGCTTAGGACTTCTAACGCAGGATAGAGCGAAAGCTCTTACCGGTGACCCGAATGCCGGTGCTATTTATGTAAATATCGGCGCGTTCGACCGCGGTTCGGGCGGCGCGCTTCCAAGTGATATTGATGGTTATGTTGCTCCGCCGATTGGTTTAGCGGAAGTTATCGGAGAATTCCGCGCCGATGAGTTTGGAGATCCGGTTGACGGAGTTCGGATGTATAAATGGATCCCGAATTTCAGTAATCCCGGCAGTTCGACCTTGACTGTTTTGGGAGATGTGCAATTAGCGCCGTTTGACGCGCGTGCGCCAAGCGGCAGATTACAAATTGAGCAGATGGGTGGAGGTAATCTGGATTCTGTTTCCGACCGTTCGATGCACCGATTTGCTTATCGCAACTTCGGAACTACGGCTAATCCGGTTAATTCCTATGTCGGTAATTTCACAGTTAATGTAAGCGGAGTCGCACCAACTTCGGCTGCTAATTATCAAGCAGGCGTCCGATGGTTTGAGATGCGTCGCTCAGGTGACTCATTTTCGGTTTTCGACCAGGGAACACATAATCTGACGCCCGGCAACGGCGCGACCGGATTAAACGATTGGTTGAGCAGCATCGCGCAAGACAACACCGGAAATATCGCTCTGGGTTTCAGCCAAGCCGGAACTACGCAAAGAGCAGATATTAAAATTGCCGGACGAACCAATAATGTTCAAAACAGCGGAACGCTCAATGAAGGTGAAGCGTTGATGTATGCCGCAACCGGTTCGCAGACGAGTACCGGCGGTCGCTGGGGCGATTACAGCGCGATGAACGTTGACCCTAGCGATGACTGCACATTCTGGTATACGCAGGAATACTACGAAACCACAAGCAATTCCGGCTGGTCAACCCGCGTCGGCAAATTCAGGTATCCGCAATGCACCGACGCGCCGAAAGCTACTATTCAGGGAACTGTTACCAATTGCGCGACGGGCGCTGTCATCTCCGGAGCTTCAATTTACGCGACAGGTGGTTTTAATCGCTTGTCCGGCGCGGGCGGAACGTTTTCGCTGACGGCTTCTCCGGCGACTTACGGAATTTCGGCAAGTAAATTCGGCTTTCTCACAAGCAACACTCAATCAATAACCGTCGGAAACGGACAAACGCAGACGGCAAATATCTGCTTAACTCCGACAGCCGTCTTTTCCACAGCGGCAAATCCGCAAATCGTTTCGGAAAGCTGCGCGGTGGCAAACGGTATTCCCGATCCGGGCGAACAGGTTACCGTCAGTTTGCCGCTGCAAAATACCGGCGCGTCGGCTGTATCCAACTTGACCGTAACATTGCAGTCGAGCGGCGGAATTACAAGTTCGGGCGGAGCGCAAAACTACGGCGCGATTGCCGCGAACGGCGGCAGCGCGACCAGAAACTTTTCATTTACGGTTGACCCGAATCTCAGTTGCGGTTCGACTGTAACGTTAACGTTTAATATAAGTGACGGAACGACAAATCTTGGAACGGTTACAAAAACATATACGACCGGCGCGCGGCTTCTGACTTTCAGCGAAAATTTTGACAGCGCGACTCCGCCGGCTTTGCCCGCAGGCTGGACAAGCGTTCAACTTTTCGGCGGAGGCATAAATTGGGTTACAGAAGTCGCAATGCCGAGTTCGACGCCGAATAATGCGTTTGCTAATGATCCGGCGTCGAAAAATACGACTGCGCTTGTCAGTCCAGCGATTCAAATTCAGACGGCGGACGCGCAACTTTCGTTTAAGAATTTCTATAACACCGAAGGGGGCTTTGACGGCGTTGTCTTGGAATACTCAACTGACGGTTCTACTTGGAGAGATATAACCGACGGTGGCTCGTTTGTGACCGGAGGCTACAGCAATTTTATTGATTCCGGCACAGACAGCACTCTTGCAGGGCGACCGGCTTGGTCTGGAAAATCTATTTCATACAGTAATGTATTGGTAAGTTTACCGTCTTCTTTGAACGGTCAGACAGTAAAATTTCGTTGGGTAATGGCTTCGGATGCTTCAGTCGGAGGAATCGGCGCACGCATCGACGACGTGCAGGTTTTCGGCGCGAGGCAGTGCAACTCAAATTGCAACGGTCCGGTTTCCTGCCAATTCCGAAATCATTATCAATTCGACGGCGATAATAAAGCGGATATTTCCGTTTTCCGCCCGGAAAACGGCGTGTGGTATTTCCTGAACTCGCAAGCCGGATTTTCCGCCGTGCAGTTTGGCGCCGCGAATGACAAAATTGTTCCGGCGGACTACGACGGCGACGGAAAAGCCGACATTGCCGTGTATCGAGCGGGAACCTGGTATATCCAACGCTCAACCGCCGGTTTCGTGGCAGTTCAATTCGGACTTCCGGACGACATTCCGCAGCCAGCCGATTTTTATGGAGATTGTAAAGCGGATTTGGCGGTCTATCGCCCTTCAAACGGAACCTGGTATGTCTTGAATTTAGCGACCAACGCCGTTAATGCCGTCCAATTCGGCATCTCGACCGACAAACCGGTCGTATCCGATTATGACGGCGACGGACGAGCCGACTATGCCGTTTATCGTCCTGCCAACGGCACTTGGTATATAATGCAAAGCACTGCGGGTTTTGCCGCCGTCCAATTCGGCACTTTGACTGATAAACCTGTTGTCGGCGATTACGACGGTGACGGAAAGGCTGACGAAGCTGTTTTCCGTCCTGAGAACGGCGTCTGGTATTTACTCAGAAGCCGAGACGGTTTCACGGCGACGCAGTTCGGAATCTCAACTGATTTGCCCGTGCCGGCTGATTATGACGGCGACGGCAAAACTGACATCGCCGTCTATCGTCCTTCTGTCAGCACCTGGTTTGAATTAAAAAGCACCGAAGGTTTCGGGTCGGTTCAGTTTGGTGTTTCGACCGATAAACCGGTTCCGAACGCTTTTGTGCCGTAGTTGAATTTGGGTCGGGCGGATTTGATGCAAGAATCAATTTCCGCCGAAAAAATACAAACCGTTTCCCGAAACCGATTTAATAAAATCGGTTTCGGCATTTAAATAAAAGCCGGAGTCTTGTAAATTAAGGACTTCGGTTTTTGCTTTTTAAATCAAAATAATCCCGGAATTTGAAAGTTCCGCTATCGTCGTTTTCGAGTTATGAAAAATATCCGCGCAGCTTTTCGATTCGCGTCGTTTGTCGCCGCAACGCTCGGACTTTACAGCATTTGGTTTGTCGGCGCGATTTTTGTGTCAAACGAACAAAAGTGGCGACAATGGGCTTTCGGCAATTGGGCGCGCGCGTTCGTCAAGATTTCCGGTATGCGCGTCAAAGTCGTCGGCGCGCCGCCGCGTCCGCCGTTTTTTCTGGTTTGCAATCATTTAAGTTATACGGATGTTCCGGCGATTCGTTCGATTTTAGAAGGCGTTTTCGTCGCTAAAGGCGAGATGGAAAGTTGGTTTTTGGCGGGAAGAATTGTCGGCGATATGGGAACTGTTTTCATCAACCGGCAAAACAGGCGCGACATTCCGCGAGCGGGCGCGAAAATCATTGAAAGACTGGAAAGCGGCGAAGGCGTGATTGTTTTCCCTGAAGGCACAAGCACGAAAGGCGAATCGGTTTTGCCGTTTAACTCTTCATTTTTAGAATTTGCGGCGCAAAAAGACTTGCCCGTTACATACGCTTCAATTACTTACGAAACTCCGAACGACGCGCCGAAAGCCAGCGATGCGGTTTGCTGGTGGGACGAAAAAACTTTCGCCGAGCATCTCTGGAAACTTTTCGAGGTGAAGAAATTTACGGCGGTCATAAAATTCGGAAACGAACCCGTTCAAAATTTGAACCGAAAGGAACTGGCGAAAATGCTTCGAGACAAAGTAAATGAAAATTTCAATCCGGTTTTGTGAGTTTGACTGATTTGCCTTTTTACTTGCAAAACTCTTTCGTTAAAATTTTTTCATCCGTTTGAAACATTCCAGTAACGTTTGCGTATTAAGCCGCATCAAACCCCAAAAATTAAATCTTCAGGAGATAAAAATGCGTATATTAAGTTTTCGATTTGCGGTTGTTATGACCGTTTTACTATCGCTTTGGACTTCTGCTTTGGCGCAAAGCAGCGGTTTCGACACAACTCGGATGGATACTTCGGTGGATGCCTGCACTGACTTTTTCCAGTATGCCAACGGAACCTGGTTAAAGAAAACAGAAATTCCGGCTGACCGTTCGCGCTTTGGCAGCTTCGATATTCTTTCGGACAATAATCGGACGGCGCTGCGCGATATTCTCGACACAGCCGTTAAGAACAATAAAGCCGCGAAAGGCTCAAATGAACAGCTAATCGGTGATTATTACGCTTCGTGTATGGACGAAGCGGCAATTGAAACGCTCGGAACAGCTCCTATTGAACCGTATTTCAAACAAATTGACTCAATTAAAGACGTAAATAGTTTGCAGATGACGATTGCGAATCTTCAGGCTTCGGGCTTCCCGGGAATTTTTAGCTTCGGCGCGTCGCCCGATATTAAAAATTCGACGATGAACATCGCCAGCATCGGTCAGGGCGGATTGAGTTTGCCGAACCGTGATTATTATACGAAAGACGATCAAAAATCGGTCGAAACACGCCAGAAATTCGTCGAATATATGACGAATATGTTTAAGCTGCTCGGCGACGACGCGAACAAAGCGGCGGCGGAAGCGCAAACCGTTTTGACGATGCAGACGCGCTTCGCAATGGCTTCAAAAGCGCCGATTGAACTGCGCAATCCTGAAGCTCGCTACAACAAAATGACACTTTCCGCCGCAAATGAAATCGCGCCGAACATTATGCTGGCGAAATACATCTCCGAACGCGGCGCGCCCGCAGTTACCGAAATCAATATCGGTCAGCCGGATTTTTTGAAAGAAGCGAATAAAATGATGACCGATGTTCCGCTCGACCAGTGGAAAACATTTTTGAGGTGGACGGTTTTAAATTCGTCAGCCAATCTACTGCCGAAGAAGTTTGCCGACGAAAACTTTAAATTTACCGGCGTATATTTGCGCGGCGCGAAAGAACAGGAACCGCGTTGGAAACGCTGCGTCGGTTCAACCGACGGGGCGGTCGGCGAAGCGCTCGGCGCGGAATACGTCAAAAAAGCGTTCACACCAGCCGCTCAAAAACGAGTCAGCGAATTGATTGACAACTTATTTGCCGCTTACCGCGAACGTCTCTCTACTCTCGAATGGATGAGTCCCGAAACGCGCCAGAAAGCGATTGTCAAACTCAACGCTTACCAGCGCAAAATCGGATTCAACCAAAATCCGCGCGGTTTTGCCGGATTACAGATTGACCGCGGCTCATATTTCGGTAATTCGCGTCGCGTCTCGCAGTTTGAAATTGCCCGTAATTTGAAAGACATCGGACAAAAGGTTGACCGGACGCGCTGGGGAATGACGCCTCCGACAGTTAACGCTTATTACAATTCGACTTATAACGAAATCGTTTTCCCGGCGGGAATTCTTCAACCGCCGTTCTTTAACGATAAAGCCGACGACGCGATAAATTACGGCGCAATCGGCGCGGTTATCGGTCACGAAATTACGCACGGTTTTGATGATCAGGGCAGCAAGTTCGACGCCAGCGGAAATTATCAGAGCTGGTGGACGCCGGAAGACCGCAAAAAATTTGATGAACGGGCTTCTTGTGTCGCAGACCAGTTCAACGGTTATGAAGTCGCCCCCGGCTTAAATATACAGGGCAGATTGACTTTGGGTGAAAATATCGCTGATCTCGGCGGTTTGACGATGGCTTACGCGGCTTATCAAAAATCGCTCGAAGGCAAACCGCGCCCGAAAAATATTGACGGATTTACGCCCGAACAGCGGTTCTTTTTAGGTTACGCGCAGGTTTGGGCGGCGAAAGCGAGAGCCGAAGCCGAACGGCTGCAAGTGCAAACCGATCCGCACGCGCTTCCGCGCTGGAGAGTCAACGGTCCGCTTTCAAATTTGCCGCAGTTTGCCGAAGCCTTCGGTTGCAAACAGGGCAACACGATGGTTAGAGCGGATTTCTGCAAAATTTGGTAAATAATCTTTTGCAATGAAAAAAGAGGATTCGGAAATAATTTTCTGAATCCTCTTTTTGTATTTTATAAAGGAATTCTAAATTCAATAAAAGCGCTTGTGTTGAGTATTTGGAAGTGATTGGTAAAAATTCAAAGTTATGGATATAAACCAATTTTCCTGATTAACGGACAACCCGCTTTTTTTGCTTTTTTTGTTAAGCATTGTATTTGCAGAGTTTTACGCCGTATTATCAGACAGGCACAAAAATTGCAAAAATCCGGTGTTATTGGAAACTCAGTCAGTTTCTTAATAAGAAATCAACATTATCCCTAGAAAATTTAGACTATCTAAGGAGAGGAATAAAAAAATGAACACTATCCTAAAAGTTTTAACTGCTGTTATTTTTGCAGTTGGCTTATTATTAGTTCCGACAAGTTCTTTTGCGCAAACTTCAAGCACCGGAACAATTGAGGGAACTGTCACCGATTCGACCGGTGCTGTCGTTCCCGGCGTTACCGTTCTGGTTTCGGGAACAAACTTAATTCGTCCGCAGTCGGCAACTACTAACGATGAAGGCACTTATCGTGTTTCTAATTTGCCGCCCGGAAATTATACTGTCGTTATCGAAGCAATCAGAGGTTTCGGCAGATATGAACAAAATAATGTTCAGGTCAATTTGTCAAAAAGCAGCAGCGTTGCCGTAACGCTTCTGGCGGCAGGCAGCGGCGCGACGGTTGACGTGGTTGCCGGTGCTAATATTGACCAGACAAGCAACACTCGCGGAACAAATGTAACGACCGACCAATTTACAAACTTCCCGACACAGCGCACGGTTCAATCAATTTATACAATTGCTCCTTCCGTAACCCGTTCGGGTCTGCGAGATGCTTCGGGACGTGAACGTGACCCATCAGTTGCCGGTTCGTCCGGACCGGAAAACAATTACATTCTCGACGGCGTGAACACGACCGACCCGGCGTTCGGCGGCGCGGGCGCGAATTTGCCGTTCGAGTTCGTTCAGGAAGTCGAAGTTAAAACCGGTGCGTACGGTGCCGAATATGGACACTCGACCGGCGGTATCTTTAACGTTATTACCAAGAGCGGCAGTAACCAATTCAGAGGTGATGCTTTTATATTTTACACCGGTAAAAGTTTAGTTCGTGATACGAAAAACTTTCCATTCACCGGTTCTGCACCAAATGGTTTTTCAGAATACGATGCCGGATTTGACATCGGCGGACCGATTATCAAAGACAAACTCTGGTTCTTCGGCGCATTTAATCCGCAACGCAGACAGAATAACTTTAAAACCCAAACTTTCCGTGCGGATGTGAGCAACAAAATTACGACTCCATTTTATTCGGGAAAAATTACTTATGGTATCAACGACCACAACACATTTAACTTTTCGACCTTTGGTGATTATACCAAACAAGAAGGTTTCTTGTTTGGTAACTCAGGCTTTGGTTCAGACTTAAATGCATTTAACGGTACACAGGAAACTGGTGGAACAAACTATGCTTTCCGTTTGAACTCGACTTTTAACCAAAACTTCGTCGCAGAGTTTTCAGTAGGATTGCACCTTCAACGAAATAATATTATTCCGTCAGGTAGTCAACTTACAACACCGAGTGTTACCGATAACTTTGCAATTCTCGCTTCTAATGGGACGGTAGTTACACCGACTCAAACCGGAGTGTTGGCAAGTAATGCGAACATTGGGTTTGTAGATTATGTTTTTGCTCCGGGTGGTTCGCTTCAGCGCGGCTTCCGACGCGGTGGTTTTGATTCATATCAAAACACAAAACGAAACCGTTATGAATTGGCGGCAAGGTTTCAAAGTATCGTTAAGCAACACACTATCAAATATGGTTTTGAGGCTTTCCGTAATAAATACGATCAAGACCAACAATTAACCGGACCGACTACCACATTTGCTAATCCGCTTGCAGTTGCTTCAAGTACCGGAACCGGCAGCACAGACAATACAGTGAATGGTTACCGTGTAACCAATAACTTCAGTGTTTGTACAACCAGAAGCATTAGTGGAGTAGGCACAGTTGTTTGCCCAAGTTCAACGGCGACGGCAGCTTTTAACTCTTTACCGGTGGCATCACGTCCGACTGGCTTTACGGCTAACGCCATTACCGGAACT
Organism: uncultured Pyrinomonadaceae bacterium; assembly: GCA_964237245.1. Lineage (GTDB taxonomy): Bacteria > Acidobacteriota > Blastocatellia > Pyrinomonadales > Pyrinomonadaceae. The sequence goes on from CAXSHW010000004.1 coordinate 45,184, forward strand.
ATTTCTGCGGCTGAAGTAAACAGCAATCCGTTTTTGATTCGTCTTAGTACTCGCGTACGAGATTTTGAGTTACATGCCAAGACCAGATCGGATGTTGAAAGTTTCTACGTTCAAGACGACATTAAAGCGAGCAACACTATTCAAGTAAATCTCGGCTTGCGTTGGGATTACCAACAGGCATACGGCAACGGTGGGGTAAAATACTTATCCTTTAAAAACTTCATCGATAATATGCAGCCGCGAATCGGTTTCATTTATGACCCGACCGGCAAAGGCAAAGCTAAAATCTCTGCCAACTATGCGCGTTATCTGGAAACGCCAATTCCGCTTGACATTAACGTTCGCGCTGGTAGCGATACCGCGCAAACTGATAGAAACTTCAATGTCAATCGTTTGAATGCGCCTGCAGCTTCATTTATTGCTCCTGGTTTTGCAACCAGAAACTTGGGTTCGGAACATACTCCAATTGACCCGGACATAAAACCGCAGACAGTTAATGAATATAATCTTGGTTTCGAATACGAAGCCAGCAAAGATTTAGTCGTCGGCGTCCGCGGTATTTACCGCAACCAAGCGACGGTTATTGAAGATGGTTCGTTTGATGACGGAGACAGCTACTTTCTTTTCAATCCGGGCGAAAGTCTGACGGAAAGATTGGCTTGCGCGAATCCGGCTGTCGGTTGCTTCGGTCACGCCCGTCGCTATTACAGAGCTATTGAATTTACCGCGACCCGTCGCTTTAACAACAACTTTTCGTTTATCACTTCGTATGTCCGTTCAAGTTTGATAGGAAATTACGAAGGTTTGTTCCGTAATGATAACGGACAATCCGATCCGAACATTACGTCGTTGTTTGACCTTGTGAGCTTACTTAAAAATACTTACGGACGCCTTCCGAATGACAGACCGAATCAATTCAAATTTAACGGAACTTATGTAACACCGTTCAAATTAGTTGTTTCCGGTAACTTCTACATTCAGTCAGGCGCGCCGTTTAACCAGCTTATTCCGCATCCGGTCTATGGCAACAACGAAGGTTTTGCTGTTCCGCGCGGAACGGCTATTATTCCTGATGTAGCGGCTAATGGCGTTACAAACGGTGATCAAGGTATTTCATCCGCAGTCGGTAAGACCAGAACGCCTACGACCTTCAATGTTGATATGGGCTTCTATTATCCGATTAAATTTAGCGAAACACGCGAATTGCGCTTTACTGCGGATGTCTTCAATCTGTTTAACACACAGCGCGCTATTACGCTTGATCAAACCTTTACAATCAACAGTGGTGTTACGGGTGTTGACCCGGTTTCGAATCCGTTCTACGGTGCCGGAACTATTTTCCAATTCCCGACGTCATTACGTTTAGGAGCGAAATTTCGCTTCTAATCAATTGACGGTAACTTAAAAACTGGATAGGGAAAGTATTCATTTACTTTCCCTATTTTTTTGTGATAAAGTTACACACACAGCAAATTTCGTGTCGCCAAAGCAAAATCTTAATAAGCATTAAAGGAGTTTTTGTTATGTCAAGAAGTAACCGAAGTCCGTGGCTGCTCTCGTTTTCCGATTTTTCGATAATGGCGATTTTTTTATTATTGCCATTAGTAGCTGTCAAAGCGCAAGGCTACGGAGACCGAACCGGCGGCGGCGGCGAGAATAAAAACCAATCAATTCAAGGACATATTAATTTTCCTTCCAACGAACCGGCGGCGGCGCTTAGAGTTCGGCTTGAAAGTCCGAGTTCGGCTACTCTTACGACTTTTTCTAATTCGGAAGGCATTTTCTACTTCAGCAATTTATATCCGGGTCAGTATTCGGTAATAGTCGAAACAGGGGATAAGTATGAACCCATCAGGGAAAGTCTTTCGATTGAACGCGAACTTGTCAGTACTTCATCTCGAACCTACACATTAATGGTTGACCTTCGTGAAAAAGGAACTTTGAAGACTAGACCGGGCGTTTTGAATGCTTCGTTGGCTAAGGTTCCCAAATCGGCGCTTGATCAATTCAAAAAAGCTCTCGAAGCTATGGATAAAGGCGATGGTAAGCAGGCGATTGAAAAATTGAACGAAGCAATCGAGTTGTATCCGCAATTTGCCGAAGCATACAGCGAACTCGGCACTCTATATTTGAAAGACGGAGAAATAGACAAAGCCGGGCAAGCGATTCAAAAAACTTTGCAGCTTAACGAGAATAATCCTACCGCGCAGCTCAACTACGGCATTGTTTTATTAAATCAGAGAAAAATGTATGAAGCGGAAAAACAGTTGGAGAGAGTCGTTCTCGCCGACGATAAAGTTCCTACTCCGCATATGTATTTAGGCATCGCGCTGGTCGGACTCAATTACCCGGATTACGCCGAAAAAGAATTCCTAAAAGCCGTCAATCTCAAAGACGATGAAAGAGTGGCGCAAGCTCATAAATATCTGGGCGGAATTTACTGGAAAAAAGGCAATTACAAACAAGCCGTCGGCGAGTTGGAAAAGTATGTCGAATTAGCTCCGAAGGCTTCTGACGCGGAAAAAGTTCGCGCCACAATCAAGCAGTTACAGGAAAAAGTTAAATAAACTAATTTTGAGCGCGACCGAAAATAGATGAAATAAATTTCGGTTGCGGAAAATTCAATTTAATTATCAAATTCAAGCAGATGTCCTAACTTTTCTTTTTTAGTGCGAAGATAATGCGCCGCCGGTTCTTGAGTTTCAACTTCAATCGGAACGCGCTCAACGACTTGCAGACCGGCTTTTTCCAGAGCATCGAGTTTATCGGGATTATTAGACATCACGCGCACCTTGCAAAGTCCCAAATCAAAAAGAATTTCAGCGCATTGCTGATAAGTTCTGGCATCAACCGCAAAGCCTAATTCTTCGTTGGCTTCAACCGTATCCGCGCCTTCGTCCTGCAAGGCGTAGGCGCGAATTTTGTTGAGAATTCCGATGCCGCGACCTTCCTGTTGCTGATACACGATTGCGCCGCGTCCTTCGCTCTCGATTAACTCCATCGCCTTTTCGAGCTGCAATCCGCAGTCGCATTTAATTGAGCCGAAAACATCGCCCGTCAGACATTGCGAATGTATCCGAACAAGCGTCGGAACGTTTGCTTCCATCTCGCCTTTGAATAAAACTACAAACTCTTCATTGCTCGTCAGCGAGCGGTAACCGGAAATTTTAAATTCGCCGATTTGCGTCGGAAGATTTGCGGTCGCAACTTTTTCAACCGAAATCGAATGCGTTCGCGGCAGACAATCTTGCTCGTTTTCTAACAATTTGTAATCTCCTTATAACAATTTCTCGAACGAGTCGAGAAAATTTTAACTTCTGAAATTATAACTATACAATGTATAAATCATAAACACGCTCGAATTTACAGAAGTTTTTTCCGAATCCTTTAACCGGCAGTTTCAGCCTCCAAACTCAAATTTTGATTCGCCGGATATTCGATTTTTTCTTCGACATATTGAAGTTGATAAAGCCGCCAGTAAAGTCCGCGTTCGCCGAGCAGTTCGTTGTGCGTTCCGGCTTCGCGCAGCACGCCGTGATGGAAAACTAAAATTCGGTCGCATTTTTGAATTGTCGAGAGACGATGCGCGACGACCAAAGAAGTTCGGGACTGCATCACGCGGTCAACGGCTTGTTGAATAAGCTGCTCGGTTTCCGTGTCAATCGAACTTGTCGCTTCGTCTAAAATCAAAATCGAAGGCTCGAACGCCAGAGCGCGCGCAAAGGAAATCAACTGCTTCTGTCCGACTGAAAGCCCCGCGCCGCGTTCTTTGACCAGCGAATTGTAAGCGTCGGGAATTTTTTGAACGAAATCGTCGGCTTGAACTTCACGCGATGCCCAGAGAATTTTTTCATCGGAAATTTCAGCATTTCCGAGTCGGATATTATCGGCGAGCGAACCTGAAAACAGAAAAACGTCCTGCAAAACGACGGCGAAATTTTCCCGCAGCGATTCTAAATCCCAGTCGCGCACATCAACGCCGTCGAGCAAAATTTTGCCTTTCTGCACGTCGTAAAAGCGCATTAAAAGATTCGTAACCGTCGTTTTCCCTGAACCCGTATGACCGACTAACGCAATTGATTCGCCCGCTTTTATCGAAAAAGAAATGTCTTTTAAAACCCAGTTGTCTTTTTTATACGCGAACCAGACGTTTTGGAATTCGATATTGCCGACGGCTTTTCCTTTTTTCTTCGGCTTTTCGGGCGTTTTTATTTCAATCGGCAAATCGAGCAGCAGAAAAATTCTGTGCGAAGCGACAATCGCGGCTTGCAAAATGTTAAATTTGTCTGATAAATCTCGAATCGGTTGGAAAAGCGCGCCCGAAAACTGCACGAAAGCGATGATTGTTCCGATTGTCAACGCCGCGCCGTTCGCCGAAATTCCGGTTAAAATCGAATAACCGCCGAACCAAATCACAACCGCGACGCCGATTGTGCCGATAAAATCTACCATCGGATAAAAAATCGAATAATAATAAATCGTCTCGATGTTGGCGTTGCGATAATCGTCGTTGATGTCGTGAAAATTTCTTTGCGCTTTCGCTTCGGCGTTAAATAATTGGACAGTCTGCGCGCCGGAAATATGTTCCTGCAAAAAAGCGTTAAGTTTCGCGGTTCTGGTTCGCACTTTATCGAAACCGATTCGCGCTCGTTTACGAAACCAGTTGGTTGCGGCGAAAAGCAGCGGAACGGTAACTAGAGACACGAGCGCGAGCCGCCAATCCATCCAGAACATCTGCGCGATAATCGCAAAAATAATTACCAGATCGCCCAAAACGTCAATCACGCCGGAAGTGAAAAGCTCGTTCAGCGCGTCAACGTCAGATGTCAGCCGCGTGATAATTCGCCCGACCGGATTTTTGTCGTAATAAGCAACTTCCTGCTGCTGCAATTTCGTGAAAATCTGCGTCCGCAAATCGAACATCACTTTTTGCCCGACGATGTTGAGCAAAATTTCCTGCACGTAACTGAAAATGAAACGGAACAGAAAAAGACCCAAAAAAGCCAGCGAAAAAAGCCAGATTCCGTCGGTTTGTTTCGGCGTGATAAAATCGTCAACCGCATATTGCGTGAAACGCGGCTGCAAACTTCCTAAAATGTTGAGAATAATCGTGAACGAAAGCGCGACCGCCGCCATTCGCCAATACGGTTTGAGATACGTGAAAAGCCGTTTGACGATACTCCAATCGTAACTTTTCTCAATCGTTTCTTCTTCCTGAATTTTCTTTGTTTCTTCAGACATTCTATTTTAGATTTTAGATTTTAGATTTTGGATTGGCAATGTATAATTTTAACATTTCTAAACGATTACGGTTTAGTCGGTTAAATTCAAAATAAAATACGTCGCGGCAGACGATTAAATCCAAAATCTAAAATCCGAAATCCAAAATCAAAATGAGTCGTTTTGTAAACGAGCGAAAAAACAACTGGCAGCGTCTCGAAGATTTGCTTTCTATTCTGGAAACCTCTTCGCTGCGCGGGCTTTCGCGTCTTGAAGTGCGCGAGTTCGGTGAACTTTACCGCCGCGCCGCTTCTGATTTGGCGATTGCCCGCTCTGAGACGCGCGACCCGAAACTTATCAATTATTTAAATAATCTGGTTATTCGCGCTCACGGCAAAATCTATCGCGCCGAATCGCAAGGCACAAACTTAGTCTGGAATTTTTTCACGAAAGATTTTCCGCAAACCTTTCGCAAAAATTTTCGCTATTTCGCCATTGCTCTGGCAGTTTTCGCGGGCTGCGCGATTTTGGGTTTTGCGATTACGTGGCGCGATTTGGATTTTTCGCATTTCGTCTATGCCGATGTAAGCGAAATGGTCAGGGCAAACGAAAAATGGTGGTTGGATTTGAACGACGCAAATCAAATCGGGTCGAGCCAGATTTTGACCAACAATATTTTGGTAACTTTTCGCGCCTTTGCGATGGGCGCGTTTTTCGGCATCGGCGCGATTTACGATTTGGCGTTTGAAGGCGCGCGGCTCGGAAGCGTTTTCGCCGTTTGCTACAAAATTGACGCGAATTTCGGAAACGCTCTGGCGAGTTTCGTCGTCGGACACGGCGTTATCGAGTTGTCGTGCATTTATATCTGCGGCGGCGCGGGAATGATGATTGGCTACGCGATGATAAATCCGGGCGATTTAACCAGAGCGCAAGCCTTGAAAAAGAAAGGTTTGGAGGCGGCGCGAATCGTCATCGGCTGCGCGTTTTTGCTGATTATCGCCGGAACAATCGAAGGCTTTCTTTCGCCGTCCAATCTTCCGGTGTTCGTAAAAATCGGCACGGGAATTTCGACGGGAATTGCGATGTATTCTTATTTGTTTTTAGTCGGGCGAGAAAAAGAAGACGCTGCTTAATCCAGCCGACAAAGGTTTTCGCTTTGGACAATGGCTGTGAAACTTGGCACAATAAACGAGTGCTTTTGGCATCGCTCGAAACCAAAATCACGACGGCGCGATTTTCGATTTTCGATTAAACGACGATTACAATCTAAAATTTTATTTTCTCAAACTTAAGGTCGGAAAGCCAAGAAAAAAAATGGAATCAGTTGATTTTGAAAGGGAAACTCAGGAGACGAGCGGTTTGCGTCTGGTTTCAGATAATAAAATTCCTCAGCCGTTTCCAAAAATCGAAAAGCAATTCGTTAATTTTATGTTTTTGCGTGTCAATCCCGATTGGCGCAAACTTGACGCGGAAACAAAACAATTCTACAAAAACGAATTTCAAGATACTTTTGCCGCTTTTGACAAAAATCTTTTGCTTTTCAGTTATTCGCTCGTCGGATTCGATTCAAAAGCCGATTTGATGTTCTGGCGCATCGGTGAATCGCTCGATTTAATTCAGGAAATGACCGCGCGGCTTTATCGCACGAATCTCGGCGGTTTTCTCGAAACCGCCGACAATTATCTTTCATTTACGAAAAAACGAATGTTCATCGCTTCAAACGATAACAACACGGAAGACCGTTTTCACATTGTCGCCGGCGCGAAAAAATATCATTTTCTTTATCCGTGCGCGCGAAACCGCGAATGGTATGACAAACCGGACGAAGAACGCCATCGGCTAATCGAAGAAAATCTGATGGTCGGAAAAAAGTTTGAAAACATCAAAATTCATTTAACGCACGCTTTCGGTTTCAGCGACGAAGAATACGTCATCAGCTTTGAAACCGACGAGCCGAAAGACTTTCTCGCGCTCGCCGAAGAACTGCGCCGGACGACCGCGAGCCGTTCTATGCTGCGCGGTTTGCCCGTCTTTACTTGCCGTCAGCGAAGTTTGGCTGAATGTCTCGATGCGCTCGGATGAAGCAAATTACGAATTACGAATTACGAATTTCAAATTACGAAAGTATTTTGATTTGAATTCGTAATTCGTAATTTGAAATTCGTAATTGTTTATGATTGTCGCCAGAAAGTTTATTGTCAGCGGATTTGTGCAAGGCGTCGGTTTCAGATTTTTCGCCCAACGCGCCGCTGCCCGTCATCAAGTTCGCGGCTACGTCAAAAATCTGGAAGACGGACGAGTCGAAAGTTTCGTTGAAGGCGACGAAAAAGCGGTCGAAAATTTCAAACACGACTTAACCGCCGGACCACAGTTTTCAAAGGTTGAGCATCTCGAAGAGTTGGTTTTAGAACCGGGCAATTTATATTCGTCATTTAGAATCGAAAGATAATGGTAAGTGTTGAACGGTAAGTGGTAAGTTTTAATTCTTTCATTTACCATTTACCACTTACCATTTACCACTTAAAAAATGGAACATTTAAAAAAACTTATCCGCGAAGTGCCGGATTTTCCGAAAGCGGGCATTAATTTTTACGATATTACGACGCTTTTAAAAGACGCGACGGGTTTAAAGCAAACGATTGACGCGCTTGCCGACCAATTCAAGGGCGAGAAAATTGACACGGTAATCGGCGTCGAATCGCGCGGTTTTATCTTTGCCGCTCCGCTCGCTTATCATTTGAACGCCGGTTTTGTTCCCGTCCGCAAACCGAAAAAGTTGCCTGCCGAAAAAGTTTCCGTTTCCTATGATTTGGAATACGGGCAAGACACTCTGGAAATGCACAAAGACGCGGTTGGCGAAGGACACAAAGTTTTAATCGTTGACGATTTACTCGCAACAGGCGGAACGGCGAAAGCGGTCGTTGATTTAGTCGAACAACTCGGCGGCAAAATTGTCGGTCTGCTTTTTCTGGTCGAACTCGATTTTCTGAAAGGGCGCGAAAAATTCGACGGCTATGATGTGCGTTCCCTTATTCGATACGATTCATAAAAAACTTGACAATCCGCATTTTGCAATTCACAATCCGCAATTATTATGCTCCCGTAGCTCAGTTGGATAGAGCGACCGCCTCCTAAGCGGTAGGACGTGCGTTCAAATCGCGCCGGGAGCATTTACCGTTTATAAAATTTATTTATAATTTTCTGGAAAGAAAACGCGAATAAAACTTTCTATAAACAACGGAAGCAAAAGGTGGTCAAGCGCAGTTAGCAAGCAAAGGGCTTTCCCGAAATTCCGTCGAATTCTATTCATAATTCTCCGAAGATAGAAACTTTTAGCCGTGCTTTGTCGAAAGAGCGCGGCTTTTTTTATTTCATTTCAGCGGCAAAAAACTCAAAGAAACAAAATTTACCGCAACTTAATTTTGCGCCCGTTGAATTTATTCGCCGCTAAATCTTTTGTGTTAAATTATTGAACTATGCAAAAAGTTGTAACCAGCGAGGAAATGCGCGAAATTGACCGCTTGACAACGGAAAAATACGGCATTCCGTCAATTCTCTTAATGGAAAACGCCGCTCACGCCGCCGCCCGCGTCATCACGGAAAAACTCGGCGGTTCGGTGGCGGGAAAATCGTTTTTAATTCTCTGCGGCAAAGGCAACAACGGCGGCGACGGCGCGGCTATGGCGCGAATTTTATGGACGCTCGGTGCAGATGTTTTTGTTTATTTGTTAGGAAAAATTGACGAGACAAAAGGGGACGCGCGAACGAATTTTGAAATTACAGAGCAAATTGCAGCCGTGCAAAGTTTATATTTCAAAGAACTCAATGATTGGAATGATTATTTTAGTAATTACAATGAACAATTTAGAATACCTGAAAAGTTTCCTGAAGTAATTATTGATGCGATTTTTGGAACAGGCTTATCAAGAGAATTAAACGATTTTTACAAAGTAATAATTACAGAGTTTTATGACTTTGTTGTGACTGGAAAGCTAATTGTTTCGCTTGATTTGCCAACAGGTATAAATGCTGACTCCGCAAAATTTTCTGAACCAGGAGCAAATGTTAGTGCAGATTTAACGATTACCTTCACTGCTCCAAAACCTGCGAATGTTCTACCGCCCACGTCAAGTTTCAACGGCGAACTCGTCATAGCAAATATCGGCTCGCCGCAGGAATTGATTGACAATTCGCCGTCGAAATTGTTTTTAGCTGAAAAAGAAGACGCGCAAAGTTGGTTGAGTCAAACAAAATACACAAACGATTCATATAAAAATAAACGCGGACACGCGCTTTTGATTGTCGGGTCGAAAGAATATACGGGCGCGGCAGTTTTGGCGGGAAATGCGGCGATGCTTTCGGGCGTTGGACTGACGACAATCGCAACGAGCGAATCGGCACAAACGGCGATTGCGGCGAAAGTTTTGGAAGAAGTAATCACGCGCAGTTTGCCTGAGACGAAAAACGGCGCGATTTCGTCAAAGGCGTTTGCGCAAGTCGAAAAATTATTTGAAAAAATTGATGTTGTCGGAATCGGCTGCGGTTTGAGTTCGACCGAAAAAACGACGCGCGATTTCGTGCGCGAAGTGGTAACGAAAAGAAAAACGCCGGTCGTAATTGATGCCGACGGATTAAATGCTTTGTCGCCGTTCGATTTGAAAGGCTCAAGCGAATTGCCGCTGGTTTTAACGCCGCACGAAGGCGAATTTTTGCGTTTGCTTGGAACGAAAAACAAAGAAATTTTAAAAGATCGAGTCAAAGCCGTCCGCGATTTTGCCGAAAAACATCAAGTAATTTTAGTTTTGAAAGGCGAAAGAGTTTTAATCGCCGCGCCTGACGGTCGCGTTATCATAAATCCGACGGGAAATTCCGGTTTGGGCAAAGCGGGCAACGGCGACACTTTGACGGGAATTATTACGGGCTTTGTCGGGCAAGCCGTTCGGATGAAAGTTGATGTTTATGAAACGGTGGTCGCGGCAGTTTATATTTCGAGTCTCGCGGGCGACATCGCGGCGAAGAAATTCGGCAAACGCTCGATGTTGGCGAGCGACGTGCGCGAATGTTTGGGCGAAGCGATGAGAAATTTATCCACAGATGAACACAGATAAACACCGATTTTTTGAAAATTCAGAAGAAAAATTCGTTTCCAATTCGCCCGCAGAAACTTTCGATTTGGGCGAACAAATCGGCAAATCGTTAAAAGGTGGCGAAATTATTTTGCTTTTCGGCGGACTCGGCGCGGGCAAAACTTTATTTACGAAAGGAATTTTATACGCGCTCGAATATGATGTTGACGAAGTTACGTCGCCTTCGTTCGCGCTTGTCAATCTTTACAAAACCGAAAAGCGCGACGTTTATCACATTGATTTTTGGCGTTTGGATAATATCGAAGATGTCGGCGCGGCAGTCGGTTTGGGCGAGATTTTAGAAGATGAATCGGCAATCGTTATCGCCGAATGGTCGGAACGATTAAAGGAAATCAACTTTCCGAATAAAATTATCCGCATTGCAATCGAAGGCGACGGCGACGAGGCGCGAAAGATAAAAATTCAAAGATAAACAGGCATTCGACTTCGGCGAAGAAAGTTGGCGGCAAGCGTTTTGAATTTTGGTTTTAGCTAAAATTCAAAACGCTTAAATCTGTTTTTAAGCGAGATTTTGCAATGCTTTATTGTTTCCGCTTGGTTGAAGTTTTTGTTTTCGGTTTTGGAGTTTCCTCATTCGCGCGGTCGTCGTCATATTCGTTTTCAAAAGTGAAGACAATTTGCGGAAAGCGAGTTCGCAAAGTTTTCTGGTCTTTCAGCTTGAGCGCGTTGTTGCCAAGCGAGATTTTTAATCCTTTGAGATTTCCTAACGACGCGGGCAGAGTTTTTATATTTTCGTTCGCGTCCAGGGAAAGCTCTTTCAGATTCTTGAAGTCACCGATAAAATCGGGAACCGCTTTCAGGGCGTTATATTCGAGTCGCAGCGTTTTCAAATTCGACAGCGCGGCGATTTGCGGCGGAACAATTTCCAGACCGTTTCTGCCCAAATCCAAAACTTCCAAATTGCGAAGTTGGCTGATGCTGTTCGGCAAACTGACCTTCCGTTGCTCTGTGGATTTAATCGCGCCGTAAAGCCGCAGCACACGCAGATTTTGCAGCTTGCCGATTGAACCGGGAAGCGCGACGCTCATTGAACAGCCATCGCCGTTATCAATAATTAATTCCGTTATCTTCGAGAGATTACCGATTTCTTTGGGCAGCGTTTCAAGCTATTCGAGACAGCCGAAACTAAAAACTTCGAGATTAACCAAAGTGCCGAATTTCGTCGGCAGAGTTTTAATATTCAAGTCGTCGCCTTCAAAGTTCGGATTCAAACATTTAACCTTTTCCGGCGACGCGAAAGCCTTCGCAAAGCTATTGAAAACATTCGCTTTCGGAAAACGCTTGCAGGGCGAATCTGCGAAATTCTTTGAATCGTCTGATTGCCGGGCATTGACAGCCGCCGCGCCAAACGTGAAAAAACAAAAGGCAATCAATCCGACTGCCAGACGAACCGTTACATAATTTTTCATCATTTTTTTCTTATACTCTGCGTCCTGATTTTTGATTATTTAAAGTATTTCTTGCCTTTCAACTTCTTCGGCAGAAATTCTTCTTTTGAATACATCTCATAATTTTCGCCGTATTTCAAATCTTTCATTAATTTCGTCGGAGCGTTTTTGAGCATATTCGGGACGGGCAGATTACCGAGTTTGTTCGCGTCGTTGAGCGCGGATTTGTAAGCGTTATATGCGCTGCGATCTTTTTTGCAGTTGGCTAAATAAGCGACACCGTGCGCGAGATTGATTCCGGCTTCGGGCAAGCCGACGGTTTCGACGGCGCGGAAAACGGCGTTGGCGACGACGAGCGCGGTCGGCTGCGCCAAGCCGATGTCTTCGGAAGCGAAAATGACCATTCGGCGGGCGATAAATTTCGGGTCTTCGCCCGCTGAAATCATTCGCGCGAGATAATAAATCGCCGCGTCCGGCTGCGACGCGCGCATTGATTTGATAAATGCGCTGATGATGTTGTAATGTTCTTCGCCGTGTTTGTCGTAACGCAGAAATTTCGATTGCAGCGTGTTTTGAAGCGTTTCGATATTAATTTTTTCGTCGTAAAGCCGCGCCGTGTTTTCAATCATCGTCAACGCTTGTCTGGCGTCGCCGTTCGCCATTGCGATTAACCAGTCTTTTGCTTCGTCGTTTAAATTGTAACTGCTGCGTTCGATAATTTTTCCCATATCCGCTTCGGAAAATTCTTCCAAAACAAAGACTCGAAGGCGTGAAAGCAGTGCGGGAATAATTTCAAAACTCGGATTCTCAGTTGTCGCGCCGATTAAAACGAGTTCGCCGTTTTCAACGAACGGCAGAAGAAAATCCTGCTGCGCTTTGTTAAAGCGGTGAATTTCGTCGAGGAACAAAACGCGCGGGCGGTTTTCGTTTCGCGGTTCTTTGATGATTTTGCGAATGTCTTCTTTTCCGGCGGAAACGGCGGAAAGCTCGTAAAAATCTGCATTTATCGAGTTGGCGTAAATCCGCGCGAGCGTCGTTTTGCCCGTTCCGGGCGTTCCCCAAAGCACAAACGAAAAAATGTGTTTTTGCTCAATCGCCAATCGAAGCGGTTTGCCCGCGCCGACGAGGTGCGTTTGTCCGACGAATTCTTCTAAACTTTGCGGTCTGATTTTGCTGGCTAAAGGCTGCATTTCATTTATCATTTATCATTTACCATTGAACGATAAGAAAATGATAAATGATAAACGCTAAATGTTAAATGCTATTCGGGAACAAGCGCGGTGCGAAAACCGAGCAAAGCCCAATCCGCGTTTGTTTCGATTTCATAAATGTAAGAAAAATCGTCGGGCGCGTTTGAGCCGACGGCGTAACATTTGGCGTTGCCGCCTTCGTCGCGGTAAAAACCGAGTTCGAGCGATTCTGTTTTGCTCCATTCTTTGTGAAAAACATTGCCGATCAGATTGAAAATAACCGGCGGGCAAATGGTCAGACGATAACCTTGCGGCATCAAACCGCGCTCTTTCCATTCTTCGGTAACGAGATTGACGAATGTCCGCAAGGAAGCGTAATTGTGCGAATAGCGCGTGCCGGAAGTAAATTTCGCGCGTCCCAGATATGCGGCAAACGGATCGGCTTTGGCTTCAAATCCATATTGCGTGCCGTAAAATTGCCGGTTGCCGGGCAGATATGTCGGCTTCATTGTGGTTTCGACACCGATAATTCGTCCTTGATGTCGCTTATGTCCTTCGATAATCGCGCGATACGAACCGGTTTTTTGATAATCACGATTCGACGCATCGAATCTCGTCATCGGATAAAGCCGTTTTCGATAGTTTTCAGTATCAATATGAAGAAGTCCGGCAGGGGGAACGATGTGCCATTCGATATTAAATTTCTTGAGGTTTTCAGCGATATTCTGTGGAATATCAAACGATTCGGCAGTTTCGGGCGAAATTAATTCGGTTTTATCTTCAAGCTCGAAAAATTCGCGCATGGTTTTTTCTCTTTCCGCAATCCAATCATTCATAATTGTTTATTCTAAAATAAATTTCCGAAAATATGTATCAAACAAGCAATTGCAGGTGTAAAATTATTTCGCCGGAAAGGTAATTTGCTTACTTTAATTGTTCAAAACAAAAACTTGAGCGAAAAAAATATATTTAAACCGAAAATGTTTCCGAAAATCGAGAGTCCGCGCGTTGTCGTAAAAAAATCAGAAAGAAAACTCGAACTTTTCGACAGCGAAAATTTAATTAAAACTTATAAAATCGCACTCGGTTTCTCGCCCGTCGGCGACAAGGAACGAGAAGGCGACGGAAAAACACCCGAAGGCGAATTTTATATTTTCACTAAAAACAATCGAAGCAATTATTATCTTTCTGTCGGTTTAAGTTATCCGAACATTGAAGATACGGAACGCGGACTGAAAACAGACTTGATTTCAAAAGCCGAGCGTGACGAAATTGTTCACGCCGTAAAAAACAGGAAAATGCCTTTGCAAAACACAAAACTCGGCGGCGAAATTTATATTCACGGCGGCGGCAACTCAAAAGATTGGACGTGCGGCTGCGTCGCGCTCGAAAACGAAGACATAGAAGAGATTTTCAATTCGGTTTTGGTTGGAACTACGGTGAAAATCGAACCGTGAAAGATGATAAATTTCAGTTTCCAAATTCCAGATTGACGCGTTGAAACTTGACGAAACTTGATTTGCAATGAATACTTGAAAAAAAGGTCAAGTTTCCAAATTTGAAATTTGGAAACTGAAATTTGAAATTTTAAGGAGATTTTATGCCATATCCAGAAATAATGATACAAGGAATGCGTCAAGAGTTGACGCAGCTCGGAATTGAAGAAGCGAAAACGCCGGAAGCCGTTAAAGACGCGGTTGAAAACACAGACGGAACTTTAATGGTTATCGTCAATTCGGTTTGCGGCTGCGCGGCGGGCGGCGTGCGTCCGGGAATTGCGATGGCTTTGCAAAATTCGCCGAACAAACCCGATAAGGCGATCACGGTTTTCGCGGGCGCGGATATTGACGCGACCGACACGGCGCGCGATTATTTCGCCGGCTACGCGCCGTCTTCGCCTGCAATCGGTTTGATAAAAGACGGAAAATTGGTCGAAATGTTTGAACGCCGCGACCTCGAAGGTCGTCCGCCGCAAGTAATCGCGCAGGCTCTCGCTACGGCTTTCAACGCGCATTGCGCGAAAACCGAAGCCGCCAATAATTAAAAATATCGTTGCAAATTTCAGAAAGCATTCGTCCTAATCCGGCGAGTGCTTTTTCTTTTGGTGAGAAAATAATTGCTTTCGCCGGAAGAAACTTTGTAGAATAAAAACGAAGTTTTCAAAAACAATTCGCTTAACGGAAAAATCGTTCCAAACTTTTTGATGTCAATTGAACACAGACAGCACGTCAGATTTTCGCTGGACATTCCAGCCGTTCGTTATACGAAATACGGCGAAGCCTCGAAAATTCTGCTGAATCAAATCAGTATCGGCGGCTGTCTCGCCGAATGGGACGAAACGGTTTATGTCGGCGACGAATTTCGCCTTTTGATCGAGTTGCCGAACAAAAATTTCCTGCCGCTCACCGGCAAAGTGTTGTATCGGTTTGAAGGAAACGGTGTCGGCGTAAAATTTTTGGCGATAACGCAATTTGAACAGGAATTATTATCGAAAATAATCGCGCAAAGTCTGGAAAGACAAGGTTTAACGCTACAAATTGACCCGTTCGCGCACCCGAAAAAGTTTGTTAGCGGCAACGCAATTCCAAAAATTACCGATAGCCAGCGACAAAAAGAAGATATTCTCGACGAGATTTTGTCGGCGAAAAATCGTTTTTTTACTTAATCGGCTTTTCGCCTGTTTTCTACGATTTGAGCAAACGAAGCCGAGCGCAAATCCTTTACGGTTATATTTGTCACCTCGAAAATTTCATTTTTCGTCATCGCGCCGCAACTGAAAGCGCGCGAAAAGAAATTCAAAAGACCTTGCGCGCTCGCCGCGTCGTCAAAAACGTTTCCCGTCACACTCGCCTGCGTCGCCTTTTCAATGAATTTTTTGAGTCGTTTGCCTTGCCCGTCTTTCGATTCCAGAAAAAACGCATAAACCGCCGCGTATCTCGCCGCGAGCTGCGCCGGATGTAAATCCCAGCTTTGATAAAATCCGTTGATTAAAGAATTTGTAACGTTATTAAAATGCGTTCGCCAGGCGTTTTCAACAGCGCGTTTGTTTTCCTTGATTTGATTCGGCGAAAGATTTTCGCCTTTATGAATTGTTGCCGAAATTTCGATTGTGACCGAA
Organism: uncultured Pyrinomonadaceae bacterium; assembly: GCA_964237245.1. Taxonomy (GTDB): domain Bacteria; phylum Acidobacteriota; class Blastocatellia; order Pyrinomonadales; family Pyrinomonadaceae. Next base: position 61,247 of record CAXSHW010000004.1, read on the forward strand.
TCGGAAAGCCTGATATTTAGAGGCGCGAGCGCAATCTGCATCATTTGTCTGGCAAAATTACACGCTTCGTGCTGCAAATGCTGGTGAACGCCGGAGACGCCGAAACTCGCCGTGTAATCGAAAGCTCCGAAATGCGCCGAATTGACGCGATTGTTTCCCGCTTCGATTAAACCGCGCAAAGCAATTTCGCCATTTTCATCAACAATTGCCTGCGGAGTTTCAATCATAATCTCGATTTTAATCGCGCCTTTTTCAAGATTGTTGCGCTTTTCAAACTCGCTCAAAAGTTCAGCCAAAACTTCGATTTCTTCTTTTCCGGTAATTTTCGGCAAAGTAACAACGAAATTTTCGGGCAAAACTCCGCCGCATTTCTCTACTAAATTAGTCAGAAACAAATCCAGCGTGCGAATCGCTCGCCTGTAAGTTTCCGGCTGGAAAGATTTCACTCGAAAACCGCAAAACGCGGTGATTGTTTTTTGCAAAAACGCTTTCGCCAGTTCATCCGAAGCCGAAATCGCGTGCGCGTCTTCTTCATTATCGGCGCGAACGCCGTAACCGTCTTCAAAATCAATCCGAAAATCTTCAATCGGCTCGCTTCGTAATTTCGCAAGCGTTCTCCGGTAAATTACCCACGCAAACCAGGCGTCGAAATTTTCTTGCTTCAATTTTTCCGGGTTTTCATTTAATCGCTTTTCCAATTCCGCGATTTGTTCGTCATAAGTCGGCAGAGTGTCCGCGCCTTTGAGCCACATCGCGCGAGCAAATTCGACGAAATTCGGCGCGTAAGTTTCGACGGATTTCAAGGCGATTTTACCCAATTTTTCGGGCGTGTCAGCTTTGAAAAGATTCGCGCCGCCGTAAACGACGTGGACGGGCGAACGAAAGGATGAAGGATTATGGATAAATGATAGATTTACTTTTTCAATCTTCTTAAAAATCCTTTCGACAAAATTTTCATCAAACGTTTTATTCATCCTTTATACTTTATCCTCATTTTCACCAACCCCAAGTTCCCGCAGCGCCTTTAAAAGGTCCGACAATCTCCGCAGTTATCCAACCGCCGTAAAAATCGCCCGCTTGCGATTGGACAGTTTCATTGTCAACAAAACACGCATCCATTTTTGAAGGATAAAATGCGAGATAATTTTTGATGTCCGCAAAATTTCCCGTTGGATTCGGATAAAACCACGCCGCATTTTTCACCGATTTTCCGCCAACCTGTAAATCATAATAACCGGCGCAACCTTTCCATTCGCAAAAAGACGAACCATTCGCTTCAGTCAAAAATTCCATCCGCGCATCTTCCGGCGGAAAATAATAAACCGGCGGATGCGAAGTTTCCAAAACTCTGAACGCGCGATTCGTTTCCGCGATGATTTCGCCGTTGAAAATGATTTTGAGACGTTTATTTGTCCGTTCATGTTTCGGCGGACGCGGATAATCCCAAACTAATTCCTGTCCGACTTTGGGTTCGATTCTTTTCATTTTCAAATCATAGTAATTCAATGCGAAAAATGCTAATCTTATCGATGTGAGCAAGCGTGAAAGACTCCTTGAAACATTAAAGTAAAGTCCGAACAACGCGACATTTGCCCAAATCAGAAAACTTCTCGAACAGGAAAATTTCACGCTCGATAGAATCACGGGAAGCCATCACGTTTTCCGGCGCGAAGCGACAATTTTCGTCGTTCCCGTGCATAAAAATAAAGTCAAAACCGTTTATGTCAAACGAGTGATCGAAATCATCGAAAGTTATGGGAAAAGTTAAATATCCATTCGTTATTTACCCGGACGCGGAAGGCGGTTACGTCGCCGAAATTCCCGCGCTGAAAGGCTGTCTGGCACAGGGCGAAACTTTGAGCGAAACGCTCGAAGAACTCGAAACGGTCGAGAATTTATGGCTCGAAACCGCGCGTGAAGCAAATCTGGAATTGCCGAAAGTCGAAACCGAAATTGAAAGAGTCAAACAAAAGTTGGCGGCTTAAAATCCGTGTCGAAAAATTACGAGACAAAAATTTATTGGGACAAAGGAGACGAAATCTTCATTGCCGAAGTTCCCGATCTTGCTGGGTGTCTGGCACACGGGAAAACGCAAATCGAAGCGGTGAAAAATATTAGTTAAGCGGTCGAATTATGGCTCGAAACCGCCCGTGAATTCGGCGACGAAATTCCCGAACCCCGTCAACATAGATTGGCAGCTTAAAATAAAAGTTTTTTCTGCTATTTGTTTCGTTTCTTTTTCATTCTCTCAACGTATCCATTTGAAACTTTTTGCGGTTCGCCTTGTAAGATAAACTTATCTTTCTGCCATTCGTAATATGCAATTTCGATAACGCTCGGACAGCATTCCGCATCGCCCGATAATTGATGATAGGTTTCGATAACTAATTCACCGTGAGCCTCGAAAGCCGTTCCGAAGAATATGTTGTTTTCACCGAATTCAAAACTTTCCAGCAATTTCGGTTGTTTGTTTTCAATTTCATAAACATAGAGCATCTCATAAGTGGCATTTCCGTCAGCTATTTTTATAACAACCAACGCTTTATCTTCGTTGGATGTAAATAACAGACTTTGCAGAGAAACTCTTCTTTCGTCTGAAAGCGTAGAGATTCCGTTTTTCAAAGTAAAAGATTTCTCCTTGCCACCGAAAGTTTTCTTTAGTTAGTCCGGCAACGCCCGATTTTGAAGCCGT
>CAXSHW010000004.1:63948-78056 GCA_964237245.1 uncultured Pyrinomonadaceae bacterium
TAGATATGTGAAATTTTGAAAATCAATTTTGTGGATCGCAGAAATCTTGTCATCATTATTAACCGACGAATTATCAAAAACTTGTTCAGCGGAAACTGTCTCGGTTTTTGAAGTGACATTTTGACAACTGATGACAAAAAATACCGCTGTTAGAAAAATAATGTATTTCATAGTTTTTCTCTTCTCAGATAATTAAAATAATTCATCCAACGCTTCTTCCAGATTTTTCACGCCGACGACGCGCATTCCCAAAAGTTTCTCCAAACCTTTTTTGTTCGACGCGGGCAGAATCAATTTCTTGAAACCCAAAGTTTGCGCTTCTCTGGCGCGGGTTTCAGCTTGAAGAACGCCGCGCACTTCGCCGGTTAAGCCGACTTCGCCGAAAACGGCGGTGTCGGGCGGGATTTGCAAATTGCGGAAACTCGAAGCGATTGCCGCGATGACACCCAAATCTGCCGCCGGTTCGTCAATCTCCAAGCCGCCGGCGACGTTGATGAAAACGTCGTCGTTGGCAAGTTGAAAACCGACGCGCTTTTCTAAAACGGCGATTAAAAGGGAAGTGCGGTTGTAATCGAACCCTTGCGCCATTCTTCTGCCTGTGCCGAATTTTGTTCCGGTAACTAATGCCTGAACTTCGACGAGCATCGGGCGCGTGCCTTCCATACAAACCGTTACGACCGAACCACTTGCGCCTTCGGGACGTTCCTGCAAAAAGACTTCCGACGGATTGCCAACGGCTTTTAAGCCTTCGCCGGTCATCTCGAAAATGCCGATTTCGTTCGCCGCGCCGAAACGGTTTTTCGTCGCGCGAATAATTCGATGATTATGATGGCGGTCGCCTTCAAAATATAAAACCGTGTCAACGATGTGTTCGAGCGCTTTCGGTCCGGCGATTGAACCTTCTTTGGTAACGTGACCGATCAGGAAAACCGCCGTTCCCGTGCCTTTGGCGAACATCATAAATTGTCCGGCGACTTCGCGGACTTGCGAAACCGAGCCGGGCGCGGATTCGATTTTTTCCGAGAAAACCGTCTGAATCGAATCAACAATTACGATGTTCGGCTTCATTCGCTCGGTTTCGTTCAAGATATTTTCGAGATTAGTTTCGGGCAGCAAGAAAAGATTTTCAGCATTTAAACCTAATCTTTCGCCGCGCATTTTTATTTGTTTTTCGCTTTCTTCGCCGGAAACGTATAAAACTTTCAAATCGTTTGCGCTCAAGCGGTCGGCGACTTGCGCGACGAGTGTTGATTTTCCGATTCCCGGCGCTCCCCCGATCAGAACGAGCGAGCCGTCAACGATTCCGCCACCGAGAACGCGGTCGAATTCGTCAATTCCCGAAGAAGTTCTCGCATCGTCCTGCGATTCAATTTCGCCGTAGGCAATCGGTTTGTTTTCACGATACTGGCTCGTGCCGGGCTTTGCGCCAACTGCCGAACTTTTTCCGACAGTTTGCGCTGACGGGCGAAATTTTTCTTCGACGAACGAATTCCACTCGCCGCAGTCGGGACATTTGCCGAGCCATTTGCGCGATTGGCTGCCGCAGTTTTGGCAGACGTAAATTGTCGCGGGTTGCTTTGCCATAAGTTTTATGTAGGAAAATGAGTCAAATAAATTTGTGATTAATACAAAGGCGAACAAATTATTCGTATCTTTAGCGAACGATTTATTTTACCAAACAACGAAATCTTCACGAAACTGCGGGAAAACATCAGCGGCACGCGATTTGTTTGACATCTAGTTTAACTCGATTCTAAAGTAAGCGAGAAATTCAATTTCGAGGGGAAAACAAAATGACAAACAAGCATAATAATGATTTTCAGGAAAAGGAAAATTCAGACGCTTTAATAGGCGAAAAAATCACCGAAAGCGCGGGCGTTGAAGCGGTTAAAAAAGCAGACAGTCTCGACGGCGGCGAAAATCGGGAAGGCGGGCAAAAAGTCGGGCAATTTGGCGACGACGAATTTATGCAGACCGACCAGACGATTACACAAGCCGCGCCCGGACAGACGGCGACCAGTACTAATCAGGGAAGCAGCAACGCCTGATTTTAATTAGAAGTGGCGCACGAGCCTAAACAAAAGTTCCGCTTTTGTTTAGGCTTTTTTGATTTCGCCGAAAATGCAAAAACAAATTCGCCGTTGCGAAACTAAAATTTTGCTATCCGTTAAATTATATTCGTGCTAGAATTTTGTCGGTATGAAACTTGATGTTCTCATCATCAGAATCGGCTTTGTTCTACTGTTGGCGTTGATTGGTTATTTGCTCAATCCGCTAATCCGTACGGTTCATTTGCCGGAAACGTTTGACCGTGAAACAAGACAAATAATATCTGCCGTCTTCGGAATCGTAATCGCGTTCTTTATCGTCGGTTTTGAAATGCGGGCGCGGCGGGCGAGTCTGAAAACTCTGGTCGGCGCGGCAATCGGCTCGATTCTCGGAATCGTCGGCGCGTATCTGATCGGAATGCTCATCAGTTCGCAGGAAACAACCGCCATCAACGCCGAAATGAAGACGTTTCTGACGGTCGTGCTGGCGTTTTTTATGGCATATATCGGTTTGATGGTCGGCGCGGCGAAAGGCGAATTTATTGACCTTTCGACGCTCGGCGGCTTTATCACCGACAAATCCGCCAAACACGATTATAAAGTTCTCGACACAAGCGTCATTATTGACGGGCGCATCGCCGATATTATCGAAACCGGATTTTTGGGCGGAACTCTGATTATCCCGCAGTTTATTTTAACCGAACTCCAACAGGTTGCCGATTCCGCAGATTCCGGCAAACGCCAGCGCGGACGGCGCGGGCTTGATATGCTTCAGCGTTTGCGTAATATGACGCATCTCGACATTCAAATTGTCGAAACAGATTTTCCGGCGGTAAAAGAAGTTGATTTGAAATTGATTGAGTTGGGAAAACAGCTCAACGCCGTTATCATCACAAACGATTTTAATTTAAACAAAGTCTCGCAGCTTCGTGATGTCAAAGTTTTGAATATCAACGAACTCGCCAACGCGCTTCGACCGGTGGTTTTGCCCGGAGAGGCAATGCGTGTTTTCATCTTGAAAGAAGGCAAAGAATATAATCAAGGCGTCGCGTATTTGGACGACGGGACAATGGTCGTCGTTGACAACGCGCGTCGGCTTATCGGCAAAACGGCGGACGTTGCCGTCACCAGCGTTTTGCAGACGACGGCGGGAAAAATGATCTTCGGCAGACTCTGGGAAGAGAAAGACGAAACGACAGCAACGGAAAACTCAACCAATATTCACGATTCGCGCACGCCAAGTTATCGCAAAGCCACGCGCGAGCTGCGTCAAACGACTATTATCGAAGAATTAGAGTAGTCGAAAAATAATAGGCGAATGCCAGAAATTCCAGCCTTTTAGTTATTTCTATAAATTATACGGCTCTAAAACAAATTAAGGTTTATAGCGAATTTTGAAAATCATTCTGGAGTTTAGAAAATGAAAAATTATCTCTCACTGATTCTTTTAGTTCTATTCACGCTAACTTTAAATATTTCACTCAAAGCAGCCGGAGAAGTTGACACGACTTTTAAGGCTTCGGCTTACGCCCCCAATAACTACAACAACGGCACGAATCGAACGAACGGAACTATTTTGACGACTGTCGTCGAGCCGGACGGGAAAATTCTTGTCGGCGGACAGTTTACCGTCGCGGGCGGAGTTGCGCATAACGGAATCGCTCGTCTGAACGCCGACGGCTCGCTCGATACAACTTTCAATCCGCCGGATTTATTTGCTCGCGGCGGCAATTCGTCAGCTCTGGTTCAGGCGATTGGCATACAGTCGGACGGAAGCATAATCCTCGGCGGTTTGTTCGGCGTCGTCAATACGGAATACACGGATTTCATCAGATTGAGTCCCGAAGGCTTACTCGACAACAATTTCAATCGTCCTTCGAGAAACGGCAACTTTATTAGCGGTATCGCAATCGAATCTGATGATTCAATCGTTGTCTCCGCTTGTCAGGTTACGCGCTACGATAGAAACGGCGTTTTCGTGCGAAATTTTGAATCGAGCGGCAGCAGTTGTTTTAATTCCGTCACGGTGCAGCCTGACGGAAAAACCATTGCCGCTTCGCTGTCGGCTTTACGTTATAACAACAATGACAGTGTTGATTCTTCGTTCACAATCGCGCAGACAAACGGATTGATTCGCAAAATTATCACTCAATCGGACGGAAAAATTCTCATCGCGGGCGATTTTTCAACCGTTAACGGATTTGCTCAAAACAAAATAGCCCGACTGAACGCTGACGGCACTCTCGACGGAAGTTTTAATGCGAACGCCGCCGGCGCAAACGGCTCTGTCTATGATGCGGTTCTCGGAGTTGATAATAAAATACTGATAATCGGTAATTTTACGACTTTTAACGGCGTTGACCGAAAATTCATCGCCAGATTAAACACTGACGGAACTCTCGACACCTCTTTTAGTTCGCCTTTTATGACCGGCTCAATTACCGGACTAAAGTTCGCAAACATCTTAAACGACGGAAAAATTTTATTGACCGATAATGCGGATAATTTGCTGCGTCTTAATTCCGACGGCACAATTGACAATACCTTTAACGCTGTGGCGTTCCAATTCGGCGGTTCGGTCGTCGAAATAGTTCAGCAGCCGGACGGAAAAATAATCGCGGGCGGCTCATTTACGATGGCAAACGGCGAAACGCGCAACTCTATCGCCCGTTATAACATTGACGGAAGCCTCGACGATAGTTTTAGTCTAGCGGATTATTTTCCCAATACTAATTTTTATGTGCGCAAAATTATGCTGCAGCCGGATGGCAAGATTCTGGTTTTTGCAGCCGGACTAAATTTACTGCGTCTAAATTCGGACGGCACGCGCGACAACAGCTTCACCTTCACAGGCTATGTCGAAGACTTCGCCATTCAGCCGGACGGAAAAATTATCGTCAACGGCAACACCAGACTTTTACCCGATGGCGCGGTTGACAATACATTTAACTCTCCATCGGTTAGCGGAGTGAAAATTACCGTCATTCAGCCGGACGGAAAAATTTTAATCGGCGGCATATTCGGGCAAGTCAACGGCGTCGCCCGCGGCGGAATCGCCAGACTTAACGCCGACGGCACTTTGGATTTTACATTTAATCCGCCTTATGGAATACAAGGCGGTGAACTCGTCGAGGTTGTTCTGGCGCCGGACGGAAAAATCGTGCTGGGCGGAGGTTTTACCAGTGTCAACGGTGTGCCGCGCAAATCATTTGCCAGATTAAACAGCGACGGCAGCCTTGATACGGATTTTAATCCGAATTTCGGAGACGCGGGTTTAGGTCCGATTGCAGTGCAGGCGGACGGAAAAATTTTAGTCGGCATAGTTACAGGGAGCGCCGGGATTACTAATTACAAATACGCCCGATTAAACGCAGACGGAACAATTGACACTTCGTTCATCGTTACAACCGGCGCGAACAGTTTTATTAACAAAATAACAATTCAAACGGACGGCAAAATTCTGCTCGGCGGCAGTTTTACCGGAATTAACGGAACTCCCGCCGTCGGTATCGCGCGGCTTTTGGCTCAGACGACTAAATCACGCAAAAGATTCAGATTCTTTTAAGAGCGCAATGTAAATTATTTCAAAAAGATTCTATATAATTGCGGTCAAATAATCTATTATGAATTCTGCAATCATTGTCGCCGCCGGAAGCGGAACGCGCTTCGGTGCGAAAACGCCGAAGCAGTTTCTAGAAATTCTCGGAAAGCCTCTGATTATTTACACCTTAGAGCGATTTGAAAATTGTCCCGCGATTAACGAGATAATTCTCGTTTTATCCGGCGAGGAGATTGTTAAATTCAAAAAAACAGCCGAAAAATATAATCTAAAAAAACTCACTAAAATAGTTTCGGGCGGGAAAACACGCGCCGCTTCGGTTTTGAACGGATTTGACCGGATTGATTCGCAAAAATGCAAAATCGTCGCCGTTCACGACGGAGCGCGTCCGCTCGTTTCAATCGAAGAAATTACGAAAACGGTGGAAAAAGCCGAAGAAGTCGGCGCGGCTTGTCTGGTTGCGGCAGTTACGGACACGATAAAAGAAGTCGCTGACGGGAAAATTGTCAAAACTATTAACCGCGCGAAATTGAGACGCGCTTTAACGCCGCAATGTTTTCGCTACGAAATTTTAAGACGCGCATTTGCGGAAAACGAAATCGGCGAGACGGTTACGGACGAATGTTTTTTGGTGGAAAATCTGGACTGCGAAATTGCGACGGTCGAAGGAAATGCTCAAAACATAAAAATCACACGACCGGAAGATTTTATTTTCGCCGAAAATCTGCTAAAACAGATTGCAGATTCCAAACTACATATTCCGAATTAAGTTAATCTGGATTTTAAAGTTTAGAATCTGCAATTCTTATGTATCGAATCGGTTTCGGCAACGACATTCATCGGCTTGAAGCGGGAACGACGCTCGTTTTGGGCGGCGTTCAAATCGAATCCGATGTCAGCGCTGTCGGACATTCCGACGCGGACGCACTGCTTCACGCGGTGACGGACGCGATTTTCGGCGCTTTGGCTCTAGGCGACATCGGCACGCATTTTTCCGATAAAGACGAGCAGTGGAAAAACTCCGACAGCATCGTATTTTTTGCCGAAGCCGTTCGTCTGATGAAAGAGAAAAAATTTCGCGTTATAAATCTCGACTCGATAATCAATTTGGAACGACCGAAACTTCGCCCGCACATAGAAGAGATGCGCGAAAATCTGGCGCGAAATCTTGAAATTGACATCGGCTGCGTGAGCGTCAAAGCGAAAACAGGCGAAGCGATTGACGCTGTCGGAGAGCGAAAAGCCATTAAAGCCGAAGCCGTGATTCTTCTTGAAATGTTTATGTAAAACCCGCGATATTTTAATAAGCGTCAAGCGGAATATCCGCGCCATATTTTTTCCCGAATTTCAAAACATTCAGCCACGTTATGGCGATTTGATAATTCAGCCCGGTATCTATTCGAGAAAGTTGCTCCTCGCTCATTCTTTTTTTCAGAAGACTGCTGCAAGCGAGAAAATCCGCATATTTGCGCCACGCTTGTTTGTGCGCCTGCCACGCGGCTCTGAAATCGGCTGGTAAGTCCGTGTCGTCAAGCAAATCCATTTTGACGGCGTAATTATCAACTGCGTGCGCGTATTCGGAAGATGAAGTCGTGGATTGATAAACTTCATCTACTTCCTGACCGTTTGAAACGTCTTGAAGCAAAAGCGCTGATATTTCTTCTCCTGTCACGTTCGGTTCGGCGAAAAGTCCGGCGACTAACGCGGAAAAACCGAAAGCGATGGAAAATGCGACAATAGCTGTGATAGATTTCATCTTCATAAGTCTATTATGCTTTAAAGTTTTCAAAAGATAAAGAGTATTTTCAGCGGTCGAAGTTAAATTTTTCTAACGCAATTTTTCCTGTAAAATCAATGCGTCCACAAGAAATCATTGCCAGAAAACGCGACGGCGCGACGCTTTCGCAGACGGAAATAAATTTTTTTGTCAGCGGCGTGACCGACGAAAGCTGGGCTGATTATCAAACGTCCGCGCTTTTGATGAGTTGTTTTATCAACGGTTTGTCGCTCGCCGAGCAGAATTTTCTGACCGAAGCGATGCTCGAATCGGGCGAAAAACTGGATTTTTCAGACCTCGACGCGCCCGTCGCCGACAAACATTCGACCGGCGGCGTCGGCGATAAAACTTCGCTGATAATCGCGCCGCTTGTTGCCGCTTGCGGCGTTGCCGTGCCGATGATTTCCGGTCGCGGACTCGGACACACTGGCGGAACGCTCGACAAACTCGAATCTATTCGCGGCTACAGTGTCAATCTTTCAACCGAAGAATTCAAACGAATCGTCAAAAAATGCGGTTTTGCGATGAGCGGACAGACGGCGGAAATCGCGCCCGCCGACAAAAAAATTTACGGCTTGCGCGACGCGACGGCGACGGTCGAATCAATTCCGCTGATCGTCGCTTCGATTATGTCGAAAAAATTAGCCGAAGGATTGGACGCGCTCGTTTTGGATGTCAAAACAGGTTCAGGCGCGTTTATGCGGCGATTTGAAGACGCCGAAAAACTCGCCGAATCGCTGGTTAAAACCGGAAACGCTTTCGGCGTGCGAACCGAAGCCGTGATTTCCGATATGAATCAGCCGCTCGGAAAATTCGTCGGAAACGCTTCGGAAGTTTACGAATCGGTCAAAATTCTGCGCGGCGAAACGGACGATTTGATGCTTCCGACGTGCGAACTTTCAATCGAACTCGCGGCGCGGATTTTGGTTTTGTGCGGCGTTGCCGATTCGATTCAAGATTCAAGATTCAAGATTCAAAAGGCGTTGGATTCAGGCGCGGCGCTCGAAAAATTTCGGCAAAATATCGAACTGCAAAACGGCGATGCGAAAATCTGCGACGCTCCCGAAAAATTGCTCGACGAAAAATTGCTCAAAGTCGAAATCAAAGCGGAAAATTCCGGCTTCATCGCAGAAATTGACACTATCGCCATCGGTGAAAGCGTTTCCCGAATCGGCGGCGGACGCATCAAAGTCGAAGACGAAATAGATTACGCCGTCGGTTACGAATGCGCGGCGAAAATCGGCGATGCGATAACTGAAAATCAAACTTTAGGAATTCTGCATTGCCGCAGCGAAAATCAAGCGCATCAAATTAGCGAAAAACTGCGCGATGCGTATAAAATAAGCGAGAAAAAATCTCAAAATTTGGAATTGATTAAAGAAGTCATTAGAAATGAATGATCAATATTTGGGTTTTAAGAACCGCTCGTTCGACGAAGGAGTAGAATTCATCTTTAATTACCTCTCGGACGAGGAATTACAAAATAAATGGTATGCCGTAGAAGGTATTGCAACAAGATTTGGAGATAATTTCGCGCAAAATTTTACAAAAATTTTTAACAATCCCGAATCGCTTCTAGACAAATTTACACTTGAGCAAATAAATCAAGGATTTATTTTCATTTTAGGTCCAAAAGTTTTGATTCGGATGTGGCTTTGGAATAAAAATAATAATCCCGAACTAAGGCAGGAATTTATTTTTTCGATGGTAAACGTATTTGAGAAAATTTTTGCTAAATATCCGATACAGAACGCTTGTTTTATGTGGTGGGATTATTTGCGTGGTTTTAACGATGACAAAGATTTGAAAGTTATGAATTGGATGTTTCAAGCGCTTGCTAAAATTATCAAGATAGACTCGGTCGAATGTCAAATGAGCGCGCTTCACGGATTGGGACACATCGAACATTTTGGAAAGCAGAAGTTGATTGAAAAATTCTTAAAACAACATCCTAATTTTCCACTCAAAGATTATGCTTTAGCAGCAATTGAAGAAAATATACCGTAAATCAAAAATGTTATGAAATTTAAAATCGTTTTTTTATTTCTTGCTATCGGCTGTATCTTGTTAGTTTCTTCGTGTGAAATGAAAACCGAAGCGAATAAAGACTGCAAAATCAGAGTCGGCATCGTTTTCGACATCGGCGGCAAAAATGACCGTTCTTTTAACGCGGCAGCCTGGGAAGGCGTCAAGCGTGCCAAACGTGATTTGCCGATTTGTCTGAACGATGTCGAGCCGGGAAATCCGACTTCGATTGAACCGGCGATGCGGGCGTTTGCCGAGCGAAATTTCGATTTGGTGATCGGAATCGGTTTTGCGCAAGGTCCGATTATGCAGAAAGTAGCGACGGATTTTCCGAACGTCAAATTTGCGATTGTTGACGGCGTGATTTTTGAAGACGATGGGAAAACGCCGAAGAAAAATGTTGCATCCTTGGTTTTCCGCGAACACGAAGGCTCGTATTTGGTCGGAATGATCGCGGCGTCGAAATCGAAATCGGGCGTTCTCGGTTTCGTCGGCGGAATGGATATTCCGCTGATTCACAAATTTGAAACCGGCTACGCCGAAGGTGCGAAATCGGTTAATCCGAACATCAAAATTCTCGACAACTACGTCGGCGTGACCGATTCGGCGTGGAATAATCCGGGCAAAGGCAAGGAACTCGCGCTGTCGCAGATTCAAAACGGCGCGGACGTGATTTTCACCGCCGCCGGAAATTCCGGCTTGGGCGCGTTTGATGCGGTTGAGCAATTCGGGAAAAACGCGCAAACCGGCGAAGCGAACAAATTCGTCATCGGCGTTGATTCAAACCAAAACGGACAAAAACCCGGCTACGTTTTAACTTCGATGGTCAAACGAGTTGACAACGCCGTTTATGATGTCGTCAAGGAAGTTCTCGACGGCAAATTCGCAGGTGGCTTTCACGTTTTCGGACTTGATAAAGACGGCGTTGCCTACGCGATGGACAGCAACAACAAAAGCCTGATTTCACCGGAAATTCTGCAAAAAGTCGAAGAAGCCAAAGGCAAAATCGTCAACGGCGAAATCAAAGTGACCGACGCGATGGCAAAGTGATTTTAAGGAGAATTTTTGTTGTGGAAAAAAATCATTCACCTTTTGCGATTGTCGAAATCGGGTGCGGCATTATTTGTATTTTACTCGGAATCAAAGGCGTTTTGAAAAGCGACGGTTTCATTCCGATATTTCAAATCTTGTTTCTGGGAATCGGTCTTTTGCTTTACGGATTGACCAATAACAACACCGACAAATCGGAACACGGCAAAACGCTTTCCAATTTTGCTTCGATTTTTATGATTGCTACTTCGATTCTGTATTTCCATATTTATTTTTACGGTTCTAAATAAAAAAATGCTTGAACTTCGCAATATCACAAAAACATTCGGCAATGTCGTTGCCAATAGAGACGTTTCGATCAAGATTGAAAAAGGCACGATTCACGCGATTGTCGGTGAAAATGGCGCGGGAAAATCTACGATTATGCGCGTCGCTTACGGGTTTTATGCGGCGGATTCGGGCGAGATTTTAGTTGACGGGAAAGTTGTGCAAATTAGAAATCCGCACGACGCGATTGCTTTGGGAATCGGGATGGTGCATCAGCATTTTATGCTCGTTGACACGATGACGGTTGCCGAAAATATTATTTTGGGCGCGGAAACCGGCAGCGCGGCGAATCTCGATTTGGATAAGGCGAACGCGGATATTCTCGCGCTTTCCAACGAATTGCGTTTGGGTGTCAATCCGAAAGTGTTAATCGAAAACATTTCCGTTGGTGCGCAGCAGCGTGTCGAGCTTTTGAAAGCGTTGTATCGCAAAGCCGAATTACTGATTTTGGACGAGCCGACGGCGGTTTTGTCGCCGCAGGAAGTCGAAGAATTTTTCGGCATTTTGCGCCGGATGCGCGACGCGGGCAAGACGATTGTCATTATCACGCACAAACTCGAAGAAGTTTTGGCGATTTCCGACGACGTGACGGTGATGCGCGACGGCAAAGTCGTCGGCAATGTCAAAACGTCCGAAACAAACGCCAAAGATTTGGCGAGAATGATCGTCGGGCGAGATGTTTTGTTGCGCGTTGAAAAAACCGACGCGCAGCCGAAAGAAAATGTTTTGAGCGTCCAAAATCTTTCCGCCCGAAACGCGCACGGCGAAGCGCTGCGCGACATTTCGTTTGAAGTCAAAGCGGGCGAAATCGTCGGCGTCGCGGGCATCGAAGGCAACGGGCAAACCGAATTGATCGAAGCGATTGCGGGTTTAATCGCGGCTTCAAACTTGAGCGGCACAATTTATTTTGAAGGGAAAAATATCACCAATCTTTCGGCGCGGCAGCACAAAGAACTCGGCATCGCGCATATTCCCGAAGACCGTCACAAACGCGGACTTCTGCTCGATTTCGATTTGGCGGAAAACTCGATGCTCGGCGTGCATTATCGCCCGCCGGTTTCAACCGCGAGCGGACTTTTGAACAATCAGGCGATTAACCGGCGTGTCAACGAAATCATCCAAAACTTCGACGTGCGCCCGCCGAACGCCGAACTCGCCGCCAAATCTTTGTCCGGCGGCAACCAGCAAAAACTGATTATCGGCAGGGAATTTGAACTCAACCCGAAACTGCTGCTCGTCGCCCAACCGACGCGCGGCGTTGACATCGGCGCGATTGAATTCATTCACCGCAAACTAATTGCCCTGCGCGACGCGGGCAGCGCCGTTTTGCTCGTCTCCGCCGAACTCGAAGAAGTCACCGCGCTCGCCGACCGTCTGCTCGTCATCAACAAAGGAAAAATCGTCGGCGAAGTCAATCCAAAAGAAACAAGCGTCGAAGAAATCGGTTTAATGATGACTGGCGGAAATTAAGAGAATTTGTTGATTTTACTAATAATTCGGCTTTTGTCTGATAAATTTATTGAAAATAATAGCCAAAAAACCGTTTATAAATTCGTTATAATACAAAGTTCGGCATCTTCTTGTTGCTGTAACGGTTTGCTCTTTGTAATGCTATAATCCTTTTGTGCAATTTGAGTGGAATGCGGAAAAAGTTAAAGCAAACTTGAAAAAACACGGTGTTTCGTTTGACGAAGCAAAAACTGTTTTCGACGATCCGTTATTTGTTATCTTCGCCGAGCCTGACCACTCGTTTGAAGAAAATCGTTTTATTATTATGGGCGAGTCAAATCAAAACCGTTTGCTTGTCGTTTCTTATACGGAGCGACCACCGAAAACTCGTTTGATTAGCGCACGAGAAGCGACGCGCCCGGAGCGTAAGAAGTATGAAGAAGATATCTGAAATGGACGACGAGCTTCGACCCGAATATGATTTCAGTAAATTAACGGTTGTTGCTCGCGGCGCGGGCAGACGCAAGACGGCTGAAACAGTTGTAACTTTAGCTCCCGACGTAGCGAAACTTTTTCCGACATCGGAAGCCGTCAACGAAGCATTGCGCCTGTTAGCCAGAGTTGCGCGAGAATCGGAAATGCGTCTTGAACAATAACGCAATGCCGAACAAATCAATGGACGTGAGGCAAAAACAGCGACGTTGAATTGTTTGCCAGCGTTTTAGTGTTTTTGTCCACGTCATCTCAAACGTTAAGTTGCTGTTATTCGTAGAAATGGTGTGTCAATGACTAACGAAGATATTCAGAACATCGTTAAAAAGCACTTTGGTTTTCTAGTTCACGAACTAGATTTCAGTAAACCTAAGACAAATAGTCGTAATGTGGATTTCTCCATTTGTTACCTCTCTGACAGTATAGGAGTCGAGATTCAGGTAGAGTTGATCGGTTTCTTTATTTTTGTTCTACTGTTTGAGCCTGTTGGAGAGAATGTTCCGCTTGGATACACGAACTCTGCTAGAAAGATACAGAAGCGATACTTGCAAAAAATTCTAATGGAGTTATCAGTAATTAAATCCGCTGACATTAAAGAGATTCAGAAGTTAGGCGGAGATTATAGAAATTGCGATATGCTGGCTGAAAAACTCAGCCAGCTTCTTTATGACAATTGGGAAAGCATAATGGCTAACAGGGCGCATATATTTGACGCCGCATTCTAACATCGCATTCAATGCGAACGGCGATAGCGTACTTATAATAATTGGCTGTAATCTTGCAGCTTTCAGATTTCGCGCCGCTACGTTAATTCGGGCATTATTAACAAAAAACGCATCTCATAAACGCTTTTTAATAAGCCAGTACTCTATTTTTATCAAACCTGTAATTTAATAGTGTGATTTGAATCTTTATCCAAGAAGTTTCTTTATTTTCTCAACCGCTTTCTGCAAATTTTCCAAAGTTGTCGCGTAAGAAAAGCGCAGAAATCCGTCTGCGCCGAAGCCTTTGCCGTCGGTAACGACGATGTGCGCTTCTCGCAAAAATGTATCGGCGAGGTCGGCGGAAGTTTTGTATTTATCGCCGAGCAAATCGCGCACGTCAACGAAAGCGTAAAACGCGCCTTCGGGCATTTCGCATTTGAAATTTTCGATTGATTGCAGAGCCGGAATCAGCCAATCGCGGCGCTTTTTGTATTCGGCGAGCATTTTATCAACTGCGGCTTTTGAATCTGTGTGGTTTTCCATCGCGCGGGCGCAGGCGTATTGGACGAACGATGTCGGGTGCGAAGTCGAATGGCTTTGCAGTTTCGTCATCGCTTTTGACCAATCTTCATTCGCAATCGTGTAGCCGATGCGCCAGCCGGTCATCGCGTAGGTTT
>CAXSHW010000005.1:0-30970 GCA_964237245.1 uncultured Pyrinomonadaceae bacterium
CAAGCACCATTGCCGCGACGGTCATTCCGCGAAAAACATCCAATGAAAGCAGGCGATTCGGCAAATTTGACGTTTCGGTTGACATAACAATTTTCCTTTTTTGTTGGCTTGATGCCGGAGATTTAAGTTATATTTACTCTATATTTTTTTTATGTCAACAAAACAGTGGATAATGGAAGGCGGATAACGAATAATGTGCGAACAATTCTAAAATTATCCATTATCAACTTTCCATTACCCATTAAAATTTATGTCACTAATGCTTGAGGAAATCGCGGAACAGCCCGCCGTTTTGGAAAAAATTATTAAAACAGAACAGGAAAAAACCAAAAAACTCGGCGCGTTTTTGCGCGAGCGTGAAATTGATTTGATTGTTCTGGTCGCGCGCGGAAGCTCGGACAACGCGGCGCTTTTCGGGCGTTATCTGCTCGAAATTACGACGGGAATTCCCGTGTCGCTGACCGCGCCGTCGGTTTATACGCTTTATAAGGCGAAACTCAGGTTGAGTCGCGCCGTCGTTATCGGCGTTTCACAATCGGGCGAAGGCGCGGACATCAACGAAGTTTTGCAAAGCGCGAAAACTTCCGGCGCATTCACCGTCGGCATTACAAACGAACCCGATTCGACGATGACAAAAATTGCCGACGAAACTCTGCTGACTCACGCCGGACGCGAAAAATCAGTCGCCGCAACCAAAACTTATACCGGACAAATGCTCCATTTTTATCTGCTGGCTTCGGTTTTGGCTGATGAAAAAATTCGATTTGAAAAAATTCCGCAATTTACAGCCGAAAGTTTGGATTTGCAAAATGAAGTAAAAAATCTTGTCGAACGCTATACTTTTATGGAAAATTGCGTCGTTGTCGGACGCGGAATGAATTACGGAAACTCCTACGAACTCGCGCTGAAACTGATGGAAACCTGTTACGTCGTCGCCGAAAGATTTTCGTCCGCAGATTTTTTTCACGGACCGCTGGCGATTGTCGAGCGGCGTTTTCCGCTGATTTTGTTCGCGCCCGCAGGCGTTACCCGAACGAGCAGCATTGATTTGCTCGAACGCCTGAAAGAACTTCACGCCGACAGTTTTTCGATTACCAACCACCGGAAAATCGCCGCGCTTTCCTCGCGCAGTCTGCTGTTGTCCAAAGACATTGACGAATTTCTTTCGCCGATTCCTTTTGTCGTTCCGGCGCAGCTTTTCGCCGCGTATCTTGCCGAAACAAAAGGCTTAAACCCTGACCAGCCGCGCTCGCTTTCAAAAGTAACGCACACGATTTGAAAATAGTGAAAAACTAATAACTAAAAACTGAAACTGAAAAACTAAAAGTGAGAAAACAAGTAAGGATATAGAGTTTTAGCTTTTCTTCTTAAACTTTTCACTTTTAGTTTTTCACTAAACTCAAGCCTGTTCCGCGCGGATAATCATCGCTAATCGAAATCGGGAGTTTTCCCGTAAAATCAATCTCGCCGAAAAGCGCGCGCGCCGCAGAACGCTGAAGACTCGTCATATCGCCGTAAGCGACGACGTAAGTTTTCATTTCAGGGAAATTTTTGAGCAGATACGGATTGCCGAAACTGACGCCTACGGTTTCCGGCTTGATTCGCAGAACTTCGCGCAAAACCTGCGTTCCGGCTTCGGGCAGCCCGGCGCTGTTTTTCGCGCCCGAACGTATGCGTCCGAAAAGTCCCGCGATAACAATTTCCGCGCCTTTCGCTTTTTCAATCGCATCCGATATTTCTTTCGTGGTTGAGCGGTCGTCAAGAACAACTTTTTCGACGTTTAAGCCGAGTTCGCGCAAAGTTTGCGTGAAAGTATTGCCGGCGAAATTGTGATCTTCGCCATTTGTAATACACAAAACAACCGCTTTTTTTCCTTTTGTCAGAGGAAGATTTTTGGTCTCGTTTTTAACCAGCGTTATCGCGTTTTCGGCGATTTCGTCGGCTAATTTTTTGGTCTCCGAACCGGAAACGCTCGTGTCAATCGCATCTAAAGACGTGATTTTTTGCCTTGTCAAGCCCAATTCGTATTTCCAGGCGAGTTGTTTGCGAACCGATTCGTTTAGACGTTCTTGGGAAATTCTCCCGGACTCGACAGCTTCTTTCAAACCTTTAATCGCCGCATCAGCGCTTGCCGGTTTTATCAAAACGTCCGCGCCTGCCGAAAATGCGCGAACTGCCGCTTCGTCCTGATTAAAATAAATCGTCAAACCGCTCATATCCATCGCGTCGGTAACGATTAAACCGTCGAATTTCAAATCGTCGCGCAACATTTTCGTTATCACATTCGGCGATAAAGTCGCGGGCAAAGTCGCGGCTTCGGTGATAACCTGCGAATCGGTATAGACGGATTTAACAGGTTTTTTGAGCGGTTCGATCTTCGTCGAGTCAATCTGCGGCAGCGAAATATGCCCGACCATTACCGAACCGATTCCCGCGTTGATTACCGATTCAAACGGAACGAGTTCGATTTCGTTGAGCCGCGAACGAGAAAAATTTATCACGGGCAATCCGCGATGCGAATCAACTGCCGTGTCGCCGTGTCCGGGAAAATGTTTCGCCGTCGCCAATACGTTTCCCGACTGCAAACCTTCCACGAAAGCCGTCGCAAATTTTGCGACTTCCTGCGGATTTTCGCCGTAAGAGCGAACATTTATCACCGGATTATCGGCGTTATTATTTACGTCAACGTCCGGCGCGAAATCCCATTCGACGCCGAGCGAGCGCGATTCTCGCGCCGTAATTACGCCTTGTCGTCGGGCAAATTCGGGATTTCCCGTCGCGGCAATTGCCATATTCCAGGGGAAATTCGTCGTTTCCTCAAAACGCATTCCGACGCCGGTTTCAAAATCAGCCGAAATAAGCAGCGGAATTTTCGCGCTTTCCTGCATCCGATTTATCAAATGCACGGTTTCGTAAACGTCGCCGACAAAAACCGTGATGCCGCCGATTTTATTTTCGACGACCTGACGTTTTAACGATTGAAATTCCTGGCTGTCCTGATTTAAGAAATGCGCGTTGACGCCGATATGAACAATCTGTCCGACTTTCTCGTCCAAACTCATCGCCTTTAATTGCTTGTCAGCCCATTTATAAGCCTTTTCCGACGGGCGAAATTTTTGATTTTGCTGCGCTGAAATTGGAATTAACCACAGATGAACGCAGATAAACACAGATAAAACAGCGAGATATTTTTTTATTAAACGTAAATTCATTTCAATTTGATGTCGAATTTCGGACAAAAAAGTCCGAAATTTCAAAAAGTTTAAATTGCTTCTTCCGCCGAGACGATTTCACGAACCGGAAAAAGACTGCTGACGAGATAACCGATTGTCCAGCAGACGACTGTGCCGATTAACACATACCAGGTCCAGGCGATTGAAGTGTAAAATTTGATTAAAAGCATTGTTAAAAGCGACGCGAGCATTCCGCAGATAACGCCGATTTGATTGGCGCGTTTGGTCAAAACGCCCAAAAGAAACGCGCCCAGCATCGTGCCGTAAACGATTGAAGCGATTGTCAAACCGACCGTGAAAACCGAACCCCAATTGCGCGCGAAAAACGCAATACAGATTAAGATAATTCCCCAAGCGGCGGTCAGCCAGCGCGACAATTTCAATAAAGATTCTTCGCTCGCATTTGGATTTATCAGCGGTTTGTAAAAATCCAAAACCGTCGTCGAAGCCAGCGAATTGAGCGAACCGCTCAAATTTGACATCGCGGCGGCGAAAATCGCGGCAATTACCAGACCGGAAATTCCGTGCGGCAATTGCTCGACGATAAATTTCGGAAAAATCTGGTCGCATTTCGCCGTTGTCAAACAGTTGTTCGCCGCAAGCGCCGAATCCGAAAGCGGCACGTTTTGGTAATAAGCGTAAAGCATCACGCCGATCAGCAGAAACAGCGCGAATTGAAAAAGCACGACAAAGCCCGAAAAAATCAGAGCTTTCTGGCTGTCGCGCTCGTTTTTGCAAGTCAAAAGTCTCTGCACTAAAAGTTGGTCTGTGCCGTGCGAAGCCATTGTCAAAAACGTGCCGCCGAGCAGTCCAGCCCAAAACGTGAACGGCAGACCGAAATTCCAACTGAACGAAAACATTTGAAATTTTCCGGCATCGGTCGCTTCCTGCGCGATTTCCGTCCAGCCGCCGGGAACGAGATTCAAAAGCATATACGCTGCGACAATCGAGCCGCCGATGTAAATAATCAACTGAATCAAATCCGTCCAAATAACCGCCGAAATTCCGCCTTCAAACGTATAAATTAAAGTTAAAACGCCGACGATGACGATTGACCACAACGTCAGATTCGGCATATTCGGCAGACTCGACTGCAAAACCGCGCTCAACACAATCGAAGCCGCGTAAATCCGCACGCCTTCCGCTAATGCTCGCATTATTAAAAACAGAGACGCGGCGAAATTCTTGGTTTGCACGCCGAATCTATGTTTCAAAAGCTCGTAAGCCGTCAGCAGTTCGCCTTGAAAATACTTCGGAATAAAAATCAAACTAACGATTATGCGGGCGATTATGTAGCCGAAAACGACTTGCAGATATGTAAAATTTCCGCCTTGTTCGGGCAAATTATATCTGGCGTAAGCAATTGCCGGAACGCCGACGAGCGTCAGAGTGCTGGTTTCGGTCGCCACAATCGAAAGCGAAATCACAAGCCAATGGATATTTTTCCCGCCGACAAAATAATCCTTCACGGTCGTCTGCGATTTGCGAAAAAGCACGCCGAAAATCGTGATGCCGATCAAGTAAAGAAAAAGAATCGCATAATCAATTGCAGAAAATCCCATAAAATTATTTATCATTTGATTGTGAAATTTCCATCGCTCTTTCCACAACAAAATCAGTTTCAATTAAATATCTTTCCGCCGCTTCACGATTTATATTGGCGCGAAACATTACAAGCGCGATTCGTAAATCATTATTTGCTTTATTCATTAAATTTCGCGCTGCCGTTTCGTCCAAATTTGTCTCCGCCGTCAAAATTCTCAAACTGCGTTCTTTCAATTTGCTGTTTGAAGATTTGACGTTCGTCATTCGATTGCCTTTGACGTAGCCGAGACTAATCATCGAAGCAGTTGAAATCATATTCAAAACCATTTTCTGCGCTGTTCCGGCTTTCATTCTTGACGAACCGGCGATGACTTCCGCGCCGACTTGCGGGACAATGGCGATTTCAGCCGCTTTTGTCAGCAAAGAATCGGGAACGCAAGTTATACAAGCCGTAAAACAACCGAGTTTGCGGGCAAATTCGACCGCGCCGACGGTGTAAGGCGTTCCGCCCGAAGCGGCGATTCCGACAACAGCGTCATTTTCGGTTACGCCGCGCGTTTGCAAATCAATTTTTCCTGTTTCTTTATCGTCTTCGCTCGCTTCGCTTGCCTTGTAAAGCGCGGCGTAACCGCCCGCGATAACGCCTTGAACCAATTCGTAAGACACGCCAAACGTCGGCGGAATTTCCGATGCGTCAAGCACGCCGAGCCGTCCGCTCGTTCCCGTTCCGACATAGAAAAGCCGTCCGCCGTTTTTCAATCGCTCGACGATTTTATCAATAATCGCGGCAATTTCGGGTAAAACCTTTTCAACTGCCGAAGCGACGAGTTTATCTTCGTCGTTGATAAGACGAATCGCTTCGAGCGTCGGCAGTTTATCAATTTCCGTCGTGCGCGGATTTTCCTGTTCGGTAATCGGAATCATTTAATAAAGCGTAAAACTGTATATAATTTGTTTGGTTACATTAATAGTCTGACCATTTCTTATTGCCGGTTCAAATCGAATCGCACGCGCGGCATTTATCGCTTGACTGGTCAAGCCGAACGGCAATTTTGTAACAGGCGTAACTGCTCCGATTTCACCTGTTGCCAGAAAAGTTACCCGAAGATTTGTGCTTCCGGTAATTTCGTAAAAACGAGCTAAATCCGTGTAAGTGGCGCGTGGTTTGGTGAGCAGATTTGCGCCTTTGGTTTGAACCGGCAAAGTTGGCGTGTTTAAGTTGGCGTTATTATTTGTTCCCGAACTGCTTCCATTTCCGTTGCCGTTCCCGCTTCCATTTCCATTGCCGACATTTTTTTCACTTTGATTCGTTACAGTCGCCGTCTCGTTCCCGGAGATTTTTTCCGGCGCGGAATTTTTCTCTGCCTTGCCGAAATCTTTTACTTCAAGACCGGCTATTTTAATGCCGGCGAAAAATATTCCAACGAGATGATTGTCTTCAGTCGGACTTACGGTTTGAAAGACATAGCTTCGAGCATTTGTTTTGACGAACAAAATCGTATGATAAAAATTCTCGTTGTCGGCGAATTCAAATTTTTCGCCCGTCAGATTTCCCGCCTGAAACATTTTTCCGCTTTTTTGGAAACTTTTGGCGAAATCGCGCACCAAATTTGTTTGGAGAAGATTTTTGCCGGAATCGGAAAAGATGAAGAAATAAGTTCCGTTATAAACATTCGTATAACGGCGCGTAACAGTTCTTTCGTCTTTTTCACCGAATAGCGTCAGAGTAAGCGGCGCGGGCGTGTCAACTGAAAATTCTTCGTCGGCTGGCGCGAAAGTCCGCCAGTTTTCAGTATTTGACGGCGTTTGCGCCGAAGCAAAACAGCAAATTATAAAAACCAAGCAAATAGTCAGGCTGATGTTTCTCGCAGTTTTTTTCATTGTTTTTCTCCTTCCTTAAAATTTTCAAATGCCATCGTTGCGGCGGCGGCGGCGGGCGACGTAATTGATTCGATTAAAAAAGCCTTTGGCGCGAATTTCAGAACCGTTTCCATAAAAGGTTTGGTGATTAAATCTCCGCCTTGAAAAATTCCGCCGACACGCGCAATCGGAAACTTTTTCCTTTTGAGTTTAAGTTGTTCGATGACGGTGTTTGCCGCGAGCGCGAGTTCGCCTGCGGCTTCGCGCAAAATTTCCGTCGCCACTTCGTCGCCTTCGCGCGCGGCTTTGACGACGAAACGCGCGAAACCCGCGATTCTGGCATTATCAATCTGCGGCGCGTAAATCGCCACCGATAAATCTTCGAGTCGTCCGGCGCGAAAGTATTCTATCGCATCTTCGCTTAAGCTCGTCAATTTTCCGCGTCCGTCCGAAGCCTTCGCAATCGCTTGCAGAGCGCGTCTGGCGATTCCCGCGCCGCCGCCTTCGTCGCCAGCCAGCGGTCCCCAACCGCCCGCCGACGCTCGTTTGCCGAAATCGTTTTGTCCGATGCAGATTGAACCTGTTCCGGCAATAACCACAAGTCCGGCTTTGCCTTTTGTCGCGCCGTAGAGAGCGATTTCGGCATCGGTGAAAACCTCGATTTTTTCGAGCTGCAATTCCCTGTTGATTCTTTCACGAATGCGCTGGCGCAAATCTTCGCGCCGCACGCCGGCTAAACCGAGCGTCGCGGAAACAATATCGCTCCGGTTTTTATTCGCGGAATCGCAAGCCGCGTTGACTGCCGCCAGAATATTAAAAACCGCCGTTTCTATGCCGACGCGCAGAGGATTTGAAGCGGCGGCAAAACCTTCGCCGACCGTCTGTTTTTCTTCGTCGAGCAAAACAACTTGAGTTTTTGTGCCGCCGCCATCTACGCCGAGATGCAGATTTGGTGATTTCTTGAGACGGCGGCGGTTTTTTTTGTTTGAAAAAATCTCCCGCATCGGTGTATTATTTCTGGACGAAAAACCAAAGTTTATTATATTCTAGCGACAATCGCCGCATAATGAAAACTAAATGATTTTATGCTTGCGATAAAAATTTCTAATCGGTAATAAATTTTAGGTTTTACTCCAACCCGACAGACGCTAAATTAATAAAATGGAAATCCGACAACTTCGCGCTTTTGTTTCGATTGCGCAGGAAAAAACTTTCACGGCGGGAGCGAAACTCGTTCATATCACGCAGGCGGCGGTTTCGATGCAGATTCGCCAATTGGAAGATGAAGTCGGCGTGCCGCTTTTTACGCGCACGCCGCGCCGCGTGATTTTAACCGAAGCGGGTGAACGCCTGCTCGAAAGAGCCAGAAAAATTTTACGTGAACACGACACGGCGTTGATGGAAATCGCCGAAATCGGCGGTGCGGAACACGGACGACTTAGAATCGGTTCGGCTTCGGCGATGTTTGCGACGATGCAGTTGCCGGATATTCTGCAAAAGTTAAAGGAAAAATTTCCGAACGCGGAAGTTACGGTCGCTTCCGGCACGAGCGCCGCGCTGGTCGAGAAAATTTCTCACGGCGAAATTGACGCGGCTTTTGTTTCTTTGCCGGTCGAATCCGCCAATATCCAGACCGAATTGCTGTTCAGCGATGAAATCGTCGCCATCGCCAATCCGAAACACGCGCTCGCCAAACAAAAAGTTATCAGCGCGGCGGCTCTCGCGGGCGAACCGCTTATTTTGGGCGAAAGAGGCGGAAATACGCGCCGTTTGATTGACAATTTTTTTCTGCAAATGGGCGTTAAACCGAATATCGTGATGGAACTTTCGCGTCAATCGGCGATTAACTTAATGGTCGAAAAAAATATGGGCGTCGGCATCGCGGGCGCGAAAGCCGTGAAAGATGAAATCAGAAACGGCAAATTCGTCGCGTGGTGGATTGAAGGCGCGGAAATCAATTGGGATTTGGGTTTGGCGCGTCTGCGCGGCGGTTATTTTTCGCCGATTGCCAAAGAATTTATTCAACTCTGCAAGGAAAGTTTCAAAGAGCGCGAAAAAGAATTGAAGGCGAAGAAATGAAAAAATTACGAGTTACGAATTACAAATTACAAATTATAAAAATTCTCTGCGTCCTCTGCGTCCTCTGCGGTTCAATCTATGGTCAAAGTTTGCCCGTCGCCGCGCCTCAGACGGTTGGAATGTCAGCCGAAAAGCTGAATCAAATTGACGCGCTGGTTGAAAAAGACATCGCCGACAAAAAACTTCCCGGCGCGGTCGTTCTCGTCGGACATAAAGGCAAAATCGTTTTTCGCAAGGCTTACGGCAATCGCGCTTTAGTTCCGACGGTTGAAAAAATGACGGTTGACACGATTTTCGATTTGGCGAGCTTAACGAAAGTTATTGCCACGACGACTTCCGTTATGATTTTAGTCGAGCGCGGACAAATTCGCCTTAGCGACACAATCGGCAAATTCATTCCTGAAATTCAGGATGAAAATGTCAAAAGAGTTACGATTCAGCAACTGATGACGCACACTTCCGGTTTTCCGCCTGATTTTGACCTTCGGGAAAAATGGACGGGACGCGAAGGAATGCTGAGCGCGCTTTACAAAGAAAAACTGCGCCAGCCTTCGGGAACGAAATTTGTTTATTCGGATATAAATTTCATTGTGCTTGGCGAGATTGTCAGAAAATTTTCTTGGGGTCTAGATATGTTAATGGGATTACAGGGTGTTTCAGAATTTGAAATTTTCCAGAAATTGAATATGTCAGACACTCGATTCAATGATGTTTATATCAGTAAAGAAAAAGATAAAACCCTAATTAACAGAATTGCGCCGACTGAAAATATCAAAGAACAGCAAAGTTATCTCGGAGGCGAATTTGACGACAAAACGGGCGATAAAATTTTGCGCGGACAAGTTCACGATCCGACGGCGTATCGAATGGGCGGAGTTGCCGGACACGCCGGACTTTTCTCGACGGCTGACGATTTAGCCAGATTTTGTCAGATGCTTTTGAACGGCGGAATTTTGGATGGCAAGCGCATTATGAGCCAGGCGACGGTTGCCAGAATGACCGCGCCGATTGTGGTTTCCGAAACGGGCGAAACTCGCGGACTTGGTTGGGATATTAACACAGGTTTTTCGTCGAATCGCGGCGAACTTTTTCCGCTCGGCTCGTTCGGACATACGGGTTTTACGGGAACGAGCGTTTGGATTGACCGCGTTTCACACACCTTTGTCATCTTTCTTTCAAATCGCGTTCATCCTGACGGCAAAGGCGACGTAACGCCGCTTCGCGCACGCATCGCAACCGTCGTCGCGTCGGCAGTCGAAGACACGCCGATTGAAATGTTCAGGCTTGCCGAAGACATTTATTCGTCGCAAGTCGCCGCGCAAATTCCAAAGTTCAAAGAACAATTGGAACGAGCAAATTCGCAAAATTCCGCAACGCGCAACGCGCAATCGGCAGTTGTTTTGAACGGAATTGACGTTTTAGAGAAAAACAACTTCAGCGAATTAGATAATCTGCGAATTGGTCTGGTAACAAACCAGACGGGAAAAGATTTGTTGGGCAAGCAAACAATTGATGTTTTGAAAGCCGCGCCGAATGTGAAATTAACCGCGCTTTTTTCGCCCGAACACGGCATTCGCGGCGAACTCGATCAGGCGAAAATTAACGATTCGATAGATGAAAAAACCGGTTTGCCCGTTTATTCGCTTTACGGTGAAACGCGCCGACCGAAACCCGAACAATTAAAAGATTTGGACGCGATTGTCTATGATATTCAAGATGTCGGCGTTCGTTTTTACACATACGAAGCGACGCTTTTAAATGTTTTGGAAGAAGCCGCGAAAGCCGGAAAACCTGTGTTTGTGTTAGATAGACCGAATCCGATTAACGGCGAAACCGTCGAAGGCGCGATTGCCGACGCTGACAAATTATCGTTTGTCGTCTCGCACACAGTTCCCGTGCGGCACGGAATGACGATTGGCGAACTCGCCTCAATGTTAAACGCCGAAAAGAAAATCGGCGCGGATTTGCGAATTGTAAAAATGGAAAATTGGCGTCGTTCGATGTGGTTTGACCAGACCGAACAAGTTTGGACGAATCCTTCGCCGAATATGCGTTCCTTGACCGAAGCGACGCTTTATCCGGGAATCGGACTGCTGGAAACAACAAATTTGTCCGTCGGGCGTGGAACGGATACGCCGTTTGAAATCGTCGGCGCGCCGTGGATTGACGGACAAAAACTCGCGGCATTTCTAAACGAAAGAAATCTGAGCGGCGTGCGTTTCGTTCCAATAAAATTTACGCCGAACGATTCGGTTTTCAAAAACGAAAGCTGCAACGGAATCAACATTTTGATCGTCAACCGCGTCGAATTTTCACCTGTCAAAACCGGCGTCGAAATCGCGTCGGCTTTGCGTCGGCTTTACCCGAATGATTGGCAGACGGAAAAGTTTATTCGACTGCTCGCAAACGGCGAAACTTTTGAAAAAATAAAAAGCGGCGACGCGCCCGATGCGATTGAAAAATCGTGGCAAAACGATTTGGTAACATTTATGAAACGTCGGGCATCATTTTTGCTTTACAAATAATGCGATTTGATTTATAAAAATCAATACGTATCCTGTAATCAATTTTATTCAATTCAGCGCTTGTTTTCGATGATTTCGGTGAACATTTTCGCCCCGCAATCAATAACGAAAATTTGAAGGTTTTTCCAAAAATCTAAATTTTCCTTATAGCTTGAGACATAGCGTTCGTAAATTCTTTGAAAAGGAACAAAAGACAATGAAACAGAATTTTCAGCAAAAAATAAATTTTTTGTTTTTGGCAACAGCGTTGATTTTAAGCATCAACAGCTTTGCCGCCGCACAGGAAATTACCGGAACTCTGAACGGCACCGTCCGCGATTCGTCAGGCGCCGCCGTCGCCGGGGCGACTGTAATCATTAGCGACCCGAGTAAAAACGGTATTGCGGTTCGCACTCTGACAACTACCGACGACGGCTCATTTACCGCGCCGAATCTGCTTGTCAGCACTTATATTGTAACGGTTGAGGCGACAAATTTTAAGAAGTTCGTGCAAACCGATGTAAAACTCGATGTCGGGCAGCGCCGCACGATTGATGTCGCGCTCGAAGCCGGAAACATTTCCGAGACCGTCACGGTTGAAGCCGATGCCGTCGCCGTGAATTTAACTACTCCGACCGCTTCGACCACGATTAACGGCGACCAGGTGCGCGAGCTTTCAATTAACAACAGAAACTTTATTCAACTTGTAACTCTCGCGCCGGGCGTGTCCAACGACCTTGACGACTCGATTAATACGGGAACTAATAACCCGGACGGTTCGGGAGTTAATCGAACATTAATTTCCGTCAACGGAGCAAGAAGCACTCAAAACACCTTTACGGTTGACGGCGCCGATATAACTGATCGCGGTTCAAATCTTACTATTCAAACATATCCGAGCGTTGACTCAATCGGCGAATTTAAGGTTCTGCGAAGTCTCTATCCGGCAGAATCGGGACGCAGCGGCGGCGGACAAGTTAATGTCGTTACTCGTTCGGGAGGTAAAAATTTTCACGGCAGCGCGTTTGAATTTATTCGCAATGAAGCGCTCAATGCCAATGATTTTCTGACTAATCGAACCACGTCTTTGGCGACAACGCTCGGCGTGGATTCCAGCGGAAAAGTTAAACGCAGACCTTTTCGCTATAATAATTACGGATTTACAATCGGCGGTCCGGTTTTCGGTCCTAACTTCGGCGAAGGAACTCCGGGCGGACTTTTCAGAAAATACAACAAAACATTTTTCTTCTTTTCCGAAGAACAACGTCGTGACACGCGCTATCCGACGCTTTCTTCGATAGTGCCGACTGCCAATGTGAAAAGAGGAGTTTTTCCGATAGACATTTGTCTCCGCGCGACTGCGACCACCTGCACCGCCGCGAACACTCTAACTGCCGGAACTGCAATTTCAAACGCAGTGCCGCTGAGTTCAGTCGCGCAGCAGTATGTCAATTTTATTTGGAACAATGTTCCGAATCCGACAAATCCGGCGACCTTCGCGCTTGATTATCCGACATTAAACATTGCGAAGTTTCGCCAGGAAATAATCAAAATTGATCATAATTTCACCAATAATTTGAGCGCTTTTTTCCGATTTGAAAATGATAAAATTCCAACTAACGACGCTGACGGCGCAATCGGAACGCGCTCCGGCATTCCGTTTGTAAATACGGGGGAATCAAACTCGCCGGGCAAGGCGCTGACATTTCAAGCTACTTACGTCATAAGTCCCAAGTTAATTGTCGAAGGCGGCTACAACTATGGTTACGGCGGCATTTTCACAACTACTACCGGACTGATTGCGAAAGCCAATTCGCCGATAACCGCGCCTCTGCCTTATACGAATACACGCGACGTCGTTCCAACTTTAACGGTTGCGGGATTTAATTCGCTTACCGGATTCAGCAATTACAACAATTTTTCCTATAAACGAAATTTCTACGGTAATTTTACTTGGATTGCCGGAACTCATTCGATGAAATATGGAGTCGTATATTCGCTCTATCGCAAAAACGAAAACGCGCTCGGCGGCACGAATCAGGGCGCTTTTACTACTTTCAACAACAGTCCGGCTAACGGCAGCGTATTGGCTACGGGAGTTGCCAATACAGCATTAAACAGAGCGATTCAGGCGTATGCGAACTTTTTGCAGGGCAATCTCGTTACCTTTACCCAATCGAAATTAGACTTAACGGCTGATTTTCGGCAAAAGTCTTTAGAAGCCTACGGACAGGACGAATGGCACGCTCGTCGAAATCTGACAGTTTATTACGGTGTGCGCTATTCGTTTTTCGGCTCGCCGATTGATAAAAACGGACAATTGACAAATTTCGTTCCGTCTCTGTTTAATATCGCAAATGCTCCGCAAGTTACGGGCGCGGCAAACAGAGTTCCGGCGGCGGGCGTCAATTACTGTAACGGTTTGATTATCAACACCCAAAACTACACGACCGGACCGTCGCAGTTCAACTGCACGCCGACGCCTTCGCCGTGGGGCAAGCACGTCTATGATGTATCGAAACACGATTTCGCGCCGCGAATCGGTTTAGCCTGGGACCCGTTTGGAAAAGGAAAAACTTCGATTCGCACCGGCTACGGAATTTATCACGAACAAATAGCCATCGGACCGATTGAGTTGTTTTTGGGACAAAACCCGCCGTATCAGGAAAATTGCACAATAACTAATACGACACTCGACAATCCCGTTCCCGGCGGAAGCTGCACAGCGGCGGCGGCGGCAACCGTTCAATCTCTGCGCGGCATTCAGCCTGATTTCAAAACTCCGTATATGCAGCATTGGTCGCTTGATTTTCAGCAGCAGTTATCTAAAAAGACGATTATTACAATCGGTTACTTTGGCTCGAAAGGCACGCATTTAACCGGATTTACCGAACTCAACGATTTGCCGTTGAATAAAGCCTTAAATTCGCAGTGCGCGACCGGCTCAAACACGCTGCTGACGGTTGGAGCGGCAACAGTTCCCTGTCTGGCTGCCGGAACAGCGATTTTCAGCGGCACAACCGCGAACACGCAGCTTGATCAGATTCGTCCATATCGCGGTTATCGTTCGTTAAATATTCTGGAAACACGTTACAACTCGAATTATCACAGTTTGCAGTTTTCCGCTCAACAGCGTTTCAGCGGCGCTTCCCAGATAAATGTCGCTTACACATTTGCGAAAAACTTAACGGATAACCAGTATTCATCGGCAAACATTGCTCCGCAAAATACATACGACATTGGAGCTGAATACGGAAGAGCGACGCTCGACAGAAGACACGTGTTTAGTTTGAATTACATTTATGAGCTGCCGTTTTTCAGTAAACAAAGCAACTTTGTCGGAAAAGTTTTGGGCGGCTGGGAAGCATCCGGTATTGTAAGTTACAGCACCGGACTGCCTTTTACCATCACAACTTCCGGTTACGATCCGGCGGGACTCGGCTTCATCAACGCGATTGTCGCAGGCGGAAGACCGAACGAACTTTGTGATCCGAATGATAATGCTCCGCACACGATAGGGCAGTTTTTCAATACTAACTGCTTTCAACTCAATCCTGCCGTCGGCGCGACCGGAATCAGCAATATCCCTGGAACTGCCGGACGCGGAATTGTCAACGGTCCTTCTCTTTCACGGGTAGATTTTACATTGTCGAAGAATTTTCGTTTTTCGGAAAATACGAGAATCCAACTTCGAGCCGAAGCATTTAACGTCTTGAACCATACAAACTTCCGTTCTCTGAGTACAAACGTTACGTCATCAACTTTCGGTCAAGTAATAAGCTACCGCGATCCGCGTATAATTCAACTTGGAATAAAAGTCTATTTCTAATTTGAGGCTTTTTGTCGAACCTTCAAGCCCGTGCCGTCTAAAATCGGCACGGGCTTTTTCAGCAAAATTTTCTCAAGACAGATACACATCAAAAATGCGGAAATTATTTAACCTTTTCGAGATTGTCTAGAATTTCTCCTGCAATCATCGGAATAACATTTGGTTCGTTTGCCATATTTTCGGTGAAAACGACCAGCACGAATTTCAAACCGTCGGGTGTTTCGACATACGCCGCGTCGTGGCGAGTTTTCGATGTCCAGCCGGCTTTTGACCAGAGTTTCGCGCCGGTTAAATTTCTATTATTTAAAGCGATTGCGGTAAAACCGTGCGCCTGATCGTCCGCGTCGCTCGAAATTCCTGAAAAATCGCGTTTCAGCAAATCCATCATTTGACGGCTTCTTTCCGGCGTAACGGCTTTGCCCGAAACGATTTCGGTCAAAAGTCCGGCTGTCGCGTCGGTCGTCAGCATATTGCGATTTTTGCCGCCGTCACGAAATTGCTGTTCGCGCCCGTAAGCGTCTTCGCAATAGGTTTTTTGATTCGTGTTGATATTCGCGTAGCCGAGCGAAGCGAAGTAACGATTGACCGCGTTTCTTTTGTCGGCGTAAATTTTGAATTCTTTCGGCGCAAGTTCTGCGCCGCTCGAAGTGTCGGTCAAAACGTCAACGATATATTGCGTCGCATCGTTTGAAGAGCTGACGATCATATCGTGCAAACCGCGTTCAAGTTCCGGCGTCGTTTTGACTCGTCCGTCTTCGAGCCACTGTTCGAGCGCGGTCATATAAAAAAGTTTAACGACGCTCGCCGGATAAATTTTCGCTTCGCCGCGATAATTTGCCGATTTCAAATTGTTCGCGTCGCGCAAATCAATTAAAGTAGCCGCAACGTATTCAGGCTTTATATTTTTCGGCGTAAAAGCCTCGATTGTTTTAGCGACCGCCGCGTCGAGAAGCGTCTGAAGCGCCGGAGATTTTTCGATTTTGAGCGGCTGAAAATCTTTTCGCGTCGAAATTTTATTCGATTTTGCCGGTTCTTTGGTTTGAGCTTCGACAATCGAAAACGCGAAACAAAAAATTAACAGACACGCGGAAATTGCGGATAAATTTTTCATCAATTAAACTCCTTCGATAGTTTTTGTATTATTTTAAGTAGTCTTAATTTTTCATTTGATTTTTACACACAATAAGTCGTTTATGAAAGAAATTTCGCTCGAAAACGCGGAGATAATTTTACCGGACGAGACGATTCAAAAAGGCTCGATTTTAATTCGGGGCGAAACGATTGCGGAGATTTCTTTGGAAAATAAACATTTCAAAGCGGACGAAGTTTTTGATTTTTCAAATCTGACCGTTTACGCCGGTTTTATAGACATTCACAATCACGGCGCGGTCGGCGTTGATACAAACGGCGCGACAGCGGAAGATTTTCCGGCGGTTTCAAAATTTTTAGCCGAAAACGGCGTAACGGCTTGGCTTCCGACGCTGGTTCCCGACCGTGACGCGAACTACGAAAAATCAATCCGCGCGATTCAAGAAGCGATGCGGCTGCAAAAAAACGAGCCGGTCGCGCAAATTTTAGGCGTTCATTACGAAGGCGTTTTCGCCAACGCGCAAATGTGCGGCGCGCTTCACACCGAATTTTTCAAAACCTTTGCAAATGGCGGCGAAATCCAAACGCTTCCGAAAATCAAAGACGAAACGGCGATTCATTTTATGACGGTCGCGCCGGAAGTCGAAAACGGAATCGAATTGATTAAAGAACTCAAAAAACAGAATTGGATTCTTTCAATCGGTCACACGAAAGCCGATTTTGAAACGCTCGAAAAGGCTAAACAAGCCGGCGCGAAACATCTGACGCATTTTTTCAACGCGATGACCGGACTTCATCACAGAGATTTGGGCGTCGTCGGCTGGGGTTTGACCGACGAAGAAATTTCGTTCGATATAATTGCCGACGGCGTTCACGTTCATCCGAAAATGCTGCGCTTCGCGTGCCTAGATAAAGCGGCTGACAAAGTAACTTTAATCAGCGATTCGGTCGCGCCGACCGGACTCGGCGACGGTGAATTTGAAATCTGGGGCGAAAAAATTTCAGTCACGAACGGCAAAACGCTCAATAAAAACGGCAATATCGCCGGTTCGGTTATCACGATGCTCGACGCTGTAAAATTGATGCTTTCGCTCGATTTTTCACCGGCGCGAGTTTCGCAAATGGCGAGCCGAAATCCGGCGCGGCTTTTAGGAATTGAAAAAACGCGCGGCACAATCGAAGTCGGAAAACAGGCGGATTTAGTCGCTCTCGATACCAACGGAAATGTTAAAATGAGTTTAATCGGCGGAAAATTTTGCGGCACGTGAATTTTTCAAGCGCCGACAATGAATTTCACCGCAGAGGCGCAGAGGATTCGCAGAGAGTCGCAGAGTGTAAACAAAAAACTTTGCGACTCTCTGCGTCTTCACTCCGCGCCTCTGCGGTGATATTTAATCCGACAACTTGCATTATTTAGTTTTCAAATTTTGATAGAGCAGACGATCATTTTCGCTCAAATGAGTTGACGGATTTGTCGGTTCAAACGGGCGAAAATCCGGTTTTGCGGTAAAAACGCCGAACATCGGAACTGCCAGCGCGTCGTTTAAATTAAGCGGCGCGAGTCCGAGCGCGAGTTCAATCGTGCGAAGCATACTCAGTTGGTCGTAGCGATTATTGACAACGGCGTTTCTTTTGACGAACGGACTTGCCGCGAGCGCGATTGTTCTGGTCGCGTCAACGTGGTCGGGTCCGTTTTGCGCGTCGTCTTCGACGACTAAAATGAGACTGTCTTTCCAAATCGGACTTTTTGAAACAGTCTCGATGATAAAACCGAGCGCGGCGTCGTTTTGCGCGATTAATTGGTCGGGCGGCAAATATCTTTTGTCCGTTCCGCCTGTGTGGTCGTTCGGCAGCCAGAGATAATTTAGCTGCGCGACATTTCCCTTTGCAGCCTGTTTTTCAAAATCCGTCTTCCATTCGGCAGCGCGTTCCAAATCCGAAAATTTTAAATCCCAGGAGCGATAATTCGACGGGTAATGCGCGAGATATTCGGCAAAACGTCGGCGCAGATTTTGATTCTCGCGCAATGGTTTGACGAGCGAATCGTCCGCGCACAGAAAAGTTGAAAACGAATGGACGAAATCGGAATTTTCAAACAATTTCAGAGCGTCGTCCGGCGTGTCTGTTTGCCCGTAAAAAGGTCTGGCGAATTGATAGAAGATGTTTCCGCGGTCAACCCGTCCGGCATAATTCATCGTTTGCGCGTAAAATTTTCTCGTGATTTCATCGTCCGCGCCGAAGGTTTCGCGCAAAATCCGGTAGGCGCGAGTGTAGAGAAAATAATTTTCGCCGTAAATTTTGTAATCAATTTTTTTCGCGTCGAGCGCGTCCCACAGATATTCGGGCGAAGTCGTCGCCGGCACCATTCCGAACGGATAACCGGAATAACGCCCCGAATAAGCGTTGTTTCCGAGCCATTCGAGAAACGGCGAAGCGTAGCCGCTCGTCGTAAAGCTGTGTCCGAGAACGCTGATTTCACCGTCGGCGTAAAAGTTATCGAGCGTGACGAATTCTTCGGCGATTTTGTGCGCGTTCGGCGTCGCGCCGCGTCCGAAAAGAGTCAGAAAAGAATCGCCGTCGCCGCGCGGCAAATCGCCGAAAACCTGGTCGTAGGTGCGGTTTTCGCGGACGATGTAAAAGATGTGTTTGATCGGCAGTTTCAAACCTTGCCGCGCGTCGAAAAGCGGCGTTCCGGTTTCGACTTGCCGCGTCCAATTTTTCAAATTCGTTTGAATTTCCGCTTGCGAAACGATTGAAAGCGAGCCTTTGAGCAGAGTCAAAACGTATTGCGAACCGCCAAATTCGGGAGGAGTTTGCGGTCCGTCAACATTCGGTCGGCGCGGCTGCACGCCTTTCGCGCTGACGACGAACATTCTGTCGTCTTGAAACAAAACTTTCGTCGGATAAAATCCGGTCGGCACATAACCGAGCAATTGACTGTTTTTCAAATCGAAAACGGCGACGGCGTTCGTGTCTGCTTCGGTGACGTAAAGCCGGTTGTTTTCGACCGCGCACGAAGTCGGCGCAGCCCCGAATTTGCCGGCTTTCCAATTTACCGAAAGTCTGGAAACGATTTTATCCGCTGCGGTGTCAACGATTGATACGTCGTCGGAATTTTGATTGACGACGTAAAGCCTTTTGCCGTCCGTGCAGGAATTTTGCGGCTTTTCGCCCGTCGGTAAAACGCCGAGCGGATTTAACTGTCGGTCGAAAATTCGCAATTTATTTTCGCCCGTAACAGTTACGTAAAATTTGCCGTCGAGAAATATGACCTTTTGCGGAAAATAACCGGCAGTCGTTTCGCGCTCGATTTGGGCGGTTTTAGTGTTGAGAATTGCCAATTTTCCCTGCCGGTAATCGCCTTTTTGAAAATCGTCCGCGTTCTGTGCCGCGACCAGATAAACTACGGCGATGCGGTCGGCGTCAATCGCCGTCACGCCTGCCGCGTAACCGTTGACAAGATATTCGCGCGTCTGTTCAAAATTTCGATTGAAACGAAAAATCTTTTGGCTGATGCCGCCGCTGACGTATAAATCTCCGTCGAGTCCGACCGCCGCGCTCGGATAAAGCGCGGAAAGGCGCAGAATTTTAACGACTTGCAGCGAATTCGGGTTGACGACGGAAATTTCCTGCGGCTCTTTGTTGTAATATCCGGCGTTCAGAACGACTGTTTGACCGGCGAAAGAAATCGCTTCAAAGGGCAATCTGCCGACTGCGGTTTGCTCGCCCGCCGGAGCAATCTGCCAGCCGTTCGGCAGCGTCGCGCGGGCTGCGACGGGACGCGCCGTTCGTTTTGCTTTCGCAACGTGGCGAAGCGCGTTTTCATAGCGTGTTTTCTTTATTCTTTCCCACAATTCGCGGTTGAGCGTTTCTTCCTCGCCCGCTTCGTCGAAATCCATTTCGCGTCGGGGCGATCTGGATTTGGTTTGCGCTGACAACAACACCGCGAGTAAAATCATCACAGAAAAACAGACTAAAACCGAAGTAAATTTAATTTTCATAAAAATTGTCCGAACTGCATTATAAAATTTGTTCGTCTTTCTACAAAAGAAGAAGCAGCGAAATTTCCGCGCGCTCTTTTTCTTATTTCGCTTGCAAAAACGCTTGTTCGGATATTCGGTGCTTGAAAATTTGCGCGAACTGTAATAATTTTTATAATTTAGCGGATTCAAATTTTTCTGATTAAAATAAATTTAGATTGATTATTGTTCGTAAATATCTTCAAATCCCGGATTCTATTTAAACACTGAAAACTCAATGCCGAATCGCTGGCAACAAATTGAAGAAATTTTTCAATCGGCACTCGACATTGCTTCGCCCGAACGCTCGAACTTTGTTTCCGCGCAGTGCGCAGACGACCCGGAATTGCAGCGGGAAGTCGAAAAACTTCTGAGCGATTACGAATCGGCGAGCGATTTTATCGAATCGCCCGTCTGGACGGACAGCCAGTTTCTCGATTCAAACGCGAAACGCAATCTCGCCTCGTCGCTCGAAGAAAACGCCGCTGCCGACACCGACGCCGAAGACCGAATGATCGGTCTTCGGCTCGGCGCGTTTGAGCTGAAAAAGGAAATCGGGCGCGGCGGAATGGGCGCGGTTTATCTGGCTGAACGCGCCGACGGCGAATTTCACCAAAAGGTCGCCGTCAAACTCATCAAACGCGGAATGGATACGGATTTTATCATCCGTCGTTTCCGCCACGAACGTCAGATTTTAGCCAATCTCAATCATCCGAATATCGCGCGTCTGCT
This sequence comes from uncultured Pyrinomonadaceae bacterium, assembly GCA_964237245.1. Lineage (GTDB taxonomy): Bacteria > Acidobacteriota > Blastocatellia > Pyrinomonadales > Pyrinomonadaceae. The sequence goes on from CAXSHW010000005.1 coordinate 20,891, forward strand.
CGACGGCGGCACGACGGAAAACGGTCTGCCGTATTTCGTGATGGAATATATCGAAGGCGAGCCGCTTTATCGTTACTGCGACAAACACAAATTGAACACGCGACGCCGTTTGCAGATTTTCGAGCAGGTTTGCGCGGCGCTGCAAACCGCGCACGAACGCCAGGTTATTCACCGCGACATCAAACCGGGAAACATTCTCGTGACGGCGGCGGGCGTGCCGAAGCTGCTCGATTTCGGCATCGCCAAAATTCTCGACCCGGATTTAATTCACGAATCAATCAATCCGACTTCGACGATGATGCGTCTGATGACGCTCGATTACGCTTCGCCCGAACAGATTTGCGGCGGCGATATTACTCCGGCTTCGGACGTTTACGCGCTCGGCGTTCTTCTTTATGAACTTTTAACCGGACACAATCCGTATAATTTTTCACGCGGGCGTTCGCCGCACGAAGTTTCGCGCGTGATTTGCGAAATTCAGCCGCAACTTCCCAGTCAATCTGTTTCCGACAGCAGAACTCTTTTGCCCGCATACGTTACAAACAATATATCTGTTGAAAAATCTGCCGAATTGCGCGGAACTGATGTTGACGGATTAAAATCCGAATTGGCGGACGACCTTGACCGTATTTTAATGAAGGCTCTCGGCAAAGCGCCGAAAGAGCGTTTCGTTTCGGTAAAGGAATTTTCCGCCGACGTTTCACGTTTTCTCGGCGGAAAAGCGGTTCTCGCGCAGCCGACGCACGTTTCGGCAGATGATTTCTATAAACACAACTCACTCACCGAAAGAGCGACCGGCGGCAATAAATCAATTGCCGTTTTGCCCTTCAAATTGCTTAACGTTTCCGCCGACAGCGCAACGGACGACAAATTTCTCGGCATCGGTTTGGCGGACGCTCTGATTACACGGCTTTCAAACATACAAAGATTTACGGTTCGACCGACCGGTTCGGTTTTGCGGTTCGGCGGCGAGCAGCATTTTGACCCGTTTGCGACGGGACGCGAACTCGGCGTCGAATTTATGCTCGACGGACACATCCAAAAAGTCGGAAAACGCATTCGCGTCTCGGTCCAGCTTCTTAACGTCGCCGAACAGACAACAGTCTGGGCTGAACGTTTCGACGAGAATTATACGAACGTCCTGCATCTCGAAGACGTGATTTCCGTTCGCGCCGCCGAAGCTCTGATTCCGCAATTGACCGACGACGAACGCGAAAATCTGGCAAAACGCGGAACGGATAACCCGGATGCTTTCGAGGCTTATTTGCGCGGGCGTTTTCACTGGAATACTTTTACCGAAGAAGGTTTCGCCAAAGCGATTGTCGCTTTTCACGAAGCGATTGCTCACGATCCGAATTACGCGCTCGCCTATGCCGGAATTGCCGATTATTATAACTGGCTCGCGGTCTTCGGCATTTTGCCCGCGCAGGAATGTTTTCAATCGGCAATTGAAGCAGCGACAAAAGCCGTCGAGCTTGATAAAGATTTATCCGAAGCGCACGCCGCGCTCGGTTTTGCCGCCGTCGGCGGAAATTGGGATTGGACGCAGGGCGAAGCCGCTTGCCGCCGGGCGCTCGAACTCAATCCGAATAATTCGACCGCGCACGTCTGGTATTCGATTCAGCTTTTTATGGAAGGGCGATTTGAAGCCGGTTTCAAACACGCGAGACGCGGAATTGAAATTGACCCGCTGACGCCGTTTAACCAGCACAATCTCGGCTGGGGATTGTATTTCGCCAGGCGTTTTGAAGAAAGTATCGAGCAGTATCGTCTTTTGATTATACAGACGAATTCGCAGTATCCGCTCGCGTTTTACGGCTTGAGCTGGGGCTTGCGCGCGACCGGACAATTTGACGAAGCAATCGAAGCAATCGAGCGCGGAATGAAACTCGATACCGACAGCGCGTTTTTATCAACCTGCTACGGTCAGACGCTAGCAGCCGCCGGACGACGCGAAGAAGCCGCCGAAGTTTTGGCGAAACTCAAAAAACTTTCCGAAGAGCGCTATATTTCCGCTTATCACATCGCAATTATTCAAACTTTTTTGGGTGAAAAGGAAAAAGCTCTCCTCGCGCTCGAAAAATCTTTCGGCGAGCGCGAGGCTTGGATTGTCTGGATGGGCGTCGAGCCGGTTTTCGATTTACTGCGTTCGGACGCGCGTTTCAAAAGTTTACTCGAACGCACGGGCAATCCGCTTTTTCACGGCGAAAAAACGATATTGTTAAAACGAGAAGCTGACACGGCGGCAAATAAAATTCAAACGACCGACGCCGACACCGAAAGTTTTAAGAAAACTGAGTTGCCGCAGCCGAATTCTCGATTTCTAAAATGGTCTTCGATTGCCGCCGGTTTGCTGATTTTCGCGGCTGGCATCGCGTTTTTCACGATATGGTTCGGCAAGCAAAAAGAATCACAAAATAATCAGCAAAACACCTCCGTTCAAAAAAGCGGAGCAAATCAAACAGCGACGGCGGCGAGCGCGCTTTCGATTGCCGTCTTGCCGTTCGCCACAATAGACGCGAAAACCGACGACGAGCAATATCTCGGAGTCGGCACGGCTGACCTTATCACGAGCAAACTCAGTCAAATAACCGAAATAAATCTGCGGGCGGCAAGCTCTGTGCGGCGTTATTTGAAAAGCGAAAAATCGCCTGCTGAAGCCGGACGTGAATTGGCGGTTAATTATGTCGTCAGCGGAACGATTGAGCGGCGGGAAAACGCGGTCGAAGCGAAACTCGAAATGACGGAAACCTCAAGCGGACGCATCGTTTGGTCGGAAATTTTCGACGAACCGAACAACGATTTGTTCGCTCTGCAAGATTCAATTTCCGAAATCGTCGTCAAATCTTTGAAACTTCGTCTTACCAACGCCGAGCGACAAAACCTGACCAAGCATTTTACGGACAACGACAAGGCGCAGCAGCTTTATTTAGCCGGACGCTTTCAGGTCGGCAAGCGCACGAACGAAGGTTTGCGGCAGGCGATTTCGCTTTTTGAACAGGCGATTGCGATTGACCGCAATTTCGCGCTGGCTTACACGGGACTTGCCGATTGTTACGCGCTGCTCAACTGGTATGAAGAACCGCAGCCGGCGGACGCCTGGAGCAATGCGAAAAAAGCCGCCGAAAAAGCCGTCGCGCTCGACGAAAATTTAGCCGAAGCGCACGCTTCTCTGGCGTTTATCAAATTTCATTTCGAGCGTGATTACAGAGGTTCGGAAGACGAATTTCGCCGCGCCATCAATTTGAAACCGAACTACGCGACCGCGCATCAGTGGTATTCTTTTCTGCTTTCGGCGCAAGCCCGCCACACCGAAGCGATTGCCGTGATGCGCCACGCCGAAGAACTTGAGCCGCGCTCGGCGGTAATTGCCAACGCGGTTGCCAACGTGCTTTATCTCGCCAGACTTTACGACGAATCCATCGCGCAAGCCGAACATTCGCTCGAACTCGATCCGTCATCGGTCGGCGCGCACGTCATCCTTCGTTGGAATTACGAAATGAAAAACGCGCCGGACAAAGCTCTGGCGATTTTTGAAAAAGAAGTCGCCTTTGCCGGCGACACGCCGACCAGCCGCGCCAAACAAGCGCACGTTTTCGCCGCCGTCGGCAAAAAAGACGAAGCTCTGAAAACTCTCGAAGGACTTGCCAAAAACAATGAGATAGAACATATCACGCCTTATGAAATCGCCGTTATCTACGCGCTTTTGGACGATAAAAATCAAAGTTTGAGCTGGCTCAAAAAAGCCAGAGACGCTCACGCCGTCGGCTTTTCTTTTGTTCGGGTTGACCCGCTTTTAGACAATTTGCGCAGCGACGCGCGTTTTGAAAATTTGATCAAGTAAATTTTCGTTATAAAAAAAGCGCGGTTTCAACAAAAGAATTCGAGTTTAATCAATTGAGTTTATTTGCGAACAGAGATATTTTAACTTTACCCGCTTCTGCACATCTTTTAGCGTTTTCGGAGGAAAATCGAATGTCTGTAAGAGTCTTCGTCAAGATCGCAATTCTATTTCTGTTAGCCGCTTTGCCTGTATTCGGTCAAACCGAATTGCCGCGCTTTCCCGATGTCGCGGGCGACCGCGTTGTTTTCACTTACGCGGGCGATTTGTGGGCGGTTTCGACCGCGGGCGGAACCGCCGCGCGATTAACCGCGCATCCGGGAATGGAAGTTTTCGCCAAATTTTCGCCTGACGGAAAATACATTGCTTTTACAGGACAATACGACGGCGACGAACAGGTTTATGTCGTTCCTTTACCCGAAGCCGGTTCGGGAGATTTTTCGCCCGACGACTCGAAAATGATTCGTTCGCCGCGCACACGCGATTTTCGTTTGGAAAAACGCTACGGCGGCGGTCAGGCAAACACGCTCTGCATTTATAATCTGGCGACGAACGACGCGAAAAAGATTTCTGAAGGCGTTCGTCCTTCGCGCGCGTCCGCCCGCGCCCGTCAAGAACGAATTAATGTAATTTAGGCTGTCGTTTATCGCTTTTCATTACAGAGGCGCGGAATATATGAACTTGCCAATTTCGTTTGAAGAGGTTTCATATTTCAACAATGAATATCGCGGAGATTTAATCGTGACGAAAGGCATTTTGTATTATTTTCCGCATACGAGAGTAAAGTATCAGAGATTTGCAGAAGAAATCGGCGGAAAAGACAAAATGGTGATTTTCGATTTGCTCGGAAATTTTGCGCCGATTTTGGGAACTGTTCCTTTGATTCGCGTCGCCGCCGATAAAAGCGTCAAGGCGGGAAAATTTCTAAAACGCGCCTTTCGTCCGACAACTAATTCGCCGCGCATTCGCAAAATTCAGCTCTGGCGCGAAAATGAAGCGGATGAAAAATTGCAGGCGATTTTAGACGAATATATTGAAATAGTTAAAAAGGAAAGTTTGAAATTCGATGAAGATTCAGTTCCGAAACCGGTGCGTTTTTCAGCTGATGAAATTAAACAGGTCAGATTCAGCTTTAAATTCAAATTCTATGCGAAATATGATAATCACGATTTTAGAGTGAATTTGATGCACCGCAGTCTTTTTAAAAAGGCTTTGCTCGAAGGCGGGTTTTTAAAACATTCATAATGTTATTACGCGGACGTAACCGTTCTAAAATTCAAACCGGCGCAGAACAATTTGCCGTCGAAATATAGAGATGTTTAGCGATGAATAAAAAAAGCGGCGCGTGGTATGCGTTATGGGTTTTGTTTGCCATTAACGCGATAAATTTTTTTGACCGCCAGATTCCGGGCGCGGTCGGCGAGCAGGTGCGCAAAGAATTCTTGTTGAGCGACGCTTCGCTCGGACTTCTCGGCACGGCTTTTACGATTTTGTATGCGTTTGTCGGCATTCCGTTCGGACGGCTGGCGGATAAATTCGGGCGTAAATCAATTCTTTCCGCCGGAGTTTTTTTGTGGAGTTTGATGACGGTCGCATCGGGTTTGACGTTTAGCTTCTGGCAGATTTTCGCGCTTCGCCTGGGCGTCGGCGTCGGCGAAGCGTCTTGCGCTCCGGCAGCTTCGTCTCTGATCGGCGATTTATTTCCGTCCGAACGCCGCGCCAAAGCGCTTTCGATTTTTATGCTCGGACTTCCCGTCGGCGTCGCTCTGAGCTTTGCCGCGAGCGGCGCGATTGCCAAAAATTACGGCTGGCGCGCGGCGTTTCTGGTTGCGGGAATTCCCGGAATTTTGTGCGCGATTGCGGTTTTATTTATCAAAGAACCGATGCGCGGCGCATCTGAAGCGCACGACATCGGCGAGCAAAAACGCGCGGGTTCGCCGTATAAACTGATTCTCGCGTCGCCGACGATGCGCTGGTTGATTCTGTCGGGCGCGATTCACAATTTTAATATGTATGCCATCGGCGCGTTTATCACGCCGTATCTGATGCGTTATCACGGCGTTGACATTCAAACCGCAAATCTCGTCTCGATGGTTGTTTACGGTCTGCTCGGCGCGCCCGGACTTCTGCTCGGCGGTTTAATCGGCGACGCGGCAATGAAAAAACGCACGGACGGGCGACTGCTCGTGGCGACTTTGGCGATTCTTCTTTCCGCGCCGCTTGTTTTCCTCGCGCTCAATGTGGCAAGCGGAAACATCGTCGGCTTTTTGGTTTTTATGGGTTTGGGCTGCGCGCTGATGTATTTTTATTATTCGACCGTTTATTCGACGATTCAGGATGTAACCGAGCCGGGATTGCGCGGAACGGCGATGGCGGTTTATTTTTTGGCGATGTATGTTTTAGGCGCATCCTTGGGACCTTACGCGACCGGATTGCTCAGTGATTTTTTCACCAAAAAAGCGGCGGCGGCGAGCGGAATTACCGACGCGACGCAAACCGCGCTCGAACCGTTTCGCGCCGCCGGTCTGCATTCGGCGATGTATTTTATTCCAATCCTGAGCGTGCTGCTGACACTGGTTTTATATTTTGCCTCGCGCACCGTAACAAAGGATGTTGATAAATTACAGAATTGGATGCGCGATTCGGCAAAAGAAAATTTAACTACAGATGAACACAGACTTTAAAACGGTAAATTAGGAATGATGAACGATGAATGTAAAAAAAATCTTTAGTTCATCAATCATTGTTCCTAATTCACCATTTCAAAAATATGTCAATAAAAACCGAAACGAAAAAATCAAAAGGCGGCGGAAGTTTTTTGTTGAGCGAAGCGACAGCCGACGAAGTTTTCACGCGCGAGGATTTGTCGCCCGCGCAAGTAATGTTCGGGCAGATTGCCGAAGATTTTATGAACGCGGAAGTCGTGCCGAACGACGAGAGAATTCACGCTAAAGATTGGAAACTGACGCGCGAGCTTTTATTGAAAGCGGGCGAGCTTGATTTGCTGCGCGTTGATATTCCCGAAGCGTTCGACGGTTTGGGTTTAGACAAGGTGAGTTCGGCTTTTGTCGGCGAAAAAATCGGTATTATGCCGTCGTTCGCCGGTTCTTTGGGAGCGCACACGACGATTGGAACTCTGCCGATTGTTTATTTCGGAACAGGCGAGCAAAAAGCGAAGTATTTGCCGAAACTCGCCAGCGGCGAATGGATTGCGGCGTTTTGTTTGACCGAGCCGGAATCGGGTTCGGACGCGCTCGCCGCCAGAACAAAAGCCGTTTTGAGCGACGACGGGAAATTTTATGTTCTGAACGGTCAAAAAATGTGGATTACCAACGGCGGATTTGCCGACGTTTTTACGATTTTTGCGAAAGTTGACGGCGAAAAATTCACGGCGTTCATCGTCGAGCGCGAAATGGGCGTAAAAAGCGGGCGCGAAGAACCGAAATTAGGTTTGGACGGTTCTTCGACGACGGCTTTAATTCTGGAAAACGTCAAAGTTCCCGTCGAAAATGTCTTGGGTGAAATCGGCGAAGGTCACAAAGTCGCGTTTAATATCTTGAATATCGGGCGCGTCAAGCTCGGCTCGCGCAATATCGGCAGCGCGAAACAATCTTTGAATCGCGCAATGCGATATGCGGTCGAGCGGCGACAATTCGGCAAATCAATCAGCGAATTCGGCTTGATAAAACAAAAAATCGGCGAGATGACGATTCGATGTTTCGTCGGCGACGCAATGGTTTTTCGCACGCTCGGCGCGGTTGACGACGCGCTCGAAACGGTTGACGAAACAAACGCGGCGCAGGTTTTGAAAATTATCGAAAACTTCGCCGTCGAGTGTTCGATAAACAAAGTCTGGTCGAGCGAAACGCTTGCTTTCGTAGTTGACGAATCCTTGCAAATCTACGGCGGTTACGGTTATTCAAAAGAATATCCGGCGGAACGCGCTTACCGCGACGCCCGAATTACGCGGCTTTATGAAGGCACAAACGAAATAAATCGTCTGATTATTCCGACCCGCATTTTGAAAAATCCGGCGACGGCGCATTTATTTGACGATGAAAACGCTCGAAATTCGCCGGAAAACAATCAACCGATTTCCGACGCTCAAACTTTTTCCGCCGAACGCAGATTTGTTTCACGCGCCAAACAATTGCTCGTCTTTTTGCTGAATCGAGCCAAATCCGTTTATGCTAAAGAACTGTCAAACGAGCAGGAAATTTTGGGAAACATCGCCGACATCGCAATCGAGATTTACGCGATTGAAACGGCGATTTTGCGCGCGGAAAAGTTGAAAAATAAAAACAGCGAAGCGAAAAGCCAAATTGCCGCCGACATCTCGCGCGTTTACGCGAGCGACGCGCGAGACCGCATCGCGCATTCGGCAAAACAAGTCGCGGCGGCGCTTGCGGAAAACGCGGATATTTTTGATAAGATTAAAGAATTGAACGAACTTTTAACTTTTAACGCAATCGCGGCTCGACGGCGCGTTGCCGATTCGGTCATCGAAGCGGGACGTTATTATTTTTGACTTGAAATTAAATCTGCTTTTGATAATTTATGAACATTCTCGTCTGTCTCAAACAAATTTTAGACCCGGAAATTCCGGCGCGTGATTTTCGCGTTGACGCGGAAAAGCGAATTGCCGACGCGGGCGCGGCAAGTTTCGTGACCAACATTTTCTGTGAAAACGCGCTCGAAACCGCTCTGCAACTCAGGGAAAAAGGCGTTGACGCGAAAATTACGGTTTTGTCTTACGGCGCGCCGGCGGCGGAAGATTCCTTGCGAAAAGCTCTGGCGATGAAAGCCGACAAAGCGATTTTGGTCGTCAACAATGACGAAAACTCGAATCCCGATTCGCTGGCAGTCGCCGAAACGCTCGCCGCCGCGATAAAAAAAGCGGGCGCGTTCGATTTGATTATGGTCGGGCGCGAAGCCGGAGATTGGGGCGCGGGACAAACCGGCGGCTTGCTTGCCGAAATTTTACAAATTCCGTGCGTTTCGTTTGTTGATTCGATTGAACAAGCGAACGGAAAAGTGCGTCTAAAACGCCAGACCGATACGGGCTGGGAAATAGTCGAATCCGAAACGCCTGTTGTCATAACCGTAACAAACGACGACAAAAACGTGCCACGCATCCCGAAAGTGCGCGACGTGATGATGTCGTATCGCCAGCCTTTGACGACCTGGACTTTAAGCGACATCGGCGCGAATGCCGACGCGAATTCTTATTACGAAACGGCTGAACTTTTGATTCCGCAAAAGGAAACCGAGTGCGAATTTGTCGCGGGCGACACTTTAGATGAAAAAGTCGAAAATTTCGCCAGACGAATTTTAGAAATCACAGCTTCGATTTAGGAAAGAAATTTATGAACGACGTAGTAATTTGCCTTTTCACAAACAATAATTTCGATAAAGCGGCGCAAGGTTTAGCAGGCGCGGGACGCAAACTTGCCGAAGAAACGGGCGGAAAGCTGTGCGCCGTCGTGATTGGCGCGAATGCCGGAAATTTGGCGAATGAAGCCGCGCGTTTTGCCGATTCGGTCATCGTTGCCGACGGCGCAGAACTCGCCGAATATCAAATTGAAACTTTTTTAAACGCGCTGACGCAGATTTGCAAGAATTTATCGCCGCAGGCGATTTTGCTTTCCAACGACACTTACAGCCAGGAAATCGCGGCTCGGCTTGCTTATCGCCTTTCGGGAAGCGCGGCGGGCGACGGCGTGGAATTGAAAATGACGGGCGAACATTTGCAAGTAACCAGACAAGTCTATGGCGGAAAAGTGCAAGCCGTGATTGAACTGAAAAAAAATCCGGCGGTTGTCTGGCTTCGTTCGCGCTCGTTTGCGCCTGCTCAAGCTAACGAAACTGCGGGCGAAATAAAACCAGCCGAAGTCAGTTTTCAAACTGATAATCGAACGAAGATCATCGAGCGAAAACGCGAAGAATCAGGCGCGTCGCGGCTCGAAGAAGCGACGGTTATTGTTTCGGGCGGACGCGGCATCGGCGGTTCAGAGCCGTTTGAGACGGAGTTGAAACCGCTTGCCGAACAATTACACGCGCAAATGGCGGCATCTCGCGCGGCGTGCGACGCGGGCTGGGTTTCGCCGACAATGCAGGTCGGGCAGACGGGCAAAAAAGTTACGCCGGAACTGTATCTCGCTGTTGCGATTACGGGCGCGAGCCAGCACATCGCGGGAATTTCCGAAGCGAAAAACATCGCCGCGATAAACACTGACGCG
>CAXSHW010000005.1:31004-34958 GCA_964237245.1 uncultured Pyrinomonadaceae bacterium
AAAAAAGTCGTGCCGTTGCTAAGAGAAAAATTAGCTGAATTGCAAAAATGAGCTTTAAATTTACGCAGTTAAACGAATGCAGAAATAATGCGGAAGCCCGCACGAAGTAAGGGCGCAAAAAATACAGGAAAATACACTTACTTCGTGCGTGTTTCTGCAAATTTCTTAAAATGAACAACGCTGAAGCGACACGCCAGATTTATTGGAATATCTCACATCCGTGGGCGATGTATCCGCTTTTATTAATAACCGGAATCATCACCGGTTACGGCTTTTACAGACATTTCAGCCGCTGGCGGCGCGGTCTTCCCGTCAATCGGTTTGACCGACGAGCGGAGCGAATTAAATTAGTTTTCAAACACGCCGTCGCGCAGCGGCGCACCGCGCAAAATCAATTTGTCGGATTTTTTCATCGCTTTATCACCTACGGCTTTGTCGTTCTAACCGTTGCGACAACGGTTGTCGCGCTCGACGCGGATTTTGGACTGTCAATAATGCGCGACAATTTTTATCTGTATTTTCAATCGTTCACGGTTGACGTTTTCGGCGCGTTGGTGATGATTGGAACTGGAATGGCGGCGGCGCGGCGTTACATCGCGCACCCGAAAAAGCTGGTCTATACGAACGAATCAAAACTGATTTTGCTTGCTATTTTTCTGCTGTGTCTGCAAGGTTTCCTGGTCGAAGGCTGGCGCATTGCGGCAACCGCTGATCCCTGGCGGTCTTGGTCGCCGTTCGGAAATCTTTTCGCTTATGCTTCCGAAGCATTGATGAGCGTTGATGAAATGCGTTGGGCGCACTGGGCGACGTGGTGGTTTCATCTGGCAACGACTTTCGCATTTTTGGCGTGGCTTCCCTATACGAAAATGATGCACATCGTCACCGCGCCGCTCAACATTTACACGGCGAATCTCGTTCCGCTCGGCGCGACTTTGAAAAATATAGATTTTGAAACGACTGAAACTTTCGGCGTAAATTCTTTGAAAGGTTTTACGTGGAAAGACCTTGTTGATTTCGACGCCTGCACCGAATGCGGGCGCTGCACGGCGGTTTGTCCGGCACACACAGTCGGAAAAGAGCTTTCGCCGCGCGATATTATTTTGCAGCTTCGTGATTTTATGCACGAAAATCCGCGTGATGCTTTCGGTTTAATTGCGGCAAAAAATGAAGTTGCTTTAACACCCGCCGACGGTGAGCCAACGGTTGATGTCGAAGCGAAACCGCCGCTGGCGATAATCGGCACAGTTCCGGCAACCGCGCCGGAAGCTCTGTGGCAATGCACGACGTGCGCCGCTTGTATGGAAGCGTGTCCGGTTTTTATCGAGCAGATGCCGAAAATCGTAGATATGCGCCGCTTTCTCGTAATGGAAGAAGCCGAATTTCCCGATTCGATGCAGGCGGCGGTTTTGTCTCTGGAAAAACGCGGGCATCCGTATAGCGGAACGCAGGCGACGCGCGTTGATTGGACAAAAGATTTAAACGTCAGACACATCAGCGAAGCCACGGATGCGGAAGTTTTATTATGGACAGGCTGCGGCGGCTCTCTGATTGAGCGAAACCAAAAAGTTACCAGAGCGACCGCGCAACTGCTCGAACAGGCGGGCGTCAATTTCGCAATTCTCGGACGCGACGAAAAATGTTCGGGCGACCCGGCGCGGCGCATCGGCAACGAGTTTCTGTTTGAAACGCTGGCGCAGGAAAACGTCAAAAACTTGAATAAATACGCGGTCAAAAAAGTTATTACGGCTTGCCCGCATTGTTTTAACACATTCAAAAACGAATATCCGCAATACGGCGGAATGTTTGAGGTTTATCATCACAGCGAATATCTGGCAAAATTGGTTGAGGACGGAAAAATTAAACCGATTACTGAAACGGACAAAAAAATCACCTTTCACGATCCTTGTTACCTCGGCAGACAAAACGGCGTCTATGAAGCGCCGCGCGAATTGGTGCAGATTTCATCGCGCAAAAAGTCCATTGAAATGGAGCGCACTCGCAATAAAAGTTTTTGCTGCGGCGGCATGAGTTTCGTGGACGAACCGGCGGACAAGCGCGTCAATCAAAACCGCGCGCAGGAAGCGATTGACACGGGCGCGGACGTTCTGGCGGTCGGCTGTCCGTTTTGTATGACGATGATGGAAGACGGCATCAACGCCAGAAAAGGCGAAAAAGATATTAAAGTGATGGATGTTTCCGAGTTGCTTTGGGAAGCGTCGAAGCCGAAGGAAGAAATTGCAACCCCAGATTTACACAGATAAATACGAAAGAAAATTTACAGGGATGTATGGGATGAAAGGGATAAAAATCAATTAAATAATCTTTCTTATCCATGTCTATCCCCTTTATCCCTGTAAATTTTCTTATAAATTTGCAGTTTCAAAAATTAAAATTATGGACTTAAACTTATCTCCGAACGAACAACAATTCCGCGATGAATTTCGCGGCTGGCTCGCGGAAAATGTTCCCGCAGAATGGACGGGCGGCGGCGCGGGTTCTGAAGATCACGCCAGACTTATCCAATATCTGCGTGATTGGCAGAGAAAACTTTTTGAAGGCGGATGGGCTGGAATTTCGTGGCGCAAAGAATACGGCGGGCGCGGCGCGACTTTGATGGAGCAATCAATTTTCCAAGCCGAACTCGCCCGCGCCAACGCGCCGCAATTGATTGGAACAATCGGACTTTCGCTGGTCGGTCCGACGATTATTGCGATGGGAACGGAAGAACAAAAATCGCGTTATCTCGCCAAAATTTTGTCGGGCGAAGAAATCTGGTGTCAGGGATTTAGCGAGCCGAACGCGGGCAGCGATCTTGCCGCGCTCGGCACGAAAGCGAAACGCGACGCAGATGATTTTATTATCAACGGGCAAAAAATCTGGACGAGTTTCGCGCAGCACGCCGATATGTGTCTGCTGCTCGTTCGCACCGATTCGGAATCGCCGAAACATAAAGGCATTACTTGTCTGCTCGCCGATATGAAAACCGAAGGAATTACGATTCGTCCCTTGCGGCAAATGTCGGGTGATTCAGGTTTTAACGAAGTATTTTTCTCGAACGTTCGCATTCCGGTTTCGCAGGTTTTGGGCGAAATCAACAAAGGCTGGACGACGGCGATTACGGCTTTGATGAACGAACGCGCCAATCTCGGCGCGGGAATCCAAGTCGTTTTCAAACGCAATCTCGAAGCGTTGATCGCGCGTTCAAAAACGATTGAGAAAAATAATCGTCCTGCCGGCGAAGACCCGATTGTGCGGCAAAAACTCGCGCAGGCTTATCTCGAACTTGAAATTTTGCGGATGAACACGAATCGCGCTTTGACGGCATTGAGCAAATCGAATGTGCCGGGCGCGGAAGGTTCGATTCAGAAACTTTACTGGAGCGAGATGAACCAGCGCACGCAGCAAACCGCGCAGGAAATTCTCGGACTTTACGGGCAGTTAAAAGATTTTGACAACGGCGTTTGGGAATACGGTTATTTGCGAACGCGCGGCAACACAATCGAAGCCGGAACGAGCGAAATTCAACGCAATATCATCGCCGAGCGCGTTCTCGGATTACCGAAAAGCTACTAAAACAGTGGTAAATAGTAAATGCAAAATGGTAAAAAAATTCTCTTCCATTTAGCATTTACCGCTTACCATTTACCATTAAAAAACTATTGAAGGATTCGGCGCGTGAATTTCTGGCGCGTGAATGCAAACCGGAAAAAGTGCGCGAGTTGATGGGAAGCGAAACGGCACACGACGAAAAAATCTGGCAGGCAATCGCCGACCAGGGTTGGACGGGTTTGACCGTCCCGGAAGATTACGGCGGGCTTGGACTCGGATTCGTCGAACTCGCGGCGGTCGCCGAAGAAATGGGACGCGCCTGTCTGCCCGGCGTGTTTCTCTCGAATTTATTCGCCGCCGCGCTCGTCGAGCCGCTCTATCGCATGGACGTGCCGGCGGCCGCGC
>CAXSHW010000005.1:34968-53142 GCA_964237245.1 uncultured Pyrinomonadaceae bacterium
CCACGTCTCGGCGTTGAGCCGCGCGACAAGATAAAGGTCGCCGCCGACACGCGACAATCCGGCCCAATCAGGCGAGGCGTCGTATCCGTCGAAAATGCCGGAAACGCCGACCAAAAAGCCAAGTATCTTGAACCGATTGCGCTCGGAGAAAAGACGGCGACAATTGCGTTTTTAGAGAAAAGCGCGAGTTGGAATTCGGACGACGTGAAACTCGAAGCGAAGCGCTTTGATGGAAATTTCATCGTTTCCGGCAAAAAACTTTTCGTCGCTGACGCCGAAACTGCCGATTTGATAATTTGCGCGGCGCGTAGCGGCGAAAATTTCGCGCTTTTGCCGGTTGAAAAAAATGCCGATGGTTTGACAATCAAACTAATGCCTTCGATGGACGCGACGCGCAAAGTTTACGAAGTCAATTTTGCCGATGTGAAAATTGCCGAAGCCGACGTTTTGGGCGCGGACGGCGACGCGAAAGGCGCTTTAGAATCTGCGATGGACGCGGCGACGGTCGCGCTGTGCGCTGAAATGGTCGGCGGAATGCAGTGGATTTTGGACACTTCGGTCGAATACGCGAAAACGCGCCAGCAATTCGGAAAACCAATCGGCGCGTTTCAGGCAGTTCAACATATGTGCGCCGATATGGTTTTGATGCTTGAAAGCGCGCGTTCGGCGGCGTATTACGCGGCTTGGACGCTGACGGAAAAAGACGCGGCGGCTTCGGCGGCAATTTCTATCGCAAAGGCGTATTGTTCGGACGCTTTCCGCGAAGTCGCCAATCGCGGCGTGCAGATTCACGGCGGTATCGGCTTTACCTGGGAACACGATTTACAGCTTTATTACAAACGCGGCAAAGCGGCGGAAACGATGTTCGGCGACGCGACTTTTCACCGCGAGAAATTGGCGAAAATTATCATTGACGGCGACGCGCAAACCATTAAAAGCGAGCCGCAGGAAATAAACGAACAATTATTAGCGGCGGAAATGGACGCGGCGGCTGACGTAACCGTCAACGCGATTGCTTCGGAGTGAGAATTGAATCCGCGAAATACGCAAAGAAAAATTAACTGTTTTAAAGAATACAGATAAATACGGAAGAAAATTTACAGGGATTTAAGGGATGAAGGAGATAAAACAAAATTAATAGATGCTTTTTTAATCCCTTTTATCCTCTTTATCCCTGTAAATTCGCCTTTTCTAATTTGATTTCGTCTGCGGTTATAAAAAACTATGGCAAAAAATATCAAAGATTTATTCGATTTGTCGGGCAAAACGGCAATTGTGACCGGCGGTTCGCGCGGTTTGGGCAAGGAAATGGCGGAAGGTTTAGCCGAAGCGGGCGCGAATTTGATGCTTTGCGCTCGCCGCGAAGAATGGCTTGCGCCGACGGTTGAGGAATTTCGCGGGCGCGGGTTTTCCGTCAAAAGTCATTTGTGCGACGTTTCAAATGCCGAACACGTTCAGGCGGTCGTTGATAAAACGGTTAAAAAATTCGGCGCGGTTGACATTTTAATCAACAACGCCGGAATTTCGTGGGGAGCGCTTCCCGAAGATATGCCGTTTGATAAATGGCAAAAGGTTTTGGACGTGAATTTGACCGGCGCGTTTTTGTTCGCGCAAATTGCGGGGCGCGAAATGCTCAAGCGTAATTTTGGGCGAATCATCAATGTTTCGTCAGTCGCCGGACTTCGTTCGTCGGCGCACGGTCCGCATTACGCCGGTTACGCCGCGAGCAAAGCCGGAATGTTTGGTCTGACGCGCGAACTCGCCGCTTCGTGGGGAAATTCCGGCATCCGCGTCAACGCCATCGCGCCCGGATTTTTCCATTCCAGACTCGCCGATTCTTCAATCGAACTGGTCGAACCGTCAATCAAGGAACGAAGCCCGATTCCGCGCGTTGGCGAAGAAGGCGAACTAAAAGGAGTCGCCGTTTTTCTGGCAAGCGACGCCTCAAATTACATCACCGGACAAACCATCGTCGTTGACGGCGGAATGACGATTGTTTAGCAAATGAATCGTCAAAGTTGTGGACAAATTAATTTTAAAACAAACACTGTAAATTTATAGAGAAAGTTGGATGCTTACTTTATATTTTACAATTCGTTTTGACTTTTTTGACACCCTAAAAATAAAAGAATAAGCTTGACGCATTAATTTAGAAAAAACTCCCATATTTTAGCTATATGAAACTTCTTCCGTTAGCCAGAAGCAGGGATATTGTTGTGCAGCGATTAGAGAACGAGACGTTGATTTACGATTTGAAAACCGACCGGGCTTACAATCTGAACGAAACTTCGAGCGTCGTCTTTCAAGCCTGCGACGGGAAAACTTCCGTCGCCGAATTGCGGGAAAAATCCGGTTTTACCGAAGACGTTATTTATCTCGCGCTCGACGAATTGAAAAAGCAAAATTTGCTCGAAGAAAATCAGTCGTATGATTCGCCGTTCAAGGGAATGTCGCGGCGCGAAGCGATCAGAAAAATCGGATTGGCTTCGGCTGTCGCGCTGCCCGTGATCACTTTTCTAGTCGCGCCGTCCGCCGCCGCCGCCGCTTCGGCATGTCCGGGCGCTAGCCCGGGAAGGACATGCGCCTGCGTTGCACCCGGAGACTGTATAACCCAAACCATCTGTCCCAGTACTGTTAATTGCAATCCATCAAAATGTTGCGCGCCATAATTTCGACGACAGAACTGGAAAAACAAAATCCTGCTGATTTTTTATGACAAGCGATTTGTTTCAAACGCTCGGCGCGGAGATTGAACGGCTGTGGCGCGAGAAAAATTACGACGAAAAGTTTTTTCCGGCAATCGCCGAACGCGCGCTCGAAGCGTTTGAGTTGCCGCAGAAAGTTTCGGCTTGGGACATAATCGGCTGGACGCTCGGCGCGGATTTTCTGACCGAACAGCGCGATCTGGCTGGAAGATTCGGCGATCCGCCGATTACGCTCTACAACGCCGCGCGTTTTCACATTGACATTTATTTCTGGCTCGACGGAACGACGGCGATTCATCAGCACGGTTTTTGCGGCGCGTTTCAGGTTTTGCTCGGTTCGAGCATTCACAGCCATTACGCGTTCGATCTGCACGAAGCCGTCAACACATTTACCCAACTCGGCAGTCTGAATCTGAACGACTGCGAGCTTTTGCAAGTCGGCGACACCAGACAAATTCTTGCCGGACGCGAATTTATTCACGCGCTGTTTCATCTCGACCAACCGTCGGCGACCGTCGTCGTCCGCACACATCGCAGTCCGCTGCATCAGCCGCAGTTTAGTTACCTGAAACCGTTTCTGGCGATTGATCCGTTTTTTGAAGACCCGACAACGCTGAAAAAAATTCAGAGCGTTTCGATGATTTTGCGGGCGAAACATCCGAACGCCGACCAAATGATTGCCGATTTGCTGGAACGCGCCGATTTTCAGACGACTTTTACAATTCTTTCAACTGTCAGACATCTTCTCCGGGATAATCAGCTCAACCGATTATTTCAAGTTTCAGAAGCCGAAAATCGCTACGAAAAACTGTTCGCAATCGTCAAAAACCGCCACGGCGCACTGGCTGAAATGCTGCCGGAAATCTTCGCCGAACAGGAAAAAATCAACGCCATCGTCAATCGCCGCGCTTATATTACCGACGCCGAACACCGTTTCTTTTTCGCGCTGCTGCTGAATGTCGAAGGAAAACAGCGCATTTTGTCGCTCGTTAACAAGCGTTTTCCCGACGCCGACCCGATTGAAAAAATTCTCGATTGGGCGTCCGAGCTTTCAAATACCAAACTTCTCGAATCAAATGCGCCAAACGCGCTCGGCATCGAAGGTTTCGATGATTTCAGTCTGTGTATTTTGGAAGATTTGCTGAACGATCTTTCCGCCGAAGAGATTCATCAAAATATGCAGTCGGAAAACCAAACTCAAAACGCCGCGAAATCTCTGACGGAAATCGCCAGCCAAATCGAAAAAATTCAGCGCTCGACAATTCTCCAACCTCTTTTGGTAGATATAAAATCTCAATAACTGTAATATTATTCAACTACTTGTTTGCGGAACAAATGTTGTTTTACATTGTCGCTTGTGAGGATTTGTTATTCGCAAATCCAAAATAAAAATCTAAAAAAATATGAACTACGACCAGATAAAATTTGATATTTGCTGCGCGGCGCGGCTGCTTTATCGGCAGGGTTTGAGCGTGGCGAATGCCGGGCATTTGAGTGTGGCGGTTGGCGAAAATCGGATGCTCGTCAATCATTTCGGACCTTCGTTTGCGACTTTGAAGCCGGAAAATATTATCGCGTGTGATTTTTCGGGCAAGGTTTTGGACGGCGACGCTTATGTCAACGATACGATTCGGCTGCACGGCATTATTCACCGCGAAAATCCGCACGCGGTCGCCGTCGCGCACACGCATCCGCCGGCGTGCGTGACGTTTGGCGCGTTTCGGATGGAGCCGGAAATTTACGATCAGGAAAGCTGTATTCTGATTGATGAAGTCGGAATTGTTGACGATGATTACGACGGTTTGGCGGCGGAAGAATCGCGCGTGATGCCGATTGCGTTTGCGCTCAGGGAAAAACGCGCGCTGCTTTTGCCGAATCACGGCGCGCTGACAATTGGCGAAAATATTCAGCTCGCGTTTTTGCGAATGATTCTGCTCGAAGGAATGGCGGCGCGAAATTTGTCGGTCGCTTCCGCCGCGCGAGCCTTGGGGCGCGAACCGATTGCGATTTCGCGCGACGCCGCCAGGCGGACAAAAGAAGAAATTTCCCGCATTCCCGCGCTCGCGCCGCTCTGGAAAGATTTGCTGACCAGACTTCGCCAGACGGACGCGGATTTATTTGAGGATGAAGGAGAGAATAATTTACAGGGATGAAGGGGATAAAGGGGATTTTTTAAATCATTTCTTATTATCCCTGTCTTTCCCTTTAATCCCTGTAAATTAATTCTTTTCCTTTTGGTTTGTAAAAATTTCAAAGAATAAAAATCAATGAATTATACAATCAATCGTGTAGTTGTAATCGGTTCGGGAACAATGGGCGGCGGCATTGCCGCGCATTGCGCGAACGCCGGAATTCCTGTTTATTTGCTTGATATTGCGCCGAAAGAACTCGCGCCCGAAGAAGAAAAACGCGGCTTGAGTTTGGAAAGTCCGGCGGTCAGAAACCGCATCGCCAATCAATCTTTGGAACGCTTGAAAAAATCGAAACCCGCCGCGTTTTTCACCGATGAAGCCGCCGAACTCGTCAAGGTCGGCAATCTCGAAGACAATTTCGATTTGGTCGGCGAAGGCGATTTGATTATCGAAGCGATTGTCGAAAATCTCGACGCCAAACGCGAACTTGTCGCCAGAATCGAAAAGGTGCGAAAGCCGAACAGCATTGTCGCCAGCAATACTTCCGGCATTCCGATTGCCGCGATTGCCAGCGCTGCGTCAGACGATTTTAAAGCGCATTTTCTCGGAACGCATTTTTTCAATCCGCCGCGTTATATGAAATTGCTCGAAGTGATTCCGACGCCCGAAACAAAACCGGAAATCGTCGAATTCATTACGGATTTCGCCGAAAGACGACTCGGTAAAGGCGTGGTTTTGTGCAAGGACACGCCGAATTTTATCGCCAATCGGTTCGGTTCGGTGTCAGGCGCGACGGCGACAAGTTTTGTGCTTGAAAATAAATATACGGTCGAAGAAGCCGACGCGATTTTAGGTCAGCTTATTGGTCGCCCGAAAACCGGATTATTTCGTCTTCAGGATTTGGTCGGACTCGATGTTTCAAGTTCGGTCGGCGCGAATCTTTACAAAATGATTCCCGACGACGAATCGCGCGAAGTTTTGACCAATCAAAATCTCGGCACGATGCGGACGACACAGATGGAACGCAAACGACTCGGCGATAAAACCGCGCAAGGATTTTACAAAAAACCGCCGAAAGGCGCGAAAGGCGATATTCTTTCGCTCGATTTTGAAACAGGCGAATACCGCGAGCGACGCGAACCGGAAATTCCTTCGATTGTCGAAGCAATGAAAATAAAATCGCTTCCCGAACGGCTGAAATTTGTTTTGTCGCAAGACGATAAGGCGGGAAAACTCGCCCGGCATTCGATTTACAATTCGCTGGCATACGCGGCGCGGCGCGTTCCCGAAATTACCGATTTGATTGTCAATGTTGACAACGCCGTGCGCTGGGGATTTTCGCACGAACTCGGACCGTTTGAAGTTTGGGACGCGCTCGGCGCGCGCGAAACTGCCGACGCGATGGAAGCCGAAGGAATTGCCGTTGCGCCTTGGGTAAAAGAAATGCTCGACGCGGGCAATGAAAGTTTTTATAAAACAAAAGACGGCTTCAAAAGTTATTACGACGTTGAACGTAAATCTTACATTGCCGAACCTTTGGACGAACGCAAAATCAAACTTGCGGCGCTCAAATCAAACGGTCAAATAATTCGTCAAAACAAAGGCGCGAGTCTTGTAAATTTGGGCGACGGCGTTTTGTGTCTGGAATTTCACACGAAAATGAACACGCTCGACGCCGACGTTGTAAAAATGCTCGGCGAAGCGGTCGAAGAAATCGAGACAAACGATTGGAAAGGTTTGGTTATCGGTAACGACGCGGCGGATTTTTCAATCGGCGCGAATTTGTCGGGCGCGGCGGACGCGGCTTCAATCGAAAAAGGCGTCAAAGAAATGCAGGACGCGCTGATGAGGATTCGTTTTTGCAAAAAACCGATTGTTGCCGCGCCTTTTGGCAGAACGCTCGGCGGCGGCGCGGAAATTTGTCTGGCAAGCGCGCGTGTCGCGGCGGCAAGCGAAACTTATATCGGACTCGTCGAGGTCGGCGTCGGACTTTTACCCGGCGCCGGCGGCTGTAAAGAATTCGTGCGCCGCGTGGTTACGCCGCCGATGAAATCAACCAACGCCGATCCGCTTCCTTTTTTGCAGGAAGCGCTGCAAACCATTGCGACGGCTAAAGTTTCGACCAGCGCGGCGGAAGCGCGTTCGTTTGGATTTTTGAATGAAGGCGACACAATCGTGATGAACCGCGATTATTTAATCGGCGAAGCCAAAGCAATCGTCATCGAACTCGCCGAAAACGGTTATGTCGCGCCCGTTCGCACTAAAAATTGTTACGCCGCGGGACGTGACGCGCTCGCCGGTTTGCAAGCCGCGCTTTACGTGATGCAGCAAGGCGGATATATAAGCGAATACGATTGGTATGTTTCCGGCAAAATCGCTCGTGTTTTGTGCGGCGGCGATTTGTCTTCCGGTCAATGGGTTGACGAACAGTATTTTCTCGATTTGGAGCGCGAAGCGTTTGTGTCTCTTTGTGGCGAAACGAAAACGCAGGAACGCATAAAATATATGTTGGAAACAGGCAAGTCGTTGCGGAATTAAGAAAAAATTAACCACAAATGGACACGGATAAATTAAAAGACAAATTAACAGGGATGAAGGAGATGAAGGAGATAAAATCAGTTGTAAATGAACAATTCTTTTATCCTTGTCTATCCCCTAAATCCCTGTCAATTTTCTTTGCTTTTGTGAAACATTAAATAAATTTGAGGGAAAATTATGAAAGAAGCTGTTATTGTTGCATCCGTCAGAACCGCCGTCGGCAAGGCGCCGCGCGGAACTCTGCGGACGACCAGACCGGACGATTTGGCGGCGTGGGTGATTGAAGATTTGCTGAAAAAGACGCCGAATCTCGCGCCCGACCGGATTGACGACTTGATTTTGGGCTGCGCGACGCCCGAAGGCGAATCGGGAACGAATGTCGCTCGCATCGCCGCGCTTCGTGCCGGTTTGCCGTATTCCGTTCCGGCTGTGACCGTCAACCGTTTCTGCTCTTCGGGTTCGCAGACAATCGCGCAAGCCGCCGAGCGAATTTTAGCGGGAATGGCGGAATGCGTCGTCGCGGGCGGCACGGAATCAATGTCAATGCTGCGCGGCAATACAAAATTTCGTCCGAATCCGTATCTGGTCGAAAATTACCCGGACGTTTATTTAAGTATGGGTTTGACGGCTGAGAATCTGGCGAAAAAATATAATGTCTCGCGCGAAGACGCCGACGCTTTCGCGTTTCGCAGTCATCTGAAAGCGCTCGACGCGCAAAAAAACGGGCGTTTCAAAGACGACGGAATCGCGCCGCTCGATATTGTGATTAACGAAATCGGCGAAAACGGACAAGTTCGGCAGAAAAAATTGACGTTCGACACAGACGAAGGTCCGCGCGCCGATACTTCAATCGAAGGTCTGGCAAAACTGCGCCCCGTTTTTCACGTGAAAGGAACGGTTACGGCGGGAAATTCTTCGCAAACTTCGGACGGCGCGGCGGGCGTAATCGTAATGTCCGGTGAAAGAGCGAAAGAATTAAACTTAAAACCGCTCGCACGTTTCGTTTCTTACGCGGTCGGCGGCGTTCCGCCGGAAATTATGGGAATGGGTCCGGTCGTCGCCGTGCCGAAAGCCTTGAAACTTGCCGGTTTGACACTGGCAGACATTGATTTACTCGAACTCAATGAAGCGTTCGCGTGTCAGGCTTTAGCCGTAATGCGCGAACTCGGAATAGACGAAGAAAAAGTGAACGTCAACGGCGGCGCGGTTGCACTCGGTCATCCGCTCGGCGCGACCGGCGCGAAACTGACCGTGCAGATTTTGGGCGAAATGCGCCGCAGAAAATCGCGTTACGGAATGGTGACAATGTGCGTCGGCGGCGGTCAGGGCGCGGCAACGATTTTGGAAAACTTACAATAGTTATTGAGAGAAAATCTTAAAAATATGAATAATTACTTTGAAGGCGCAGGCAGTAATTCAGTCAAAACACAAAAATCGGAAAAAATAAATATCAAATTTCTCGTCAGTTATTTTTTTGTATTTATTTGCTTTTCCTTGTTTTTATCTGCAAATAGTTTTCGCGCTTTCGCGCAGACAAATTTGTCCGTGCGCCAGATTATGGCGGAGCCTTCGATTGCCGGAATGCGACCGGAATCGGAGAGACTTTCGCCCGACGGAAAGTTTGTCGTTTATTTGTGGAACGCGGAAGGACGCGAGCCGAAAGATTTGTATTTGGCTTCGACTTCGGGCGGCGAAGCCAAAAAAATCTTGAGTCCGAAAGATTTGCTTTCGGAAACTTCGACGACAGCGCCGGAAAATAAATCAGATTACGGCTTGATTGTCCGCGACGAATTTGCACGAGAGCGACAAAATCAAATCGGAAACCTCGATTGGTCAAAAGATTCCAAAAAGATTTTGTTTTCGCAAAACGGCGATTTGTTTGTTTTGAACGTTACGGAAAACGCCGCGAAACCGAGACGTTTGACGAAAACGCAATCGGCGGAATTTGCCGCGCAATGGCTCGACAATCAGAGAATTCTCTTTTCGCAAAACGGCAATTTTTTCGTCGTTGACACGGAAAACTTTTCACTTATACAAATTTCAAAAGAGGCGAATCCGCAGGCTTTCGTTTCGGTTTTCAATGCGACGCCGACGGAAGACAGCGATTTAATTGCTTACGTCGTTTCCGACAGTTCAAAACAGCGCACACTTTTCGTGCCGAATTATCTCGACACTTTCGTCGCCGCGCCGACGACCAGACGCGGTTTTTCCGAGCAGAAAGTTTTAGTTGCAAAATCGGACGCGAGTTTGGACAAACCAATCGAAATAAATCTGCCGAAAGCCGAAGGCGCGAGTTATCTGCGCCGCCTCGCGTGGCTTGCCAACAACAAAAGTCTTTTAATTGACCGAATTGACAAAGACACCAAACGCCGCCAGATTTTTCTCGCCTCAATCGCCGGAAACAAAGCCGAAGTTTTCTTGGTTGACGAAGAAACCGACGCGAAATGGATTGACAACCTTTCCCGAATTATCGAACCGAATCCAAAAAACGCCAATGAATTTTTCTTTGCTTCGGAACGCGACGGTTGGAATCATCTTTATCTGGCGACGCTCGACGAATCTAAATTTAAAGACGGCAAAGCCAACGCGAAAATCAAACAATTGACGAAAGGAAATTGGGAAATTGATTGGGCAAAATGGATGTCTGACGGAAACAAATTTGTTTTCTCTTCAACTGAAACAAATACAGCGACTCGTGAATTTTACAGAGGAATAGAAAATAGATACAGCAGATTTTTGGTTCAAAACGAAGGAATGAAAACTAATCCGCAACTCTCGACTACTCCTCAAACTGATGATGTTTTGCTTTATGAATTTTCAAAATGGAATCAGCCGAGCGAACTTTTTACATATCAAGATTGTTCGACCTGCGATAGCAAAAGAGTTCCTCGTCAAATCACGAAAACAACGCCGGAAAGTTTCAAAAAAATAAAATGGAGCGAACCGAAATTTACTTCGTTCAAAGCAAGAGACGGCAAAGAAATTCCCGCGAAAATTTATCTGCCCGTGAATTTTGATAAATCAAAAAAATATCCGATGGTGATTTTCGTTCACGGCGCGGGTTATTTGCAAAACGTCCAAAACGGCTGGAATCATTATTACCGCGAGTTTATGTTTAATGAGATTTTGACCGACAAAGGTTATGTCGTTTTAGATATTGATTATCGCGGTTCGGCAGGTTACGGGCGCGATTTTCGCACCGATGTTTACGATTTTCTCGGCGGACTCGATTTTCAAGACCATTTGGACGCGATTGATTTCTCGGTCAAAAATTATTCGGTTGACGCAAAAAGAATCGGCGTTTACGGCGGAAGTTACGGCGGATTTATGGCGGAAATGTTAGCATTTCGCGCGCCGGAAAAAATCGCTTGCGCGGCAGCTTTGCGTCCCGTCGCCGATTGGAAAAATTATTTCGCTTCGTCGCCGGTTTACACGGTGGAAAGATTGGGTTTCCCGGATAAAAATCCCGAAGCGTATAAGCGCAGTTCGCCGATTTCCTATGCTGACAAACTGCAAAAACCGCTTTTAATTATGCAGGGAATCGTTGACGACAATGTTCCGGTTCAAGATTCGATGCAGTTGACCGAGAAATTAATACGGCTCGGAAAAACCGATTATTTTCAAGAAATGTTTTATCCGGCGGAAAGTCACGACTTCGCGCGTCCGTCGAGTTGGACTGACGAATACACCAGAATTTTGAATTTCTTTGAAAAGCATCTAAAATAAAG
Organism: uncultured Pyrinomonadaceae bacterium; assembly: GCA_964237245.1. Classification (GTDB taxonomy): domain Bacteria; phylum Acidobacteriota; class Blastocatellia; order Pyrinomonadales; family Pyrinomonadaceae. The sequence goes on from CAXSHW010000005.1 coordinate 46,072, forward strand.
AAGATTTTCACCGCAGAGGACGCAGAGGACACAGAGAAATCACTTTTATATCCTGTAAATCACGTCTATACTGTTTGATTTTCCTTAAAAAATTATGCGGATTTTAATTACCGGCGGCGCGGGTTTTATCGGCTCGCATCTTTGCGAAAGATTGCTCAACGAAGGCAATGACGTTATTTGCCTCGACAATTTTTTTACCGGCACGCGCCAAAACGTGCTGCATTTGCTCGATAATCATCGTTTTGAACTGATTCGCCACGATGTTACCGAGCCGATTCTACTGGAAATTGACCAGATTTATAATATGGCGTGTCCGGCTTCTCCGGTTCATTACCAATATAATCCGGTCAAAACCGTCAAAACCAGCGTGATGGGCGCGATAAATATGCTCGGAATGGCGAAGCGCGTCGGCGCGAGGATTTTACAGGCTTCGACTTCGGAGGTTTACGGCGACCCGCTCGTTCATCCGCAAACCGAAGATTACTGGGGAAATGTCAACTGCATCGGAACTCGTTCGTGTTACGATGAAGGAAAGCGCGTGGCGGAAACTTTGTTTATGGATTACAATCGCCAAAATAAAGTTGACACGCGCATCGTCCGTATTTTCAATACTTACGGTCCGAAAATGATGGAACACGACGGGCGCGTCGTTTCAAATTTCATCGTTCAAGCGTTGCGCGGCGAAGAATTGACGATTTACGGAACGGGCGAACAGACACGCTCTTTTTGTTACGTTGACGATCTTGTAGAAGGTTTGATTCGCCTGATGAATACTGAAGATGAAACAATTCATTCGCCGGTCAATATCGGCAATCCGGGCGAATTTACGATGAACGAACTGGCGCAGGAAGTTTCAAAAGCAACCGGCAAAGAAGCGAAAATAAAATACTTGCCATTGCCACAGGACGACCCGAAACAGAGAAAACCGAACATCGAACGCGCTCAAAAACTTTTCAACTGGTCGCCGACCATTTCGCTCGCCGAAGGTTTGCAAAAAACAGTCGCATATTTTGCGGAAAGAATCGAAAAACAGGAAAATGTTTTATCCACAAAAACGTAGGAGAAAAATTTGAGTCTTGAAAACAGAGTCGAAAAAATCGAAGATGCGATTGGAATTATGAAAAATTTGCTTGTCAGCCACGACGAAAGGCTTGAGAATTATTTCAACGCCTTAAATCGTGAACGGCAAGAACGCGAAGAATCACGCAGAGATTTCGAGTTTAAACTAAACGCTTTAATTGACTCGCAGATTAAAACCGAAGCGGAAATTATTGAAATTAAAGAATCAATCAAAGAATTGAGACAAATATCCGGTTCGGCTCTGCATAGAATCGAAAAATTAGAAAGATCAAACGATCATTGAAAATCATCTGAATTTACAAGGAAATACTATTTAATGAAAATTTTAATCACAGGCGGCGCAGGCTTTGTCGGCTCGCACCTGGCAGACAAACTTTTTAACGAAGGACACGAAATTACGGTTATTGACGACCTTTCGACGGGACGTTATTCAAATGTCGCGCATCTGGAAAACCAAAAAGGCTTTCGCCTGATTATAGATACGGTTTTGAATTACAGTTTGATGGAAGAACTCGTGCGCGAAACAGACAGAGTTTTTCATATGGCGAGCGCGGTCGGCGTTAAGTTAATTATGGAACATCCCGTGAAAACGATTGAGACGATTTTTCGCGGCACAGATGTCGTTCTCGGATTTTGCTCGCGCTATCGCAAGCGAGTTTTGATTCCCTCGACCAGCGAAGTTTACGGCAAAGGCGCGTCAATTCCGTTTAGAGAAGAAGACGATTTGCTGACCGGCTCGACCGATAAACATCGCTGGGCTTACGCTTGCGCGAAAACTCTGGACGAATTTCTCGCGCTCGCTCATTGGAAAGAAACTCGTCTTCCGGTTGCGGTCGTCAGACTTTTCAACACAGTCGGTCCGCGCCAAACCGGACAATACGGAATGGTCGTGCCGAATTTCGTCAAATCCGCTATCCGAAATGAACCGCTTATCGTTCACGGCGACGGTTCGCAATCGCGTTGTTTCGGTCACGTTTCAGATGTTGTCGAAGGTTTGACGAAAGTCATCGAAACGCCGGAATGTTTCGGGCAGGTCGTCAATCTCGGAAACGCTGAAGAAGTAACGATTAAAGGTTTAGCGGAAAAAGCCATCCAAATGACCGGAAGCCGCAGCGAGATTCGTTATATTCCGTATGAAGAAGCCTACGGCGAGGGTTTTGAAGATATGCGGCGGCGTGTTCCGAGCCTTGAAAAAGCCAAGCGGCTCATCGGCTATCAGCCAACCCGCACACTCGAAACCATCATCAATGATGTGGCGGAGCAATTCCGAGAAGAATTAAAATCGGAAACCGCGAATGCTTAATAAAGTTGAAAACGGAAAGCGGAAAATGGAAAATTTAGGAATCGTTAATTTCCACTTTCTGTTTTCCGTCGTTTAGAATTATGAAGTTTGTGAAATTTCCTATCTTTTTTGTTTTGATTTCGGCTCTCACTTGCGTCGCAGCTTTAGCGCAAGACACGGGCGGCATCAAAGGTAAAGTTCGCACGTCGCGCGGCGACGGCATTTCGGGCGTAACAATAACCGCCAGCCAAAACGGCGAAGACGTAAAATCCGTCACTTCAGACAAGGGCGGCAAGTTTGTTTTAGAAAACCTCAAAACCGGACTTTATAATATCGTTTTCACCAAAAACGGGTATGGTTCCGGCTTAAAATATGATTTCGAAGTCAAAAAAGGTAAAACCGGAGATTTGGGCGACCGCCTTATTTTAACAATTGACCAAGGCACTCAAGTTATTATTAAAGGCAGTGTTTTTGACGAGAACGGCAGAAGCATTTCGGGTGCGGAAGTTAAAATCGAACGTCTTTCGGTAAACGGCGCGGCGCAAAAAATCGGAAGCGTCTATACGACAGTGAGCGGCGAATTTACATTTCGACAACCGGAAGGCGCGGCAAAGTTTCAAGTAACGGCTTCAGCAAAAGGCGCGTCGGCGAGTAAAGAAGTTGAAGTCAACAGCGCCGCTATTTATCGTCTGGCGCTAACATTAAAAGTGAAAGGTGAAAAGTGAAAAGTTTATGAAACCGTTTTTATTACTCACTTTTCGTTTTTCGTTTTTCGTTTAATTCACCGTTTCGGAAACTTCATCCGCCGTCTGCATTCCCGAAGCGCTTCCGGCGTCGGTTACAATCAGCGGCAATTCTTCCAATAAAACCGTATTGGCGAGCGTTTGTATCCAATAAGTTCCCGCCGTCTGAAAAACGACGTTGACAAAAAAACTGACATTATCGCTGAAACCGCCCTGCGCGAGTTCGATGTGCGTCGGCTGTGAAGTAACGATTGTCGTGTGTTTGTCGGGAGAAACGACGCGCACTTCAGTTTGATGAACGCCTTCGCCGCGCCAGTGATTAACGACGGCGAATTTTATCAGCGACACCGGCAGTTTTTCGACCATTATGTTTTGAAAAACGCCCATCATAGAGATTTTATTGCCCATCTCAAGGCGCACGTCATCGCACAAGAGAGTATAAATAAGCTGTAAATTTTCGTTTGCCATTTCCTTAATAAAAAAAGATAGAACGCCGATGAAAACTGATTCGGCGGGTTTTTTGCAGATTCTTCCTTTAGAATGCTAACTCTTAAAACAGTTCACCTTTTGCTTAGGATGATTCGGTTTTGTCAGAATTTAAGTTAATAAATCCGGGCAAATCTTAAACAAGCGGTGTTCCGTTTCTTAAAGAATTATCCGCGCCGACCAGCCGAGTCAGTTTTAATCCGCGTTCTATTCTTTGTTCTTTATTATATTACCAATAATAAATAATTTTCATTATTTATTTTTACGCCGCGCCGTTTTTCCGAAACCAATCCTGCAATTTCGCCCAGGCGTCTTTGGAAGCCTCAGCATTATAACTTTCCCTGTAATCGGCGTGAAAACCGTGTTTCGCGTTCGGATAAACGATGATTTCCGATTTTGATTTTCCCTTTTTGAGTTCGTCCTGCATTCGCCGCACGTGGTCTTGAGTAATTCCCGTATCGAGTCCGCCGTAAAAGCCGATGACCGGAACTTTTAAGGTCGCGGCAATATCAATCGGATACGTCGGCTGCAACGGGTTTTTCGGCGAACGATCTGAAGGAACAAGCGGACCATACCAAGCCGCGCCCGCATCAATTTTCGGATTATGCGCCGCATACAGCCAGACGATTCTTCCGCCCCAGCAAAAACCTGTAATCGAAAGTTTTTTCGTGTCGCCGTTGTTTTTGCCTGCATAATTAACCGTCGCGTCGAGGTCGGACATTACCTGCGCGTCCGGGACTTTTGACACAACATTTGCAACAATGTCCCGAACTTCCTTTATCTGCGAAACATCGCCCTGTCTGGCATAGAGCGACGGCGCGATTGCCAGATAACCTAATTTCGCAAAGCGTCGGCAAACGTCCTGAACCCATTCGTGAACGCCGAAAATTTCGTGAACGACCAAAATAACCGGAAACTTTTTATTTTTCTTGTCCGGCATCGCGCGATATGCCGGAATCTCGCCGTCCGCGACGGGAATTTTTACCTCGCCCGCAATTAAGTTGTTTGCGTCGGTTTTAATCTGTGTCTGCGCGTGAATCGGTTGGACGGCGAGCGCGAAAGCTCCTGCTAAAATCGAAGTTACAAAAAATTCGCGCCGGTCTAAAATCGGCGCTGAAACATTCGAGCCGGTGATGTCTTCTTGCATAATTTTCTCCGTTTTGTTTGATATTAAAATTTTGGCTTTTAATTTGCGGTTGGTCAAGAGTATAATCGAAAAAACGGCGAATAAGGAATGATGAATCTCGGACGATTATCATCTGATATTCAATTCATAAAAAATTTATGATGTGGTGGTATGTCTTAATCGGTCTTTCATTGTCGCTGGTAAGCGTGGCTGGCTTGCAATTTTTCTATATGGCGTATCTTGAACGCCTCGACCGCGAACATAAAAAACACATCCGCGAACTCGAAAGACATACTAAATACCTGACGAAAAAACTTCAGGACGCCGAATCTCGAATCGCCGAACAAAAGAATTTGCTCGAAAGTTTCTTTGATGAATTTGAAGACGAAGACGAAGTTTGGGCGGATGTGATTGAAGACAGATAACTTAAATTTCGTTTTCCGGCAGTAAATATCTTATTTAAACTCAACGATTGTCGCGCCCCAACTGCCTAAAAATTCCGGCGCGTTTTTAAAAGACTTTACAAATTCCGTATTTTCCAAAATTTTTCTGACTGTTTCGCGCTGCACGCCGACACCTTTCCCGTGAATGATTTTCACCACGTAAAATCCTTTTTTGTAGGCTTCAGTCAAGTATGTCTCGACCACGCTTTTCGCGTCGCGCGGCGCAAAAGCGTGCATATCCAGCGTGTCGGTTATCTCCATTTCAAACGGTTCGGGAAACGGATTGAACAAATCAATGTCTTCGGCTTCGTTCATATTTCAGAAATCGGAATTCGCAAATAATCCGGGAATTCAAACTTGAAATTTGATTTCAATTCTTAATTTTTAATCAAACTTTTTACTTTTCGTCTTTGTCCTTTGCGATGCCGGAAGGTTCGATAACTTTCAAATGACCAGCCGAATCCTTTGAAGTAACAAAACGTCTATCTTCCATTTGTCCGCTTGTGTTGCGAAGCTGAACGGTGAAAATTTTGTTGTCGCCCGCGCCTTCGACTTTTAGCGGAAGCAAACCCCAAACGTTTCCGCTTCGATAGCTGGTGTAATGTTCCTCGTGATATTTGTCGTAGCCAAGCACGATTATTCCGTCGAAATCCGGCTCAACTCCGTCTCTGGCTTTGACGAAATTGCTGCGCGAAAGAATCACCCAACTTCCCGGTTTTGAAACTTTTACGCCGGTGTCTTTGACGAGATTTTTATCGCTCGTATCGGCATTGTCGAGTCTCTGCCAGGTTACGAATTTTTTCGCGTTGTTCTGATAAAAAACTATATCGCTCGGAACTTGAAGTTCGACTTGTCTGCCGAAAAGCCATCCGCCGGGCGCGGGCGAAACCGACGGGTCAAGTCTGATTTTATACCAAACGTCGTAAGTGTCGTCTAATTTGTCCGGCTCGCCTGAGACTTTCGCCGCTTCGATTTCGGCATTTTTTGTTTTTCCTTTCGGTTGTTTCTGCTCGCCTTTTGAAGTGTCGTCAACATCGGAAGCGTCTTGCGCCTTCGGCACGAATTTCCAATCAACGATGTCGAAATATGCGCCGTTTTCGAGCTTAAATAATATATTGTCGTCTTTTTGTTCGGGCGAAAGGCGCAAATTTGAAGCGGCGCGAAGCTGTCCGGTCGCCTGCGGCGGCACGTCTTTATCTTCGGCGGCGAGTTTTTTCGATTTTTCAAGCACATCGCCCGTGATAACGTTTTGCGCTTCAATCCAGCCTTCGGTGCTGTCTTCGTCGTGAGCGCGGACGCGATACCAGTGAACTTTTTCAAATTCGACTTCTTCCAGAATGTCCAAAGTCGCGCCGCGTTTAACTTCCAAAAGGTCAGCCGCGACGACCGCGTATGAACTGCGAATCTGCGCCGTGTTTGCTATTACCGTTCCTGTTTCGTTCTGTCCGGCTAAACCCGTAACATTTTCCACCGCGTTGCTGAACATTCCGCAACCGCCGAATGCGAAAGCGACGAATAAAAGCGCTGTTAATTTGAATAATTTTCTCGTTGTCATTTTGCCTTTTGCGCTGGTTTGCGCCAATTATTATAACCCAAATCGTCCAACAAATCCTTTTGACGATTGTTGAGTTTAGCTTTTACCGCAAGTTTTGTAAAAGAATCGGTCGCTGCCGCTTCGACGCCTATTGCGTCTAAATCAGCTTGCCAATCAATGTTCTCCGCCGCTTTAATATATTTTTCCGAAATCGGTCGAAGTTCTTTATAATTTTCTAAAATATTCAGAATCGCGTGGTTTCCGTCCTGACGTTCATTCGGAATATGATGTTTGTTATAAACTTCTCGAAAAACATCCGAAATCGAGCGCTTTCCATTGCTCGCGCGAAGCAGCGCGACATCGCACAAAAACGCGGC
>CAXSHW010000005.1:53152-75947 GCA_964237245.1 uncultured Pyrinomonadaceae bacterium
GAATAAATTTGCGCGCTTAAGCCGTTCCAGCGATTTTTCGACGCCTCAATTAACGAAACTTTTCGAGTCTGAAAATTATCAATATTGTAGGCTTCGGCGAGCGTTGCGAGAAAATCTTCAAAGCGAATTTGATTTGTCTGCAAGCCGGTTTTTAAAGCCTCGTAAACCGTAAAACCTTCGTAAAACCAATCATAATTTCCTGTCAAAGCCAGATTATTTGGAATCCACAAGTGAAAAATTTCGTGGCGCAGTTGTTCGTGAAGCCTTTGCAGCGAAACGGTTTTAAACGGCATATCGCTCGATGAAATCGTCAAATTCGCGCCGCGTGTTTCGGCTTCCCAACGTCCGAATTTTGTGTTTTTCGGAAAATGAACCAGCGCAATTTGCGCTTTTTGCGCCGGAACTTCGCCGAATAATTTTCGATACTCTCCGAAAATGTCCGAAGCCATTTCGACGGCTTCTTCGTCGGAAAAGTTCCATTCGCCCGAAACGATAAGATCGAGCGACGTTTTATCAACCGAAATTTCCCTTTCGCGCCAATTTTTACCGACAATGAAAATTGCCTTTTCGATGTTCGAGACATCGAAAACATTTTCGCCCTGACGCTTTTCGCTGCTGATTATTTTCCAATTTTCGGGCAGTTCAAATTTGATTTTCGCCGAAATCGGCTGCCCGCGCGCGTCTTGAAACTGCGGCAACAAATCACCGAGCATCAAAATTCCCTGCTCACCGGAAATCCAGGAAATATGCGCCATTGCCTCAATGTTCGGCAGAGCGTTCAGATTGATTCGGTAACTCCAGGCGCTCGCTTCATTTTCGGCTAAATACTCGCCGTCATTAAATTTTTTGAAAGCAATCGCGCCGCCGTTTTTATCTTTTAGATTTAAGTCTGAAACTCTCGCGCCTAGATTTTCCGTGCCGGCTACAGAGCCGGCAAATGACCAGTGTTTATCAAATTGAGTGAATTTTTCCTGCGAAAATTTGCCTTTGACGCTCAACGTTGTCGAGGAAGATTCAATTTTTATATCAGCTTCGATTTCCTGCGCCGCAGACGCGGAAACGAATAGTAAAACTTCGAGACAGAGTAACCAAATGAGTAAAAACTTTTTTTCAGTTGTTGACATCGAAACAAATACGGAATTAAAATAATTTTTTATTAGTTTGCAATCGTCTCAGGCTCGCATTTTTAGAATAGAAAATTTTATGAGTCTTATCAAAATTATAATCTATACATTAGCATTTTTGCTGAGTCTTTTGTTTCTTGGACGCTTCTTTTTCTAATTCGATGAACCGGCAAAAACAAGTTTTTCGGTTGCTTTTACAAAAATTTTATATAAAAAGCGGTCTCGATTGACCGCTTTTTTATTTTTTAGAAATTACCTTATATGAGCGAACTCAAAAAAATTAAACGCGCTTTAATCAGCGTTTCAGATAAAACGAAAATCATCGAATTTGCAAAATCCCTGGCAGATTTCGGCGTTGAAATAATTTCAACCGGCGGAACAGCCAAAATCTTGCGCGAGGCGAATATAACGGTAACAGAAGTTTCCGAAGTTACGGAATTTCCCGAAATGATGGACGGGCGCGTGAAAACTCTGCATCCGAAAATTCACGGCGCGTTTCTCGCCTTGAGAGACAATAAAGAACATCTCGCGGCGATGGAAACACACTCTATCAAACCGATTGATTTGGTCGTCGTCAATCTCTATCCGTTCGAGCAAACCGTTGAACGCGAAGATGTTTCGCTCGCCGAAGCAGTTGAACAAATTGACATCGGCGGTCCGGCGATGATTCGTTCCGCATCGAAAAATTGGCGCGATGTCGCCGTCGTAACGGACGCGAAACTTTACGAAAACATTTTGAACGAAATGAAAGAAACCGGCGGCGCGCTTTCCTTAAAAACTCGTCAGAGGCTTGCGGTTTTGGCTTACACGCGCACCGCAAGTTATGATCTGGCGATTTCGAGTTTTCTGGCAAAACAGCTTTCAGGCGAAGATTTGGATTTTCTCGAACCTTTTAACCCTTTGGGAAACTTGATGTTTATCGAAATGGACGCGGAAGATGAGGAAGACGATTCGCAATTTGAAGATTATGTTTCAATCGAGCTTGCCAAAGTTTCCGACCTTCGTTACGGCGAAAATCCGCACCAAAAAGCCGCGCTTTATGAATCAAGCGAACGCGGCGGAATCGCGCACGCTTCTCAGTTTCACGGCAAGGAAATGTCATTTAACAATTTTGTTGACGCGGAAGCTGCCTGGAATCTGGTTTGCGAATTTGATGAGCGTGTCTGCGCGATCATCAAACACACAAATCCGTCCGGCGTCGGCACGGGCGAAACAAACGAAATCGCTTATCGCCGCGCATTAGCAACCGATCCGGTTTCGGCTTTCGGCGGAATCGTCGCATTCAATAAAAAAGTTGACGCGCAAGTCGCCGAATCGGTCAACGAAATTTTTACCGAAGTCGTGCTTGCGCCGGAATTTGACGCCGAAGCGCTGGAGATTTTCAAACGAAAGAAGAATTTGCGCGTTTTGCGAGTCGAAAAAACCAAAAGCGAAAACTCGCTCGAATACAAACAAATTTCCGGCGGATTTCTGGCGCAGAACAAAGATAGTTTGATAATAACGGTGAAAGATTTGAAGGTGGTTACGGAAAAACAACCGTCGGAATCGGAAATTCGCGCTCTGCTTTTCGCGTGGAAAGTCTGCAAGCACGTTAAATCAAACGCAATTATTTTCGCCAATGAAACGCAAACCGTCGGCGTCGGCGCGGGACAAATGAACCGCGTTGATTCGGTCAGAATCGCCGCAATACGCGCTGAAAAAACCGAACTTGAATTAAAAAATACGGTTCTCGCGTCCGACGCATTTTTCCCTTTCCGCGATAATGTTGATGAAGCCGCGAAATTCGGTATTTCCGCAATCATCCAACCGGGCGGCTCGGTCAAAGACGAGGAAGTTATCCAAGCCGCGAACGAACACAATCTGGCGATGGTTTTCACCGGCGCGAGACATTTCAAACATTAGAGGTTTGTATCAATTGGAATTTATTTTAAATGAATTCAATAATTTTTTCCTAAAAAGATTTGACTTTTTTCACTTTTCAAAGTAAAACTTAGGACATTAAGTTTTGACGGAACGCTCGGACGGTTTTCTTCTAAAAAAAGAATTCACGTTCGTTTTGTTTTTTTTCAGCGGTAGATTTTTTCTTTAACAAAAGTTTTCATTTGCAAATCGCGTCCGTCGGTAGAAATTGAAATCGTTCCGTTCTCGCCGGTCGTCAAAACTTTCGCGCCGGCGTTTTTCCACCTTTCGACAACTTCCGGTTTCGGGTGTCCGAACGGCGACGTTTTGCCGACGGAGATGATTGCCAATTTCGCTTGCGTGTCGCTGACGAAATTTTCGGTTGAAGATGTAGAACTTCCGTGATGCGCGACTTTTATAACATCTGTCTGCACAAATTCCGGCGCGCTTAAAAGTTGATTTTCGGTTTCCTTTTCAATATCTCCGGTCATTAAAAATTTCCTCGCGCCGTAAACGATTCGCAAAACAATCGAATGATTGTTGTCCGAAACAGCTTCGACGTTTTCGTCTCTTTCAGGCGCAAGCGCTTCGACTTTCACATCTCCAAACGTCAAAATGTCGCCGCGCGAAATTGTCAGCGATTCGATTCCGCGTTTTTGCAAAATCGCATAAAGCGCGGAAAATTCATAATTCTTCAAAGGCGTTCTGCCGAAAATCGCCGCGCGCACGCGAAAATTTTTCGCAACGTCCGCGAGTCCTTGAATATGGTCGGCGTCGGCGTGCGTCGCCAGAATATAATCAATCTGCGAATAACCTTTCGCCCAAAGAAAATTTGAAACAACCATTTCGCCGATGGTTTGCGTGTCCGGCGCGAATTTTTCCGGTTCATCTTCGTATTCGTTTTGGATGGAAATCCGGTTGAAATTTCCTTTTCCGCCGCCGTCAATCAGCAAAGTTTCGCCGTCGGGAAACGTCACCAAAGCCGAATCGCCTTGCCCGACATCGAGAAAATCAATGTGCAGTCTGCCGTCCGCTTGCGGCTGGCTGAACGGATGAAAAACGACGAGCGCGAAAAATAACAAACAGCAAACCGCCGCGACACGCAAAATCGGCGATACAGGAAGTTTGAAATCTGAAATTTGAAATCTGAAATCTGGAATCAATGCAAATGGATTCCAGCGATTCAACAAAATCGTCAAAACAATCAGCGGCAGAAAATACAACAAATAAACCGCTTTCATCGCGCCGGAATAAACCGGCAGACGCACGGAAGCCCAACCGTTATCGGTTAAAAATGTCGGCACGGAAAGCAAAATCCAATTCAAAATTTCTGTCAATTTGACGAAAGGAAAAGCCAAAACATCGCTGATTTGCGCCAGAAAAACAGCAAAAATCGCCGCGAAACTTTCGAGCGCAATCGTCATTCCAACCCAGAGATTGAGCAAAATTCCAAATAGCGAAACGCGGTGAAAATAAATTACAGTCAATGGCAAAAGCCACGCCTGAGCAATCGAAGAGATCAAAATCGCTTCAAACAAATAGCGCGCAACTCCTTCAAAATCGTTCTCTTTGCGCCATTTCCAGTAAGGTGATTTAAAGATATTCGCCGTCCAAACGTGCTGTTTGTTCTGTATTTTCCAAACCGTTTCGCGCCAGTAAATTGTTTCGCAAAATCGGATTAGCCAAATTGAAGCATTCGGCGGAAAAGGAGTTTCGGCTGACGGTGACCAGTCGCCGATTGCCCGCAATTTTTCCACAAGCGGAAACGCCATCGCCACAATCGCGCCGACGCTAACGAATGTAAGTTGAAAAGAAGACGTGAAAATGTCATTCGGTCGCCAGACGAGAAGAATCAGAGCGCACGCGCCGAAAGCGTTAAGCAGCGTTCCGCGCCGGTAAATCACCTGCGAAAAAAGTAGAATTGTGAACATCAAAGCGGCGCGAACGACCGGAACATCAGCACCGACCGCCAGCGCATATGACCATAAAAACAAACTTGCAGCGATGAATTGCCATAATCTTTGACGGGTAAAAAAACGAACAAAAAGCAGAATCAAGCCGCCGATAAACGTGATATGCAAACCGGAAATAACGAGAATATGAAAAGTTCCGCCTTCGCGGAAAACATCAGCCGTCGTTTTATCAAGAAAATAACGATTTCCCAAAAGCGCGGCAATCAAAACACCAGCCGTCGAAACATTAAATTTGCCGCGAAAATCAACTATTAAATTTTGGCGTCGTTCATAAAGCCACGCGAGCGGGGCAAAAGTTTTTTCATCGCCGATTTTTTCAATAAGAAGCGGGCTTTTTACGACTGCGGTCGCGTCTATTTCTTTTTGATCGAGCAATTCAACTTGCGAAACGACGCCCGGATTCAAAAATTCATCTTCGCGCCGCAAATTGCAGGCGACGCGAACGCGCGAGCCGTAACTTAAATCCAAACGGTCGTATTCGCCTTTGATTCGGTCATCAGAAAACGTGGCGAAAAGTCTGACGTTTCCCGTAATTTTTATTTCCGAGCCTTTGTAAATCGCTCTGTCCGTTTTGAGAATCAGAAAAAATCCGCCGACGGCGAGTTCCGGTTCGGTTTGCAAAACGCCTTCGATTTCAACCGGATCGCCGGATTTTATATGTTTTTCATCGTAAATTCTTTTAATTCGATTTGGTGAAACTGTCTGATTTTCGATTTGAAAACATAAACCGCCGATGAATGTAAAAGCAACGAGCAGAAAAACGACGGCGAATCTTCTTTTAACAAACGAAACGGCAAGAAGCGCGAATGCGACCGCGCAAATTAAATAAAATTGCCAGGCTAAACCAATTGTTTTCGCTGTCAAAATGCCGAGCGCGAAACAAACAGCCAGCCATAAAAAAGGATAAAAAGTGAAATTTTTCGGTGAGTTTTCCAAATTGTTGACCGATAATACATTGAGAATCTTTAAATCATTCGACTTTAATCAAACTTCTTATTTCACGGAATCTTCTGTCGCTGATTCCGTCCACCAAAATAAGATATTCGGCTTTGCGAAATTTTCCAAATTCTTCGCGGTGTTCGACAATCTTTTGCGCGAGTTTTTCGCCGATGTGCGGCAGTTTTTCGAGGTCTTCAAGCGAAGCCGTGTTGATATTAATTTGTAAATCTTCAAATCTTTTACTAAATGGGGCATACCGGGACATAGCGCGCACGAGGGCGGCAAACGGCGTGTTTTCAACACTTACAATGGCAGTTTAATTAGTGTTTAATTTGCAGATAATTTACTAAACGGATGAGGTTTTTGAGGTGGATTTTTACATCTTTTACTAAACGAAATTGCAGTATAATTTCTTATGCCTGATTATTACGATGTTTTGCCGATTCCGGTTACTCTTGGCGGGATTTACGATAAGGAAAACAATGTCGTGAAGCCGTTTGTCGGTGTTTACTTTCCGGCGGAGCTGCTGGAGAAAATGAAGTGGACGAAGGAGACGCAGTTGACGCTTTCGGTTGAAAAAGACTGTGTAAAGATATTTCAAGCCGCGCCGGGACGAGAGGATTATTTTATTACGACCAGAGAATTGATTTATGAGCCGGTTGAAGATGATTTGTAATTTATTTCTTTTTTGTTTGAGATTGATATTTTGCGGCTTCCCCCGGTTTTATTATTGCGCGGGCAACCAGAGCGGGAATGGTAATGTTCCAACCGGCTTGCGACTCGTAGCTGTAATCTCCGGCGAGATAACCAACGGCGTAGATTTGGTTATCTTCAACAAAATCAGTAGTAAAGTTGCCGACGACCCAGACGACTTTGTTTCCCCAATTATCAAGCGCGACTCGCGCCATCGTATCGCCATCAACTTCTTGTATTTGCAAAATTTTACCTCTCAAATCCCACGCTTGACCAGCGTATTTAGTGGAATTCTTTTTGAGATGTTCGTAAGTAACATCTTTATTGACGGCAGCAATGTTTTTGCGAATTTGCGTGTCGTCTAAACCTTCCGCATTGATGCGAGATGCTTGACCGGCGATGGTCAGCGGCGCGTCTTCCGGCTTAAATTTAGCCGGAGAAGTTGCGGAGATCGAAGAATACAACGATTTGTTAGTTGAGACAGTATTTTCATCTCCGGTCGAGCAACCAAGAGCAACAAAAACAAATATGCAAAAGATTAGGAGTAAATTTTTCATACTTTTATTTTTCAACAAGTGATGTAAGAAGTTCCATAGATTTCTCATCTCTGTCCCATAATTTTTGAATAACAATATCTTTGTCAGTTTCGGACGTTATCATAAAAGCATATTTAGACAAAATCGCTTTACCTTCAGGAGTATCGGATAAATTTTTATTTGTGATTTTATGCCGCCAAGTGGTTGCGACATCCACATAAGTGTCCATTATTTTCTGCATTTGGGAACTAATACTTTCCAAGCGATTTTCAGGCGCAAAATCATATCCATCTTTTAGGATTTTTGGACTTACGACTACCGGAAGTTTTGTGTCTGCAAGATTGACGGAAGTTTTTGCTTCGATAAGTAGCTGTTCATAATTAATAAGCGATACGCCCGTCTGTGTGGCGGCTCGTAATTTTTGCAATGCGACGTAAGCGATTTTAACTTCTTCGGGAATGGAAGCAGCTTTGTTTCGCCAATAACCCCAGCCGAATAAAAGCACAAATATCGCTAAGATAACGAGTAATTGTTTATGTTTTTGCTGCATAGTTAATTTTTTCTAAATTTTGTAGTAATCATAAATCTGTTTGCGAAGCTCTATCAATCTAATCGGATAATTATATTCTTCGATGATTTCAGCCATTGTTTTTGTTTTTGTCAAAAATGTCGGAATTAGCGCGATTGAAGCAACAAAATTAGCTTCAAAATCTACTTTACGAGCATTTGAGCGGTTGAAAAGATAATGTCCCGGCGAATGCAGGAAATGATGCGCTAATTCGTGCCAGCAGACCCAGCTTCGCCATTGCGGGTTTAAGTTCGGGCGCAGAATAATAAAAGGAAAGCCTTCGTGAATCAGATACTCGCCGCGCGGTTTAATTTTCCATTCAACTACGCTGACTTTTTCGGCTTCACAAATTTGATAAAAATTTTCCTCAGTGAAAATCTTTTGATTCCACCCGACAATTTTCTTTTTTGCGAGAGATGAGAGTATAAAGGACATAAAACCCCGCTCAATCCGGCTCCTGCGCGATGCGCTCAATTTCCCTGTTTAGCATTTCAATAAAAGGTTTCGCTCTTTTCTTTTTCGACGGTGGAAGTCCGTCAAAATTAATGCCTAATAATTCGATTTCTTCGTCTTTTTCAGTTTCAATAAACTTATTGCCTTCGCCGGTCAATAACCAATGAATCGAACATTTCGTTTCGTCGGAAATCCGACGCAATTTTTCTTCATCCGGCACTCTATCTTGCAAATAATTTGTTACAGCCGAAGGTTTAACGCCCAAAATCTTGGCGATTTTACCTTTCGGAACATCGCCGAAAGCCTCTAAAAGTCGTTCTCCAAACGAAGACATTTAACTAATTTCACAAATTGTGAAATTTCTCTTGACTCATTTCACGATTCGTGTAAAATACCTGTTAGCAATTAACTTGTTAATCAAAACTTACAAAGGATATTAACCGTGAAACCTGAAGAAATCAAGGCAGATTTAATTCGCAGAAGCGTCAGTTTACGCGAGATTGCTGCTCTCGCCGGTTGCTCGCCATCGCAAGTTTCGATGTGCATCAGCGGCAACGGTCTTTATCAAAATGTCCGCGAAGTAATCGCCGTTAAATTAGGAAAGCCGGTTAGTAAAATTTTCAACACAAACCACCCAAAGCCAAAGCGAAAGCAGAGGTCATTTGCGGTGGTTTAATTTTTTAATTTTTGAGCCGAAAAATCTATTGCAAAAAGAGGATAAAAAATGAAATCGCTAAAACTAATCGAGCAGAAACACGAGGAATATCCATATAAAAACACGCCGGTTCAGCTTTGTTTCGAGGCTGAAATTAAGCGCATCGCCGAAGAACGCGTGGAGTCTTTCGGCAGCGTTTTGAAAAAACTTTCAGAGATGTCCGGCGTCAGTGAACGCCAGGTCTACAACTATCGAATGGGCAAGACGGAAATTAGCCCGGAACAAATCAAAATCTTTTGCCAGCAGTTCGATTCGTTCGCGCTCGGCTGCGCGTGGTTTTCGACGTTCGGCATCGAGCAGGATGTTTGCGACGAGTTTGATTTGAGCCGGTTAGCCAGCCGGTCGGTGCGAAACGTTTTGCAAGCCGGAGACGAGTTTCTGGCGGCGTTTGAAGACGGAAAGATTGACGGACACGAAATGAACCGGCTGGAGCTTGCCGGAGCGCAAATTCACCGCGACACGAATCGGTTGCTTGAAACGGCAAGGGACAATTACAAGCATCGCCGCGCGGCGTAAGTCGTTTAAATGCTTTAAATCCAAGTGCCATCCAAGTGCCAATCCAAGTGCCAGAGGAGAAATTCCAAGTGCCATTTGTAACTTTTGCAAAAAAAAAACTTATGCGATTTGAGCGGAAAAGTCACAATTTAATCCAAGTGCCAAAATCAGTTTTAAAAACTTCAATCCAAGTGCCAAATCGGAGGTTTCGCAAATGTGGTTGAAAGTTTCAGATTTAAAGGGTTTAGGCGTTCCGCACAGAACGTATCACCGGAAAATTTCAAGCGGTGAATGGGAGTCAAAAGAGGTCGGAAAATCACGCAACGGGAAAGCGATTCGAGAAGTGAAATTGGAAACGCTTCCGCACGAATTACAGATGTTGTATTTGCAGAAACAAAAATCGGAAATCGAACTTTCGGATATTCAGCCGGAAGCTGCCGACGCGCCTTTGCCGATAAGCAGCGAATTGCGGCTGGTCGAGGCGTTGAAACGCTACGCGCCGGGCGCGCGCGACGCTTTTCGTGACGAAGCGACGCGGCTTTTTGAAATCGGCATTCGTTACATTTCGATAAATCCGAAACGCACGAAAACAGCGTGCGGTTGGGAATTTGTCCCGGCTGTTCTGGCTCTTTGCAAAGAAGCGATTTGCACCGATCAGACGATTTTGAAAATCGAGCCGAAACGCGGGAAAATGCCGTCGCCGTTTACGCTCGACGGATGGGCGCGGCGCGTTGAAACTGACGGCATTTCGACGTTTCTCCGTTCACCGGCGAAAGCAGCTTTCCGGGACAAGCGAAAAGCTCAAATTTCCGCTGAAGCCGCCGAATTTGCCAACTCGAAATGGCGCAATTATCCGTCGCCGAGACATCTCTACAAAGCCCTTGTCAAACTGGGAAAACGCAAAAACTGGGCAATTCCGTCCGAATCTTATTTTTACCGCAAATATACAAATCTTCCGGCAATCGTCCAGACGCGCGTTTTTCAGGGCGAAAAGGCTTACACATCGCGTTTCGCGCCGTTCGTTCCGCGCGATTACCGCGATCTGGAAGCTCTGCAAATCTTGTGCGGCGATCACAGTGTGCGCGATGTGACGGTGATGCTGCCGTCGGGCGAAATTACTCGCCCGTGGTTGACGATTTGGTATGACCTGAAAACCGGATTGATTTGGGGCTGGCATCTGGATTTGACTCCGAGCAGCAACACGATTGGTCTTGCGTATGTCAACGGCGTGCAGACTTTCGGAGCGCAGCCGCTGTCGCGTCCCGACGATGATTTTTACTCGTATCTCTACACCGATCAGGGCAAAGATTACCGCAGTAAAACGATGACCGGAAAAACTCTGGAATTCGGCAAAGCGGCAAGAATTGAAGGCGGATTGAACGTTCTCTGCACCGAGCGGAAAGTCGGGTTTGTCGAAGAAATGGGTTTGAAACACATCCTTGCTCGCGGCTATAACGCCCGCGAAAAAGCGGTCGAGCGCGTTCATCGTGATATTTCCGATTGGGAACAGCATTATTTTGAAGCTGAATACGTCGGGCGCGACGCGAAAAACAAACCGGAAAAATGGGTCGCGGCGTGGCACCGGCACGACAAATTATTCAAAAAATGCGGCGGAAATTCGGAAATTTTGAAAGCCGAATCGCCGTTTATCTCGCTCGCCGATTACCGCGAAAATCTCGCCGGTTTCATTAACGAATACAACAATATCGAGCATACGCGGGCGGTTCTCGGCGGCGCGAAAATTATTCCGTTCGAGGAATATCAAAGGCTTTACACGACGCGGTTTGATATTTCTGACGACGCGCTCGCTCTTCTATTGATGAAAGCGGACAAGCGAAAAATCGGCAAAGACGGCATTCAGATGTTTCAGCAGCACTGGTATTTCCTGCACGAAGCGATGTCGGAATTTAAAGGGCAGGAAGTCGAAGTTCGCTATTCGGACGGCGATTACTCGCGCATTTGGGCGATTTTGCCGAATACGAAAATTGTCGAAGCCGGATTGATTACGCCGTCGAGCATTTTGAATCCGAATAAAAAGACGATGGAAGCTGTAAAAAAACAGCAAAACCACGAGCGCAAAGTCATCCGCGATTTTCAGTTTATCCAAAATTCAAACTGGCGCGGCGAATCGAGCGAAGACCGGACGGCGCAGTTAATCAATCCGCCGGAAGAAATGGAAATTCCGCAGAAAATCGCGGTCAATGAATCCCCGAGGATTCACAATTTAACGCGCTTCGACAAGCCGCGATTAAACGCCGCGAACTCGAAGCCGACAGTTTCGATTGAACAGATCGAAAGCGCGGAAATCATTGATATATTCCGCCACGAAAAGACGAACAAGGTGGAAATTAAAGACGAATGGGAGGATTAAACAAAATGGATTGGATGGCTATTTTAATCGCTATTGGATTTGTTTGGACGGGCGCGGTTTTTATCGGTTTTCCGGTTGGCTACGCCTATGCCAAACGACGTTTTTACAACGGGATTGATCCTGATTTCGTGATTATTGATTACGGTGAAAACGGATTCAGGAGAATTTCAAAATCAGAAAACAACGACGTTTTGAGCGCGGAAATTATTGAGGAGGCGAAACGATAATGTGCATTCTTTCTGACGACGAAATCGAAAAACACAATGCGAATTTCAAGCCGTTTGCGCCGGATAAAAAATTGCCGGTTCATTTGGACACCCGCAACTGCCACGAACCGGAAAAACTGATTAATCAACTTGTTCTGGCGGTTGAAGCCGGATTGCTGCTGCGCGGTTTGACGGCGGCGATTCTCGACCCGCTCGCGCTCAAAGGCGACAAGGATAAATACCGGACCAGATACGCCGAAATCGAACAGCAGATGAAATCGGCGATTTTGAAGGCTAAACAAGGTTAGTTATGAGAACTTTAGCGATTTTAATCGAAGTTTTTATTTTCTTTTTCATTCGCGGCGCGGGTGAAAATTTAGGACAAGAAGAATCAACCTGGTATTCAACAAAATGACCGTAGCAATCGCCAAACGAGTAATAAAAATGCCGTCGCGGGCGCGTTTTCCGAAATGCCCGACGTGCGGTTTGCCCAAACAGGCGCGCGAGTTTCGCACCAGCAATCAAAACGCGAAACGCCACGTTATTTGCTGGCAATGCCGCCACGACGATTGCCGCGCGGAAGCGAGATTTTACGGCGTGAAAACACGGCGTTACGACTCGGTTTTCCGGCAGAGATTTTGGGCGGTCAAACGACTGCTCGACAGAAAATTCTCAAAAAAGGGGGGGAAAAGAAAAAGAAAGCGGAAAGGAAAAAATCAACAGTCAGCCAATTAATTGAAAATTTCCTGAGCGCGTCGCGGCGGTGGTTGGCAAAACCTACGCGGTGATGGGCGACGATTTCAAGCTGGCGGATGACGAAGCGTTGACGAGAATTCGGGACTATTTGAACGAACTCGATGACTCGCTGATCGAACGCAACAAAAGAAAAAGACTTTCCAGATGACCGGGTAAGTAATCAGGAAAGCCTACGAGCGACTAACTCAAAATCGGCACGGTTAAATACCGACTTTTCAATTTATAACCGTGCCGAACATTTAAGTCAATTACAAATTTCAAGGAGAAATTGAAATGACAGCAGAAGCAAAACTAAAAATAGTCGGCGGCGCGAAAAGCGTCGGCGACGAAGAATTGCGGGTGTGGCTCGAAACATATATCGAAGAACACCCGCATCTTTCGACCGTCGTTTTATCGCGCAACGACCACATCGGCGCGTCGCGCACCGCGCTCGACGCATATTTGAAAGGAACTTATTTCGTTCCGAAAGAATCCGGCGGCAGCGGCGTTAATCCCGAAAACTCGAAAACCGAAGACAAAATTCGCGCTTACCGGGAAAAAGTCGAAGGCACGATTCGTCACGGTTTCACGAATTCTTTTCTGGAGACGCGCAACTGGAATCAGTTTCAATACGCCTGCAAAACGGCGATTGAAGAAAAAGTGATCGTCGTCGTTTACGGCAAGCCCGGACTCGGCAAAAGCCGGTGTTTGCAGGAATACAAAACCGCGAAAATGACCACGATGCCGATTGACATTCTCTGTTCGGCGAATATCACGACCAGATATTTCGTCCAGAAAATCGCCCGCGAAGTCGGCGTTGACGACACGCCGCCGACGGCAAAGCTCGAAGATTTAATCGCCGAAAAACTTCGCAAAAACGTGCCGCGCCTGCTGTTCGTTGATCAGGCGAATTATCTGAATGAAAAGGGTCTGGGAACGATTTGTTATTTGTGGGAAAAAACGCGCGTGCCGATTGTGCTGCTCGGCACAAAAGATTTGATTGATTTATTTATGACATCGAGTCTGACGCAAGACGTGCGGGCGCAGTTGTCGTCGCGCGTCGCCTGGCATTGCCCGCTGATGGAACTCTCAATCGAAGAAGTCAAAACCATTTGCAAGCGCGCGCTCGGCGCGAACGCGACAGATGAAGCCGTTGCCAATTTATTTAATATGACGAACGGCAATCATCGCCATCTGGATATGGTTCTGCCGCGCGTCCGCGAGCTGGCGAATCGGAATTTGGAAAACCTCGAAAGTGGTCAGATTTCGATGAAATCAATCATCGAGAAAGCGGGTTCGAGAATTATGGTCGGTTAAAAAAGGAGGAAAACTAATGAAAAGTGAATTTTTAGAAATACCGCTGAATCAGATTCAGGCGAAAAATAATTACCGTAAAACGTTTAACGAGAAAACGCTGAAGGAATTAGCGGCGAGCATCAAGGAAAACGGCGTGGTCGAACCGATTCTCGTCCGGCGCGTGCGAGAAGATTTTTACAACATTATTGCCGGCGAACGTCGTTTTCGCGCGGCGGAAATCTGCGGTTTGGTAACGATTCCGGCAATCGTCAAGGAAGTCGCCGACAACAAAGTTTTACTGCTGCAAATTGTCGAAAATATCCAGCGCGAAGGCGTTCCGTTTATGGAAGAAGCCAGAGCTTTGCGGCAGATGCGCGACGAACTCGCTCTGGATGTCGCCGAAATTGCCAAAATGATCGGCAAGTCCGACGCGCTGATTCACAATCTGCTGCTTTTGACGAAAATGTCGCCAATCGCGCAGGATGCGGCGAACAAAGGCGAACTCAGCAAAGAAGTCGCCGTTTACATCGCGCGGCTGCCGAATCACGATTACCAAAACAAAGCGGCAAACGCTTTACGGCGTTCGGATAAAACAAAATTAATTACCGGCAGAACCGCCAGAGATTACATTCAGGAAACATTCGGCGCAAAGCGCGTATCGCGTCCGCAGCAAAATAAAGTTCAAAAACAAAACGGCAACGATTATCAGGCGAACTGGAAAAAATACCTGGTGAATTTTTCGACGCTCGAATTTGAAAAATTTAAACAAATCGTGCGCGGTCGCAGCGATACGACGAGCGTTGCGGAAGCCGTCGAATGCGTGATGCGCGAAATGGCTGAAGCGGTTAATTGAGGAGGAATGATGGGAAAAGCAAATTTCACTTTGAAACAACAAATCGCCTGCGTCGGGCGCGAAATCGCTTTGCGCGAACGGCTTTATCCGAAATGGGTCGAAAGCGGAAAGCTGAAGCCGGAAGCGGCGGAGTTTGAACTTAATTGTATGCGGTCAATTCTCGAATGGCTGAAATCGCAAAAATCAATGGTTGACGAAGCCTTGAAATATATGGAAGAGCAGGAATCGCATATTGAACCGACATTATTTGACGAAACCAATGCTTAAAATTTTCGACAAAATTTCACGGCAATCAATACCGCCAATCACGCCGATTCAAATCGTCTGCGGCGACTGCGGCGGTGATGAATTGCTTCCCAAACGCACAAATTTAACGGGCGACGGTCGGTGTGCCGTCTGCGGCGGTCGCTCGTTTGTCTCCGCATCGCTTCTCTGCGACGCGCTCGCACGGCATTTGAAAAACCAAAAATCAGAGGTAAATACAAATTATGAGCAACAATTTTAAAACAACCAAACAGCAGGAAATCTTAGACGAATTAAATAAACGTTTCGGCATCGAGCCTGACCGGATTCAATTTTTGAACCAGCGCGACGAAAACGATCCGTGGATTCCGCCGGACGAATTGATGTCAATCGCGCGGCAGCACGGCGGTTTCAAAATGGTCAGCGTGATTCACGATAAATTCGTGCCGGAAACGGCGCAGCAGATTTACACTGCGACGCTCGTTGACGCGCAGGATCGAACATTCACCAGAACCGGCGTGGCGACTCTCGGCGAAACACCGAACGGTTTCGACATTGACACCGATACGCTTGCGTCCGGTCGAGCGTTGAGCGCTGCTTTGCGCGACGCCGGTTTTCATCCGTATAAATCCGGCTCGATTGTCAGTCTGGATGTCGCTCGGCAAAGCATCGAAGACCGTCGGCGAAATCGTGAATTACAAAAAATCGAAGACGAGGCGGCGGTCAGAGTCAAAGATTTGCGCCAACTTCACAAAATTGCCGAAGAAAAAGGCTTAATCGTCGGGCAAAACAAAATCGCCTATCACCTGTGGCTGACTGAAAAATTCGGCGTTAGATCAACGGCGATGATGGACGAAGCCAACAGAGCGCGAGTGATAAACGCGCTTCGGAATTACACGGACGATTTCGCAGATTTAACCGACGAATTCGGCGAGGAGGCGCGGGCGGCATGAGTATTAAGATTGAAAAGAATATGCCAATTCCAAAATCTTTTAAAACTTCAAGAGGCGAAGTTGCTAAAGCAATGGAGAAAATGGAAGTCGGCGATAGTATTTGGCTCGGTCCATTCAAACCATCTTTACATTCTGGGACTTACACATGGGCTAAACGAATTGGAATAAAGGTTACCTGCCGCAAATTGCGCGAAGGAAATGTCGAAGGTTTGCGATTGTGGCGAACAGAGTAAATAAATTGAGAAATGGAACAGTTGGCATTCAATTTTGAAGCGTTTGAGGAAGCGATAGTCAATCCGCTCGCGGGCTGTGAACTCGATGCAACGGAGAGTTACATTGCTTCCCTGCTTCTTTCCGCGACTGCCGACAAACCGATGACGAGCGATTATTTAATCGGCGCGGTAAGCGAACAATTGGGAGAAAAATTGTCTCTGCGCAGGTTTCACAACATCATCCGAAATTTGCGCAAAGACAATCGTTTCCCGATTCTGTCGCGCCGCACAAAACCAGCCGGTTACTGGTGGTGCAATTCTGTTGACGAGATGAATTCGTTTATCGAAGATTTTCGCTCGCAGGCGATGGACGAGCTGCACACGCTCTCGCGCATCGTTCACAAAAACTATCCGCATTTAGTCGGGCAAATGAATTTTTTTAGGGATTTACCGATTGAGGAATAAATTTATGCTGCCAGAAAATCCAAAAAACCGCACTCGTGTTCCGGCGCAAGCAGACATCGCCGTGACGGACGAGCAACAAATTGAATTAAAAAGCCTTCTCGAAATATGGGATGAGGAAAAAGGCTTGGTCGTCGCGTCGCTGGCGCGAACCGATGACGGTTTGAAAATCACTTTTCGCGTCGTGCCTCAGAAAATCGGATTAAAAATTATTGAAATTGTGGACGAATTTTACGAAGGAGAAAATAATGTCAACAGCACAGAAAAACACAACACAAATTAGATTAATTGCTTCTTTTCCGGTCATTAATCCGGTTACTAAAATCAAAGCGATAGCGACTTTTGAGGGTAATAAAATTGTTTCGTTTGAACGCGAACTCGGCACGGTTAGAAATCTCCAAACTCTGGAAATATTTCCGACGAGCTTTGCCGAATACGCCAAACAATTCGACCAGGAAAAAGCCTTTGGACTTGGAGGAAAAACCGATGTCAACAGCTAGAAAAAGCGCATTTAATAATCGTTCAATGCCGCGCCAATCTCGAAACAACGCTTACGCGGCGATTCAAATTTCGTGGCTGGCAATGCGACCGGATTTGCGGTTCGAGTTGAAGGAAGTTATCCGCGACGAGCGGCTGTGTTGGATTACGAGTTTTCTTGGCTTGCGGCGACCGCTCGGCTCGATTACGGAATTGTCGGACAAGCAGCTCGGCTTCGTGATTGAAGAAATGAAACGCTTGAGCGGTCAAGCAGTAAGCACGAAAAAAGCGGAAAGCACCACAGAATTCAAGAAATTATATAATTCAAATTTTTCTAATAACGTCGCTGATGTCGTCCATCTCGCCGGTGAAGCGCAGCTTTTTACGATCAACAAATTAGTCGGCGCAATCGGCTGGACTGAGGAAGGTTTCAGAGACTTTCTGTTCCAAAAGTTTCGCCGCCGCTCGCCGCGAATGCTGACGTTCAAACAAGCCAATTCGCTGACGATGATTCTGCTGAACATCGCCGCCGACAAACACCTTCGAGCGCAAGGCAAAACGAAAATCACGCGCAAAATGACGGCGGAATATATTCCGACGCTGAAACGAAAATTGGAGATTGACCGATGAACGCAACCGCCAAATGTCCGGTTTGTGATAAACCGCACGAAATTATCGAACCGCTGCCGGATACGCCGAGCCTCAACGTGCAAATTATTTTTTGCCCGCTCGTTCCCGATCTGATTTACGTCAATCGAGTAACCAGACCGCTCGAAATTCGGCTGCTTATTAAAGAAAGAATCTTTGGGTAATGAAAAAATGATTATCTACGACATCGAAACGGAAAACGCGATTTTGGGCAGGAATGAATTCGCCAAAGACGGCATTAAATACTGCGGCGGCTGGACGGATTTCGCAGGGATGGGAATCAGCGTGATTTGCGCGCATGATTTGTCAACCGAGCGGACGCGCGTTTATTTGAAAGATAATTTGGGTGAGTTTGCCGCGCTCGTTGAAAGATGCGACTGCGTTGTCGGGTTTAACAACCACAGATTTGACGATTTGCTTTTGAAGGCGCACGGCATCGAGATTCCAGCCGGAAAATCTTACGACATTTTGGAAGAAGTTTGGCGCGGTCTCGGACTCGGAATGACGTATCGCTATGAAACGCACGGCGGATTGTCGCTCGACTCAATCGTTTACGCGAATCTGCGCCACCGCAAAACCGGCAGCGGCGCGACCGCTCCGATTGACTGGCAGGAAGGCAGATTGGGCAAAGTGATTGATTACTGTCTCGCCGATGTCGAACTGACTCGCCGACTGCTCGTCAAAATCATCAACTGCGGACGCCTGAAAAACCCGAAAACAGGCGAAGAATTCAACATCCGCAAACCGTCCCCGGAGGTGAAATGAAACAACAAATTATGTTTGCCGCAGTAGATTGCGAGATTCGTAACGGTCGAATCGTCGTCGCCGAATTTTTAACTGGTTCGGATACAAAAGCACGAGGAATCGTCCACGAAGTAAAAGCAAAAAGAAAGGTGAGAACTCTGCACGGCAATGTCTCGCCTTCGTATTTATACAGTTTCGACAACGCCAGAGAAGCGCAGGAGTTTATCAATGCCGTCTGAATTTGATCACGTTTGGTTTTGGCGCGTTCGACTGCCGGAACGCAAAGGCGAATCGTGCAGAGTTTTAGCGCGCGGAAAGATGAATTCGATTTTAGTCGAGTTTGCCGACGGCTTTCGCGTGGTAACGAGCCGTTACGCAGTCAGAAAAAGGAAATGACCGAAGACGATTTAAGAAAATTCGACAAAGAAGTGCTGGTGCAGTTTATCTACGCCGACACGGTTTTCTATCGGCAGGAAGCGACCGAAAAGCTGCTGCATTATGACAAGCGCCTGCGGTTCAAAAAATTGATGGAGAAATCTCTCGAACTGGCGGACGAAATGAAGAATACCGACAGCGAAAAATATTTTGCCGAGTGGAATTCTCATTATAAAAAATGGCAGAGAGTTCAAAAGCAGATGAGCAAAATTCTGGGGAAATAATTTATGCCGTGCGAAGTTGAAAATATTGACGGAGTTAATTTCTTTTTCTGCCATCGAGGAAACGGCGGCGGGCAGAAATGTTATTACTGCGACCGCTCGTCAACTCGTCTTTGTGATTTTCCGATCGGCGGAGACTCGAAAACCTGCGATATTCCGATGTGCGCTTTTTGCACGCACAAAGCCGGTCGCAATCGTGATTTGTGCCAAGCGCATCGCGGGCAAGTCGCCCATCAACCGCGCAGAGACGCCGACGCGCCGCGCTGGATGAAAGCGATCTACACCGGAACTTGCCGCCTGTGTTTCAAGACGGTTTACGAAGGCGTGAAAATGCTCTGGTTCAAACGGGAAAAGAAACTCTACTGCGAACCGTGCGGCAAAAAGATTTTGGAGGAGATGAAAACGGTATGAAATGGAAACCATCTGCATTTGGTTGGGATTTAGTCACCCTTAATTTATGGGACATCGGGAAGCTTTTGTTGGGCTATACAATTCGTCACGGTGCTTGCGAAGTAAGACTTTGGAAAAGAAAAATTGATGTATCTCAACAAAACACAACTGATTGAGCGCGGATGGTCGGCGAAATTAATCAAGCAATTTCTCGGCAAAGCGGACGACGTGCATCGGTTAGGGTTTTATTGTTACGAGCATCTTTATTTTCTGCCGCGCGTCGAGAATGTGGAACGGCGGGAAGATTTTATCGCAGCGCAGGAAAAATAT
Source organism: uncultured Pyrinomonadaceae bacterium (assembly GCA_964237245.1). Taxonomy (GTDB): domain Bacteria; phylum Acidobacteriota; class Blastocatellia; order Pyrinomonadales; family Pyrinomonadaceae. The sequence goes on from CAXSHW010000005.1 coordinate 73,124, forward strand.
TTGGAGCGTCGGACGCGCGGCAAAGAATTGGCGAAACGGCAAGCCGCGCAGAGAATCGAAACCGCGAAAACGATGCCGATTCGCGTCGTCAGATTGCCGGACAGCGAAGTTTTAACTGACGCGATTGATTATTATAACCGTCGGCAGCGGCGGCGCGATTGGGACAATGACGACGACTGGCGCGAATTTTCTCCGGCAGACGAAGATTCCGGGCAAGGTTTTCTCGAAAGAATCACGGTCAACTATATTCGCCACAATCTGACTTCGTATGATTCCAAACTAATCGCGCAAAAAGGCAAAATCGGCGGAAACGACGCGGCGCCGATCATCCGCCGCCGCGTCTTTGAAGAAATCGCCGTCGCGTATCCTCAGCTCGCTGACGAATGCGATTGCCAGATGATAAAACGCGGACTGAAAAGCGAAAGTGAATTGCTGCCGAAAATTTGTGATAAACAACTCGAATTACCTTTTTAACTAAAATTATGAAAACCCTTTATTTTTGGAAATTAAGAGATGCCTTGAAATTTCAGGAATTTGAAGCTGAGACGTGGAAAGATTATGCGGTTATCCCTTTTTTCGTAATGAAATTTTTATGTGCGTGGACGTGGACTTACATTCTCGCGGTTCCGAAATACATCAAATATCGTAATGAGAAATACCGAACTTGGTATATTTTTGGCTACGGTCGCCGAGAATCGCCTGAACCGGAAATCTGTCCGCGCTGTCTTTGGGCTGGAATGCAAAGAAATTTGGTTCACGATTACAACGAATTTGAAGGCTACGACGAATGCCCGCGATGCGGTTATGAAGTTTAGTTTACCGAAATGACTAATTACCTTTTGGAAGTTTCTGATTTATTTCTTCGTCGGCGCGGCGGAACGCTCAATCTTTCGCCGCTCGACTGGCAGACGATTTCCGAATGGGAACTACATAACATTCCGCTGCACGTCGTCATTCGCGCGATCAACGATGTTTTTGATATTATCGAACAAAAACCGAAACATCTGCGCCCGCGAGTCAAATCAATTTCATACTGTTCTGAAGAAATCGAAGCGGCGTTTGAGAATTGGCGCGAGATGCAGGTTGGGAGATAAATATGGAAAATGAACTTTTGAAAATGGGTTTTCAACGGCGCTGTCCGCGCTCGTTGTCCATTGATTTGTTCGCGGTGTCTTAAAATAAAGATTATGAGTTCTACATATTTCTATGAGTTCTACACATTTCAAAGTTAAATATAAAGACAACTTCGGCAGATATGGACACGAAAGAGAAACGCATCTTTATGTTCATATCCAAAACACTTCGGACGTTACCACAATTTATGACGCGGACGGGCAGATTGTTTTTCAGTTTTCGGGTAATGATTTTGAAAAAGCAATCCGCGTCTGCGAGATCATAAATGAAAACTGTCCCGATAAAGAATCGTGGGATGGTCAGTGTTTCGTAAAAAAATGAGGACGTTTCGCAGTGACTACGTAACAGCCAACGGCTGAGATAACGTGGGGCAAAACCGACCCCGCGAACCGTTGAGAAAACAAAGTAAGCCCGAACAGAAAAGCTGTTTTGCCCTTACGTTCATTGACCTGTTCGGCGTGTGGCTGCCGACAAAAGGGAAAACTACATCTATGAATTACTTAATTGATTTTATGTTTTACACCAGTCTTTTCGGAGGTCTTTTTCTTTCAGCCGTGTGCATATATTTTTTAGGTGGTCTTGAATTGCCTGATGCTACGATTGCTTTTGGTGGAATTATATTTTTTCTGCTGTTTGCAATCATTATCTTTACTTTTCAAATTTGTGCCGCCCGATTTTTATATCGGATTTACAGTCATTTAGAAAAATGCGATTTCGGGTAAACCAAGAAACGCCGAACGGCGGCGATAACGCGGGCGCGGACACACACAAGCCTAATTTTTATGAGCGTCGCTGTCCGCGCCTCGCGTTCATTAACCTGTTAGACCGCCGCTGTTCGATTTCACGGCGGCTGCCGGAAAACTATTATGGACAAAAAACTAAAAGAGCAACTCGAAACGTTAGCAACGAAAATTGAAGCAAAACGTCAACACGCCTGTTCTTCCTGCGATTTAGAAGAACACGAATGGACGGCGATTGATTCATACAACAAAGCATTAACCGAAGCCGCCGAAATAGTTCGCGCCACCATCAAAAAGGCGGTCTAACGGCTGAGATGAACGGGGGGCGAAACCGCCACGCGCAAGGTAAAATATATGAAAAACGATAACAACAAAGACGCTGTTTCGCCCTCCGTTCCATTGATTTGTTCGACGGCGGCTGAGGATAACGCGAAGCGTGAAAACCAAATGATGTTTTATCTTCGCATACGGCAAATCAATTTAATGCGTGACGTTCCAAAACTTCGTAAAGAACTGGAAATACTTGAAATGGAATTAAATCTTCTGAACAGTTGGTTCAAATAATAGCCGTCGAACGGTTGAGATGACGTGGGGCGAAACCGCCAACGCGCAACTCGAAATAAAACTATGAATGATTTTAACAAAGCAACTGTTTCGCCCTCACGTCCATTGATTGGTTCGACGGCGCGTGCAATCACAAACGCCGATTATAAATATAACTTACAAATAAGCAACAATCACGGCAAAAAAGTCCGCGTTGTCGGAGTAGATGAAAACGGTTGGCACTGTCTTCATTTTCAGAATAGATATTCACAAGCGACGCGCCGACATTATTCAGTATCAAAAACTCTTTTCATTCCATTTGAGGAATTACACAAATGGAAAATATAGCCGTCGAACTACGGAGTTCACCGGAATTGATGCCCGCTCAACTTGGATGACACGAATCT
>CAXSHW010000006.1:0-1439 GCA_964237245.1 uncultured Pyrinomonadaceae bacterium
TGAAGTGTGAATGATGAAGGATGAACGCAGATTTTTATGATTTGCGTTCATCCTTAGATTGTTGAAAATCAAATTTATGAAAATTTTAGATTTAGTTTTTTATTTTTTCCTTTGTGTGGTTCTAATATCGGCGCAGTCAGTTCTGCTGAATGCTCAGGAAATAAACAACGTCGAGGGTAATTTGAAAATTCAAATTGATTTTCAAGACGCGCGGGCGATTGTGGATTTGATGAAAAAGAGCCGCGTCAGTGATGACGAGTTGAATCGTGCGGCGAAACTCAGTGGAAATCGGCAGTTGATTAAAAAAGTCTTCGATAACAATTCTGTGGAGGCGACGGAGATTTTTAAGAAAACGCTGCGGCAGACAATCGAAAATCAAAAGATTTCCGACGACCCGTTTGAATGGCAGTCCGTCAAAAAGAATTTGCCGCAAATGACTGCATTAATCAATCAAATAGAAAATGACAAAACCGACTTTCTCGCCGACATCGAAAAAATGATTCAGCCTTACGCGCCGAAGGATTTGAAGGGCAGTTTGACTGCCACTTTTTTGAGCGGCGGCGGTTCGCTCGGTTTTACTTTGGATAATGAGCCGAATCTTTACGTCGCGCTGCAAAAAATCGGCGATGATTACGAAGGTTTAAAATATCTGGTCGCGCACGAACTTTATCATAGCGTTCAGGAATTGGGACGGCAGAAAAGGCTGGTGAATCAGAAGGAAATCGCGCTTCCCGATTCTGTTCGGAACGATTTTGTCATCATCAAAAATACTTACACCGAAGGGACAGCGACGCTCGTCGGCGATCCGCAGAATGCCAAAAATCTCAAAAAACTCGGTCAAAGCCAAAAAGATGAATACGCGAAAAATCTTGCGCGCTCGCGGCTGAATTTCGCTCTGTTCGAAGCCTTGCTGTTTCAGACTGACAACAATAAAACTGCCGACATTGACCAGATTTACAGGATCGGTTTTACGACTGCCTTTGACGAAACGCTTTATTTTGTCGGCTATCGAATGGCGCGCGCCATCGAGAAATATAAAGGCAAACAAACCGTCGCCGCGCTCATTGAGAAAAATCCGATTGAATTTTTTAATCTCTACGTCGAGCTTTATAAAGCGCACAACGACGACCCGACGTTGATTAAATTTAACAAATCAACCGAAGATACTTTGTCGAAACTGCAAGAGTGGAATCGTAAAACTTGATTATGAAAAATATTCCGAGAGTAAAAGTGACGGACGAAGCGAAAAAGGTAATCGAGCAAATTCGCGCCAAAAACGGCAAATTGATGTTTCATCAATCGGGTGGCTGTTGCGACGGTTCTTCGCCGATGTGTTATGCGGACGGCGATTTTCTGGTCGGTTCAGCGGACGTTTGGCTCGGCGAAATTGACGGTTGCGATTTTTGGATGGCGAAAGATCAGTTTGAGTTTTTCAAGCA
>CAXSHW010000006.1:1449-29799 GCA_964237245.1 uncultured Pyrinomonadaceae bacterium
CGGAATTGACGATTGACGTTACGCCCGGACGCGGCGCGTCGTTTTCTTTAGAAATTCCGTTGGGCGTGAGATTCATAACGAAATCGAGAGTTTTTTCGCTCGAAGAATCGGAGAACTTAATCGAAACGCGGCTCGGTGATATGATATGAAAATCCGCGAAGCCATTAAAATTGTTGAAAAAGACGGCTGGATTTTGAACCGGACGAAAGGCAGTCATCGGCAATTCAAACACCCGACAAAAAGCGGAACGTTGACAATTGCCGGACACGAACGCGATAAACTGCATCCGAAAACTGCGAACAGCATTTTGAAACAGGCGGGATTAAAATAAATTTATGAAATATTTGGTTATTATCGAAAAGGGCGCAGATAATTATTCGGCGTATTCGCCCGATATTTCAGGCTGTGTGGCGACGGGAAAATCAATTGAAGAAGCGCTGGAAAATATGCGCGAAGCATTGGAATTTCATTTTGAAGATATGATTGAAAACGGCGAAGCGATTCCAGCGCCGAAAAGTTTGAATTATTACGTCGAAAAAACTGACGAGATTTCCAGCGAGGATATTTTGGCGCACATCAGTCTCGAAATTCCCGAACCTGCTTACGCCTAAAAATAACAAATTATGAGTTATACAAACGGAAACGGGAATGGCAATGGACACAAACCGAAGCCGAAAAATGTTTTGGGCGGCGAATTGAAATGCTGCTGTTTGAAGCCTTTGACCGGATTTTACCGCGACGGATTTTGCAGAACCGGCGCGGACGACACGGGCAGGCACACGGTTTGCGTGCGGGCAACCGATGATTTTTTGGAATTTTCCCGCGCCGTCGGAAACGATTTGTCCACGCCGCGACCGGAATATAATTTTCCCGGCGTCAAAGACGGCGACAAATGGTGTCTGTGCGTTTTGCGCTGGAAGGAAGCGCTCGAAAACGGTGTCGCGCCCGAAGTAATTTTGGAATCGTGTCACGAATCAGCTTTGAAAGTCGTATCGCTCGAAGATTTGAAAAATCACCGGCTGGAAGATTAGATGGAATCGCAACCCGAACAACTCGTTTTTGATTTCGAGAGCGTTCAGCCGCACATTGTCGCGGGCGCTCCCGACGAAATCAAATTGCGGCTCGGCAAATTTAACGGTCCGCTTGATCTGCTTTTGTTTTTGATCAAACAGGAACAGGCGAACATTTTTGACATTCCGATTGCGAAAATTACCGACGAATATTTGAGATATATTCGCCTGATGAAAAGTCTGGACATTTCGCTGGCGGCGGATTTTCTGGTGATGGCGGCGACTTTAATTGAAATCAAATCGAAAATGCTGCTGCCGCGCGAAATTTCCGACCAGACGGAAGAAGAAATCGAAGACCCGCGACAGGAATTGATTGATCGGCTGCTCGAATACGAAAAATTCAAAAACGCTTCGCAGATGCTCTACTCGCGCTCGACGGTCGAACAAGCCGTTTTCCGGCGCGGCAAAATCGAATCTGACGAAAACAACGTCGAAACGAGCGCGACGGCTTTCGATCTGCTCAATGTTTTCCAGAAAATTCTCGCCCGCCGCAAAGAAGAATTTCAAATGAAAATCGAGCGCGAGGAAATGAGTCTCGCGGAAATGCTCAGGCAAATCAAAAACCGTATTTATGCGGCGAAGGAGCTGAGTTTGTCGAAAATCTTTGAAGCGCTGCATTCGAGACAGGAATTCGTTTTAGCCTTTATCGCCATCCTCGAACTCGTCCGCACCGACGCGATCAAACTTGCTCAAGACAAAACTTTCGGCGACGTGATTTTAAAGAAAGTTTAACTCCAGACAAGCACGGATAAAAATCAATTAATGAAATACTTTTGCAAATTATTCAGCATTGTCATTTGATTTACAATAGAGGCATTTCACTTTTTACCGATTAAAATTCCGCGCGTATCTGTGTTAATCTGTGGCTAATTTTCTTATGGACGCAGAAATTGAAGAAAAACAGCCGCGCGCGATCAGTGAAATCGTTTCAATCGTCGAAGCGCTGGTTTTTGTCGCCGACGAACCTTTGACGACTAAAATCCTGGCGGAAGTTTTAGAAGAAGATCGAGAAACAATCGAAAGCGCGATTGAGGAACTGCAAAACGAATACGAGCAGCGGATGAGCGGTTTGCAAATCAGAGAAATCGCGGGCGGCTGGCAAATCTCGACGCGCACCGAATTTCACGAAGAAATTCGCAAGTTTTTAAAAACCCGACCGAGCGCGAAATTGTCGCTCGCCGCGCTCGAAACTTTGGCTGTTATTGCTTATAAACAACCGGCGACCGTTCCCGAAATTCTGGAAATTCGCGGCGTGCAGTCGGCTTCGGCAATCAAAACACTTTTGGACAAACGCCTGATTGTCGCCAAAGGTCGCAAGGAAACCGTCGGGCGACCGATGCAATACGGCACGTCGAAAGATTTTCTGATCCAATTCGGCTTAAAAGATTTGTCGGAATTGCCGAACATCGAAGATTTTGAGGATTTAGTTCAATAATTATATGGAAGAAAGATTACAAAAACTGATCGCGCAAGCCGGAATCGCTTCGCGCCGCAAAGCCGAAGAATTAATTCAGTCGGGCGAAGTCACCGTCAACGGCGAAATCGTCACGACGCTCGGCACGAAAGCTGATCCCGCGATTGACCATATCAAAGTCAGCGGCAAACTCATCAACGAAAAACTCAAACACCGCGAAAACGTCTATGTTTTGCTGAACAAACCGAAAGGCTATCTGTCGAGCGCGGCTGACCCGGAAGGCAGAAAACTCGTCACGGATTTGGTCGCGCCCGCTCTCGGCAGAGTTTTCCCAGTCGGGCGGCTCGATTACAACACAGAAGGTTTGATAATTCTGACTAACGACGGCGATTTCGCTAATTTCGTCGCGGCTTCCAAAGCCGTTCCGAAAGTTTACGAAGCGAAAGTCAAAGGTTTACCGAACGCCAACGCGATCAATAAACTGCGGCGCGGCGTCGTTTTAGAAGACGGTTTCAAAACCGCGCCCGCCGAAATTGAAGATTTGAAACACACCGAAAACAACGGCTGGTATCGGGTAACTCTGCGCGAAGGTCACAATCAGCAAATCCGCAAAATGTTCGACGCCATCGGTCATTCGGTCGTCAAACTCAAGCGCGTCGCCATCGGTCACATCAAAGACGACCGCATCGCCGTCGGCGCGTATCGCCTGCTCGACGAAGACGAAATCAAGGAATTTTCAAAAAACACCAATACAAAAAAAGCCTCGCCGTCAAAAAATCTCGTCCCGCGCGTGCGAAAATAATTCCTACTTTTTCGGTAAATTCAGCTTAACCTAAAGCGCGGTGTTCGACCATCAAACAGGCGTCCTGCACGACTTTGATTCCGGCTTTGGCAAGCGTTTCGGCGACTTCCGCGTTGTAAATTCCCGACTGCATCCAGACGGCTTTCGGCTTTTTCGCCAGAATATCGTCCAGATGTTTCGGCACGTCGCCCGAACGCCGAAAGACGTTGACCAGATCAACCGATTCGGGAATGTCCGCCAATTTCCGATAAACTTTTTCGCCCATTATTTCCGTCGCGTCCGGGTAATAAACCGGCACGGGAACGATTTTGAAACCGGCGCTCTGCATATATTTCGGCACATAATACGCCGGTTGATGCGTTTCCATTTTGATGCCGACGACCGCAATCGTTTTCGTATTTTGCAGCAATTCTCTGATTTCGGCATCGCTGCCGAGAATGTTTTCTTTCCAATCCATAGTTTTTATTTTACTTCGTTTTCGGCATACCAAAAAGCCCACGCGATTAAAACGATTTGCAGCGGCAATCTCAAGTAAAGCGCCGTTTGACTGAATTCGGGAAAAAGCTGCGGATTCATTGCCATATAGATATTAGCCGGAAAAACCGCAATGAAAAGCGCGATCAGTCCGAACGCGGCAAACTTCGTATATTTCGGCAATAACAGCAGCACGCCGAGCGCGATTTCAAATGCGCCGCTCAAATAAATTAAAAACGTCGGCGCGGGCAAAATCGGCGGCATCATTCGCAGATAAAAGTCGGGATTGAGAAAATGATAAGTTCCGGCTAACACCATTATCGTGCTTAAAGTCCATTGCAGAATCTTTTTTATGATTTTCATCGAAAGCAATTCTAAGCTATTTTTTGGTATAATGGCATTAACTTTTTTATTAAAAACCTATTAAATATGAATTTTGAATTAAACGAAGAACAGCAGCAAATAAAGATGAGCGTGCGCGAATTTGCCGAAAGCGAAATTAAGCCGCACGTGATGGAATGGGATGAAACCCAGCATTTCCCTATCGAACTGCGCCCGAAACTCGCCGAATTGGGTTTGATGGGCGTGATTTTTCCTGAAGAATACGGCGGCGCGGGAATGGGTTACATCGAATACGCGACGATTATCGAAGAAATCGCGCGCGTTGACGGCTCGGTCGGTTTGTCGGTCGCCGCGCACAATTCTCTGTGTTCAAACCACATTTATATGTTCGGCAGCGAAGAACAAAAACAAAAATATCTCGTGCCGCTTGCCAGAGGCGAATCGTTCGGCGCGTGGGGTTTGACCGAAGCCGGCGCCGGTTCGGACGCTTCGGGAACACGGACGACCGCAGTTAGAAATAACGGAAATTACATCGTCAACGGCTCGAAAAACTTTATCACGCACGCGATTTCCTGCGAAACTTTAGTCGCCGTCGCCGTGACTGATAAATCAAAAGGCAGTCACGGAATTTCGGCATTTATTTTTGACAAATCAATGGACGGTTTTCGTCCCGACAAAAAGGAAAACAAGCTCGGAATGCGCGCGTCTGAAACCGCTTCGGTCGTGTTTGAAGATTGTTCCGTTCCCCGACAAAACCTTCTGGGCAGCGAAGGCGAAGGCTTCACGCAGGCGATGAAAATTCTCGACGGCGGCAGAATTTCAATTGCGGCTTTATCGGTCGGCATCGCGCAGGGCGCGTTTGAAGCGGCGGTCAAATACGCCAAAGAACGTCATCAATTCGGGCAACCGATTGCCGAATTTCAGGCGATTCAATTCAAACTCGCGGATATGGCAACGCAGATCGAAGCCGCCAGACTGCTGACGCTGCAAGCCGCGTTTTTAAAAGACGCGGGCAAACGGGTAACGAAAGAATCGGCGATGGCAAAACTTTACGCCTCCGAAACGGCGGTCAGAGTTTCCGAAGAGTCCATCCAGATTCACGGCGGTTACGGCTATACGAAAGATTATCCGGCGGAAAAATACTGGCGCGATTCCAAACTCTGCACCATCGGCGAAGGAACTTCAGAAATTCAAAGAATGGTGATTGCCAAACAACTTTTGAAGGCGTAAAAGATAAGATTATGGCTGAATTAAAATTAACGGCGATTTACGAGCGGGCGGAAGAAGGCGGCTTTATCGGTTATGTCGCCGAACTTCCGGGCGCGAATACGCAGGGCGAAACAATCGAAGAAACGCGCGAAAATTTGCAGGAAGCCGTCGCGCTTCTTCTCGAATGTTATCGCGCCGAAGCCGAGAAACAATTGACTGATTCCGCAATGAAAGAAGAGTTTATTTTGCAAGCCGCGTAAAATGAAACTGAACGATTTGATTCGTCATCTCAAAAAATGCGGCTGTATTTTTGTCCGTGAAGGCGGAAATCATTCGATTTATAAAAATCCGATCAGCGGCAAAATGACTTCGATTCCGCGACATCGTGAAGTTAAAGAATTTCTTGCCAAAAAGATTTGCGACGATTTAGAAGTTAAACGTCCTTAATTTTTTCAAAATTAAATTTTCAAAGGCGAGTTTTACACGCTCGTCTTTTTTGTTTTTCTCCGCGTGAAACAATCTTTTGTTGCGTGTTGCACAGATGAAACAAGCGTGATATATTCTTTTCGCAGTTCTAAATTTAACCCGAAAAGGAGGATTTTTTTTATGAGTTTGAGTGAGACTTTAGCAGGCGAATTACAGTATGAAGCGGCGACGACGCGCAAATGTTTAGAGCGCGTTCCGGCGGAATCTTTCGATTGGAAACCGCACGAAAAATCAATGGCGATGGGCAGATTGGCGACACACATCGCGGAAATGTTCGGTTGGGTGAAAGACACGGTGGAAAAGCCCGAACTCGACTTTGCGACGATGGATTACAAGCCGTTCGAGCCGAAAACAACCGATGAATTAGTCGCGCTTTTAGATAAAAATCTCGTTGCCGCAAACGAAACTTTGAAAAACGCTTCGGATGAAACTTTGCTTGCGAATTGGAAGATGCGAAACGGTGAGAAAATTTTTGTGGATATGCCGCGCATCTCGGTTTTGCGCGGGCTTGTTATGAAACATATCGTTCACCATCGCGGACAGCTTTCGGTTTACCTGCGCCTGAACGATATTCCCGTTCCAGAAATTTACGGACCTTCGGCGGACGAAGGCTCGATGTAATTGAAAAGCGAAACAAAATGCGGAATAGCTGACGGCATAAAAACAAGAATCTATCATTTTTCATTTATCTAATGTCAGCTATTCCGCGTAATTTTCATCAATCAATTTTAAATGTCGCTCAAAATTTCCTTCGACTGCAACCGCGTTTCCTTTTCGCGCTTCATTCTGATAAACCAGACCGCGCCCGCGCTCGCCGATAAAATCCCTGAAATGACCGTCAGCATTTGCGGCGAAATGTAATACATCAGCTCGCTCGAAAAATAGCTCGACAAACCGAAAATCGTCATTTCCGCGCCGCGATCCAGAGTCGAAATGCGTCCGCGAATATAATCGGGCAGACTGCGCTGAAACATTGTTTCCTGCACGGCGTATTCGACGCCGACCAGCGCCCGCGAAGCGAAAACGAAAAGCATAAACAGCCACAACGTCGGCAGATAACCGGCAATCGCAAACAAAACGCCGTGAACGATCAGAGTCCAGACGATAAACGGGCTGTTCAAATTCTTGCGGTCGAGAAAAGTGGCGACGCGATGCGCGACCATCATTCCGACAAACAAACCGAAACCGCTCGCCGTCCACATAAACGCGACGGCTAAATCGGGATTCCAATTTTCCTTCTGCGCGAAAACGACGCCGCCCATCCGGTCGAAAACGACATTAATCGCGCCGCCGCCGGTCGCCCAAATAATGTTCATCAAAAGAATCGTCAGCGCGAAATGATTTTCTTTCGTATAGCGAAAACCTTCCTTTAATTCGCTGATAAAAGATTCGCGCTTGCCGTTCGTTTCGTCTTCGGTTTCCGGCAGAGCGCCGACGAACGCGGGCGATTCTAAAATTTCGGTTTTTTCATTCTCTTTTTTCTGTTCGCGCGTCGCTTTTTCGGGAATCAGCCAGACGGAAAACGCCGACACGAGAAACGAAACGGCGTTGATGACGAACGCGACTTTGTAACCGAAAATCGCCGCCGCCCAACCGCCGAGCGCTGAACCAATTGCCATCAGCAAAAAGCGCGACGAGAAAATCAAAGCCGTTCCAGCCAGCAAACCGTCTTTTCCAGTCAGATTCGGAGTTGTCGCGTTTTTCGCGCCGTCGAAAAATGCGCCGAACGCTGAAAGTAAAATCGTGGCGAGATAAGCAATCCACAAATTGTACGCGTTTGTCACAAACAAAAACGAAAACGCGACAGCGAAACGAATCAAATCCGACCAGATCATCACTTGCCGACGCGAAAAACGGTCAACGAAAGTTCCGGCAATCGGCGAAAAAAACGCGAACGGCAGCAGACGACACGCAAACAAAATTCCGGCGGCTTGCGGCGAAGCGTCCGACACAACGCGCACAAGTCCGAGCGCGGCGATAAAGTTAAACCAGTTGCCGAGTTCGCTGATTACCTGTCCCCAAAGCAGGTTGCGAAAATTGCGGTTGCCGCGAATCAATTGCCAGTATGTCAGATTCATAACAATTTTGGATTTAAGAATTTTAGCCACAGATTTGCACAGATGGACACGGATAAGAAAAAGATAGAAGCACAAGTTTTGTTTTGATCCGGTTTTAAAAATCCGTGTTCATCTGTGCAAATCTGTGGTTTCAAAAAATAAAAAAGCCGTCAGGATTAAATCCCAACGGCTTTAACCTTCAACAAAAAGTAAATTTTCAAGTTCCCGTAAAATTCGGCTGGCGTTTCTCGAAAAATGCCTGGACGCCTTCTTTGAAATCGTTTGATTTGCCCGATTCGAGCTGCATTTCGGCTTCGAGATTTAACTGCGCGTGCAAATCGTTTGAAAAAGTTTGGTTGAGCATTCGCTTAATTCGCCCGATTGAGCCGGTCGGCGCGAGCGCGAGTTTTTTTGCCATTTGCAGTGCTTCTTCCATCAAATTTTCCGCCGCGACGACGCGATTTATCATACCGATTTGTAACGCTCGTTCAGCCGACAAAGTTTCGCCCGTCATAAACATTTCCGCCGCGAGCTTTTCACCGACGGCGCGCGGCAAGAAAAACGAACCGCCGCAGTCGGGCGACAAACCAATGCGCACGAAAGCCTCGTTAAAACTGGCGTTTTCCGCCGCGAAAATTAAATCGCAGGCAAGCGCGAAATTCGTTCCCGCGCCCGCGCAGACGCCCTGCACCGCCGCGACAAACGGAATCGGCGTTTCACGAATCAGCCGAATAACTTCGTGCAGAGCTTTCAAAGGCGCATCCAAAAACGCTTCCATTCTGCCGTCTTTTTTCCACATCGCCTGCATCTCGCGCAAATCGCCGCCCGAACAAAACGCGCGACCTTCGCCCGTCAAAATAACCGCACGCGCTTTATCTTCAATCGCCCGTTCGATTGCCGAGCGCAAATCCTTCGACAATTGCAGCGAAAGCGCGTTCAGAGCTTCGGGACGATTCATCGTCACCGTCGCCGCCGCGCTGTTTAATTCGTATTTGACGGTTTCAAAAGACATAAAAATTAGTGGAAAATGCTAAACGGCAAGTGATAAATGTAAGAAAATGATTTCACTTACCATTTACCATTTAGCATTTACCATTGTTAAGCAAAGCGAACCTTTGATTTATTCGCCTGATGACATTCTTTGCACAAAACCGAACGTCCGACTTTCGGCTGAAACGGAACGTGGTCGTGTTTGCCGCAGTTGTCGCAGACGATCTCAAATTTACTCGGCGCGTTTGCGCCCAAAGCGGCTTTTTTCGAGCGGCATTTCGGACACCGCTGCGGCTGCATCATATTGCGCTGGTAAAATGTTTGCTGTTCCTTTTCCGAGAAGACAAACGCATCTTTGCATTGCACACAGGAAATTTCTACGTCGGGCATCGGTTTTTTCTCCTCATTCAATTGTGCGGCAAGTTTAACAGAAAATCATTAAATGTCGCAACAATATTAGAAAGAGAAAATTTTCAAAATATTTTGCGGCTGGATAATTGTATTTATATTTTCAAAAATACGTTTTTCAAAATGTGCGGATTTAAATCAAGGAGAAAATTTTATACTGTCACAATTGCTTGTGGATAAAGTTTGAGTCAAAATAACGATTGAAATGAGCAATTTGCAAATCCTGACCGGCGACAGCTTCAGAATTTTACCGACAATAGCGGCTGAATCCGTCCAGTGCTGCGTTACTTCGCCGCCGTATTGGGGATTGCGCGATTATGAGCATCCGGCGCAGATTGGCGCTGAATCGTCGCCGGAACTTTACATTGACAATCTCATTGCGATATTTCGAGAAATCCGCCGCGTTCTGCGAAAGGACGGGACGTTTTGGCTCAACGTCGGCGACGGCTACGCGCGAAACGGTGGAAACGGCAATCACGGACCGAATGCGACGGTTGGAAACACCAAAAAATTAATTCAAAAACGCAACTGTAAAGTTCCAGATTGTTGGGGATTGAAAGATCGTGATTTGATCGGATTGCCCTGGCGCGTCGCTTTTGCATTACAGAATGACGGTTGGATTCTGAGATCGAAAATAACTTGGGTGAAGAAAAACGCGATGCCAGAAAGCGTTAAAAACCGACCGACAAGCGCAACTGAAGAAATTTTTATGTTTGCCAAATCGCCGACGTATTTCTACAATCAAGACGGATTTCGGGAAGAAAGCGGCGCAAATCTTCGCAACTACTGGTTTATCGGGCGAGATTTTGGCAAATTCAAACATCCTGCGCTTTTCCGCGTGAATTAGCGCGGCGATGTATTCTGTTGGGTTCACGCGACGGCGATACGATTTTAGACCCGTTTAGCGGTTCGGGAACAACTGGCGTGGCGGCAAACGAGTTAAATCGCAATGCGATTCTTATTGAACTGAATCCGAATTATGTCGAAACAAGTAAAAAACGCGCCTCAATTGTTCAGCCGCAATTTCAATCTTTAGCTGTCGGCACAAAATCATTGAAAGTATAATTACTATGTCTCGAAAGCCAGGTTCAAAACAACTAATTCTTGAATTTTTTTACAAAATATTGGCAGCATTCTTGAATCGAAAGATATTCAGCAAGCTAGTGGAGGTGCAGTCGAATGGGCGCGTCGGGTTCGTGAATTGCGAAACGAAGAAGGTTATCAAATTCTTTCTCATAAAGACCGCGCGAACTTGAAACCGAATCAATATCTTTTGGAAACAGACAAACGAGTTCCGGCATTCGCACGCGACATTTCTAAAGAAACTCGCGCACGGGTTTTGGAGAGAAATGGTTATACTTGCCAAATGTGCGGCGTTGCGGCAGGCGATCCCGATCCATTCGGCGGAAATCGAACCGTTCGTTTAACGATGGGTCACATAATTGATAAATCAAAAGGCGGCGATGATACGCCGCAAAATCTGCGAGCGGTTGGCACCAATTGTAATGAAGGTTTGCAGAATACGGCTCTGCCAAAACCCGATCAAATTCATCTGCTCGCT
This sequence comes from uncultured Pyrinomonadaceae bacterium, assembly GCA_964237245.1. Lineage (GTDB taxonomy): Bacteria > Acidobacteriota > Blastocatellia > Pyrinomonadales > Pyrinomonadaceae. The sequence continues at coordinate 12,263 of CAXSHW010000006.1, forward strand.
CAAATTCGATGAGCAACAATCAACGATCAGGAAGCAGTTTTGAAGTGGTTGCTCCAGAAATTCAGTTTAGAAGCAAATAAAAGAAATTAAATTTGCAAAGCCGCGACGTGCGCCTTAACCGTATCACCCAAAGTTTCCAAGTTATATCCGCCTTCGAGACAGGAAACTATGCGACCGCCGCACGTTTCGTTTGCCCATTGTTTGACGGTTTTGGTCATTGAGACGAAATCTTCGTTTTCGAGTTTTAATTGTCCGAGCGGATCGGTTGCGTGCGCGTCGAAGCCGGCGGAAATCATAATTAAATCCGGCTTGAAATCTTTGCGAATGTCGTTGAGCGCGGCTTCAAACATTCGTTTTTGTTCGCGTGCCGGTGTGCGCGCTTTGACTGGCGAATTCATTGTAAAACCTTTGCCGCGCCCGAAACCGGTTTCGCCGCGCGAACCGCTGCCCGGATACCACGGATATTGGTGCATCGAATAAAAGAAAACCGTCGGATCGTCAAAGAAAATCCCCTGCGTGCCGTTGCCGTGATGCACGTCCCAATCAACAATCGCCACTCGTTCGATTTCCTTGTATTTATTCTGCGCGTGCCTGGCGGCAATCGCCACATTATTAAACAGACAAAAACCCATCGCGTGTTCGGTGGTCGCGTGATGTCCCGGCGGACGAATCACCGCAAAAGCGTTATCGGTTTCGCCCGTCAAAACCGCGTCAACCGCCCGAACAGCGCCGCCCGCCGCATACAGCGCCGCGTCAAACGAATACATCGAAACAATCGTATCGGCGTCGAGATTTTCCACGCCGCTCTCAAACGCGCCTTCGACACGCTTAAAATGCTCCGCCGTGTGCGCCGCCTGAATCAAACCTTTGGAAACTTTTTCCGGCGTGATTTCCGTCAAACTTTCCCAGAATTTCCGGTCTTTTTTGAGCGCGTTCATTATGACTTCATAACGCTTTGCGGTTTCAGGATGCCCGACGCCCGTGTCGTGTTTCAAGTAAATCGGATGGTGAATTAAAGCTGTTTTCATTCGTTGATTGTAAGTAAAAAAGATTCGATAAGTAAATTTAGCCGTTCGAGAGTTTCCGCAGCAATGATTTTCCCGTTTTTGATTTTCGTCTGCGCGTGTGAAATCAGCAGCGCGGAATCTTCACCGATTCTGGCGTCAATCGTTTTCAAAATCAAAAGCAGAGATTCGTGCGCCGTGTCGCCCAGACTCGAAGCCGTAATCAAAGCCGTCGGTTTGTTGTGAAAATCTGCTGAGGAAACCGTCCATTCGAGCGCGTTTTTGAGCGCGGCGGGAACGCTGAAAACATATTCCGGCGAGCAAATCAAAACACCGTCCGATTTCTTAATTGATTCGCGCCAAATTTCAATTTCTAATGGCGGCGTTTCCGTGTCTAAATCGGGATTAAAATGCGGCAGATTTGCCAAATTGTCGTAAATCGTCAAATTAATTTTATCGCTGAACATCTCCGCGATAATCTCCAAAACCGTCAGATTCGTTGATTTCGCCCGCAAACTTCCCGAAATTGCCAGAATATTTTTCATCAGATAAAAGCCGTTTCGTGAAGCAATTCACCTTTTGCAAATCTTTCCAAACTCAAACAAGAAACGTCTAAGAAATTCGCCTTTCCGTCTAAAATAATCTCGGCAATTGCTCTGCCGGCGGCGGGCGAGTGCATTACGCCGTGACCGGAAAAGCCGTTGCAGAAATATAAGCCTTCGATTTCGCAATCGCCGATAATCGCGTGATGATCGGGCGTGTTTTCGTAAAGTCCGGCGCGGCATTTTTCCCGAATCGGTTTTGTGTTAAATAAAAACGCCGAGCGATGACGGGCTTTTCTGTAAACTTCGGCGATAAAAGATTCGTCAAAATCGGTGTCAAACGAATTTTCCCGCGCTTGGTTCGGATAAGCGAAAAGCACTTCTGTATTGTCGGCGTTTGCCGTCGAATCGTTAAAATCTCTGGCGGGACGAAAATGAAAACCGCTGCCGATGTCAATGACCATCGGCGTATTTTCCGGCAATCGTTTTTCGCTTTGCGCCCAGACGATTTGCCGCTTTTGCGGCGCGACAGGCAAATCAATTCCGGCGGTTCGCGCTAAGATTTTAGCTTTCGCGCCCGTTGCCAAAACGATTTTTTCGCATTCGATTTTGCCTAGATTCGTGACGACGGCTTTTACTTTTCCGTTTTTGATTTCAATTTCCGAAACAGTAGTTTCAAACTGAATTTTCGCGCCTTTTTCAATCGCTTTTTCGGTAAAACCGCGCATCACGGCAAGCGGATTGATAAAACCGTCGTGTTTTCCAAAACTGCCGCCGATAATATCCGCGCAATTGAGAATCGGACAAATCTCCGAAATCGTTTTCGTGTCAACAATTTCAACAGCTTTCACGCCGAGCGATTTTTGAAATTCGACATTTCGCTTCAAATAATCAAATTGCCGTTCGTCCGTCGCAAAAAATAAATATCCGCGCGGTTCGTAACCGCAATCAAAATCGCAACTCGCAAAAAAATTGAGCGAATACAGCGACATCCGAATATTGATTTTCGTTTCAAATTGCGCCCGCACGCCGCCGGTCGCTTTGCCGGTTGAACCTTTTCCCTGCGCCGCTTCACTTTCCAAAATTAAAACATCCGCCGCGCCGCGTTTCGTTAAATGAAAAGCCGCGCTCGCGCCGACGACGCCCGCGCCAATAATGACAATTTCAGCTTTCATTTTTATTTTTGCCCACGAAATACACGAAACAAACTAAAATAAAACTTTAATTTTTTAATTCTTTTTTCGTTTCTTTCGTTTGTTTCGTGGGCAAATAATCTTATTTGGCAAAAACCTGTGAAAAGTCGGCAAACGCTTTAAATTCAAGCGCGTTACCGCTCGGATCGAGAAAAAACATCGTCGCCTGTTCGCCGACTTCGCCTTGAAAGCGGATTTTCGGTTCGATAATGAAGTTGACGCCTTTCGATTTTAATTTCACGGCGAGCGTTTCAAATTCGTCCATCGGCAAAACGACGCCGAAATGCGGCACGGGAACGTGGTCGGCGTCAACTTCGTTTTTGTGCCGAACGCCGACGACTTCGGGCGCGAGATGCGCGACGATTTGATGTCCGAAAAGATTGAAATCAACCCATTGTTCGGAACTTCTGCCTTCTTCACAGCCGAGAATTTCGCCGTAAAATTCGCGCGAAGAATCCAAATCTTTGACGGGAAACGCTAAGTGAAATAAGTTTTTCATAATTCAATAATTTTATTTGATTTCCAATTGTTTTGGAAATATGTCGAAAACGAATTTTGTAATCGCCAATAAGATTGAATGATTTATTTATTCTGACACTACTTTCCTAAAACAAAAAAGCGGCGAGATTTAATCGTCTCGTCGCTTTTTGAATTAACAATCTTTTTGAACTTCGCTTATTGCCAATTTTGCGGCGGCGGCGGCGGGCTGAACATATTTTGCTGCGGTGAACCGCCGAGATAAAAACGTTTGCCTTCTTCACCGAACAAAAACCACAAACCATAAATGCCCAAAGCCGTTCCGAGCGGAATGCCCGGCAGACAGACAATGCTGGCGACAATCGCCCAGGTTCTCGCTCCGGCTTTTTCCTTGAGCAATTTATAACCCGCCATCAGATTAATTCCGGCAAAAATTAACACGAACGGCGCGATAACAAACGCCAGAACCAAAAAAATCGTTCCCATAAACTGTTGTTCCGGCTGCTGCGCGCTTGACCTAAATGCCAATCCTAATGCGCCGTAAATAATAGCGAGAAAGATTCCGGCAAACGCCTGTAAGCCGCCTTGAATTAAATGAAAAATGCTTAAAAGTTTATTATGGTCTCTTGCTGTCATTGTCTTCTCCCAAAACTTTGTGATGCTTTCAAATCGAAAGGCAATTCAAATTACGTCAACCGTGAACGAAAAGTTTCCGCCATTCATTACAAATTACGAATCCGAAAAGTTTTCCCGTCATTCGTAATTCGTAATTTGAAAGTCGTAATTGGATTTAATCTCTTTCGACAGCCATCGCCACGGAATTTCCGCCGCCGAGACACAATGCCGCAACGCCTTTTTTCGCGCCGCGTCGTTTCATTTCATAAAGCAAAGTCGTTAAAATTCGTCCGCCGGAATTGCCGATAGCGTGACCGAGCGCGACCGCGCCGCCGTTGACATTGACTTTTTCCATATCGAGTCCGAGTTCCTGCATCACGCCCAAAGCCTGCACGGAAAATGCTTCGTTGAGTTCAAATAAATCAACTTCTTCCATCGTCCAACCGGCTTTTTCCAGAACGTTTTTCACGCCTTGAACCGGCGCCATCATAATCATTTTCGGCTCGATTCCGCTGGTCGCATACGCGACGATTCTGCCCAAAGGTTCGATGCCGAGTTCCTTGGCTTTTTCCGCTGACGTAACGACGACAGCCGACGCGCCGTCGTTCAGACTCGAAGCGTTTCCGGCTGTAACCGTGCCGCCGTCTTTTTTGAACGCCGGTTTGAGTTTGCTCATCCCTTCGGCGCTCGCGTCTTCGCGGATTCCTTCATCCGAATCAAAAACAATCGGTTCGCCTTTTCTCTGCGGAATTTCAACCGGAACGATTTCGTCTTTGAAATGTCCGGCTTGACGAGCTTCCGCCGCTTTGCGGTGAGAATTGTAAGCGTATTCGTCCTGCTCGCCTCGCGCGATTTGATATTTTTCCGACACGACTTCGCCCGTGTTGCCCATATGCCAATTTTCAAACGGACACCACAAACCATCGTGAATCATCAAATCAACGACTTTATTGTCGCCCATTCGGAAACCGTCCCGCGCGTTCGGCATCGCATAAGGAATGTTCGACATTGATTCCATTCCGCCCGCGACGACGAAATCCGCATCGCCCAATTTCACGGCTTGCGCGGCGAGCGCAACGGCACGAAGTCCCGAACCGCAAACCATATTCACCGTCAGCGCGGAAACTTCCGGCGGTAATTCCGCCTTCAAAGCTGCTTGTCTCGCCGGAGCTTGTCCGAGTCCGGCTTGCACGACGCAGCCCATAATCACTTCGTCAACATCGGCTTTATCAATTCCCGCGCGTTTCACCGCTTCTTTGACGGCAATCGCGCCCAAATCCGTCGCAGAAAATGATTTCAAACTTCCCTGAAATTTTCCTGTTCCCGTTCGTGCGGCGCTAATAATTACCGCGTCTTTTGTATCTGACATTTATTATTTTCCCTCTCTGATATTTGTATAAAATTCGTCTTTCTTTAATAATAACAAACATTACAGGCAAAGAAAAAAGTCTGTAACTCTACGTTTGCCGCCTTGAATTTCAAATTATTCTTCGCCGATGTCTTCGTTCCAAATTTCGGGATTCTCTTTAATATAATCGGCGAGCATTTTTTTGCACTTGTCCGAATTTAAATTGATGACTTCGATGCCGTTTTCCTTTAGCCATTCGATTCCGCCGTCGAAATTTTCCGCTTCGCCGACGACGACCGTGCCGATTTTGAATTGACGGACAAGCCCTGAACAATACCAGCACGGAGCGAGCGTCGTAACCATAATTTTATCCAGGTAAGTTTTTTGTCGTCCGGCTTTGCGAAAAGCATCGGTTTCGCCGTGAATCGAAGCGTCCGATTCCTGCACGCGCCGGTTATGACCTTTGCCGAGCAAATTTCCCTGCCGGTCAAAAAGTGCCGCGCCGATTGGAATTCCGCCTTCCGCCAAACCTATTTCGGCTTCTGCGACAGCAACATCGAGCATCGCCTGATAATCGAGATTTTTTTCCATACGGACATTTTACAACAATTAACGGTTGCCGATAGTAGAATAATTTGCTTTTTGTGAAACATTCATTTAACTTTCTTGGTATTAAAAGCAATTCCAAAGCAGTTTCCAAATCCAATTCGGCAGGTAAATTTTAATGTCCAAAACATTTTCGTTTTTTGTTTCCGCGTCAAAATTCAAAACAAAATTATCAATCGTTTTTTCAATCTCGCTGTGCTTGATTTTTTCGACGTTCACCCACGCGCAAACCGCGCGACCGACTCCGACACCGAAATTCGCGCCGACGCCGCAGTCTTCGCCGACGCCTGCCGTCGCGCCGACGCCGAAAACAGCACAGAAACCTTCCGACCCGCTCAAAAATTTTCGTTATCGCTTGATTGGTCCGTTTCGCGGCGGGCGCGTCGGCGCGGTTGAAGGCGTTCCGTCGCAGCCCGATGTTTATTACTTCGGCGCGACCGGCGGCGGCGTCTGGAAAACGACCGATGCGGGCGTGAACTGGCAAAATGTTTCGGACGGATTTTTTAAAACCGGATCGGTCGGCGCGGTTGCCGTTGCCGAATCCGACCCGAACGTCGTTTATGCGGGAATGGGCGAAGAAACTCTGCGCGGCAATGTTTCGAGCGGCGACGGCGTTTATAAATCAACGGACGCGGGCAAAACCTGGAAATTCGTCGGTTTGGGCGACACACGGCAAATCTCGCGCGTGCGCGTCAATCCGAAAAATCCCGACATCGTTTACGTCGCCGCGCTCGGACATTTGTGGGCGAACAACGAAGAACGCGGAATTTTCCGCTCAAAAGACGGCGGCAAAACGTGGCAAAAAATCTTGTATCGTGATGACAAAACCGGCGCGAGCGATTTGGTGCTTGACCCGAACAATCCAAACATTCTTTACGCCGGTTTCTGGCAGATCAACCGCACGCCTTACAGTATGAACGGCGGCGGCGACGGCAGCGGGATGTTCAAATCAATTGACGGCGGCGATTCCTGGACGGAAATTTCGAGCAATAAAGGTTTGCCGTCCGGCGTTCTCGGTAAAATAAATATCGCCGTCTCGCCGGTTAATTCGCAGAGAATCTGGGCGATGGTCGAAGCCAAAGACGGCGGACTTTACCGGTCGGACGACGGCGGCGAAAACTGGCAGAAAGTTTCCGATAACCCGAACATCAAACAACGTCCGTGGTATTTCAATCGCATTTACGCTGACACGCAAAATGCTGAAACGGTTTATGTTTTGAACGTCGGATTCTTTAAATCGAGCGACGGCGGGCGAAATTTCACCAACGTCAGCGTGCCGCATTCGGACAACCACGATTTGTGGATTGCGCCGAATGATTCTAATCGAATGATAGAAAGCAACGACGGCGGCGCGAATGTTTCAAGCGACGGCGCGAAAACCTGGACGGAACAGGATCAGCCGACCGCGCAGTTTTATCGCGTCGTTTTAGACAACGATTTTCCATACAATATGTATGGCGCGCAGCAGGATAACTCGACGGTTCGGATCGCCAGCCGTTCCAACAGTTTTGCGATTACAGACAAAGATTGGTATGACGTCGGCGGCGGCGAAAGCGGTTGGATCGCGCCTCTGCCGACCGATTCGAGTATTGTTTTCGCGGGCAGTTACGACGGGCTTTTAACGCGCGACGACCATCGCACCGGACAGCAGAAAAATGTTGACGTTTACCCGGACAACGCGATGGGCGCAGGCGCGGACGTGCAGAAATATCGTTTTCAATGGAGCTATCCGATTATGTTTTCGCCGCACCAAACAAACGGCGTTTACCCGCTTTACACAGCCGCGAATGTTTTGTTTCGCTCGATGAATCAAGGCGCGTCTTGGGAAGCGATTTCGCCGGATTTGACGCGCAATGACAAATCGCGCCAGAAATCTTCGGGCGGACCGATTACGCAGGACAACACGAGCATCGAGTATTACGACACGATTTTTACGGTTTCCGAATCGCCCGTGCAAGCCGGCATTATTTGGACCGGAAGCGATGACGGACTTGTTCAGGTGACGCGCGACAACGGGAAAAATTGGACGAACGTCACGCCGAAAGATTTGCCCGAATGGGTTCAAATCAACGCCATTGACGCTTCGCCGTTTGACGCGGGAACGGCTTATGTCGCCGCGACCAATTATAAAAACGACGACGACCGACCGTTTCTTTACAAAACGAACGATTATGGTAAAACCTGGAAAAAAATCATCAACGGAATTCCGAACGACGCTTTTACGCGCGTCGTCCGCGAAGACCCGAATCGCAAAGGTCTGCTGGTTGCCGGAACGGAAACCGGAATTTATTATTCTCCGAACGACGGTGAAAATTGGCAGTCGCTACAACTGAATTTGCCGATTGTGCCGATCACCGATTTGGCGTTTCATAAACGCGAAAAAGATTTAGTCGTTGCGACGCAGGGACGCGCTTTTTACGTTTTGGATAATCTGCCGGTGCTTTACGATTTGCCTGCCGCGCAGAATGCCGATTTTTATTTGTTCAAACCAAAAGACGCATATCGCACGGCGGGCGGAGGCGGTTTCCCGCTTGCGGCGACAGCGACCGTCGGCGCGAATCCGCCAAACGGCATTGTTGTTAATTATTATTTGAAGGCGAAACCAACCAAAGAAATTTCTCTGGAATTTCTCGACCAGAGCGGGAAATCTATCCGCAAATTCACGCAGAGAATTGATGCTAACCGGAATGCGCCCGAAGCCGACGCGCCGACGCGCAGAGGCGGCGGCGACGCGCCGATTCCCACCGAAAACGGTTTCAACTCTTTCGTCTGGAATTATCGTTATCCAAATGCGACAAACATTCCGGGACTGATTTTGTGGGGCGGAAGTCTCGCCGGACCGCGCATCGTGCCAGGCAATTATCAAGTGCGAATGACAGTTGACGGCAAGGAAATTTCGACACAAAGTTTCGCACTCAAAGCCGATCCGCGCCTTTCGACGACCGCCGAAGATTTTGCCAAACAATTTGATTTGATGTCGAAAATCAACGCCAAACTTTCCGAAACGCACAACGCGATTTTGGAAATCCGCGACGTAAAAAAACAACTCGAAGATTTGACCGGACGAATGAAATCGCCCGACCAGAAAGATTTGCGCGATAAAGCCGGAGAAATAACGAAAAATCTGACGGCTGTTGAAGAAGAATTGAACCAAACGAAAATCAAAAGCGGGCAGGACGCTTTGAATTATCCGATTAAATTAAATAATAAACTCGCCGCATTAAGTTCGTCGGTTGACGGTTCGGACGACGCGCCGACCGCTCAGTCTTATGAAGTTTACAACGATTTGGCGGCGAAGATTGACGTGCAGCTCGCGCGTCTGGCGGAAATAAAATCGAAAGATATTGCCGAATTCAACCGGCAATTCGCGGCAAAAAACTTGCCCGTGATTGTTACGAGAAAGTGAAAAACTAACAACGAAAAACTAAAAGTGAAAAAACTTAAACTTAAATTTTTCACTTTTCACTTTTAGTTTTTTACTTATTCTGCGGAGGAGAGCTGTGTCACAAGATTTTCAAGCGGGCGATTTTTTAATTTTTCAAATCGAGAGTGCCTACGGATTGCTTCGCATTCTGGCGATTGAAGAAACGGAAAGCGGAACCGTCTGGCATCTGGCGGCTTACAACGAAATGTTTCTCGACATCGAAACGGCGGACGCGGCACTCGAAAATTGGCAGAATCTAACAATTAGCAATTCGCATCTCGCCGTCACGAACCGCGCGTTTGAAAGCACGCAGGTCGCGCGGATGAAAAATGAGCCGCTGACCGAAAATGAATTAAAGACTTATCGAGAATGGCGGGAAAATCCGAACCGCAAAGTTTCTGACATTTCAGTCAGGCTATTACTTGGGTTGCGGTAAAAAGGCTAAATCTTTCTTCGTTTGATTTCTTTATCAATTAAATCAAGCTCGCGGCTTACTTGTCCTGTAACCGAAGTATTTTCACGTGCGCGACGAATCAGATACGGAATCGCGTCTCTGACCGGACCGTATGGAACATATTTCGAGACGTTGTAATCTTTGGCGGCTAAAACATACGAAAGATTGTCGCTCATTCCGTAAAGCTGCGAAAAATAGACGTGCGGATGGTTGTGCGCGACGCCTTTTTCGTGAAGTTTTTCAGCCAGACGGCAAACGCTGGATTCGTTGTGCGTTCCGGCGACAAAGGCGATTTGTTCAACGTTTTCGAGACAAAAATCAATCGCCGCGTCGTAATCACGGTCGGTTGCGGCTTTGTTTGGCTGAATCGGCGACGGAGAATTCAGTTCTTCGGCGCGGGCGCGTTCCTTGTCCATATACGCGCCGCGCACGAGTTTAACGGCTAATATATAATTTTCGCTTTTCGCCTTCTCGAACGATTTTTTCAAAAAATCCAGACGGTCGTGCCGGTAAAGCTGAATCGTGTTGTAAACAATCGGCTTTTCACGATTGAATTTTCCCATCATTTCCGTCGCCAGATTGTCAACCGCGTTTTGCACCCAAGACTCTTCCGCATCAATAAAAACGGGCTGTTCGAGCGAGTGCGCGTATTCGCAAAGTTCAGCGACGCGCCGTTTGACAGCTTGCCATTCGGCATCTTCGCTTTTCAACAAATCTTTTCCCGCACTGACTTTTTCCAAAACCGCGTAAGAGCCGAGACCTGTCACTTTGAAGACGGCAAACGGAATGTCGTCGTCCTGTTTGGCGCGTGTGATTGTGCGTTGAATTTCGTTTTTCGTGCTTTCAAAAACGGATTCTTCAGATTTGCCTTCGACCGAATAATCGAGAATCGTGCCGATTTTCGACGCGCCGAGTTTTTTGATTGTTCTCTCGCATTCTTCAATCGTTTCGCCGCCGCAAAACTGGCTGAAAATCGTTTTTTTGACGAGACTTTTGACCGGCAGATTCAGCCGAAAAGCGAATTCGGTCAGATGCGTGCCGATGTTGGTCAAAACCGGCGAATTCATCAGCCGAAACATTTGAAATTTTTCCTGTAGTTCAAAATTCGATTTGTCGGCAAACGCCGTCGCCGTGTCTTGGAAATTCAACTTGAAATCGTCCATATGAAATAATTTATCATACAAAAGTCGCATTATGCCGCGACAAATCAACGACGAAAACTTTTTCCAAATTGTTTCTTGAAGATTTTTGCCGTATCATTTTTATTTTCACCGAAATCACTGTATTTTCGTGCTTTCGGCAAGCAAATCTTTTATGGCAAAATCAATCACAAAGCGTTCGGAAAATTATTCCGAATGGTATAACGAAATCGTCAAACGCGCGGATTTGGCGGAAAACTCCGCCGTGCGCGGCTGTATGGTGATCAAACCTTACGGCTACGCGATCTGGGAAAAAATGCAGCGCGCGTTGGACGATATGTTTAAGGAAACAGGTCATCAAAACGCATATTTTCCGCTGTTCGTGCCGAAATCTTTTCTCGAAAAAGAAGAAGAACACGCCGAAGGTTTCGCTAAAGAATGTGCCGTCGTTACGCATTATCGTCTTAAACCGAACCCGGACGGCAAAGGTTTGATGGTTGATCCGAACGCGAAACTCGAAGAAGAACTGATCATTCGCCCGACTTCGGAAGCCGTTATTTGGAACACTTATAAAACCTGGATTCAATCGTGGCGCGATTTGCCTCTGCTGATTAACCAGTGGGCGAACGTCGTGCGCTGGGAAATGCGAACGAGATTGTTTTTGCGAACCGCCGAATTTTTGTGGCAGGAAGGTCACACGGCGCACGCGACCAAAGACGAAGCGATTGAAGAAACCAATAAAATGCTCGGCGTTTACGCGACTTTCGCTGAAGATTGGATGGCTTTGCCGGTGATTAAAGGAGCGAAAACCGCAAGCGAAAGATTCGCCGGCGCGGAAGATACTTTGTGCATCGAAGCGTTGATGCAGGACGGAAAAGCTCTGCAATCGGGAACTTCGCATTTTCTCGGACAAAATTTCGCCAAATCTTTCGACGTAAAATTCGTCAATAAAGAAAATCAATTGGAATTCGCGTGGGCGACGAGTTGGGGCGTTTCGACTCGTCTGATCGGCGCGCTGATAATGGCGCATTCGGACGATAACGGCTTGGTTCTGCCGCCGAAACTCGCGCCGATTCAAGTCGTAATCGTTCCGATTTACAAATCGCCGGAAGATTTGGCGAAGATTTCGGAAAAAATCAATCCGCTTTTTGAAGAGTTAAAAGCAAAAGGAATTTCCGTCAAATATGACGACAACGACAACCAGCGTTCGGGCTGGAAATTCGCCGAATACGAATTGAAAGGCGTTCCGATTCGCCTTGGTTTAGGAATGCGCGACCTCGAAAACGGCACAATCGAAATCGCCCGCCGCGACAATTTAACCAAAGAATCGCGCCCGTTTGAAAACGTCGCCGGTTACGTCGCCGATCTTTTGGACGAAATTCAGGCGAATGTTTTTCAAAAAGCTCTGAAATTCCGCGAAGAAAATACGTTTCGCGTGGACACTTGGGAAGATTTCAAAACGCGAATCGAAACGGGCGGATTTATCTTGGCGCATTGGGACGGAACGGCGGAAACCGAAGAAAAAATCAAAACCGAAACCAAAGCGACGATTCGCTGCATTCCGTTTGACGAACCTGAAGAAGCGGGAATTGATGTTTATTCAGGCAAGCCGTCAAACAAACGAGTCGTTTTCGCGCGAGCTTATTAAGCGATAAAATTAATCAAGAGAGACGAATCGGCGAAGCTGTTCAGCTTCGCCGATTCGTCTCTTAAATTGAGTTTTGAAATTTGTCGTTATTTGTTGATCGCAAAAATTTCGTCGGCGACTATTGAATTTACTAAAATATCTTTGGCTTTAAAGTTGGCGTAAATCGTCAGTTGTCCGGTGTCGAAACGCTGCGCGTAATGTTCGGGAACTTTGACGCCTTCGACTTCGCGCACCTTGTCAATTTCGACCGAGGTTGTGATTGTTCTGCCGCGCAGATCGTAGCTCGACTCGTAACTTTTGATTAATCCTGTTTTCGCGTCAATGAAAAAATCGGTGTAATATCCTTCGGGCGAGGTAATGCGAAAACCGGTTTTGCCTTTGAATTTTTCCGACAACTCGGTGACGACGAAATCTTTTTCATCAATTCGCTGGAGCAAAGGCAAACCGAGCCGATTAATCGGCGGCAGACTAAAACCGTTAATCGAGGAAGATGTATTTTGTCCGTCATAAATTTGTTTGAACGGCTGGAGCGGATTCGTTATTTCCAGCCGATATTTGTCGCCCGCGTAAATTGTTGCAAAAGTCGCCGGAAACGTGACCGTCGGCGAACCGGAAACATCAGCCGTGCCGCGCACGACAAGCGTTTTCATATTTTTGAATTTGTCGCCGCCGTATGCGACAACAGTTGCTTTGGCGAGTTCGAGCGGCGTTTGAGTTTTTGAACTTGCGACGGCGATTACATCCTTATTTGCAGTTTTATCTTTCTCTTTCGGTTTAACTTTTTTATCGGCTTGGGCAAAAACATTAAGGGAGAAAATAATCGTCAACGCCAGAATAAAATACTTTTTCATAATTTTTTTGATTTAAAGTATTGTCGGATAAAATATTTCGTTTCAAAATACGAAAAAAGAAGGACGAAAGTTCAACTTTCGCCCTTCTTTTTTGCCGTGCGAATAAAATTTAGAAATTAAACCGCAGCGTTAATCTAATGATGCGGTTATTAGTTCCGCCCGCGCCGAAGCCGCCGACAATCGCTGTTGATTGACCGAAACGATTTGAACTCAAGTTTCCAATCGGCGTTGCATAATTAACATTATTAAATAAGTTGTTGATTTGCACACCGAAACTTAGATTGTAAGGCTTGTCGTTTCCGCCGCCGAAACCGCCGCCGCCAAAACCGCCGCCGCCGCCGCCGCCAAAACCGCCGCGTCCGCCACCGCCGCCGCGTCCGCCGCCGCCGTTTCTATTCGCGCCTTCACCAGCCGAACTTGCTGCCTGTCCGTTAGTGTCTGCGGCTGGTCGAGTTTTTGATTTGCCGAAACCGACGGTTTTTGTAAAATTCAAATTAACGGCAAAGAAGCCGGGACCGCGACCGTAATTGCGCGGAATAATATCTGACGAATTAGATATGCCGCTGATGTCGCAGAACGCATAAGACAATCCGCGCTGAAGACACGCCGTATTTAGTTGCGCGAAAGTCGGACGGTCGTTGAAAATCGAGTCGCGGTTTGTGTCAACTCCGCTCGTTATATTAAACGGGCTGCCGGAACGAGCTATAATAATCGGACTCATACGCACTTTCCAGGGCAGTTGGAAATTTCCGAAAAACGTAAAGTAACTTCTCACATCCTGCTGCGTGCTGCCGTATTCACCACTCAAATCATAGCTATAAGCCGGATAAGTTCCAGCGCCGTCCGTATCGCCTTTGGCAAACCCCAGACGATAGTTCGCGCCGAACGAAATTTTTGAACTTAGTGTCGAGCGAACATTGAAAATTAATTGCTGCTGATTTATTACGCCGCTCGATTCATACTGGTAAATATTTCCCTGCGTCGGGTCAGGACGCAGCAAATTCAACTGCGTCGAATCTGTCGGACAAAGATTTGTAAATCCGCAAACTGGCGCGTTGATATTGCGCGTGCGAAGCTGATGAAGCGTCCGGCTTCCGACATAATAAATCGAGCCTTGCGTTTTGAACGGCAATTGACGCTCAACTGACAACGCATATTGATAAGTCGTCGGCACTTGCAAACCGGCGTCTGTCGTTCGTACCGTAAATGCGCCGGGCGCGACCGCAGCAATCTGCGCGACGGTCGGCACATTCGTTACGCCGTTTAAGGAGAAAACCGGCTGACCCAAAATCGCAGGGTTGTTTATAACCGTATATTGAACCTGGTTCGTTCCATTGAAACGGTCGGTTTGAAGCGTGAAATTCTCGCCGAAACGGTCAAAGAAAATTCCCGCGCCGCCGCGAAACACCGTCTTCGGCTGTCTCGCGCCGCCCGCGCCCGGCGAATACGCAAAACTGAATCTCGGCGCGAAATTCATATTGTCGCTGATATTCGTTTGATTTTCGTAACGAAGCCCGAAACTCAAAGTCAAATCCGGTCGAAGTTTCCAATCATCCGAAATGAATAAACCGACATCAGACTGAGAAACATTAGCGAGCGGATCGCCTGAAGTAATAACAAACTGACTCGGATTAAATATAGGATTTGTATTGCCCAGAAGTTTCTGACGATACTGCTCGATTGACGAATAAAGCAACGCGCCGGTTACAGGATCGCGCACGCCGGCAAAGGTAAACGTTCCGCCGAAATTCGATTGGGATTGATCTTTGATGCTTACGCCGCGAAGCCTTACACCGAATTTTACCGAGTGTTGATTGTTTTTACCGAAAGAAGTAGTCGTGTAATTCTGCAGCTCGTAACTATCATTATCGTTAAAGCTCAGACCGATTTGCGCGCCGCCGCCCGTGAATGCGTCCGCGACGCTGATGGTCGGAATCGAATTGTCGCCGTTTTGATTGCGGCGATTTCTTTCGTATTGAAACCTTGTTTCGTTGACCGTTTTCGGATTTATAATAGCCGTTTCGGTAAGGCGAAACTCGTTTTCCGTGCTTGAACTTTGATAAGCGCGACTGAGCAGACTGAAATTACCGATACCCTGATTATCAAATTTATTGCGCGTATAACTGTATCGCGCGACCAAAGTATTTTTTGCATTTAATTGATAATCAATGCGCGGACTAAAAGAAAAACGGCTCTGCGGCACTGTAATATCCTGTTGAAACGGAATAACGTTGAAAGACGGATCAAGGATGCTCGCATTAATAATGGCATTAGCGTCCGTGTGGCGACTGCTGACATCTACAAAAAACGAGGATTTTCTTTTTTGAATCGGACCGGAAAGGTTGCCGCCGAAATCGCGCACCTGACTCGGCGCTCGATTCGGCACAAACGGATTGCGCGAATTTAAAGATTCATCATTGAAATTAAAATATGCCGAACCGCGAAATTTATCCGATCCGGGTTTGGTTAAAATCTCGATGCGACCGAAACCGAGACGGTCGAATTCCGCCGAAAACGGATTTTGATTAATGCGAATTTCACGGATGGATTCGCGCGGCGGAAGTCTGCCGCCGGTGAAACCGTCAATATAAATCTGCCCGCCGTTCGGTCCAGCCGAAGGTCCTGCCAAAGCCTGCAATGCGGCTTCGAGTTCATCAGGATCATCCGGCAGCGCCTTAATATCGTTTTCCGTCAAAATAGTCGCGCTGGCGTTGTTTTCCGGTTCGGTAGAAACTTGATTTGTCGTTGAAACCTGAACCTGTTCCGTAACTTCGGCAACAGATAAAGCAATCGTCAAATCTTCACGCGCGGCGGGTTTGATTTGAACTTCCGCGTTTTCGTAAAGTCCGAATTTATCCGCAATCGCGCGAACCGTGTAAGTGCCGGGCGCGAGACCGGAAATGGAATATTCGCCCTGCGCGTTAGTGATCGCGGTTTTTACTTTTCCGGCGGCGTCAACCGTCGTGACGGTCGCGCCGACAATTGCCGCGCCGTTCACATCCACGACTTGCCCGGCTAAAGTTCCTGCAGTTTGCTGCGCGAAAATCGCCGAGCTTAAAAAAATTGTAAAAATGCCGATTAATAAAAATGGTTTTAAATGTGTCATATAAAATTTTGAAGATAATGGACGATTTGATTTATTGTTAATGGCTTAACGCTTCGGAAATCCGAAGCGTTTTAGAAATTTTCCCGCATCTTCTGTCTTCGATTTATTATTGTGTAAATTTTTACGGAATTTCGCCGCCGTCAAGTCCCGGAATAGTGAATCCTGTATCTTGCCCGCGCTGACCGCCTTGTCTGCCGCCCGCAAATTGCGCGACTTTCAAAAACGGCTCGACGCCAGACAGCAATTTAATAGCGGTCAAACGATCTGAATTTTCGCCCTTCGCGCTCGATAAAGCAATCATATCGCCGACCTTTAAATCGGCAACCGTGATATTCGGAAAGCGATCCAGCATATCGTCAATCGAACCGCCGCCGCGCATTGCCATTCCGCCGCCTTGTCCGTTTTGCGGATTGCCGGTTGTTTGAGCCTGCGCGTTTTGCGGCGGTCGCATTCCGCCGCCACCGCGCTGCATCATTTGCATTTGCGCCAATCTCTGCGCCATTTCAGCCGGAAACTGCTTCAAAACCGAATTGTCGCCGACGACAACCGTCACATCTTTTTTCGTCTGAATATCGGTAATCGTGATTTCTTTTTTCGCGGCGTCAATCGCTTTGATTGTTCCGCCGACTGTCTGAAACGAACCGGTAATAACTCTTTCGGCGCTAAAGGTCGCTCCGTCCGCGCTTTTATCGCCGAGAGCGCGAATCATATCGCCCGGTTTTATTTCGTCTATCGAACTTTGTTTGGCTTGACTGAACTGCACCGAGTCCGGCGCGTAGCGACGAAAATCGGCAGTGTCTTTCGGCGTTAAAACGGTTGTTGTCTTTGCGCCTGTAAAACCGGTTGTTGAAATTGTAATTTCTTTGGTCTGCGGATTAATCACAGTTACTTTGCCGGAAATTCCGCGCGTCCGCCATTGTTCACGCTCTTTTGTCTGTCTGTCGGAAATATCGGCTTTCGTCATCAAATAGACGGCTTTCGCCGGAATCATTTTTTTGTCGGCGGAAACTATTCCCGTAACCAGCAGTTTGTCGCCGACGCCGATGTCGGAAAAGCTCGAAGCTGTCGCGGATTTTAAACTCGGATTATCGGGCGGAACGCGCTTGTAATCGGTTTTGCCGGAAAGCATA
>CAXSHW010000006.1:29809-68799 GCA_964237245.1 uncultured Pyrinomonadaceae bacterium
GTTTGCAAAACGATTTTGTCGGCGCTCGTCGAAATCACGTCGCCCGTTACGACGCTCGGTTTCGCTCCCGCATCAACAGTCTGCGCTCGAACGCTCGTAAAAACGCTTCCCGCCAAGACAAATAAAGTTAATAAAAATAATATTTTTCGCATCTTAGAATTCTCTTTCTTTTTTAATTTTGCCGGTTTTGAAAAGCAACCGTAACCGCAAAAGCCGCCGCTTTATTTACAGTTATACAGACGTAATTTTAGCGCAAAAGGTTTTATTGTTTTTGTAAAGAATTGTAAATGGAAAAGGCTGGGAAAATTTCAAACGAAAGAACTTACGGCATTTTTACGCTTTTTGCCAGCCGCCGGTCGAACGCGCGGTTAAAACAAGCCCGATGCTGGCGGAAACCAGCGCCATCAAAGCAAGCACCCAAAGATACGGAACGGACAGGAAAATTGTCCAGACGACGACGCCGATTAAAATCGCCAGCGTTTCGGATTGGCTGGATTCGGGCAAAAACTGCTTTTGCAAATGCTTGCCGATGATTAATTGCAGAGCGACGCGCCCGAAGACATAAGCCAGAATAAGCAGCAAAAACACCATAAAAACAACGATGGCGTTGATATAATTCGGCAGAAAATTCAGACAAGCCATCACGCCGACGGTCGCGCCGACAAACGAGAAAAAACCGATGGCGATTATTTTTAAGGTCGAAAGCCGAAAACGCGCAATCGCGCGGCTGACCGCGCCCGGAGAAATCGTCGTCAAGGCGAGCGACAGCACGAACCAGAAAAGAACGGACAAAAATCGCTGCGCCAAAAATGAGAGGGAAAAAGTCGGCGAAAAAAGCTGAGAAGGGTTTTGCGTCAGATTTCGGAGTTCTTTTTCAAAGACCGCGAAAATAATAGTCTGCTTCTCCGAATTGCGAAGCGGATTCGCGCTTTCAGGGCGATAAGCTCCGCCGAAAATTATTACGTCGCCGCTGATTGATGCGTTTTCCTTTTGAATAATCGAACCGCCGATGGTTGCGACATCACCGTCAATCTTTCCTTCGACGATAACGTCGCCGCCGAACGCCAGCACGCCTTGCGAATCTCCTTTGATAACAACGTTTTTTCCGAAAGAATAGACATCACTTTGTGAATTTTCGATTGTTATCGTGTTTTCGTCCGTGCGACTGATAGTTTGAGTTTGCGAATAAATCGAGATAACCGCCAACAAAACAAAAACAAATCCCGAAAGCATCTGTGCGAAAGGGATTTGTAGATTTGCGAAATTGCTTGTCTGTGTTTCCGAATAAATCACTTTACTACTAATTAACAAAATTTTTAAGCGCGGTTAAACCGAACAAATAAACGTGAAATAACAAACAGAAAAACTAACATAAACGCGGTGAAAAAGGTAAAACCGATTGCCGAGTCTTTGACGAAATGATTGCCTAAAGAACGCAAAATAACCGCTATTCCGATAGAAACGTCGTAAATAAAATGAACCGCAAAGCCGCAGACGGCAAAAAATTGTCCGGCAAATTTGACGTATGCGTTGAAAATATTTTCGGTTTCCGCGCCGAGTCCTAAAATCACGAGCAAAAACAAAATCGAACCGACGAAAATTGCCTTAAATCTTTCTCGCGGCGCGCGCAATCCTCTGACATTGCTTTCGGCTTTTGTGACGATAACTTTTGTGAAATTGGCTGGAAGTTCGATTTCCCTTTCGTTTTCGAGCGCGAAATCCAGAGCGAGCAATAAATCTTTTTGTTCGTTTAATTCAGCCGCGCAATTTTTACAATTTGCTAAATGTAACTCGATTTCGAGTTCCTCGCGCGGAAGAAGTTCGCCTTCGATATAAGCGGCAAGAAGCGGGCGCGGACATTCTTTTTCGGTTGTGGGAATCTGAAAACTCATTTGTGATTTACCTTTGCGAACCTTTTAACTTGAGAAAACCATTTGCCGAAAATTAGAGACGATTTTCCATCCTAAATTCCTTTAAAACCGCGCTCGACAAAAATTTCGCGCATCATTTCACGCGCCCGAAACAGACGATTTTTCACCGTTCCGAGCGGAAGATTCGTTACTTCGGCGATTTCGTCATAGCTCAAATCCTGCGCGTGTCGCAGTAAAATCAATTCCCGGTAAACTTGCGGCAGACATTTGACGACCGTTTCGATTTCTTTGCGCCATTCGCTTCGCTCGCGTTCCTGTTCGGGATTCGGCTGTGAGCTTTCGATTTGCAATTGATAAGTTCCGTCCGCGTTTTCCGTTTCGATGCTTTGCTGATTAACCGAGTTTCGGCGCATATAATCAATCGCCGCGTTGTGTGCGATGCGATAAATCCAGGTCGAAAATTTGTATTCGGCGCTGTAACGCTCAAGCGAATTATAAACTTTGATAAAAACTTCCTGCGTTACGTCGAGCGAAGCGTCGTAATTGTTCAGCATCCGGTAAATGTAGCCGGTGATCGGACGCTGGTAACGCTTGACGATTTCTTCAAAACCATCTTCGCGCCCGCGAATCGCCGCCGAAATTAATTCGCCGTCAGTCAAACTTTTTATATTTTCCGGTGCAAATGCGTGTGTCATCATCTTTGCAAAGTGATTACGGGCATTAAAAAATAATGTTTCAAAATAGGTGATGAATGACAGATATGAATCCAATATTTACATATTTGTCTATTATTTATCACCTATTTTAGTTCCAGCCAAGCGCCGCGAGTCCGGCGGGCGCGGCTATGTCGTCAAAACTCAGATGCTGCGCGGGCAGATTAAGCCCGACATCTTCGGGGCGCAAAATGTCCGGCATTCTGCCCAACGCTTCGGAAGCGATTTCCTCGATTTTGGCGGGCGCGAAATCCTTGCCGACGACCAGAAACTTTTCCAAAAAATTTTCGCTCGAATCATCGCCGAAACGGTCGCGGTAAAACATCAAAAGCCGGTAAATTTCATCGTCGCGCTCACTTTCGGTGCAAGTAATGGAACGCACGACATTCGGTTCGTCGCCGCGCAGCAAAAGCGCCGTAAATCCATCGCTGTTAGAACTTAGCAGCAGCGAATCGGTTCTTTTTTTCCGGTCAACCAGCCAACCGGCTTCGCTGACGACGCGCGGCAAAATCAAACCGGCTCGCCAGTTCATTCGTTCAAATAAAGTTTCGTATTCGTCAACGACGCTGAGTTTGACGGCGGTTGCGAAATAACGCAGTTTTCCGCCGGCGTCGGGCGCGATTTGGCGGCGCGAAATGCGTAATTCGCCGGCAGACACGCCGAAAACGTTTTCCGCTTTCCAGTCCAAAACTTCAGATAATTCATCTTTGGAAGCAGGCGCGTTTTCAAGCGTTAAAATCGCGGTTCGAGCCGTATTGCTCGGCAGCGAAATTGACCAGCGTTTCTGTTTTCGGAGTCCGGCGGTTGTCACGACTTCATCGAGCAAAGCCAGCATTTCGGCTGTGCCGGAGATATTTTGTTCGGTAAAACTTGGGTTCAAAAGATGCGCGGGCAATTCGCTGGTCGCGGCTTGCTTGACGCCGAACACGCCGCCGCGTTCTCTCTGCAAAGCAAGCGCCGTCACGCTCGTCTGCTCTAAACCGAGCGCGGCTCGCGGAAAATTCGGTTGGGTTAAACTTTCAAACATTTCTTTTTAAGTGGCAAGTGGTAAATGTAAGACGGTTTTTCACTCACCACTTACCATTTACCACTTACCATTTTTTAATAGTCCTGATATTTTTTGCCTTCGCTGTCTTCGCCTTCGGCTAGGCTTTTGACATCTTTCAAACCTTGGTCGGCATCATCAGACGAACTGCTGCTGGTGTCGGCAGCTTCTGTAATTTCATTCCATTCGGTTTTTTCAGTAATCGGGTCAACCGGCTTTTCGCGCAAATAACCTCCGGTTACCAGTTCATCTACAGATTGCGGATATTTGCCTTTGTCGGCGCCGTATTGGTCAATGGCGCGGCGCATCTGAAAAAGATTTTCCGATAAAACGGTTTCGCGGGCGTGCTGAATGCTTCGCTCGTAAGCAGGAAGCGCGACCGACAGAAGAAGTATGATGATAAACATCGAAATCATCAATTCAAGCAAAGTAAATCCACTTTGGATGTTGGATTTTGGATTTTGGATTTTGGATTTTACCGCCGCAAAAATTGATTTCCGATTTTTGCGGAAATTACTTTCCGTTTTCCGTTTTCCGTTTTCCGTTTTTTGATTACCAATCACTATATTTCTCTCCGTTTAACGCTTCCGCGTCGGAACTCGAACGCACGTCAAAAACATTTATCTCGTCCCAGGTTTCCGAATCGCCGGTTTGATACGAAGAGCGAAACTGCCAATCTTTTTCGCCCGTCATCGGGTCAATCGGAATTTCGCGCAGATAAACCTTCGTCAATTGGTCTTCTTCGTCATTTTTCTCGGTCGCGTTTTTACCGTCAAACGCAGTTCCGCTTTGAAGCTGCGGGCTTAAACCGCGCGGTTTGATTTTTACGCCGTCTACCAAAATATCGAGCGTCGGCGGATAGCGGTCGAGATTTTGAGTATCAAAAATTTTGCAGTCGTCAATCACGACGCGGCTTCGCGGGTCAACCGGAACGTTTGCGTTTGTTCCCGGAATTCCGACAGTGCTTACTGCGCCTTGCGGACACGCGCCGAGCGTATCTCTGTGGAATTCGTCAATCGCCGCGCGAAGCGTTCGCAAATTATCGCGCAGACGCAGTTCCTTCTGACGTTTAACGGCGTTCTGAGCGAGCGGAATCGTTCCCATCACCAGAATCGCCAGCACGGTCAAAGTGATAATCAGTTCAAATAAAGTAAAACCGTCAACCAAAGACGAACGAAGAGAGACTAAATATGAAAAATTTCCTTCAATCTGTTTCCGCTTCGTTCGTGTCTCTGAACTTTGAACTTTGAACATTGAATTTATTTCCTAAAACTGCATTCTAAAGTTTTTACCGCCCGCGGTCAGCATACTCAAAATGTCCTTATCAAACGTAATTTCGGGTTTGCCGTCGGCGAACGCTTCGA
This sequence comes from uncultured Pyrinomonadaceae bacterium, assembly GCA_964237245.1. Classification (GTDB taxonomy): domain Bacteria; phylum Acidobacteriota; class Blastocatellia; order Pyrinomonadales; family Pyrinomonadaceae. The sequence continues at coordinate 34,803 of CAXSHW010000006.1, forward strand.
TTTCGATGTAAGCCAGCACGCCGGAAGTGTTCTCGGCAACGTCTTTCGGCGATGAAAGCGAAACATACGTTTTGCCGTTTTCATTTACAAACGGCGTCGCCTGCGTCTGTGCCAAACCTGTGCCGAAAACATCGCCGAAACCGACGCTGCGAATCGCCAGTTTTTTCGCGTCGAACCGCAAGCCCAAAACCGCCGAGCGAAACGCCGTCGCGCTTTTAACCATCACGACGACTTTCGTTTTTTCACCCGTTTTCATTTCAGGCAAATTTGTCAAAAATTGAATCTGAGCGGTCGGAGCGTTTTCCTCTGTAATCGCATCTACGGCTTTAGCTTCATCTGCGGCTTTCGCGTTTTCGTCCGATGCTTTAAGCGAAGTCTGCCGCGTTACGACTTTATTTTCCGCAGAATCCGTTGTCGGAGCGACGATTTGCAGAGTTTTTACGCTCGTATCAATCGGACGCAAAGCAGTTGCAATCTGATTAGCCTGTTGATTATCAGCAGTTGTCGCGCTCTTTTCGGGCGCGGCGGTTGACGCAGTATTAACTTCCGGTTTTTGTTCGGTTGCGGCAACCGTCTGCTGCGCGGCGTTTGACTTGGTGTAAGCCGGCGCGTCGAGCGGCTGGTCTGGAAGCTGAACCTGCGCGACATTCGGAACTTTTCTGGCGGCGGCAAGCTCTTCCTCTCTGTCTTCCTGCACAATCATCGCTTCGAGAGAACCGCTGGTCGGAACAGCCAGACTTCCCGTCGGGCGCTCGAATTCATCTTCAGGCAGAATTGCCGGAGCGCGAAGGACGCGCGGCGTAACGGCAATAACAATATCAACCTGCCGGTTATTTTTGGTCGGCGAAGTGAAAAGTCTGCCTAAAATAGGAATCAGCCCCAAAAGCGGCAATCCTTCGCGTCCGTTGCTCTCGACATCCTGCGACGAGCTTGCCAGAAGCAATGTTTTGTTATTTTGAATACGCGCCGTGCCTTTAATCGTGCGTTCGGAAAATACCGGATTACTCACCGAACCGCCCGCGACGACATCCTTTGATGTAATATCCATCGCCACCTGCACATCTTGATTCGGGAAAACAATCGGCTTGAATTTCAGGTCTAAACCGACCTGTTCATAGTTAATAACCGAAGCCGCTTGGTTATTGACAAAATTACCCGTGCCTGTGCCTGTTCCGGTTGTATTATTGCCGTAGCCCAAAAGCTGCGCGGTCTGAACGGGAACTCGCTGACCGATTCGCGCGGAAGATTCTTCGTTATTGAAGGCGTGAATTTGCGTCGAAGCAAGCAGTTTAGCGTTATTCTTACTTTGAAGCGCAATCAGATTAACCGCCGGAATGACCAGACCGACGCCGAACGCGCGCGGAATCACACTGGCTGCCGTGCCTGCCGCATTTGCTATCTGTCCGAATTTGTTGTTTCCAATCGCGCCCTGCGTCGTTCCGCCAAAACTTATGGGCGAACCGGAAGTGTTGATTTGATTGCCCAATTGAAGCAAGTCCGTTCTGGACACTTCATAAATCGCTACGTCCATCACGACTTCGGCGCGGTCTTTGTCGAGCGAGGCAATCAATTTGCTGATGATGCGTATATTCTCGGTCGTATCACGAACCGTGATGCTGTTTGTGTCTTCGTCAATAATGTTGGTCGTCGGCGCTCTGCCCGGTTGCGCCGGAATCGCGTTTTGAATAACTTTCTGAACATCTTTCGGGTCGGCGTTCGACAAATAAAATGTGCGGAGAACTAATTGCTGGAAATTCTGGCGGCGATTTCCTTCGGCGACCAGAATCGTTCGCGGTCCGACTTTTTGAAAAAATAAATTTTCCTGCAAAAAGACATAATCGAGCGCTTTTGCCGCCGTCACATTTTTCAATTCGATTTTTACCGTGCGAGCGTCAAGGTGCGACAGAGTATCAAACAAAACATTCAAATCCAAATCCTTCGCTAATTCTTTGATTAAAAACGGTAAATTAACACCTGAGGGAAACGGCACATCGCGCAGTTTTTCCAACTTCTGCGGAACTGCGTTGTCTTGCGGAGTCTGTTTTTGATAGCCGGTCGGAATGAGTTTGACAGTATCGCCCGAAGCGTTCGCATTTTTATCGGCGTCAGGATTGTCCCCGTTCACCACGCTTTGCTGGAGACGCAGCATTCTTTCCGTTTCGGATTTCGCCAGTTCGTTGGTCGGGTCGTAAGCGTAGGCTTTGCGGAAGGCGAGATAAGCGCCCGCATAATCTTTGTCGTTGGCGAGGCTTGTTCCGCGTTTCATAAACATTTGCGACGCCATAAAAAGCGAGCGGCGATAATGCAGAAGATATTCGGGATTCTTCGGACTATCGGTAATTGCCAGCGCGTATTCTTCGGCGGCTTTGTCCCATTGCTCGGCGTCTTCGGCTTTCGCTCCTTCTTTAAAATGTTTTTTTCCGTCGCCGGACGCAAAAACCGCCATCGGCGAAAGCATTGACAGAAGCAGTAACAAAGTAATGGAAAAACGGGTGCAGGCAGAATGTTTCATATGTTTTATATTGAACTTCAATTGGAATTTATTTGACTCGGATGCAAAAACTTTACGTTCTCTGGAAAATTTACACGCGATTGTTCGGGCAAAGTTTCAAAAAGTTTTCCGAAGCGAACGCAACTGACATTTTAACCAATTCACCTTAAAAATCAAATAATTTAAGAGTTTTTACTCTCGAATTTCTTCGACAAACGTGACACGATTTATTTCATACAAAGTCGTCTGACCGGCGAAAACTTTTTTAACCGCCGATTCTCTAAGGCTCGACAAACCTTCTTTCTCGGCTTGGCGGCGAATTTCCGAACCCGGACGGCGTTCGATAATCATTTCACGAATCGCGTCCGACATATCCAAAAGTTCGTGAATCGCCGTTCTGCCGCGATAACCCGTGTGATTGCAGGCGTCGCAGCCGACATTCATAAAAAACTCGCGGTTTTTAACGTCTTCGCCGCGCAGACCTGATTCCAGCAATTCCTGATCGGTCGGCTTATAATGTCGCTTGCAAATCGGACAAAGCAGGCGAACCAATCTTTGAGCGAGAACGCAGTTGAGCGCCGATACGAAGTTATAAGGCTCGACGCCCATATTGATAAATCGCCCGATCACGTCAATCACGTTGTTGGCGTGAACCGTCGTGAAAACCAGATGTCCGGTCAACGCGGATTGGATTGCGATTTGCGCCGTTTCGTTGTCGCGGATTTCGCCGACCATCACTTTGTCCGGGTCGTGGCGCAAAATCGAACGAAGTCCGCGCGCGAACGTCAAACCTTTTTTCTCGTTGACCGGAATCTGCATAATTCCCTGCAACTGATATTCAACCGGGTCTTCAATCGTAATAATTTTGTCTTCGCTGTTGCGAATTTCGTTCAGCGCGCCGTAAAGCGTCGTCGTTTTTCCCGAACCGGTCGGACCTGTAACCAGAACCATTCCGTAAGGCTCTTTGATATAAAGTCTGAAATGCTTCAAATCTTCAGGGTCGAAACCGACGACTTCGAGACTTAGATTTTTGAATTCTTCGGAAATCTGCTCTTTGTCCAGAATACGAATCACGCAGTTTTCGCCGTAAGCCGACGGCAGAATCGAAACGCGAAAGTCAACGGTTCTGCCTTTATAACGCACGCGAAACCTGCCGTCCTGCGGAATTCGGCGCTCGGCGATGTCGAGTTCCGACATAACTTTGATACGCGAAACCAGCGTTTGATGATAGACAATATCAATCGGGTCAACTTTCTGGTAAAGCGCTCCGTCAATGCGAAATTTGACGCTCACGTCGCGGTCGCCGGCTTCGATGTGAATATCGGAGGCGCGAGATTCCATCGCGTTATAAATTATCGTGTCAACAAGTTTGATAATCGGCGACATTTCCGAGTCCGACGCCAATTTGTCCAAATCGAGAACTTCTTCGCCCTGTTCGGTTTCCCTGAGCAGTGAAATCTTAAAACTCGAAGCCGCTTCCTGCAAAACTCTCTGCGTCGCGTCGCCTTTTCGCAGAACAACGTCAATCGCGCCCGCCGTTGCGACATACGGCACAATTCGCACGTTCAAAACATTTTCGAGTTCGTCCAGAACTTCCAGATTCGTCGGGTCAGCCATTCCGACGTGCAAATTTCTGCCTTCTCTGCGCAGCGGCACAAACAAGTTGCGAAGCATTAATTCGACGGGAATTCCGGCGAGTTCTTCGTAAGAAATAGGCGATTCCTTACCCGGCGGCAAAAGGTCAATATACGGCAGACGATAACGCCGTGCCATCTGCTTTGCTTCGACAACTTCCGGCGGTTCGTTTTCCAACAAATCCGTCGTATTGATTTTCGGCATTGTTACTGTCGCCGTCTGACCGTTTCCATTAGTTCGATTTTCCATTTTTTAATCAGTTGTTTATTGTCCGTCGTCGGTTGCTTCGGACTTTTTACCTTTGCCTTATCAGACTTGTTATTTGTTTTACTTCCTGCCGCTAAACGGACCTGACGAAATCGTCTGAATAATCGGCAGGTAAATCGCCAGCAGAATCGTGATTACAATTCCCGCCATAAAAACCAAAATCACGGGTTCGAGAAGACTCGTCAATTGTTCGAGCCGCACTTCGGCTTCGGCGTCGTAAAAATTTGCCACTTCGTCGAGCATTTCTCTCAAACTTCCCGATTTTTCGCCGATTCCAATCATATCGAGCGCGAGTTCGGGCAGCCAATTTGCTTTGTCCAGAGCTTCTGTAAAACCTCTGCCTTCACGGATTAGTGACAAAACCGCTTGACTCCGGCGGCGCAGTTCAAGATTCGTAATTGATTCGGAAGCGATATTCCAGGCATCCGGCACGGTAATTCCGCCGGATAAAAGCGTCGAGAGAGAACGCGCGAGCTGCGCCGTCGTCATCTGTTTTATCAGACTTCCGACAATCGGCAGACTCAACAGAAACTTGTGCAAAATAAGTTTTCCACCCGGAGTTCGCAGCCAAATGACGAGCGCGAAAACTAAAACGAGAACGAGCGGCAAAAGCCACCAAATGTTGCCGGCGATGAAATTGGAAAATGCCAGAACGACTACGGTTACGGTCGGCAAACCGTTTTTCGTATTCAAACCTTTAAATAATTCCGACATTCGCGGGACGATATAGAGCGTCAAAAACGCCACCATAAACGAAGCCGCCGCCAGAAGAAATAACGGATAAGCGATTGCGCCGCGCAGTTTGCGCGCCACGCCGACATTGCGTTTCAAGTAATCAACGTAACGCGCCAGAACATCGTCGAGCGCGCCGGATTTTTCGCCCGCGAGCAACGATGCCGTATAAATTTTCGGAAACGTGCCTTGCGATTCAAAGGCTTCCGACAACGAAATTCCGCTTTTGATCTTGTCTTCGACATCTACCAACATTAAACGCAAAGTTGATGAAGCCGAACGATTTTTCAACAAATTTATTGATTGCAAAACTGGAATTCCTGCTCGCAAAAGAGCGGAAAGCTGCTGGTTGAAAAGCAGGAAATCGGCTGGCTTGACGCGATTCTTTTTGCCCGCGCCGCCGATTGATAAAGCTGCGGACAAACCTTTTTCGGCGTTTGAAACGGCAAAAACGCGAAATCCTTCGCCCTCAAGCATTGACTTTGCTTCGCCCGCGCCGGTTGCCTCAACCATCCGCGTCATAATTTCGCCCGAAGGCGTTCCGAGACGACAAATAAATTCAGCCATAATAAAAGTCGGATTTAAGATTCAAAATTCAATTATTTATGAGATGCGAAAAGGGTATTAAAGATTTCTGATTTTTTGAAGATACAAATTTTATTATTTTACTTAAAATCCTAAATCCTAAATTCCGAATTCTAAATCTTGAATTCGATTATATCACGCATTTTGTCGGCAAATGTTGCAAACAAAATTATATTCTTGAAACCCTTCGCCGCCGCGCAACGAATTCTATTTTAACGACATCAAAAAAATATCTTGCAGAAACTAAAGTGCCTTGCATAGAATATAATTAAAAAACGGAGAAATTATGGCTGTGAAAAATGTCTTACGCTTCAGCCGCTCGTGCATCGCGCATCGGTGGATTTTATTTATCGGTGTAATTTTGCTCGGCGCTATCGCGGTTTTCGCGCAAAACCCGCAGCCGACGGCGACGCCCGAACCCGTAACCGATGATACACCCGTTACCGTCAAAACCGACCTCGTAACGCTTACATTAACCGTTACAGACCTTTACGGGCGTTATGTTTCGGGCTTGGACAAAAGAGCTTTTTCCATTTTCGACAATAACGAAGAACAGGAAATTACTTTTTTCAGCGATTCCGACGCGCCGATTTCCGTCGGAATTTTATTCGACGTTTCCGGCTCGATGAACAAGGAAAAAATCGCCAAATCGCGCACGGCGCTCGAAAAATTTCTTAACACAAGCCATCCGTCCGACGAATATTTTCTGATTGCCTTTAACAATCGCGCTCAACTTTTGCTCGACCGCACGCGCGACGCCGACGCGGTTCTGCAAAAACTTACGCTGGTCGAACCGAAAAGCAACACGGCGCTCTATGACGCCTGTTATCTCGGCGTCGAGCGCGTAACGCGCGGCACGCGCCAGAAAAAAGCGCTGCTTATCATCAGCGACGGTCAGGACAACAATTCGCGCTACAATTTCGGCGAGGTGCGCCGCCTGATGAAAGAATCCGACGTAACTGTTTACGCCGTCGGAATTCTCGACGGCAGAGACGCCGGAAGCCCTGAAGGAATGCAGGGACAAGCCTTTTTGGACGAACTCGCTTCGGTGACGGGCGGAAAATCTTTTTATCCGCAGACCGATGTCGAACTCGACGAAATTTTTGAACGCATCGCGCTCGAACTTCGCCATCAATACTCAATCGGTTACACGCCGAAGGATTTCGCGCCCGACGGAAAATGGCATAAAGTCAAAACTAAGGTCAAACCTCCGCGCGGTCTTCCGCGTCTAACCGTTCGCGGGCGCGAAGGTTATTTCGCCACGCCGACCGCGAATTATAAATAATTTTAGTTTCGAGTTTACGATTAAATGAATAGAAAAATTTTGAATGTTCTTCTGCTTGCGTTTTGTTTGAGCTTTTCTTTGACCGGAGGTTTTTATAATTTTTTGCCGGTCAAAGCGCAAACGACGCAGACTATGACTCGCCCGCGTCAAACCGTCTCGCCGACGCCGAAACCGATTGTTTCGCCGACTCCGCAGACGATTGCGAAACCGACCGCTTCACCGACTGTTTCTCCGACGCCGGACATCAATGACCCGAACGAAATCATCAAAATCGAAACCGAAGAAGTGAATTTAAACGTCCGCGTCGTTGACCGCAACAATCGTCCCGTCAACGATTTGCGGCAGGACGATTTTAAGATTTACGAAAATAATGTTTTACAGCCGATTACTTCTTTTACCAAAGGCGAAGTTCCGACCAATTATTCTCTTGTAATTGATAATTCCGGCTCGCTCCGCCAGCAGCTCGATAAAGTTATTGAAGCCGGAAAAATTCTTATCGCCTCGAACCGACCGGACGACGATACGAGCGTGATTCGCTTCGTCAGCTCGGACAAAATCGAGATATTGCAGGATTTCACAAGCAGCAAAGCCGACTTGAACGAAGCGCTCGACAATATGTTTGTCGAAGGCGGACAGACGGCGATTATTGACGCGGTTTATCTGGCGGCGGAGAGAGTTGATAATTACGAAAAATCGAAGAATCGAGACGATAAAAAACGTCGCGCCTTGATTTTAGTTACCGACGGCGAAGACCGTGACAGCTATTACAAAGAACAGCAGCTTTATGATTTGCTGCGCGAATCGGACGTGCAGATTTACGTCATCGGCTTTGTCGGCGATTTGAACAAAGAAGGCGGATTTATCAGCAAAAGTCCGCAAGGCAAAGCGAAGGCTTTTTTAGAACGGCTGGCGACGGAAACCGGTGGAAAAGTTTATTTTCCGGGTTCAGCGAATGAGCTTCCCGATATTGCCAAAGACATTTCCAGCGAACTGCGCACTCAGTATCTCGTATCTTACAGTCCGACCGACAAAGTGCAGGACAGCGCTTACAGAAACATAAAAGTCACGGTCGCCGACAGTCCCAAAAAAGAAAAGCGCATCGCCATTACGCGCTCCGGCATAACCCGTTCAAACAACAACGGAAAGCCGAGTTTGCAAAATCCGAATCAAAGACCCCAATAACAATTGAGTTCAGATTGAAAGAAAATATCAAAAGGCGAGCAGTTAAAGTAAATTTTGCCTGCTCGCCTTTTGGTGTTTTTGAATTTTCCCTTTCGATTTATTTTCCGTGAACCGAACCCGAAATTTTTTTGCGCGTTGTTTCGCCTGTTCTTAAAACGGGAATTCCCTCATCAACTTCCGAATGCGGACGCGGAATAACGTGCGTCGCAACGACTGTTCCGACGCGCCGACCGGCAGCCGCACCCGCGTCAACTGCCGCTTTGACCGCGCCGACTTCGCCGCGCACAATTGCCGTGACAAGTCCGGCGTCAATTTTTTCGTAACCGACGAGCGTAACGTTTGCCGCTTTAACCATCGCGTCGGCAGCTTCAATCATTGCTACCAAACCCATACATTCAACCATTCCGAGTGCTTCCATAATTTTTTTCGACTTGATTATATAACGTTATTGAAGATAAAAAACTTAAACAAAGTGCGCCGTCTTCAAATTCCGAATATTTTTCCAGACAATTTTTCGGATTCTGCGGCAACTTTCTACAAATTTATTTCATACGCATTGCCAGAAATAAAATAACTGCGGCAAAAACGGTCAGCGCGATTGTCACCAAAATAAACCAAACGTTCGGCGCGTTTTCACGTTCTTCCCAGATTATCTCAATCCTTTTCGGCTGGACGTTTTTAGCTTTTCCGCGCATTGTCGCCGCCGTCGGCAATTCGGTTTCTTTACGAAGACTCGAATTTGCAACAGATTTATCAGCGTAAACTTTTCCAATCTCCGGTGTCGTTTCTATTTTGTTCTGCCTGAACGCAGTGCCGTTTTCTTTAAGTAATTTTTCTTGAAACTTATTATCGGAAGCAACTTCACCTTCGATCTTTTCAGCTACTTTTTCACCTGAAGCTACCTGTCCGCCGCAGTTGTAGCAGAAAAGCGTGCCTTCTCGCACGTCCGCGCCGCAAGCGCTGCAAACCTGATTTTCGACTAACGTTTCAGCCATTATTTTTTGAATAAATCAAGCAGCGAACAATTCCAGGTAGTAAACCGAAAGAAATGCTTTTACCGCAGAGACACTGAGATGTAGCCGAGAAAGCCAAAAATATTTCTGCGTTTTCTCGGCGAAAACTCTCTGCGCCTCTGCGGTGAAAAAATTCTTCATCTTTAAGTTTTCGCAAAAACTTCCTTTTCCTCGCCCAAATCTCTTGCCGAAGGCGTGATGATTGTTTTCGGCGAAACATAAATTTTCTCGCCCGCTTCAATCGCTTTTTTCACATCATCTTCGCTGACAAAATCAACCGCTTTCGGTTTCGCGCCGTTCGAGTTTGCGGTTTCGACGTTTGCGATTTGATGAATAATCGTTTTTACTTCGCCGTTTGACGCACCAGTTTGTTTGTTCGTGTCCTCAACCGAACTTTGAGGTTCATCAGGCGGTTCGGAAATTTTATTTCGCAAAAATTTATCAACTAACGCGGCGATTTCTTCGCGTTTGATTGTTTTCCGGTCGTCGGTTTTTTGTCTCTGGTTTTCGCCGTTTTGCAATCCGTTATTCGGAATTTGACGTTCGGCAGAACTTTGAAATTTGAGCTTTGAACTTTGAACCGAACCGACAGGTTTCGTTTCAAAAGCCACGCGCTTGATGTCCATTAAATGAATCGGCGAAACGTTGTCGCTCGTTACGTTTCCGCCCCAGGAGCCGCAGCCGAGAGTCATCGAAGGAGCTAAATCGGTCGAAAATCCGATTGCGCCGTGCGTTGTCGGCGAATTGATAATGACGCGCGATGCTGGCATTCGTTTGCCGTAATCAATCGCCGCGTCGCGCGAAGCGGTGTGCATTCCGGCAGTGTGTCCCATTCCGCCGAACCGCAAAATTTCCAGACATTTTTGCGCTCCGGCTTCGATTCCGTCGGCAACAAAAAAAGCCAGCGTCGGCGAAAGTTTCTCGATTGACCACGGAAAATCGCGCCCGACGCCGCCGCAATCGGCGAGCAGGCAGCGCGTTCCCGTCGGCACTGAAATTCCCGCGAGATTGGCAATGTATTCGGCGGATTTTCCGACAATTTTCGGATTCAAAGTTCTCTGCTCGGTGAGCAGAATTTGCCCGACTGCATCGGCTTCGGATTGATTCAAAAAATGTCCGCCTTGAAGTTTGAATTGTTCGCGGACTTCATTTGCAACCGGCGCATCGGCGACGACGGATTGTTCGGACGCGCAAATTGTTCCGTTATCAAAGCAGGTCGAAGTCAAAATATCGCTGACGGCTTTTTCAACGTTTGCCGAGCGCTCAATAAAAACAGGAACATTTCCCGGTCCGACACCGAACGCCGGTTTGCCCGAAGAATATGCGGCGCGAACAAGTCCCGTTCCGCCTGTCGCTAAAATAACGGCGGTGCGTTTGTGCTTCATCAAAGTTTCCGTGCCTTCGATTGTCGGATTCGACAAACACTGAATCGCGTCGGCTGGAAGTCCTTCTCTGACAGCGACTTCGCGCATAATTCGGGCAGTCTCGCTAATCGAACGAGCGGCTGACGGATGCGGCGAAAGAACAATGGTGTTGCGCGATTTTGTGGCGATAATTATTTTAAAAATCGCCGTCGAGGTCGGATTGGTTGAAGGAATAATCGCGGCGACGACACCGCGCGGACTGGCAATTTCAACGATGCTTTCAGTTTCATTGATGACGCCGACGGTTTTCAAATGGCGAAAATAATTCCAAACGTCTTCTGAGGCGAAACGATTTTTTTCGCGTTTGTCTGTCGCAATACCGAAACCTGTTTCTTCGTTTGCCATTTGACCGAGACGTAAAGATGCGCGAAGCGCGACTTGCGCCATCGCTTCGCAAATGCGGTCAATTTTCGCCTGGTCAAATTTCGCAACTTCCTGAAACGCCAAATACGCCGCTTCAACAGCGTCGCTCGCTTCAGCTTGCGAAACAAGATTTTTGTCTTCCATTCCAAATTCCAAATTCCAAATTCCAAATTCCAAATTCCAGACTAAAATAATCTGGAATCTTGAAATAGAAATTTGAAATTATTTTCTGCTTTTTGTCGTTTCGCGCGCTGTCGAAACAGCCGAATCGTCATTCGCGCTGCCCGCGCCGAGTTGTCCGCGCGAGCCGCCTTGAATCGCTTTTCCATCCGGGCTGTAACCGACGCCTTTCGGCAAAACTCTTTCGACTTCCCCGTGCGGACGCGGAATAACGTGAACGCTGATAAGTTCGCCGACTCGACGAGCCGCCGCCGCACCTGCGTCAGTCGCCGCTTTGACCGCGCCGACATCGCCGCGCACGAAAATCGTGACGTAACCCGCGCCGATGTATTCTTTGCCGATCAACTCAACGTTCGCCGCTTTGACCATCGCGTCAGCCGCTTCGACCGCGCTGACGAAACCTTTAGTTTCGACCATTCCGAGAGCTTCTAAAGACATTCTCCAATCCTCACTTTTAGATTTATTTTTAAATTTTAATACAAGATTTGAATAAAGGCTAAAAGTATCACGCGCTACAACCATAATCAAGCGCTCGCTCCGAACAAAATCCACGCAAACAATTGACATTTGCGCTTTGACAACGTTATATTTCATCATTAAGAAACGGTTTTGTTTTTAAGGCGGCAAAAGGACTTTCAAAAAAGAGAAAATGTCAGAAACTCTCGGCGAAAAACTGCGGCAAGCGCGGGAAGCGCGTGGTATCACTTTAAGCGAAGTGGCTGAACAGACGCGCATTTCTCCGCTCTATATCGAATCAATCGAAAATGATGATTACCGCAGTCTGCCCGGCGGCATTTTTAATAAAGGATTTGTTAAATCTTTTGCTAAATATGTCGGCATTGACGAACAGGAGGCACTACAGGATTATGCGAATCTGGCAGCGCTGCCGGACAATCAGATGCCTGACGCGACGCGAAGTTATCGTCCCGAAGTTTTAACCGACGACCGAAGTTCTTACTCATCGCTCCCGACGATTATTTTTGCCGTGATAATTTTGGCAGTAATGACCGGCGGTATTTTATTTCTCGTCAGATACTTGCAAAACAAACCGGCAACAGAGTCTGTAGCCGCGACTAACGCGGCAAATACGAACTCAAGTCTGCCGTCTAATACCAATGCCGCAGGCACGCCGACGCCAACCGCGCCGACAATGAACGACTTGAAAGCCGAAATAAAAGCCGTCAACGCTCCGGTTTCGGTTTTCTGGACAAGCGACGGCAAGCCCGCCAATCGTCTGCTTAAAGCGGATGACACGATAAACGTCGAACCCAAAGATAAATTGAAGTTCAGTTATTACAAAGCGCTCGCGCCGAACGTGCAGTTGTCGCTCAACGGCAAACAAATCGCTTTGCCGCAGACGCCCGCGACCGCCAAGCGCAACACGATTGAAATTGAAATTAATAAAGATAATCTCGCCTCAATCTGGCAGAACGGCAAAGTCAGTTTTGACGCGACGCCTGCGCCGTAATAAAATAATTTATGCGTTCCCGTTCAAGATTTAGAAAAAAATTTTCAGCCAAGTTTTACGATATTAACCGCGCCCGCAAGTAAAGTTGCGGGCTTTTTATTATATTTTATTATTTTATGAACATCGAAGAAATCAAAGAAGGTCTGACATTCGACGACGTTTTGCTCGTTCCGGCGTATTCGGAAGTCTTGCCGTCCGACACCGATACGCGGACGAAATTTTCGCGCAATATCAGCTTAAATATTCCGCTCTGCTCGTCGGCGATGGACACCGTAACCGAAGCGAATCTGGCAATCGCGCTCGCGCAGCAAGGCGGAATCGGCGTCATTCACAAAAATTTTTCCATCGAACAGCAAGCCGAAGAAGTTGACAAAGTGAAACGCTCGGAATCGGGAATGATCGTTGATCCGGTAACGATTCGAGATAATCGCCTTGTTTCCGAAGCGTTGAATGTGATGCAGCGTTTCAAAATCAGCGGCGTTCCGGTCGTTGACGAAAACAATCTGCTCGTCGGAATTATTACCAACCGCGATTTGCGTTTCGAGACGCGCTTTGATATTCCGGTTTCCGAAGTGATGACCAAACAACCGCTCGTCACCGTTCCGGTCGGCACGACTCTGAACGAAGCGAAAGTCAAACTGCAAAAACACCGCATCGAAAAACTGCTCGTCGTAGATGAAAACGGACTTTTGAAAGGTTTAATCACGGTCAAAGACATTCAAAAAGCGATTCGTTACCCGTTCGCGGCAAAAGACGAACTCGGCAGATTGCGCGTCGCGGCGGCAATCGGCGCGACCGGCGATTATTTGGAACGCGCCGAAGCACTCGTCGAATCTCGCGCCGACGCCATCGTTATTGACACCGCGCACGGACACAGTTCGCGCGTCATCGAAGCCGTCAAACAGGTCAAACAGAGATTTCCCGATTTTGAAATCATCGCCGGAAACGTCGCCACCGCCGAAGCGACTCGCGCGCTGATTGATGTCGGAGTTGACGCGGTTAAAATCGGAATCGGTCCCGGTTCGATCTGCACCACGCGCGTCGTGACCGGCGCGGGCGTTCCGCAAATTACGGCGATTATCGAATGCGTCAGCGCCGCGAAAAATTCCGGCGTTCCGATTATCGCTGACGGCGGCGTCAAATTTTCGGGCGACGTGGCGAAAGCAATCGCGGCGGGCGCGGATTCGGTAATGATCGGTTCGCTCTTTGCCGGAACCGAAGAAGCGCCTGGCGAAGTGATTCTCTTTCAAGGCAGAAATTTCAAAACCTATCGCGGAATGGGTTCAATCGGCGCGATGAAAAAAGGTTCATCCGACCGCTACGCGCAGGAAGGCACGGTTTCTGATTCAAAATACGTTCCCGAAGGCATCGAAGGGCGCGTCGCCTACAAAGGAACTTTAGCCGAAATGGTGACGCAGTTAGTCGGCGGCTTGCGTTCGGGAATGGGTTACACAGGCTGCAAAAATATCAAAGAATTACAGGAAAACGCGCGTTTCGTCCGCATTACATCGGCAGGCTTGCGCGAATCGCACGTTCACGACGTAATTATCACCAAAGAAGCGCCGAATTATCGGATTGAAAGTTAATCGAAAGATTTCGACCGCCGATGAACGCCGATTTTAACTGATTCGTCCGCGTTTATCCGCGTCCATCGGCGGTTGTTAAAATCTTTTCCCGTATTTTCGCGCGGCTCGGTATTACTCATCTGCCAATAATTTTTCCCATTCGGCATAAAGCGTCTGAATTTGTTTTTCGGTTTGTTCGTATTTTTTTGAAACTTCTTCCAATTTTTCACGGCTCGAAACCGTTTCCGGCGCGCTCATCTGCAAAGTCAACTTCGATAATTCTTCTTCAAGACGCGGAAGTTCCGTTTCGATTTCTTTAATGCGTTTTTCGGTTTTTAGTCGTTCGTTTTTTGAACGTCCGTCTTCGGTTTTCGATTTCAGTTTTTCAATCTGGAATTTGGAATCTGAAATCTGGAATTCACCCGAATTTTGAACTTTGAACTTTGAACTTTGAACTTCCTTTTCGCGCCAATCGTGAAATTCGGAATAGTTGCCGTTGAAGATTTCGACTGTTCCGTCGTCTTCAAACGAAAAAATCTGCGTCGAAACTTCGTCGAGGAAAAAACGGTCGTGGCTGACGGTCAAAATCGTGCCTTCGTAATTTTGCAGCGCGGCTTCGAGCGCTTCGCGCGAAGGAATGTCGAGATGGTTGGTCGGTTCGTCCAAAACCAGCACGTTTTTTTGCGAGAAAATTAATTTTGCCAGCGATAATCTTCCCTTTTCGCCGCCTGACAAATCGGCGACGCGTTTGAAAACGTCTTCGCCGACAAATAAAAATCGCGCCAAAAATCCGCGCAGTACGCCGTTTTCGACGAGCGGCGCGACGCGACGCATTTCCTGAATAATTTCGTTGCGGTCGTCCAATTCTTCGAGCTGCTGCGAATAATAACCGATGTCGGTTTTCGATCCCCAGATTATTTTGCCCGCGAGTTCGCGCTGATCGCCCAAAATCGTTCGCAGAAAAGTCGTTTTGCCCGTGCCGTTCGCACCGATAATTCCCAGACATTCGCCGCGATGCAAAGTGAAATTGATGTCTTTGGCTAAAACTTTTTCGCCGTAACCGATTGCCAAATCTTCCGCCATCAAAACATTGACGCCGGCGCGCTCGACTGCTTTGAGTTTGAAATTGCCGCTCGATCTTTCGACCGTCGCCGCTTCGAGTCGTTCCATATTTCCCAACATCGTGCGGCGCGATTTGGCTTGTTTGGTTTTTTGACCGGCGAGATTTTTGCGGATAAATTCTTCGGTTTTGTTGATGTAAGCCTGCTGATTTTCAAATTCGCGCTGCTGCTGTTCGCGCCGGATTTCGCGTTCGACTAAAAATTTAGAATAATTTCCGACGTATGAGACAGCTTTTCCCTGTTCGATTTCGATGATTTTCCGGCACGTCCGGTCGAGAAAATAACGGTCGTGGCTGACGATGACGTACGAACGGTCGTAAGTCTGCAAAAAGTTTTCGAGCCATTCGACGGCATTCACGTCCAAATGGTTCGTCGGTTCGTCGAGCAGTAAAACATCGGGATTTGAAAGCAGAAGCCGCGCCATTCCGAGCCGATTTTTTTGTCCGCCGGAAAGATTTTTTGTTTGCGTGTTCCAATTTTCACTCGTAAATCCCAAACCTAAAAGAATCGCTTCGGCGCGCGCCGTATAAGTGAAACCGTCTTCGTGTTCAAATTCGGTCTGGAGTTCGGCATATTGATTGAGAATTTCGTCGGAATGATCGTGCGTCATTTCGATTTCGAGGCGGCGCATTTCCGCTTCGATGTCGTGCAGGCGTTTGAAAGCCGACAGCGCGGCGGTGTGAACCGTCTCGTTTTCGGTGAAATCAACGTGCTGTTCGAGCAAGCCGATTTTCAGGGCGTTCATCTTCAAAACTTCGCCCGAATCCGCGCCTTCCGCGCCGGTGATAATGCGAAAAACCGTCGTTTTGCCCGCGCCGTTGCGCCCGACGAGTCCGATTTTTTCGTTCGGATTGACCTGAAACGAAACGCCGCGCAAAATTTCCGTTCCGCCGTATGATTTATAAACGTCGGCAAGTCTGAATAACATAAAAAATAACAGTTAGAGGTTAGAGATCAGCTACTAAAATTCTGCTGACCTCTAACCTCTGACAACTATAAAGTATTTCTCTAAAATACTTTATTTGGTTTTATTAACGTTTGCCGCCGGTTTAGTTGCGACGTTTGCATTTGCCGCATTAGCTTGCGCGTTCGTATTAGTTGATGCGCCGGTATTCGCGTTCGTATTTGAATTACTGTTTGTCGCCGGAGTGTCCGCGCTTGCCGGACGCGCGCCGCTCAATTCATTCGGATGGTCAACGACATTTTTCGCCAGGTAGTTCTCAATCTTCGCTTCGTTCATTGCGATTGTTTGATAAGAAGCGACGAGAAGCTGTTTGCGGGCGTTGATAAGAGAATCGGTAACTTGCTGACGAATTCCCGGACTTTCGAGCGTTAAATTCTCGTCCTTATCGCTGCGCTCTTGAAGTTTGATTATAAAATACTTGCCCTGCATCTGCGCTCCCATAACATTTCCAATCGGAAATCTCGGGTCCATCAAATTGGCGGCGACTTGCGGCGGAAAGTTTTGTTTTAACTCTTCTTCGGAAATATATCCCAAATCTCCGCCTTGCAGACGACTTTGCTGGTCTTCACTTTTTTCACGGGCGATTGCGGCAAAATCGGCGCTGGGTTGTTTTAGCTGATTAACAATTTCGTTGGCTTTTAGAACGGCTTCCTGTTCGTTTGTCGTGGTATCGCCTTCGCCGCTGTTTGACGGGTCAACAACAATAGCCGCCAGTTTGACGCCTTTTTTCTTAATGAACGCTTCTTTGTTGCCGTTGTAAAACGCTTCGATTTCGCTGTCTTTCGGCGGCTCGACTTTACCGGTTATATTGTCGGTTAAGGCTTGAATCGCCAAACCTCTTTTTACCGTTTCGCGGACAGAAGCGTCGGTTTCGCCCGCGTCTTTCATTTGTTTGTCGAATTGTTCCTGCGAAAGCCCGCTTTCCGTTTTGCGCTTGTTAAGCTCTGCCGTGATTTTATCGTCGTTCGGAACGAGCGATTCTTTTTCCGCTTTTTGATACATTACTTCCTGCTGAATCAGACCTTCCAGAATCTGCAGGCGCGCCTGGGCAAGTTCGAGCGGCGAAAGTTTGGTTTCTTGTCCCTTCGCCTGTTGTTTGATAGCGCGCTCGACCTCTTCCATCTTGATTACTTTGCCGTTAACGGTCGCGGCGGTTTCCGCGCTGCCCGGCGCATTTACATCGGCGGTTGTTCCGCGATTGCAGGCGTTCAACGCTAAAAAAGTAAACGCTAAAAAGGCAACCGTAAAAATCTTGGTATTAAATTTTTGCACTGTGGATTTTGCTCCTTGAAAATTAACAATATCTCTCATTACTTGCTTATCTCGAATTAATTTGTTATAAATCTTGTTTTTGAGTTTAATGAAAAACTCTTATCTTACAACCTCGTTATTTTATTTTGGAGGCTTTATAATTATGGCAAAACGATGCGATGTCTGCGGCAAAGGACCGCAATTCGGAAACAATGTTTCGCACGCGAACAATAAAACTCGCCGTCGCTTTAACCCGAATCTGCAATCGGTTCGCGTCCAACTTCCCGCCGGCGGAAACACGCGACAAAAAGTTTGCACTCGTTGTATTAAAGGCGGAAAAGTTGTCAAAGCGGCGTAAAACTTTTCTTTTAATTCAAAGTTCCGGGTTTAAGATTCAAAGTCAATTGTTTTAAATTTTGAATCTTAAACCCGGAACTTTGAATTTTAAATTACAGCGATGCACTCGATTTCGACCCGCGCGTCTCGCGGCAGTCGCGCCGCTTGAACCGTCGCTCGCGCCGGTTTGTTTTCGCTGAAAAACTCGGCATAAACTTCATTCATCGCCGCAAAATCACTCATATCCGCTAAAAATACCGTCGTTTTTACTACGTTGTTCAAATTTGTTTCCGCCGCTTCCAAAACCGCGCTTAAATTCTTCAAAACTTGTCGGGTTTGCATTGCAACGTCTTCAGATACAAATTCGCCCGTCTGTGGATTAATTGGAATTTGACCGGAACAAAAAACTAAATTTCCCGCTTTTACAGCCTGCGAATAAGGTCCGATTGCGCCCGGCGCGTTTTCAGTCGAAACAGTTTCTTTCACAAATATCCTCGTCTTTGTTTTCTTCTTTAAACTTTGAGCAAAAGGCGAATTTTAACAGATAAAAATCGAAAAGCAAAGTTAGGGTTAAAGGTTCGGAATTCGGAATTGCGAAATAAAAACCTGAATCCTGAATTCCGAATCTTTATTTCTTAGGAATTTACCCTTTCGACGGCAATTACGCCCGGCACTTTTTCTATCGAACCGACAACTTTATCAAGATGTTTTTTGTCGAACACCTCAATGGTTACTTCAATTAAACCTCGATCATCTTTGGATATGTTTGCCCGCGCGTCGCGGATTCCGGTTTTAATTTCAGCAATCGCATTGGTAATTCCGGCGAGCATTCCAGTTCGATTCTCAGTCGTCGCAAGAAGGCGAACCGATTGAATATGTTTTTGGTCATTTTTCGCCCATTCGACATCTACAATGCGGTCTTTGTTAATCATTAATTGCTGAACGTTTTTGCAGTTTTTGTTATGCACGACAATTCCTTTTCCGAGCGAAATGTAACCGATAATATCTTCGCCGGTCAGCGGATTGCAGCAGCGGGCGCGGTTAGTCATCAAATTATCAACGCCTTTGACGATAATCGCGTCCTCACCTAAGCCTATGAATTTCTTGACGGCTTTCATTCCGCTTTCGAGCCGCGTTTCTTTTTTCTTGTCAGGATCGAGTTCGGCAAATTTTTCCGCGCCCAAAAATTTCGCTATCACATTACGCGGCAAAGTTTTCCCGTATCCGATTGAAGCCATTAAATCTTCGGGTCTTCCTAGACCGTATTCGTTGGCGATGCGTTTTAATTCGTCGAGATTTAGTAATTTTTTCTGCGCGATGTGAAATTTCAACGCTTCTTTTTCAAGCAGTTTGCGTCCGATGTCTATTGATTCGGTGCGCTGCTGTTCTGAAATCCAGTGGCGAATCCGGTTTCTGGCTTTTGACGTAACAACGTTATTGAGCCAATCGCGCGACGGTTTTGAATTCGGCGTGGTTAAAATTTCGACGACATCGCCGTTTTGAAGTTCGGTCTTTAAAGGCACGATGCGACCTTTTATTTTCGCGCCGGTGCAGGTGTCGCCGACTTCCGAGTGAATAGCGTAGGCAAAATCAATCGGCGTCGAACCGCGCGGCAATTGGATGACTTTGCCCATCGGCGTAAAAGCATAGACATCTTTCGGATATAAATCCAACTTTAAAGATTCAATGAACTCTTCCGAATCTTGCGCGTCGTTGTTGGTTTCGACAAGCGGAAGCAACAATTTTTCGACTGTTTTTCGCAATTCGTCGAGCGCAGCGTCTTCGTCGCGTTTGCCGAGTGTGCTTTCCTTGTATTTCCAATGCGCCGCCACGCCTTCTTCGGCGATCTGGTGCATTTCTTCGGTGCGGATTTGAACTTCAAAAGACTGTCCGTTGTCGCCGATGACCGAAGTGTGAAGCGATTGATATAAATTATCGCGCGGAATCGCAATCCAATCCTTGAAGCGTTCCGGCACGGGCGTCCATAAATCGTGAACGACGCTCAACGCCAGATAGCAATTTTTTTTGTCGTTCGGAGTGATGATTCGAGCGGCGATTAAATCGTAAACCTGTTCAATCGTCAGCTTTTGTTTTTTCAATTTTTTCCAGAGCGAATACAGACGTTTGACGCGCCCTTGAATTTCAATGAAAGGCACATCGTTTTCCGTTAAACTTATCCGAATCATATCGGTAATCTTATCGAGCGCGGCTTCGAGTTCCGGGCGACGCGCCTCGATTTCTCTGGATAATTTTTTATATTCTTCGGGATAAAGATTTTGAAATGACAAATCCTCAAGCTCGCTGCGGACTTTGCCCATTCCCAAACGATGTGCAATCGGCGCGTAAATATCTAAGGTTTCCTGGGAAATTCGGGCGCGCTTTTCAAGTTTTAGAAACTGCATCGTCCGCATATTGTGCAGACGGTCGGCGAGTTTGATAAGCACGACGCGCACATCGGTTATCATTGCCAAAACCATTTTACGGACGTTTTCGGCTTGCTGTTTTTCTTTTGATAAATTGCTGATATGCGCGATTTTGGTCAAACCGTCAACAAGGCGCGTGATTTCGTCGCCGAAATACTCTCGGATGGTTGCAAGGTCAACCAGTGTGTCTTCGACGACATCGTGCAGAAGTCCGGTCGAAACACTCGTTTCATCGAGCCGCATCTCCGCTAAAATATCGGCGACTTCCAGAGGATGAACAAGATACGGTTCACCCGATGCTCGTTTTTGACCGCGATGATGTAAAGCCGAAAAAAGATATGCCCGTCGAATCAACTCGATGTTAGATTCGGGACGATTGTTCTCTACTTTTTCGATTACATCTTCAATGCGAATCATATTTATTTAACATTTATCATTTTTTTATTTCGTTCAAGACGTTTCAATAACCAATCTTTTTTCGCTGATAAATAAAAAACGATAAATGAAAAGGCGATACTCAATATTAATTATAATTGAGTATCACCCTTCTTAAAAGCTAACTTTGAAAACCTACTTTTTGGTTGCGGCTTCTTCTTTCGCTTTCTGTTCAGCCGCTATCGCATCTTCTTTAGCTTTCTTTGCCGTTGCCAATTCGGTAAATTTGTCTTTGGCAGTTTCTGCTTGATTTTTAAAGTTTTCTTTATCAGCGTTTCTGCCTTCCATTTCGGCAAGCCGCATTTGCTGAACCAACATATTTGCTTTGTAAGACCAAACGGCATCGCTGTTAGTATCCAATTTTTCCGCTTTGTCAATAAGCTCGGTGCCGTCAGCTACGCACTGTTTAAATTTTTCATAATCGGCGGCATTTTGCGGCTTGGTAAATTCAAAAGTCGGCTTTCCGTCTTTGGTAACGGTTTTCTTAACCGGCTCAACGTCGCTGATGTCATTTGCACACGAGTATTTTTTCGCGCCAAGTTTTGTTAGTGCCTCAGCCCTTTGAGTAGCCGGAACTTTATCGTTATTTGCGCGGTCGGTTACCCACTTCAGCCATTCGTCATCTTTGTTTAAATTTTCCAAAAGATTGGCAACCGCATTAAAAGAGCTTTGGTCGCTTGGGTCTTCGGCTAAAACTTTTCTGTATTCTTGAATTGCTTCATTTGCCGTTTCCACTTTTTGACGATTTCCAATATATTCCGAATGTAGCGTTCGAGCTAAGAATAATTGAGCTGTTTTGCCTTCGTTCGTCACGCCCTGCGGGTCACGGGCGATTGCGTCACGAAATAGCTGTTCGGCTTCTTGAAACTTTCGGTCTTTATATGCCTTTCCGCCATCAACCAAATTTTTTCTGGTGATAATTCGGTTATAAAACGAGCAATTTGCTCCCATTAAAACCGTTACCAAAATCAAGACAAATGTTCCTACACGAGAGAATCTCATTTTTCGACTCCATTGATAGCTTAAAGCAACAGAAACCAAAGTTTTAAACTTTAGTTTCTATTGTTTGTTAAGCTGAATTATTGTTCTAAATCATCAATTTGCAGACCGATTGGTTGCGCGCCTGCTTGTTTTGCCGCGTCTATTACCTTAACCACATCACCGTATCTTACCGAACGCGGCGATTTAATGAACAAAGTTTTTTCTACTTCATTCGTTCCCTCGCGGAAAACACCGCCGGCTTCTCTTTCCTTGAAAGTCGCTGCTAATTTATTGGTTAGAGCGCTCGCATCCGAAACATCACCCATCGGTTCGTTATTCAAGGTGATTTTTCTATCGGCTTTGTTAATAGCAACGACCAAAGTTAATGGATTAGGTTTCGGCTGAACCTGCTGGTCTTCCGGTTTTGGTTCAGCAGGAACTTTTGCCTCAAAACGGCTCGGTTTTAAAGGCGTAATCACCATAAAGATAATTAAAAGCACCAGTAAAACGTCAATTAAAGGTGTTACATTGATATTCGGCGTTGCTCCTCCGGAGCCGCCTGTTGACATTCCCATATTCTCTTCTTACCTCCAAATCTGAAAACTACTCAGATTTTTAAGTTAACTCGCCGGTTTCGCTTCGCCCTTTTTCTTGTCGGCGACCAAACCGATTTTGTCTATGTCCTGTTTGCGAATCGTATCAATCGCTTCAACGACTTTTCCGTAATCTACGTCAACGCCGCTTTTAATGTAAACGATTCGCTTTTCCGGAGTTTTATTCTCCATAAGGCGTTTAATTTTATCTCCGAGCGCCGTCAACGGATATTGCTCTTTCCCGATATAAAAATTACTGTTATCGGGAATTGCAACAACCACGGATGTGTCTTTGGCAATATCCGCATCTTCGTCGGGACTAATCATATCGCGCGGAAGATTGACGGAAACGCCTTGCTGAAGCAACGGTGTGACAATCATAAAGATAATCAACAGCACAAGCATTACGTCCACCATCGGAGTTACGTTAATTTCAGAGTTATACTCATCGGTTCCACCGACTGCCATTCCCATAGCAAATTTCTCCCTATTTAATACTTAAAATCTTCAATTAACCGTTTAATTGTTTCGTACGTTGTTTGATGAAATAATCAACCAGTTCGGATGCCGAGTTTTCCATTTCGATGCTGAAACTCGTTACTTTGTTGGTAAAATAGTTAAACAACCAAACTGCCGGAACAGCCACCAGAATTCCAAGCGCCGTAGCGACTAAGGCTTCTGAAATAGCTCCACCGACCGCGCCGATACCGGCTGTTTCATTATTTTTCAATGCCTGGAAAGCACCGATAATACCAACCACCGTTCCGAATAAACCAACGAACGGAGCAGTAGAACCAACCGTCGCCAAACCGGAAAGACCGCGTTTTAATTCGGCGGTTTTAACCGCGATAGCACGTTGTAGGGCGCGTTTCGAGGCTTCCATTTCCTCGCCGGAAATATCCGTATTGCCTTGATGCGCGGCGAATTCTTTCAAACCCGACGAAACAACCATCGCAAGATGTG
Organism: uncultured Pyrinomonadaceae bacterium; assembly: GCA_964237245.1. Classification (GTDB taxonomy): domain Bacteria; phylum Acidobacteriota; class Blastocatellia; order Pyrinomonadales; family Pyrinomonadaceae. The sequence continues at coordinate 58,060 of CAXSHW010000006.1, forward strand.
AATCTTTATGCTTGTCACTGATATTGATGGCTTCGTCAATATTACTGTTTTTCAAAGCCTGTGCTACTTTCGGCGCATACTGCCGTGATTGCGCTTTAGCTTTGCTGTAAGTCAAGTAACGCTCGATACCGACAGCAATCAAATAAATCGCTTCAATTAAAAGCGTGATGATAACGCCCCAACCCGGATAGGTCAAAGTATTAAAAAGGTCGTAAATGCCTAATCCGCCAGAACCTGCGGCTTCCGCAAACATTAAATAAAAGCCCAACACATTAGCAACTAAAAAACTTCCTAAAAAAATCATATTTTTCCTCCAAAGAAATAAAAAATTTATTAAGTGCGGATTATCGGGAGAAGCTATTAAAACTTCTCCCGATAATCAATTATTTACGGAGCAATAAAATTATAGACGATAACGCCCGTTACCGAAACAGGTTGCCCGGACAACAGAGTCGGCGCGAATTTTGCCTGCCGAGCCGCCGCGACAGCCGCTTGCTGAAGAAGCGGATGACCGCTGACAGCGCTTGCCGAAACGACATTGCCGTGTTCATCAATTTTTACTTGAACATTAACCGCTCCGCTTGCTCGCACAGCTCTCGCCGCTGCCGGATAAGGCGGCTTCGGCAGGCTGGTCGCGTTGCCGTTTATCACACCTTTAGAAATTGTCTTCGGAACGGGAGGCGGCGTTGGTTTTGGCGCGGGGGGCGGAGGCGGAGGCGGAGGCGCGGCTCCACCCTTGTCATTACCGCCGTTGGGAATGCCGCCATCCCCTGCGATACCTTTACCATTTGTGCTGACAGCTCCTTTATAATTTGAAGCCACCGCATCATTCGCCGTTATATTCGTATCGCCTTTGATAGTTAATCTATCCGGGCGACGCGGCGGAATATCTTGCTTTTCGTTACTTATTTTATCAGGCGGCTTGATCGGCGACTCGCTCATATCCTGAATAATTTCTTTGCGAACGTCCGCATTCGGCGCTGCCTTAACCACTTTTTCAATTTTTTCGGGCGGCGGCGGCGGGTCTTCCTCAGGCACAGGAACGGGCGCGACCAGAGTCGAAAGCTCTAAATCTCCCGAACCCAGACCGTAATCTTTACCGTAAAGACTGTAAAGCCAGCCGCCCATCAACAAACACGCCATAACGATAAAAGTAGTAACTAAAAACCCGCTTCGTCTGGTGTTTTCCTTAGCATTGCTTCTTGATTCAACTAATTGATCTAACATTTTATTTTCCTCCCTATTTTCCGGTGCCAACTTTTGGTCAAGGGCTACGAAACTTTATTATTGCTTATGATGATATACATTAAACCTCAAGTTAAAATCGTTAAAAATTCTGACGATTCGACCTTAAAATCTTTTCCACTTTTTTCTTTTTTGCAATTTCTTCTTTAAAGTGCGGATTCGACGGACTTTTGCCAGTCGTGCATACAAAAGCTCCACAAATTCCGCTTTTAAAAAGAAACGGAAAAAAAGTAGATACAAGATATTTAATTGACCAGCAACGTAATGAAGTCTAAAACGTCAATCGAAGAAAGTCAAGAATAATTTTCTTACTTTTGAATAATTTGCGAAAAATTCTTTGTCTTAAAATCTAAAACCGTTTTCGGGCAATGAAACTGCTTTACGCTTCGATTAAAACAACTTAACGTGCGATGGGACGTCTTGAAACCGAACGTCTGGAAGCCGAAGCTAATTTTTCCGCCTTCTGAGTTTCAATCCTTTTGATTTTCGCCGCGCCGAGTTTGTCTTGCCACCAGATCGCAATCGGACTGGCAATAGCAATCGTCGAATATGTTCCGAGAATAATGCCGACGAGCAGCGCGAGTGAAAAACTGCGCAGGACTTCCCCGCCGAAGACGACCAGCGATAAAACCGACAAAAGCACCAAACCAGCGGTAATTACCGTGCGCGATAAAGTTTGATTGATCGAATCATTGGTAATTTTGAAAAGCGAATCGGTGCGATTGACGGCTAAATTTTCACGCACGCGATCGAAAATAACAATTGAATCGTTGACGGAAAAACCGACAATCGTCAAAATCGCGGCGATAACCGTTAAATTTATTTCCCACTGAAAGACCGAGAAAAACGCCAGCACCATCAAAACGTCGTGAAAAACAGCGATGACCGCGCCGGCGGCATATGTCCAATCGTAACGAAACGCGATAAACAGCAAAATTCCGACAAGACCTAACAGCGTCGCTGTGACGGCTTGATTACGAAGCTGCGAACCGGCAATCGCGCCAACCGAATCAGTTCCGATAATTTTATATTTGGCATCCTGCGCCTCATCCAGAGTTTGCTCGCCTTCGGCTTCTTTGCCGAAAGTATCGAGCGCGTTTTTCACGGTCGTGCGTCCTGCCTGAACCTGCGCCGCCAGCGGATTATCTTTATTTTGTTCGTTGCCTTGCGCGCCGGATGGCTGCGCTGCGGCATCCGTATTTTCAATCAGGGGAATTTTTATTAAGACTTCATCCGGTTTGTCGGTCGAAGCCTGAATTACAGGGTCTGCGACGCCGACTTTGTTCAAAGCGCCGCGAATCTCATCGTCTGAAGGCTTCCCGTCCTTGAACTTCGCGGTTACAACCGTTCCGCCTTTGAAATCTACGCCGAGATTAAAAGCGTCCGATCCGCCCGGCGTAAATTGGCGTCCGATAGCCGAAACCAAACCCGACAACATTATAAAAATGGAAAGCGCGATAAAAAATTTTCGTTTTCCAAGCCAATCAATATGTATATTCTGAAATAAATTAAACATTTTTCGTAAGTGGTAAACGGCAAGCGGTAATCGATAAGCAGAAGTCTAAAAACTTACCGTTTACCACTTGCCACTAAATTAAATACTGAGTTTCTGCATATTCGGATTTCTGCTCAAAAGCCAATTAAAGATAGTGCGCGAGACGAAAACCGCCGAGAACAAATTTATCAGCAATCCGAAGATCAAAGTTACGGCGAAACCGCGAATCGGACCCGAACCGGTAACATAAAGAATCAAGGACGAAATAATAGTCGTAATATGCGTATCAATAATCGTGACAAACGCGCGGTCGAAACCGAGGCTGATTGATTCGGGAACTGAAAATCCGAGCCGCAACTCTTCGCGGATACGCTCGAAAATCAGAACGTTCGAGTCAACCGCCATTCCGATTCCCAGGATAAGTCCGGCGATTCCGGGAAGCGTCAGCGTCGAGCCGAAAACGACGAGCGCCGCCATCGTCAAAAGCATATTCAAAATCAGGGCGATTACCGCGTTGACACCCGCGCCGCGATAATAAAACAGCATAAACAGAACAACCAAAACCAATCCGCCGACTGACGCGGTGACTCCGGCGCGAATCGAATCCGCCCCCAAACTCGGTCCGACGGTTCTTTCTTCCTGATATTCGATTTCCGCCGGAAGCGCGCCTGATTTCAAAGTCAAAGCCAAATCGTCGGCAGTCGTTTTTGTAAATTTACCGGAAATTTCGCCCGAATCGAAAATCTGCGATTTGATATAAGCGGCTGATTTTACTTCGTCATTAAGAACGACCGCCATATAATTGCCGATATTTTTGCCTGTCCATTCGCCGAATTTCTGCGCGCCGCTCGGCTTAAACGAAAATGAAATTTGATAATCGTTCGGACTTCCGGTGCGCGAAACTGCCGCCGCGTCTCGCATTTCGCTGCCGTCAACTACTGCCGGAGTTTCGACAACAACATATTGTTTCGGCTTGTCCTGCGGATTTTGCGTGTTTGGCGCTGTCGCGTCACGGTCGGCATAGGCGTAAACTTTATGGTTTGACGAGCCTCCTGCCGCCGCTTCTGCCGCTTCTTTCGTCGGGTAAGTCTGTACCGGCGACGGATTTGGCGGGCTGACTATTTTCATCAAAGAAAGACGTGACTCCGCTTTTATCAAATCTTTCACGCGCTCAGGATTTTCAACACCCGGCATTTGCAGAAGAATTTGACCGGAATCGCTTCTGCCTTGTCTCTGCAAAGTAGGTTCTTTGACACCGAAAGAATTAATGCGACTTTCAATAATTTTCATCGCCTGATCGGTCGCCTGTTCCTTTAATTTTGCTTGCGCCTGCGTCGGCAAAGTCCAGGCAATCGAATTTCCGCTCGTCGTTTCCGTCCAGGCGGAAAAATCAACCTTTTTCTTAACGGCGTCAATTACGTCTTGCGCCTTTGAAGCGTCGGTTAAATTCAGCGTAATTTGATAATTGCCGTTTTCGGCGACATACGAACCATCCGCGACCGGAAGCTGCTCATCTTTGGCGGCGTTTACAGCGGCATTTTGATCATTTTCGGTCAAGGTTTTTAAGTATTCGTCCGTTTTGACGCGCATCACCAGGTGCGATCCGCCTTTCAAATCCAAGCCGAGATTGATGTTTTTGGCAAGGTTATTTTTAATTCCCTGCCAATTAAAATCGCTTGCCGAAACCGTTCCGCGCGGTCCGAAAACAAGATAAATTCCGACCAGCGTAATCGCCAGAATAATTAATACTCTAATCAATAAACTACTATTTTTCATTTTCTTCTGTTATCAGTCCGCCATTAAATTTTTGTTTAAATATCTACGGCTAACCGCTCACTGTTTTTTCCGCCCGTTTGCCGACTACCGCGCTGCGCGAGATTTCGATGAAAGATTTGTCGGCGCTCTGAATTATAAAACTCGTTTCTCTGACTTCTTTGATTTTGCCGATGACGCCGCCGTTGGTAACAACTTCATCATTGATTTTCAAATCGGCGATTAACTGTTGCGTTTCCTTTTGCTGACGGCGCTGCGGCATAATTACCAGAAAGTAAAAAATGCCGAAAATTATCAAAAACATCGGAAGCAGACTCAAAATACTTCCGCCGCTGCTCTCGCCTTGAAAAAATAACAGAATTGTAATCATTGTTTTTACTGCCGAAGAGAAAAAGGCAATTATAAGTTATGAACGACAAAATATGAAGCCGTCAAACGGAGAAAAGCGAAATCGTATTCCGAAAACGAAAAATAATCAAATGCGCTCGACCTTTTGACGTTTTTAATTTTCGACGTTTTCACGAATCTTTCCGAGAAAATCTTTTTTAAATGATGCGAATTCGCCGAGTTTGATTGCCTGCCGGACTTTTCTCATTGTGTCGAGAAAAAACGCCAGATTGTGATGCGAAATCAGAATCGCCGCCAGCATTTCCTTCGCCTGATAAAGATGCCTGATATAAGCGCGCGAATATCGTCGGCAAACCGAACAATTGCATTCGTCGTCGAGCGGCGCGGCATCTCGCGCAAACTTCGCGTTGCGAATGTTGATGCTGCCGCGCGAAGTAAACGCGCCGCCTGTGCGCCCGTTGCGCGTCGGCATTACGCAGTCAAACATATCAACGCCGCGCGAAACCGCTTCGACCAAATCTTCGGGCGTGCCGACGCCCATCAAATAACGCGGCGCGTCTTGCGGCATCTGCGGCGCGACGAATTCCAGCACTTCATACATCACCGATTTTTCTTCGCCGACGCTCAAACCGCCAATCGCGTAGCCGTCAAAACCGATTTCAACAGTTCGATCCAGACTTTCCCGCCGCAAATTCAAATGTCCCGCGCCTTGCACGATCCCAAACAATGCCTGCCGCCCGCTCAAATTTTCGGCTTCGAGAAATCCGGTGTCCACTCCAGAGTTCTGCAATTCTTCAAATTGATTTTTTGAACGCTTTGCCCAACGCGCCGTCATTTCCAAACTTTTTCGCGTGACATCAACGCTGGCTTCGCCCGGCGCGCATTCGTCGAAAACCATCACGATTTCCGAACCGAGCGCGGATTGAATTCCCATCGAAACTTCCGGTGACAAAAACATTTTATCGCCGTTCAGATGAGAACGAAACTCGACGCCTTCTTCGGTCAATTTTCTCAAATCGGTCAGCGAAAAAACCTGAAATCCGCCTGAATCGGTTAAAAGCGAGCGATTCCACGTCGAAAATTTATGCAAACCGCCCATTGCCCGAATCGTTTCAACGCCCGGACGCAGCCACAAATGATATGTATTGCCGAGAATTATGCGAGCATCAAGTTCGTCTTCGAGCCATTCGTAGCGCACGCCTTTGACCGTTCCCTGCGTTCCGACCGGCATAAAAACAGGCGTCTCGATCTCCGAACGCCTCGTCCGCAAAATTCCCGTTCTCGCTTCTCCGTCTCGCGCGGTTACTTTCCAATCAATTGCCTTTTCCATTAAATACAGTTAATAGCCGCGAAAATACACAGAATTTCCGAATCGAAGAAAATATATTTTCAGTCAGAATTTTTACGTGAAAAATTATTTACGCTTTCCCAACAGCGACCAAATTTGTCCCGCGCCGATTGCGGTTTCGGACACTATTTTGCCGTCTTCGTTGACTAAGACTGCCGAAGGCGTGCCGAGCATTCCGAATTTCTCAGCGGTTTTGTATCCGCTGTCAAGCAAAATCGGCGACTGCAAATTCAAATCTTTGTGCGCTTCCTGATCGCCGTCGGAAAATACGACGAGATTCGGTTCGTCCTGACCTTTTTGTTTGTCCCAATCGCGCAATTCTTCCATCATATTGACGCAGTGCGGACATGTCATACTCCAAAAAGCGACGAGTGTTTTCTTACCGTGAAAATCATTTTGGCTCATCGGCTTTCCGCTCAAATCTTCGATTGAAAATTCGGGAACTGCTTCGCCGATTTTCGGTTTGTCGCTGCCGCTTCCGTTGCCGTTAGTGTTGGCGACGAACAGGAGTTTTTCGTCGAAATTCTGCGCTTTAGTTTTTTCGATTAGCTCACGAATCGCCACGTCGCCCGCCGCGACATAGCTGGCGATTGAACCGTCCGCGTTGATTAAAAGCGCGGTCGGTGTCCACTCTGCACCGAACAAAGTCGAAACTTCGCGGTCAGTTTGCAGTAGAATTTGTTGCGCCGCGCCGCCTGCGAATTTGTCTTTATTTTCCTGTGCTTTGCCGCTGCTGACGAAAACGAAATTTACTTTGTCGCCGATTTCTCTTTGCCAAGATTCGATTTCCGGCAACAAAGCCGCACACGGATTACACGTCGGACTGACAAAGAAAAACAGCATCGGTTTCGCCTGCGCGAGCAGATGTTCAAAGGCGACGTTTCTGCCGTCAATGTTCGGCAATTCAAAATCGGGCGCAGGCGCGCCGATTGGCAAACCGTCGTGCGGATTCGACAAATTTTCGCGCGTCGTCTCGCGTCCGCCTTCGTGCGAAGTTAATTCCAAAATCTCGATGCGGCGCATAATCTGCGTCTGCTGTTCCGAAATCATTTTCAAAAAATAAACCGCCGCCGCGAGCAGTCCGACTGTCGCCAAACCCAAAATAACTGACATAGAATTTCCTTCCGAAGAATTTGTCGAATCAAAAATGCCCGCGCCTTGATTATTACGCCCGCTGAGAACTAATACAAACGCCAGAAACGCGAAAATACCGTTGCGAATCAAACTTTTCCGGCTAACTGGCTCAGAATGAATCTGCCCGAAACAATGACAATCCGGCGCGTTTCCCTGCGCCATTTGATAAACCATTCCGCCGATAAAAATCAGCAAAAGCAAAAATCCGAACAACGCGCCGAACCACGAAGTCGCCGCCGACAGCAGTAGAATTGCAATCAAAATCTCGCCCGCCGGCAGCAAAACCGAAAAAGGTTTCGCCAGATTTTCCGGCACGCCGAAATCTTTAACGGCTTTTTCCGAACCGTCGAGATCGAGAAATTTCCCGATTCCGGCAAGCGCGAAAATCGCAAAAAGAATTAATCTGATTAGTAATAAAAACGTCTCCATCGTTTTTCAGTGGTAAGTGCTAAATGGTAAGTGGTAAGTTTAGCAAAACTCGTTATTTTATGCTTTCTTTCGCTGTTTTGACTGAAGCGGTTAAAAGTTTCTGTAATTCGCGGCAATCAGTCAAGAGCGAATTTGCCTGCGCTTCGGTTAAATATTCGCTGTCCCGCAAAAGTCGCAGCCAGTAATCAGTTTCAAATGCTTCCTTCTGAGAAATCGAAAGTTTATGCACGAAATCCGCTTTTGACTGCGCCTGATTCGCTTCTTCAACGTTCGCGCCGATTGAAGTTCCCGCCCGCAAAACCTGCTTTGACAAAACATATTCTTTCTTTTCGGCAACAATATATTTGTAAAGTTTTACGACTCGCAAAGCAAACTGATAAGACTTTTCCTTCAAAACACTTTCTTTCATAAAACTTACAACTTACCACTTACCGTTTAGCACTTTTCTTAACTTTGTGCTTTTCTTTCAAGCGAAGCGGCGTCGCAAAAAACTCAAATTCTTCACGCAGGCGATTTTCGATATATCTCATATAAGAAAAATGCAGTTCGGATTTTCCGCCGCCGGACGTGAATAAAATAAACATCGGCGGGCGCAAACCGGATTGCGTGATGAACTGCATTTTCAGCCGCGACACGCCGCCTTTGACCGGCGCGGGCGCGCCGCCGCTTTTCGGCTGTGATATTTTTTCTTCAAAAAACTGGTTGAGCTTGGAAGTCGGTACGCGAAAATTTCTCGCTTCGTTTGCCTTTATGACAAGCGGCAGAATTTTTTCGACGCGCTGACCGTTGAGAGCTGAAATCGTCAGCATCGGCGCCCAATCGAGAAATTTCATTTTCTGACGCAGATTGTCTTCAAATTCGTAAATCGTATTCGTCAATTTTTCTTCGAGCGCGTCCCATTTATTGACGCAAATGATTACTGAACAACCCGATTCGACCGCGTATCCGGCGATATTCGCGTCGAGACTCGTCACGCCTTCGACCGCATCAATAATCATAATCGCCACGTCCGCGCGTTCGAGCGCCTTTCGCGCCATAATCACGGAAAGTTTTTCCGCCATTTCCGTCGTCTTGCCTTTGCGCCTGATTCCGGCGGTGTCAATCAGCAGAAACTTTTGCCCGTCAACCGTCAAATGCGTATCAATCGCATCGCGCGTCGTTCCGGCAATCGGCGAAACGATGACTCTTTCTTCGCCGAGAATTTTGTTCAAAAGCGAAGATTTCCCGACGTTCGGACGACCAATAATTGCGAGCTTTATTTCTTCCTGCTTTTCCTCTTCGACCGCTTCGGGAAAGTCCAAAACCTCTAAAATCCCGTCGAGCATATCACCAACGCCGTTGCCGTTTTCGGCGGAAACCGGAAAAAGATTGAACCCAAATTTATAAAATTCCGCCGCATCTTCTTCGACTTTGCGCGATTCGGCTTTGTTCGCCGCGATAAAAATCGGCTTTCCGATATTGCGCAGATAAATTCCAATATCCTCATCGAGCGGAATCGCGCCCGAACGCGCGTCAACGACCCAGATAATCGCCTGCGCTTTTTCGATGGCGAAACCGGCTTGCTTAAAGATATTCGACGCGATAATCGCTTCGTCGTCCGGGACGATTCCACCTGTGTCAACGAGTTCAAAAGTTTTCCCCGTCCATTCGACATCGGCAAAAATCCGGTCGCGCGTAATTCCCGGTTCATCGCCGACGATAGATTTGCGCGAACCGGTTAAACGATTAAACAGCGTAGATTTCCCGACATTCGGACGACCGATAATGGCAACAAGCGGTAAATTCATATATTCCGTAAAACTATTATTTAACTTTTTGTTCAGGTATTTAGCAAACCGCTCGTCAAATGAAATCAAGTTCGGAATAGCTGAAAACTGATAAGTGATAGCTGATATTTTGTTTTCAGTTATCAGCTTTCAGCTATTAGCTATCAACTATTCCGAAAAAAATCAGCTGAAAAATAATTTGGATTGTTACAAAACTTCTTTCATTCGCTGCACGCCTTCGGCGATTCTTTCTTCGGAGTTGCAGAAAGACATTCGCAAAAAACCTTTGGCTTCCGAGCCGAACGCGATGCCGGGAACGGTGATGACGCGGTTTGCCAGGAATTTTTCGGCGAGTTCCAAATCATCGCCCAATTCGCGCACGTCAAGCATCGTATAAAATGCGCCTTCCGGGTGAGTTCCGCGCAGATTTAATTCTTTTTGCAGCGTTTCGATTAAAAATTCGCCGCGCCGTTGGTAAGTTTCGCGCGCTTCTTTCTTGGCAAGTTCGGCTTCGGGCGTCCAGCCTAAAAGCGCGGCTTTTTGCGAAATTGTCGAAGTGCAGACGGTCAAAAATCCGTGAACGATCATAATCGCTTTCACCACGTCGGTTTGCGAACTCGCCGCCCAACCGACGCGCCAGCCGGTCATACTTAAGGATTTTGAAAGTCCGTCGAGAATAATCGTTCGGTCGTAAAATTCCGACGCCGAAACGGGTTTTTCCTTCGTAAAATATAAATCTTTGTAAATCTCGTCGGAAATCAGATAAATTCCCGTGTCGCGCAAAATTTCGGCGATTTGTTTGAAATCAGTTTCGGTGAAAATTTTTCCGGTCGGATTGGAAGGCGAAATGACGACGGCGGCTTTTGTTTTCGTGGTGATTTTCGATTTGAATTCTTCGATGTCGAAAGCGAAATCTTTTTCGGCGGGCAGGCGATAGTAAACCGGCGCGCCTTCGGCGAGTTTGACGCAGTTTTCATACGCCGGAAACGACGGATTCGGCAGCAAAACTTCGTCGCCCGCTTCGACCGTCGCCAGAAACGCCGCCGTCATCGCTTCCTGCGAACCGACCGTCACGCAGACATCGTTCGCCGTCAAATTCAGATGCGCGTAACTCGCCGCGATCAACTCGCGCAGAGGCATCAAACCGGCGTGATTCGTGTAACCGTTCTGTTCTTCGACCGCGACGCGCGCCGCTTCACGCC
>CAXSHW010000006.1:68809-71935 GCA_964237245.1 uncultured Pyrinomonadaceae bacterium
TCCGGTTCGCCCAACCCGAAATTTATGCTGTCGGGCAGAGCGCGTTCAAAAATCCGACGGATCAAAGTCGGCTGCACGTCGCGTAGGCGTTTCGGCAGTTGTAACTGCATTTGTTCTCTAATCGCGTTCATCTTGTTTCTTTTTTGCCTTCTTTAGTTGTCCGTTGCGTTCACTGAGAGAAAAAGCGATTTGCATTTTTTCGTTAAAAGACAATTTTCGCTGTTCGGCGCGGAACTTTTCCTTCGCCTGTCTGATGTTTTCGCGCGCGGCGCGTTCGGCTAACGATTCAACCGATGTTTGTTTTCTTTCCATTTTTCGTTCAAATTGTGTCGTTCCAAAATCGTTTCCAGCCGTTCAATATCTATCAAATCGTTTTCCAAAAACAAATTTATCCGCAAAAAATCCTTTGTTCGCGCCGTGTCGAGCATTATCGCCGCCAAGTATTCGGGACTCATTACTCTAACAGTCGTCGCTTCGATTTCAAACTCGCCGGCGTTTTCCACCGCTTCGGCGGTCAGTCTGTTAAACGTCGGCAGAAACTGCACGGGAAAATCTCCGATGATAATATGTTCGGCGCGGACGGGAAATTTTCGGCTCTCGGCATAAGCGTAAATCGGCGCGAGACTCGTCAGAGCGCTTTCGTTTTTGATTGAAATAAAAACATCAATGTCCTGCGTGGCGATTGGTTCGGTGTAAAAAATAACCGCCGTCGCGCCGCCGAGAGCGTAATTTTCAAAAGTTCGCGCCGATTTCATTTCATTGACGATTTTTATTGTTTCGACGATATTCATTTTTCGGAAATTTATTTTAATTCGATGTTTCGCGTCCAGCCTTTTTCGGTTTGCAGAAAAGTCTGCGTCTGCGTTTCGACAAAACCGATTTGCGCCGACTGACATTCCAACCTTTTGACGATTAACTGCGGAAATTCAAATTCGATGACGTTGAAAGAATTGGCTTCGCCGCGCCCGCGTGTCGAAGTTGCCGTTCCCGCCTGGACGACGAGCGCGGATTGTCCGGTTTCGAGTTTGTAGCGCGTCGCCGTCGAGCCGATGTGCGAGACGTGAATGTGTCCGGCTAAGAATAAATCCGCGCCGCAGTCGGCGAGCTTTCGCATTGCCCGTTCCGCGCCGCCGACGACTTCATCGTCGAAACCTTCGGGCAGATCGAACGGATGATGCGTGACGACGACTTTCAGCATTTCGTCGGGCAGACGGCACAATCTTTCGCGGATCGCGGCGATTTGCTGTTCGTTAATTCGTCCGTCTTTGATCGTCAGCGAACGCGCCGTGTTGATGCCGACGACGGCGATTTCCGCGTCGCTGAAAAACGGCTGCAAATCGTCCGTAATATACTTTTTATACTTTTCGAGCGGCGCGGCGAAACGCGCGAAAACATTGTCCATCGGAATATCGTGGTTGCCCGGAACGACAATTTGCGGCGTCGGCAGTTTGTCCAAAAATGCGCGCGCTTCAATAAACTGCACCGACCGCGCGCGCTGTGTCAAATCGCCCGAAATCACGACTAAATCCGGTTTAATTTCGTTGATTTTAACAATCAAACTTTCGACAACCGCATAATCAACGCGCCCGAAATGAATGTCCGAAATATGAACGATTGTTCGCATAAGATTCCAAATTCCAGATTCCAGATTCCAGATTAAATTCCTAAATTTGGAATTTGGAATCTGGAATTCTAAATTCACTTCGGCACGATCACGCGCAAGGCTTTCGGATGAATTTGATAACAGAGCGGCGTTTCCATCTGTTTAACTTCGCCGTCAAAAGCGACGAGCAACTTCTTGTGGTGCGTTTCGATTGTAATTGCTTCGGTGCAAAACGTTTCAAAATCTTTTGCCTGCCGCAATTTACCGAAAAGCAAGCGCAGCGCAAGCCGCACGAGTCCCATTCTGCCCGTGCGATGTAAAACGTAAACGCTTAATTTGCCTGCGTCCAGATGCCTTCGTCCGCCAATGTGAAAACTGTCCATTTCATATTCGTTGTTGCCGATGAAAACAAACGGTGTTTTGCGTATTAATTGCTTTCCGCCGACATTTAATTTGACGAGCAAAAACGGATAACGACGAAGAACCGCAATTGCCGCCCAAAACGCCGCCGACCATTTTCCGCGCCCCAATCTTTCCTGCTGCTGCTCGCGTCGCCGGACGATTTGCGGATAAAGTCCGATGCTCGAATTATTAATAAAAATTTGTCCGTTGACTTCCGCCGCGTCAATTAATTTCGTGTGGTTTTCGGCAATGATTTTGACGGCTTCTTCAAGATTTTGCGGAATATTTAAATCTTTCGAGAAATGATTGAGCGTGCCGAGCGGCAAAACGCCGAGTGTTTTATTCTTGCCAACCATTTCCTGAGCGAACGCGCTGATCGTTCCGTCGCCGCCGCCTGTTACAATGATTTCAGCGTTTCCTTTTGCAGCGTTTTTTGAGAGTTTGACGATTTCGCCTCCGTTTTTCGCCAGATTAATTTCGGCGTGAATATCGTTTTCCTCAAATAAATCGGTGAGCTTTTGTTTGGTTGATTCCTGCTCAACGCTTCCTGAACCCGCATTAAGAATAACTTCTATCGGCATAAATTATCTCAAATAATCTTCCAACTTAGTCGAAGCGTCGGTTTTTTCGTCGCGGTATTTAACGATAATCGGCGCATAAATTGACAAACCGTTTTCCTTGCCGAAACCGCTCGTGATCGCTCTCGCGCCCTGCACGACGACCGCGCCTGCCGGAATTATTAAAGGCTTTTCGCCGTCGGATTTGATGATCGCTTCGTTGACCAAATCGAAAACCGGAGTCGCGCGTGTTAAAATTACGCCGCTGGCGAGAACGGCGCGTTCGCGGACAATCGTGCCTTCGTAAACACCCGTGTTTCCGCCGACTAAAACGTCGTCTTCGATGACGACCGGATTCGCGTTGACGGGTTCGAGAACGCCGCCGATTTGCGCCGCCGCCGAAAGGTGAACGCGCTTGCCGATCTGCGCGCACGAACCGACGAGCGCGTGCGAATCAATCATCGTGCCTTCGTCAACAAAAGCTCCGACATTGACATACATCGGCGGCATACAAACCACGCCGGGCGCAATATAACTGCCGGCACGAATCGTCGAACCGCCGGG
>CAXSHW010000006.1:71945-74599 GCA_964237245.1 uncultured Pyrinomonadaceae bacterium
ATAAGTATTTTTGTCGAAAAACTGTAAACTCTCGCCGCTCATAGACATCGTGACTATCTCGCCCATCTTAAAACCGGCGAGAATTCCCTGTTTTACCCAAACATTCGCCTTCCAATTCCCGCTTTCGTCTTTTTCCGCCGCACGAATCGCGCCTTCGCGCAAACCCGTTTTGAAATCGCTGAAAATCTTGTGGTCGTCCGCGTCGAATTCCGTTTTGATAAATAATTGTTCTATTTTTTCTTGTAAAGTCATTTTATTTCCTTCAAAATCTCGCTTAATTTCTTCCGCGTCGGCTCGGTGACAGACACGAGCGGCAAGCGTAAATTTTCTTCCAAAAGGTTCATTTCCTTCATTACAAATTTGCAAGGCGCTGGACTTGCTTCGATAAAATTGGCTTCCATCAAAGGCAGAATTTTGTAATGAATTTTGCGGGCGGAAGTCCACGCGCCGTCGAGAGCTTTTTCGACCATTTGGGAAGTTTCCTTCGGAATTTCGTTCGCGCAAACCGAAACTAAACCGTCCGCGCCGATGGAAATTAACGGCAGAGTCGTCGCGTCGTCGCCGGAAAAAACTTTAAAATTTTTCGGGCGTTTTTGAATTATTTCCATAATTTGCGAAAAATCTCCCGACGCTTCTTTGGTCGCCGCGATGTTTTCAAACTCCTGAGCCAATCGCAAAGTAGTTTCAGCAGAAATATTCGACGCTGTGCGCGAAGGCACATTATAAAGCATAATCGGAAATCGCTTGACCGATTTCGCAATCTCGCCGAAATGCGCGAACATTCCTTCCTGCGTCGGTTTGTTGTAATACGGAGCGACGACAAGCGCGCCGTCCGCGCCTAATTCTCTAACCTTGCGCGTAAAATCAATCGTCGCGGCGGTGTTGTTGCTGCCTGTTCCGGCGATGACCTTCGCTTTTAATTTTTGCGCGATTTCAATCGCCATTCGGATGACGTGCAGTTTTTCTTCGTCCGACATTGTAACGGCTTCGCCCGTCGTGCCGCACGGAATTAAAATCTTCACGCCGTTTTTTATCTGTCGTTCGACCAGCGATTTAAAACAGTCGTCGTCAATCGAGCCGTCGCGTCTAAACGGCGTAACCAAAGCAGTTCCGCAACCGCGCATCCAATCAATTTTCATCGTCATAGATTTTTACTAAAACAGAATTTGTCCACAGATGAACACAGATTAACACAGATGACAAATGATTTTTTAATTTGCGGCGGGCGCGAAGAGAAAATCTTTCAAGTGGTTTTTATTGCGGAAACGGTCGGAGGAAACAGTTTGTCGCGCAGGCGCAAAAGCGGATATTCGATGAGTTTTGCCGTGCCGATACCGAAAAGAAATGTTCCCGTCCAATACAAAATGCAGTAGAGAAACCAATTTTCGACTGCCAGATTCGTAAATTTCGTCAGCCAGACGTGTGTCGGCAAATTCCATAGGTAAATCGAGTATGAATACTTTCCGATTTCCGCGACGCGACACAAAAATTTGCTGTTGCCGAAATCGCTTTTCAGTAGAGCGAGCAGTAAAAATCCGCTGCCTAAATACAGTATCGTCAAGCCGATTGTTTGCAGCCAAAATGTTTCTCCGAGTTCAAAAACAAAAACCGGAACGAAACAGCAAATGCCAATCAAACCAATGAAGAATTTATCTTTCCGGGAGAATTCGCGGTCTGACAACCCGCGAAAATTCCACAGATAAGAGAGGAAAACTCCGTAGAAAAGCGAATCGAATCGCAGATGCGTCTGTTCGATATTTACCTCATATGTAAATCCGAAATAAACATCCGTGAAATATCGCATTATCAAACAAGCAACTGCAACAACCGCGAAAATTTTCGGAATAAAATCAAACGCGCTTTTGCCGGAATTTCTGCCGAGAAACAGAAAAACCAGAAACAGCAAACTCAAAAAAATATAAAAATGTTCTTCAACCGCGAGCGACCAGGTATGCTGCCAAATTCCGGCGTGATAATTTTGGATGAAAAGCAATTCGCTCAAAAAGCCGCCGCGCCAAATCTCTTCACCGCTAAAAATATCAACGAAAAACGTCGTTAAAATCAGAAACCAGAATGCCGGGTAAATTTTAAAACCGCGCCGGACGAGAAATCTTTTTATATCAATGTCACCGCGTTTTTTGTATTCGTTAAATAACAGACCGGCGATTAAAAAACCGCTCAAAACAAAAAATAAATCAACGCCAGCCCAACCGCCTCGATACCAGACGGCTGTAATTTTATTGAGCAAGTAGTTTGTTTGCGGCGGACAAATCGTCCAATGGTTGCCGATAACTAAAATGACCGCAACGGCGCGGAGAAAATCAAGTTGGACAAGCCGTTTAGTTGGTGAAGCGTTCATATTTGACGAATGATAAAACTTTTATTAAGCGACTTTTTCCACTTCACCAAAAATTATTTCATTCTCTGCTTTTAACTATTGTTTGCTTAAAATCTTGTCCATAACTTCCGCAAATTCATAAAAACCGTTTTTGCCGACAATCCATTCTGCCGCCAGAATCGCGCCCGACGCGAAACCTTCGCGTGAACGCGCAAGATGTTCGAGCAAAATTTGGTCGGCGTTTCCGTCAAAACCGACGCGATGCGTTCCGGGAATTCGTCCGGCGCGAGTCGAAGAAACCGAAAAATCCTTCGTG
>CAXSHW010000007.1:0-18499 GCA_964237245.1 uncultured Pyrinomonadaceae bacterium
CGACGCGGGACACGGCATCGGCTCGTCGCGCAAGCAGCAAAACGAAGAAACCGCCGACATCTATGCGTTTTTGTTCGAGCAATTGAAATAAAACGAGCGGCAATCGAATTTTGCCGCTTCAAATAACAAATTATGAAACCGTAGACGAACGCACGCGCGCAAAACGATAAATCTAAAAATCTTTCGCGCTCGCCCGCGTCACTTGCGGTTAATTTCTTTTTCCGGCGGTCGCCACTTATTATCAAGAGCCGCTCGCGCTGGTTAAAGGCGAGGGCGAATACGTTTGGGACGACGCGGGCAATCGTTATTTGGATTGTTTCGGCGGCGTTTTAACGGTCAGCGTCGGACACGCGAATCCGAAAATCAATGCGGCGATTATCGAACAGTTGAATAAAATTTCGCATACGTCCGCGCTCTACGCGAATCCGAATCAATCGAATTTAGCGGAAAAACTCGCCGAAATCGCGCCCGGCGATTTGAAGAAATCTTTCTTTACATCGAGCGGCACGGAAGCCGACGACACGGCGATTATGGCGGCGAAACTGGCGACGGGCAGACAGGAAATCGTCGTGCTGCGGCACAGTTATTCTGGACGTTCGGCAACCGCGCTTTCATCAACCGGACATTCGACGTGGCGACCGTTGCCCGCGCAGGTTGCCGGAATCGTTCACGCCCGCGCGCCGTATTGCTATCGCTGCCCGCTGCATTTGTCGCCGACGAATTGCGGTTTGGCGTGCGCCGAAGATGTCAAAGACGTGATCGAAACGACGACGACCGGCGAAATCGCGGCGTTTATGGCTGAACCGATTCTCGGTGTCGGCGGTTTCATCGTGCCGCCCGCCGGATATTTCGAGCGCGTCGAAGAAATCACGCGCGAACACGGCGGGCTTTTTATCGCCGACGAAGTGCAGACGGGTTGGGGACGCACAGGCGACAAATGGTTCGGCATCGAACATTGGGACGTAAAGCCCGACATCATCACGTCGGCAAAAGGAATGGGTAACGGTGTGCCGATTGGCTGGACGATTGCCACATCGGAAGTCGCCGACAAATTTCCCGGCTTGACGTTCGCCACCTTCGGCGGAAATCCTGTTTCAACTGCCGCCGCGCTCGCCGTTATCAAATTAATCGAAGACGAAGATTTGCGAACCAACGCGAAAATTGTCGGCGATTATCTGCGCGAAAAGCTCGACGAATTAAAGGGTAAATACGAAATCATCGGCGACGTGCGCGGAATGGGTTTGATGCAGGGCGTCGAACTCGTCAAAAACCGCGAGACGAAAGAACCCGCGCCCGACGCGGTTTTGAAAGTTTTTGAAGAAACCAAACGCCAAGGCGTTCTCATCGGCAAAGGCGGACTCTACGGCAATGTCATCCGAACCGGAATGATGCTTAATTCGACGAAAGATAATGTTGACGAATTGATTGCCGCGCTCGATAAAGGCTTCGTAATTGTTTAATTCCCGTAAAAAACCGAGTAAATATTAATCGGAAAGTAATGAAAAATTAAAATTCTATACTTTCCGATTTTTAAGTTTTTCTCTCCTGAGGCAAGTAAAAAATATGAAAAATCCCTGGTTTAAATTGAAGCAGCCCGAAGAGAGATCGCCTATTTGGTGGTTTCGATGGGTGCCGACGATTGTTTTTTCGGTCTTGATTCTTTATTTTCTCTACGTCGTCGGCAGCGTCGCGCTCGTGCCGGTGCTGGCTTCGTTCGCGCTCGCTTTTCTGCTCAATCCGATAGTGCAGATTGCCGAAAGTCGCGGACTTTCGCGGACGGTTTCGGCGGTGGTCGCTATTTTGCTCGTAACGCTTGTGATTACGGCATTTCTGGCTTATGTGATTCCCGATTTGTGGGCGGAAACGACGAAGGCGGGCGGCGCGATTGCGGAAAAATTTACGCCGGAAAATGCCGCGCGGCAGAGATATTTTCTGAAACGCTATTCGCCCGCGCTGGAACGGGTGGCGGGCGATAAAATCGAAAAATTCCTGAGCGATCCGGTCGCGTTTTATAACGAAAATCTTGCGACGGCGACGACTGTTGACGAAAATGGAAACGTCAAAGCATCGGGAGGAGGCGGCTCTTTTATTCTGCAAGTTCTCAGCTCCGGTTTCGATTTGTTTCTCGTGCCGTTTTTCGTTTTTTATCTGCTGATAGATTTTCAGAGGTGGCGCGAAGCGTTGGAAAGACTGATTCCGCCGCGATTCCGCGAGCCGTTCCGATTGCTGTTTGATGAGTCGGGAAGAATTTTGGAATCCTACGTGCGCGGACAAATTTTTATCGGCTCGGTGATGGCTGTCTGCTACGCGGTCGGGTTTTATTTTCTCGGCGTTCCGGCGTGGGCGGGCATCGCGCTGATTGCCGGATTATTAAACGCCGTGCCGTATGTCGGCACGATCAGCGGCATCGTTCTCGCCTGTGGATTTACATTTGCCGACGGCGGCAGTTGGGGACAAATCGCCGCCGTTTTGGGCGTTTTCGCCGCCGTTCAAAGCATCGAAGGTTATTATCTGACGCCGCGCATTATGGGCGACCGTCTGAATTTGCACCCGATGGCGGTTTTTCTCGGCTTGCTCGTCGGCGGCAAATTATTCGGTCTGCTCGGCATCGTGATGGCGATTCCGGCAATCGCCATCGCCAAAGTGTTTTTCAAATTTTTGCGTGAACTTTATCAGGATTCCTATTTTTACCACAAAGGCGACGTTCACCCGCTCGACGCGCCGAGCGACAACATCGAAGAACGCATCGCCGATGCCGCCGGAACAGTTCTCGCCGAACAGGAGAAAAAGGACGAGGAAACTGAGGAAGCACCGAAACCGACATTGGCGGACGAAATGCCTTCGATCATCGAACCGGCTGTTTAAGAAACTGTGCGGAAGTTAATAAATGATAAATAACACAAGCATATTTGCCCGCCAAATATACGAAAAGTTAAATCAAAAAACCAACAATTTCTGATTTTTTTAGTGTATTTGGCGTGTTTCGCAGGCAAATTCTGATGTTCCAAACAGTTTCTCGGACGAAAACCGATTATTCGCCCGTCAAAGGCGACATCATCAGCCAAAACTAAACTATGACAACAATCGGAACAGTCGAAAGTTTGTGGCGTTATCCGGTTAAAGGTATGCGCGGCGAGAAACTGCCCGAAGCGTTTATGGGGTTTTCCGGTTTTTACGGCGACCGCTGTTATGCGGTTAAAGATTCTGCCGCCCGCAAAGGTTTTCCTTATCTGAATGGTAATGTGCAGCCCGCAATGCTGCGCTGTCAGCCGCAGTTTCGTCATTTTGAAAAATCGTTGAAACCGCCGAATTTGGACGAAGCGGCGAGCATCGTGCCGGAAGTAACGCCGACCAACGCCGATGCTGATGATTTTAATTTGGACGTTATCACCGCGTCGGGAAAAATTCTTTCGATTGACGAGGCGGGACTGCTCGAAATGCTCGGCGAAAATTTACGCGGCGAACATCAATTATCGCTTGTGCGTTCGGACAGAGCGTTGACCGACTGCCGTCCGGTTTCGCTCATCAGCCGGCAAACCATCAGGCAAATCGAAACCGAATCAAACATCACGCTTGATCAGCGGCGGTTTCGGGCGAACATCTATTTCAATCTAAATTCGGACGAAGGCTTCGGCGAAGACAAATTAATTAACCGCCGTCTGCGAATCGGACAAAAAGCGGAAATTATGGTTTTAGAACGCGACCCGCGCTGCAAAGCCATCTCGCTCGACCCCGAAACCGGCGAACATAATCCGCAAATTCTAAAAAAGGTCGCCCAACTGCACGATGCCAACGCCGGAGTTTACTGCGCCGTTCTGGTCGAAGGAATTTTGACGGCTGGAGATTCTGTCCAAATTTTAGAGTGAAGGTTCACTCATTTTCAAAAAATAAATTTTGAATTAAAATTATGAAAACAGGAAAAATTATCGGTCGTTCATTTTTCGCTTTCGCTTCAATTACGCTGTTTCTCGCCGCGTCCGTTTTCGCGCAAAATTCAATCGAAAGTAAAGTTGACGCATTTATCAAAAGCGAAATGGAGAAGCAGCAAATTCCGGGCGTTTCGCTGGCGATTGTCCGGGACGGAAAAATGATTTATGCCAAAGGCTACGGCTTGGCGAATGTCGAATTAAACGTCGCAGTCAAGCCGGAAACGATTTTTCAATCGGGTTCGGTTGGCAAACAGTTTACGGCGACCGCCGTGATGATGCTCGTCGAAGCGGGCAAAATCAATCTCGACGACAAGATCACGAAATATTTCCCGGACGCGCCGGACGCTTGGAAAAATATCACCGTTCGCCATTTGCTCACTCACACTTCCGGTTTGCCGAACGATTTTCCGATGGCGGATTATCAGCGCGATTTCACCGAAGCGGAAATCGTCAAGCGGGCGGAAAGTTTGCCGCTCGATTTCGAGCCTGGCGAAAAATGGAGTTACAGTAATATCGGCTACAAAATGCTCGGCGTTTTAATCGGCAAAGTGAGCGGCAAATTTTACGGCAATTTTTTGCAGGAAAGAATTTTCAAGCCTTTGAATATGACGACGGCGCGGATTATTTCCGAAGCCGACATCGTGCCGAACCGCGCCGCCGGTTATCAAATTATCAAAGGCGAACTCAAAAATCAGGATTGGGTTTCGCCGACGATGAACACGACCGCCGACGGCTCGCTTTATTTGAATGTTGACGATATGGCGAAATGGGATGCCGCGCTTGACGGCGAAAAATTGCTGAAAAAATCGAGCCTCGAACAAATGTGGTCGCCCGTCAAATTAAACGACGGCAAAACATATCCTTACGGTTTCGGCTGGGCGTTGGGCGAAGTAAATAAACATCCGGTCATCGAACACGGCGGCGCGTGGCAGGGCTTCAAATCTTTTAACGCGCGTTTCCCGGACGACAATCTCGCCGTCATCATTTTCGCCAATCTCGCGCAGGCAAATCCGACCAAACTCGCGCACGGCGTGGCGGAAATTTACAATCCCGCACTGAAACCGCCGCCGGTTTCAACGATTGAAGACAAAGAACCGCAGATTACCGAATTATTAAAAACCGTTTTGCGCCGATTTGCCGACGGCACGATTAAACCCGACATTTTCACCAGCGAAATGAGCGCGGGAATTTTCCCCGATGTCGCCAAACAAATCGGCGCGACGATAAAATCCTTCGGCACACTCGAATCCGTCGGACTTCTGAGCCGCACGGAAGAAAACGGCAATCGCGTTTATCACTATCGCCTGCAATATCCGTCGGTCAATGTGCTGATCAAAATGACTTTGACGAAAGACGACAAAATCGCCGGAATGAGTTTGGAAGGCGAGGATTAACGCAGAAGTTTATGGAAAAATTTTATGAAAACGCTAATCAAAAACAGAAGAATCGTCACGGCGGTTGACGATTACAAAGCGGATATTTTAATCGAACGATGAAATTTTCACCGGCTGAAATTTTACAAAATTCTGAAATAGTTACCGGACTAAAACAGGCTTGGCAAGATTCAGAGCCGAATATATCCGGCGGACACGAAGAAGGCGGTTTTATTGTCGTTGACGATTTCCGATTTCTGAGCGTCGCGCGGTGGGAAAAAGGAACGCAGAACGAAATTATTTTACCGCTGCATCGAAACTGTTTTGCAAACGGCAAAGATATTGCCGCGTCATTTCACACGCATCCGAACACGGGAAAGGATTTTCAACAAGAGCCGAGTTTAACCGACGTGCGCGCCGTGCGGGATGATTTCGACTTGAAAGGCGAATTTTATCTTGGCGAATTAGTCATTTCAAAGGAAATTATCTATTTGATAGAACCTTCGGGATTATTCAGCGTGATTGGAAAAACGAAAGAAATTTTTGAGAGGTAAAAGTTATGGCAACAGTTTTGAGCAATGAAACTCTGCAAGACGAAATCGCCGTTTCGGTGGCGCAGGTTTTAGCTTCCGCGAACCGCAAAGCGAAAGAGTTGGGTGTTGATGTGAAAGCAAGTTTAATAACCGTCTCTCAGCATTTGGCAAAAGGCGTTTGGCTCTGGCGCGTGCATTACGGCGCACGAGATTACGTCGGACGGCGCGGCGGCGATTTGATGATTGATGTTGATCCGGCGAATGCGGACATTACACAAATTTTAAGAGGACAGTAAAATGATAATTCCACTAGACAATGAAATTTTAGAAAAGTGGTTCTTAGAATACTTTCCCGCTGTGCCTTGCGCGGAGAATACTATTTCGACAGTTGGCTCGAATCCGCTTGCCGAAGACGATTTCGATTATCTTTTTAGAGTTGCAGAGTTGGAAGTTTATAACATCGGCGACGAGACAGATGTTTTGATTATCGGGCGAGAAGATTGGGAAAACAGCAAAGAGAAACTCGATGAACTTTTGGACAACCGCGAAGGGCAAAATTTAAAAATCTATTCGCAGGAAATGTTTTGGGCTTATTGGATAACCGGAAAAGACCCGTTTGATGATAAAGAAGTTGCTCTCGCTTTTGCCGAAGGTCATCCTGCGCTTGAATATCTTTCGAGTCGTTGGGTTGATTGGGTTAGTACAACTGTCTCTCGAAATAGCGGCGGAAATTTGCGAATCGAATCGCCTGAAATCGGTGTCTTGAAACATTTGGATTATACAGTTGGCAAAACAAGGGGTTTGCCTGTTTCAGAACGACAAGAAATTTTAACGGAAGTTTTTAACTCAAACCTTGTCGTCATACTTTCGCCTGAATATCTCAAATACTGTCGAACTCATTATCCAAACTATTTAAAAGAATGGGGAAATCCAAAATCGGAAGAACGCTTGATAAAACTGCGTGATTTTCTCGCTACGCATTGCAAAAAACAAAAACGACAAGGAAATGTTGAAGCGGCTTCGGATTATGAAGAGGATTTGGAATGGTTACGGAGAAAATTCCACACCGGACGTTTCAAATTCGATTGGCTGAATTATCATATTGATTGAAAACTTAAAATTTTATGAAAACACTAATCAAAAATGGGCGCATTGTTACAGCAGTTGATGATTATCGCGCCGATATTTTAATCGAAGACGAGCAGATTTCCGTCATCGGCAAAACGCTCGAAATGGAAGTTGATAAAATTATTGACGCTTCCGATAAACTTGTGATTCCGGGCGGCATTGATCCGCATACGCATATGGAATTGCCGTTTGGCGGGACGGAATCGAGCGACGATTTTTTTACCGGAACGCGGGCGGCGGCGTTCGGCGGGACGACGACGATTATTGATTTCGCCGTGCAGACCAAAGGCGAAGCGATGACGGCGGGCGTTGATAAATGGCACCAAAAGGCGCAAGGAAAAACGGCGATTGATTACGGCTTTCATCTGATTACGACCGAGTTTGAAGACGGCGACGAGAAGGAAATGTATCGCTTGATGGACGAAGGCATCACGAGCTTTAAATTGTTTATGGCGTATCCGGGCGTGTTTTTGGCGGACGACGCGACGATTTTTCGGGCGATGAGCGCGGCGGGAAATCGCGGCGGCTTGATTTGTATGCACGCCGAAAACGGGATTGTGATAAACGAAATTATCAAACGCGCTTTGGCGCAAGGTCGCACCGCGCCGAAATATCACGCCTTGACGCGCCCGACGATTGCCGAAGCCGAAGGCGTGCATCGCGCGATTGCGATTGCGGAGATGGCGGAATCGCCGGTTTATATCGTGCATCTGTCCTGCACCGACGCGCTCAACCAAGTCCGCGAAGCCCGCGACCGAGGCATTCCGGCGTTTGCCGAAACTTGCCCGCAGTATCTTTTTCATTCAATCGAAGATTATGGCGAAGGTTTTGAAGGCGCGAAATACGTGATGACGCCGCCGCTGCGGGAAAAACACAATCAAGCGGAATTGTGGAAAGGTTTGAAGATGGACGATTTGCAAGTCATCTCGACCGACCATTGCCCGTTTTGTATGAAAGAGCAAAAGGAATTGGGCAAGGATGATTTTTCGCGCATTCCGAACGGCGCGCCCGGCGTGGAAAATCGAATGTTGCTAATTTACAACGGCGGAGTCGTCGAAAATCGAATCTCGCTCAACCGCTTCGTCGAACTGACATCTACCGCCGCCGCGAAAATGTTCGGGCTGTTTCCGAAAAAAGGAACGATTGCCGTCGGAAGCGATGCCGACATCGTGATTTTCGACCCGGAAAAAGAACACACTTTCGGCGTTGAACACGAACATATGAACGTGGATTATTCTTCATACGAAGGCTGGACGGTTAAGGGCAAAGTCGAAACCGTTTTATCACGCGGAAAAGTTGTTATAGAAAACGGCGCACACACGGGAAAAGCGGGCGACGGGCAATTTTTGAAACGCGGCGAATGTGTCAAGATTTAATACCAAAACTTTGACGGACGAAAACGTAAACAATTTAGCCAAAGGATACACACTCGGTCATTACCGCATCGCTCGAAAAATCGGCGCGGGCGGAATGGGCGAAGTTTATCTGGCAAACGATACCAAACTTGACCGAAAAGTCGCGTTGAAGATTCTGCCGCCTGAATTCGCCGAAGATGCCGACCGAATGAGCCGTTTCGTTCGTGAAGCCAAGTCTGCATCGGCTCTGAACCATCCGAATATCATTACCATTCACGAAATCGGCGAAGCGGATGGAACGCATTTTATCGCTACCGAATTTATTGATGGAAATACTTTGAGCGATTATATGAAAAGCAATTTATCGAATTATAAATTCGCGTTAGAGATTGCGATTCAAATTGCTTCGGCGTTGGAAGAAGCGCACACGGCGCGGATAATTCATCGGGACATAAAACCCGACAATGTGATGATTCGCAGCAATGGATTGGTCAAAATACTCGATTTCGGAATCGCTAAATTGTCCGCGCCAACTTCAACCGACGCAGAAGCGGCAACGGCAATCAAAGGCACGAGTCCGGGCTTGATAATCGGAACGGCAAATTATATGTCGCCGGAACAAGCTAAAGGAAAGGAAATTGACGCCCGAACCGATATTTTCAGTTTCGGAATTGTGCTTTACGAAATGATTGCCGGACATCTGCCGTTTGAAGGCGAAACGGCGTTGGAAATGATCGGCGCGATTCTGAAAGATGCGCCGAAGCCGCTCGATGCTGATGTTCCGGCTGAAATATCAAAAATCATCGGCAAATGTTTGCGAAAAAACAGAGACGAGCGTTATCAAACAATCAAGGATGTCGGCAATGATTTGAAAGACGTGCGGCAGGATTTGGAGTTTCAGGACAAATTGGAAAGAACCGTTTCGCCGGACAGAGCCGAGCCGAAAACACAGATTTTGCCAGCGACGACGGCGGATGAGAGTCATCAGACAACCACGAATCAAACGGTTTCACATAGTCCCAAAATGAAATATTCGGCGGTTGGGTTATTGGTTTTGTTGCTCGCCATCGGCGGGTTCTTCGGCTACAAATATTTCGCGCCGACCAATAAACAAATCGAATCAATCGCCGTGATGCCGTTCGTCAATGAAAGCGGCAATCAAAACGTTGAATATCTTTCGGATGGAATGACCGAGACGCTTATCAACAGTCTTTCGCAACTGCCCAAACTTTCCGTCAAAGCGCGGAGCAGTGTTTTCCGCTATAAAGGCAGAGAAACGGATTCCCGACAAATCGGCACGGATTTGAACGTTCAGGCAGTTCTCAATGGTCGCGTCGTTCAGCACAATGATGATTTGATTTTGTATCTTTCGCTAGTTGACGCGGCGACTGAAAATCAGATTTGGGGCAAACAATATAATCGAAAACTCTCCAATGTTGTTTCCCTACAAAACGAAATCGCACAGGACGTTTCCAATAATCTGCAAATAAGACTGGCTGGCGCTGAACAGCTAAAAATAACAAAGAATTATACGGAAAGCGCGGAAGCCTATCAACTTTATCTTAGAGGTCGTTTTTACTGGTTCAAATTTCCTGCGAAAGAATTTGAAAAAAGCCGCGACTATTATCAAAAAGCGATAGATATTGATGCGAATTACGCGCTGGCTTACGCGGGCTTGGCGGAATACTACGGTTTCGGCGCGGCAAACGGTTCTTTGCCTCCGAGCGACGAAAATTGGGCAAAGTCTGAAACGGCAGCGAAAAAAGCACTGGATTTAGATAATACGCTGCCCGACGCTTATAACGCGCTGGCTGGCGTCAAACAGTTCAACTACGACAGAGCGGGCGCGGAAACGGAACTCAAGCGGGCGATTGAATTAAATACGAATTACGCGGAGGCGCGCGCTCATTATGCAGCGTTTTTAATAGAAGACGGACGCTCGGAAGAGGCTTTCGCACAGATGAAAAAAGTTTTGGAACTTGAACCGCTTTCTGTGCGCTATAATCGTCTTTTAGCAAATATATTTTACCGGAAGCAGGATTATGACCGAGCCGTCGAGCAGTATCAAAAAATACTCGAACTCGACCCGAACGACGCTTTCACACACGAACTTCTCGGCGATGTTTACGAGCGAAAAGGACTGGAAAAAGAAGCCATCGCCGAATGGAGCAGAGCGTTGACTCTGACCGGCAAAAATGAAACAGCGGCGAGTGTCGAACGCGACTTTGCCGCGGCGGGTTTTAACGCCGCGGTTCGCCTTCTCTGGCAGAAAAAACTCGAAGGGTTAAACGAAAAAACAAGACGCGGCGAATACGTTCCGGCAATGAATTACGCAATTGCCTATATTCGGCTGGCGGACAAAGAACAAGCGTTCGCATGGCTGAACAGAGCCGCGCAGGAACGCAATCGGCTGATATTTGATGTCAAGACAGACCCAATTTATGACAGCCTGCGCGACGATGCGCGATTCAAGGATTTGCTGAAACGGATGAATCTGCCGGAATAATGTAGAAAAAACACCTGATTTG
The DNA here is from genome assembly GCA_964237245.1 of uncultured Pyrinomonadaceae bacterium. Taxonomy (GTDB): domain Bacteria; phylum Acidobacteriota; class Blastocatellia; order Pyrinomonadales; family Pyrinomonadaceae. The sequence goes on from CAXSHW010000007.1 coordinate 10,847, forward strand.
TTAGCGATGTAGGGTTTATTCAAATAGAAAGTTGAATTCGGAAAACGACTCGATTATTAATTAACACAAAATCATCTCTCCAATCGGCAAAAGCGGAACGGGAGAGTTTTTCGGTGAACAATTAGCAATGCTGTATTCACGTTTAATGAGCGAACGGTGAGACAGAAATCGAATGGATGCTAAACGACTAAGACAAGTTGAAGAAATCTATCACGCGGCGTTGGAAATCGCGCCCGGCGAGCGCGAATCTTTTTTCAGGGAATTTTGCGGCGCGGATGAAGATTTGCGCCGGGAAGTCGAATCTCTACTCTCGATTGAACAAAATTTTGACAAATTTATTGATACGACTCCTGAATCGCTTGCCGCCGAAATGTTTTTTGAACGCGAAAAACGAACCGATCTGACCGGCAAAGAAATTTCGCATTACAAAATCAAAAAAATTCTGGGCAAAGGCGGAATGGGCGAGGTTTATCTGGCGGAAGATTTGAAACTTTATCGCAAAGTCGCGCTCAAAATCCTGCCTGAAAGTTTTGCCGCCGATGTTCAGCGGCTCGGTCGTTTTGAACAGGAAGCAAGAGCGGCTTCGGCTTTGAATCATCCGAATATTCTGACCGTTCACGAATTCGGCGAGGAAAACGGCGTGCATTTTCTGGCGACCGAATTGGTCGAAGGCGAAACTTTGCGCGAGAAACTCGGCGGCGGTGAAATGTCTCTGTCTGACGCGCTCGAAATCGCCGCGCAAACCGTTTTCGCGCTGTCGGCAGCGCACGCGGCGGGAATTTTGCATCGTGATTTGAAGCCCGAAAATATAATGATTCGCGCCGACGGAATTGTGAAAGTTCTCGATTTCGGGCTGGCGAAACTCACGGGATTGTCCGCCGGATCGGTTGATACCGAAGGCGAAACGCTCGCCAAAATGCCGACGCAGACCACGCCGGGAATGTTGATGGGAACGCTTATTTATATGTCGCCGGAACAGGTGCGCGGGCAAAAGCTGGACGCGCGGAGCGATATTTTCAGTCTGGGAATTGTCATCTACGAAATGCTTGCGGGACGAGAACCGTTTGATAAACCGACTTCAGGCGATGTTATCGCGGCGATTCTAACGGAAAATCCGCCGCCGCTTTCGCAAGTCCGACCCGAAACGCCCGCCGAACTCGAACGCATTGTCGGCAAAGCGTTAAAGAAAAACAAAGACGAGCGTTACCAAACCGCCAGAGATTTGCTGAACGATATAAAAAGCCTCAGAAGAGAGATTGAATTTGCCGCGAATCCGCAGCGAACGACTGCCGGAGATATGATGCGGCACACTGCGGCGGCGGACATTCACGCGACGAATCCGGCAGCGCGACGAAGATTTTCGCTCGTTCACGCGGCGACGATTTTTCTGGCGTTAAGTTTGGCGATTGGCGCGATTTGGTGGTTTGCTTTTAAAGACGGCAATCAAACCGGAACAATCCAAACGCCTGTTTTGAATACGGTTGAAATCGTCAATTGGCGAAACGCGCCCGGCGAAATTTACAGCGTCGGCGCGTTTTCTCCCGACGGAAAAATGCTCGCTTTCGCTTCGACCAAAAGCGGCACGAAAAACGTCTGGGTCAAACAAATTTCCGGCGGTGAAGCGGTTCAGGTTACAAAAGACGAATTCAGCAATCAAAATCCGATTTGGTCGCCGAACGGCGATGAAATTGCTTTCTACTCAATCAGAAGCGGCACTTCCGGCATCTGGCGAACGTCTTCCTTCGGCGGAAATCCGACTTTTATCAAAACAATTTCGGACAGCAGTATGATGTTGAAATACTGGTCAAAAAAAAATGTAATTTATTACACGGCGAATCGAAATCTTTTCGCGCTCGACGTTAAATCAGGACAATCAGCGCAGTTGACGAATTTCGATGCGGCAAAACTTGTTTTCGGCAGCATCAGCATTTCGCCCGATGAAGAACACATCGGTTACGTTACGTTTGAAAACGAACAATACGCGGTTTGGGAAATGCCCGCGCGCGGCGGTTCACCGAAGCAGCTCGTCAGCCTTTCAAACGAAATTAAAAATACGGTCTGGCATCCCGACGGCAAACGTCTGCTTTACAGTCAGAAAGTTGACGGCACTTTTCAAATTTTCGCGGTGGACATTAACGGCGGAAAACCGGCGCAAATCACCTTTGGCGACAAAGACGTTTTCGCGCTCGATGTTTCCGCCAACGGCGCGAAGATTCTCTACGGTTCGTCAAAAGAAGAATCGGATTTGTGGGGCGTGAACGTCGAAAAGCGAGAAGAATTCCCTTTCGCCTCAGACATCAACGCCGAACTTTGGGCTGACATCTCGCCCGACGGAAAAATTGCCGCTTTTCAGTCAATAAAAAATCTGAGTCAGGGCGACAAGATTTTTTACGGCGCGATTTTAACCAAAACGATTGGTTCGGACGCGCCGCCTTTTCAGCTTGTCGCCGAAGGTTTTCTGCCTGTTTGGTCGCCCGTCGGCGGGCAGTTGGCTTTTATGCGCGTGTCTGGCGAAACATTTAATCTATGGACAATCAAAGCTGCCGGCGGCGAAGAAAAACAATTGACGACCGGCGACGGAATACCTCCGGTCGAATACAGCGTTTTACCTTACAATCGCACGCAAACGAGCAGTTTTAGCTGGTCGCCCGACGGCAAAAAAATCGCTTATATTTCAGACCGCAACGGACAATTCAATATTTGGCTGGTTGACGCAGACGGCTCAAACAACATTCAACTGACAAATAATACCGATTCAAATTTGCTCGTTTATTGTCCGATTTGGTCGTCCGACGGCAAGCGCACGGCTTATTCCGCAAAGACGGACTATGCTTCCGCTGACGGGAAAAAATTTTACACGACATTTTTGATTGACACGGAAACAAAAAACACGAAAGCCGTCTTTCAAGCGGATACATTTCAAAGATTAATCGGCTGGTCGCCGTCGGACAAAGAGTTAGTTCTTGCCGACATCAGCAACACAAACCCGACCGGATTGCCGTCGGAGGTCAATATCATCGGCGTTAATGCGGAAACCGGCGAACAACGCCGGATAGCAAAATTAGATTCGGCTTATCTCTATAATATTCATTTGTCTTCGGATAAAAAAATGTTAGCATACACTTCCAACAAAGACGGCAGTGACAATGTTTGGACGATGCGTCTGAACGGAGGCGAGACCAGAAAACTCACCTCAAACAACGACGCGAGACTTTATTTTTCAAGCCTGTCCTGGTCGCCCGACAATCGTTTTATCTATTTCGGAAAGCAGCTTCGATACAGCTTGCTTTCGATGATTACTAACTACAAATAAATTAAGGAGAACCAAATGTTCAAGAAATCAACCGCCCGAATAGTATTGGCAGCGTTCGTCCCGATGTTGTTTTTGTCGGTCAATACGTTTGCTTCAAAATGTTTTACGCCGGAAAAAGTCCGAAAAACGCAAACTTCCCGCACTAATTGTTCGAGGACGACCGACGCCGACCTCGTTAAAACGATAAAGGAAAAACTCGAAGCAGATGCCAAAATTCAAAGTCAAATGACGCACGTCAACGTCAGCGTCAAAAATAAAACTGTCAGGCTCGAAGGCTGGCTGAACGGCGGAGTTTTGGTTGCCAGAGCAATTTCAATTACCAAACAAACAAAGTGCGTCAGAAAAGTGACCAGCAACCTCAGAACGCGCGGCGGCGGCAGTTGCGGACCCGGACAACAGGCTTGCGGCGACATCTGCATTGACAAAAAATCCCAATGTAATATTACGATTGGCAACAATTAACAAATCACGAACGAAAAAATCCATCTCGCGGAGCGGTTTCAAATCGCCGCTCCAGATTATTAGTTTTGTCCGCTCGACTTTTCGACAGGAGGTTGTATGAAAATCAAAAAACTATTGATTATCGCTTTTATCGCGGGAATAGCAGTTTTGACAAAACCGGTTTTTGTAACTTCTCAACAAATCGAAACTTGCGACGCTTCCAAAACGGCGGATGCCAAAAAGCCGAAGCCGACCGAGCAGGAACTCTGTTCGTGCGAACAAAATTCGGCTAAGGAAAGTCCGACTTATCAAATCGGCGACAGCCCTTTTGGTCTCAAGCCCGCCGCGCGCGAAACATCAGCGCGGCAGCGCGGCGGAGTTGGCGCCAGTCGCGGCGCGATTGAGAAAACGCAGGAAACCGTTTTATTGGGAGACCTTGCAATTCCCGACACCGACGACTTGAGTTCGCCGGAAGTTGCCGGTCTTCAGAAACAGCTTTTAGATTATCGGGAAACGCGAAGAAAAAGCACCGAAGAAGAATGGCTGAGATTCCAGAAATATCGTCTGAGAGGACAAACTCCTGAAGAAGCTTTGCGGAAAACGACCAATGAAATCGCGCGGAAACATCTCGCCGAAGACATCCGACTTTACAATCAATTCAAAGACCTCCAAGACACAAACGACTGGCAGCGACTTCCGAAATTCGATTGGCGGACGCGCGGATTGGAAGTCGGAACGGTGATGAATCAGGGAAAATGCGGAAGCTGCTGGGCGTTCGCTTCGGTGGCGGTTTATCGGAGCAGTTGGGAACTCGAACAACTGCGAACGGGCGACACTTTATTACGACAGATTGTTCCCGAAAACTCTTATTACAGACGGCAGCCGTCCGTCCAGCAATTGCTCAACTGCATCGGCAAAACCAAAGGCGACTGCACCGCCGGCTGGCACGGCAGCGCGTTCGCATTTATGGTCAACAGCCACGTTCCGCATATTCCCGACCGTCTGGTTTGGGACAAGGATGAAGTGACGTTCATTGAAGAATATACAGGCAGAAAATCAATCTGCACCGACCCTTTGAAAAATCGCGCCGTCAAACGCGGCGGAATTCAAGTCGTTCCGCTCAAAGGTCCCGATGCCGCGCCGCGTTTGATGAAAAATTCCGATTTACAATTGACCGCCGGAGACCGCGCGTTGGCGTGGGGTTACGTCAACAAGCCGTTCGATAAAATGCCTTCGGTCGAGCAACTTAAATCCGCGCTCATCGAATATGGTCCGATTGCCGCGCCGATATGGGCTGACCATTGTTTCAGCGTTTACAAAAGCGGTGTTTTCAACGGTCAAAATAACCGTTCGCTTAACCACGTCGTAATGCTCATCGGCTGGGACGATGCGAAACAAGCGTGGCTCATCAAAAATTCGTGGAGCAAAGATTGGGGCGAAGACGGCTTCGCGTGGGTCAAATACGGCAGCAACAACATCGGCTTATTCGCCGCCTGGATTCAGCCGTCGCCGATAAATCAGGAAATGCCGCCGACGCAATAATGACCTGAAAGCCGACGGCAAACAGAACAAATTTATCGAATTACAATATGATAAATTCCGAAACAATCAAGCACACAGACGGTCGCGTCGAACTGCAAGCCGAAGCGTTGCGGGAAATTGAAACGTCGCCGCTGTATAACGAAGACCTCGCGCCCGTTCCCGTCGAGCGGCGCAATTGGACGACCTACAACTACGCCGCGCTGTGGATTTCGATGGCGCACTGCATCCCGACTTATATGATGGCTTCGGGCTTGATTTCCGCCGGAATGAATTGGTGGCAGGCGTTGCTGACGATTTTGCTCGGCAATGTGATTGTGCTTGCGCCGATTTTGCTTAATTCGCATCCGGGAACGAAATACGGCATTCCGTTTCCGGTTTTCGCGCGCGCTGCTTACGGCACTTACGGCTCGAATCTTCCGGCGTTGATGCGGGCGATTGTCGCGTGCGGCTGGTTCGGTATTCAGGCGTGGATCGGCGGGCAGGCGATTCATATTTTTTTAAGTTCGATTATACCGAATTGGAACACGATTTTGGGCGGCGCGATTGGCGGACACACGCCGACCGAATGGCTTTCGTTTCTGATTTTCTGGGCGATGAATATCGTAATCGTTTATCGCGGAATGAATCTTTTACGCAAAGTCGAAAATTGGGCTGCGCCGTTTGTCCTTGTGATGACGGCGGTTTTATTAATCTGGATTTTGTATCATGCAGGCGGCGTTGGATTTCTTTTGCACGAAGAAGACAAATTCAAAACCGTCGGCGAATTTTGGAAGATTTTCATACCGAGTTTGACGGCGATGATTGGATTTTGGGCGACGCTTTCGCTGAATATGCCGGATTTTACGCGCTTCGGCAAAAGCCAGCGCGAACAAGCCGTCGGGCAAATTGTCGCGCTGCCGACGACGATGGTTTTGTTTGCCGCGATGGGAATTTTAATTACGTCGGCGGCGGTCGTCGTTTTTCCGCAGATGAAACCGGACGAGCTTTGGGACCCGGTAAAATTGGTCGGGCAGTTTTCGCAGCCGCTCGTCGTCGCCGTTTCGATGTTCACGATTATCGTTGCAACTTTGTCGGTCAACATCGCCGCCAACGTCGTTTCTCCGGCAAACGATTTCGCTAATGCCTTCCCGCGCATTATTTCGTTTCGCACGGGCGGATTGATTACCGGAATCGTCGGGATTTTGATGCAGCCGTGGAAACTTCTCGCCGATCCGAACGGTTATATTTTCAGTTGGCTTTTGGGATATTCGGGCGGACTCGGTTCGATTGCCGGAGTTTTGATTGCGGATTACTGGCTCGTCCGACGAAAGAATTTGAATCTCGGCGATTTGTATCGAACGCGCGGCGTTTACCGATACGCGAGCGGCTGGAATTGGCGGGCGGTTGTCGCCACGATTTTGGGTTGCTTTTTCGCGTGGATTGGTTTGATAATTGAACCTCTCAGATTTTTGTATGATTACGCCTGGTTTGTCGGTTTCGGCGTTTCATTTATCGTTCATTTTGTTTTGATGAAAATTGCGCCGCCGAAAGAAGTAAATTCATAAAAACTTCTGTGTTAAAATCGGAGTATTATGGCGACACAAATTTTAGAAGGCACTTGGGAAGAAATCACCAAACACGCGAAAAGTCTGGTCGGTAAAAAACTGCGCGTAACTGTTCTCGACGATGAACCGATGTCAACGCCGACACCGAACGAAGGAATGCTCGAAGCACTTCGCAAAATTAAGGAGCGACACAAGAATATGCCTGAAAGTTCCGGCAAAGATACGCTCAAAATGATTCGTGAAGCGCGTTCTGGAGGAATGTTCGGCGATGAGTCCGATGAATAATCCAAAAGCTCTGATTACCGACGCGAACATAATTATTTCCGTTTGTTCAAAAGAACCGATGGCGACGACAGCAAAGTTCGCGTTGGAAAATTATGCGAAAAACGGTTGGGAGTTTTTCGCGCCCGATATCGTTGTGGCAGAAGTTTTGTATATTTTATGTCAGAAACTTCAAAACAATTTGCTTACGCCGAAAAGCTATGACGAAGCAATCGAGAATTTTCTGGACCAAATGAAAGTTACGCAAACACCGAACGATGCTCGATTTGTCAAACGCGCAAAAGAAATTCAAAACGGCTATGGCTGTAGTCGCTCCGCAGATTCTATTTACATCGCGCTCGCCGAAGATTTAACAAAAACCCGAATCGTCGAACTTTTGACTTTTGACAAAGGAATGATAAATCAAGCCGCCAAAAACGCGCCGACGGTTACTGTCAAAGTTCTGTAAAAATAAATTTATGAAGCAAAAAATTAAACTCGTCGTTCTGTTTATTTTCCTGTGCGGAAGCGCGTTCGTGTTCACGCGCACAG